>NZ_NBZV01000101.1 GCF_002379095.1 Polaromonas sp. AER18D-145
GCTTCGTCAGTAAAATCTGTGGGCGAGTTGCGGCTCAGGAAGCTTGCCAAGTACGTGATATAGGGCGAGTTCAGTGATTCTGAAGGTCCGAAACCCGTAGGATTTTCTCATGGTCACTTTGACCTTGTTGTTCAGACCCTCGACGACGCCACTGGAGAACTGCTTTTTGGCACGAAAGTAGTTGAGTATGAGTTCGCGGTGATTGCGCAACGTCTTGGCGACCTTTTTCATTGACTCGATACGTGAACGCATGACCAGCGCGATCCATTGGTCCAGGAACTTGCCGGCCCAGGTCGGCGAGTCGTAGTCCCAGAAGTGCTGGAATTGTTCCTTGAGCAAATAGGCGCGAACCGTCTGCAGGTTGTATTTCAATATGTCGCGCAGCCGGATGCGCTGGGTGCCAGTGAGATTCTCTTTGCGTTTGAGCACGCACCACCGGGTCTTCTTCAGAACGGGCTCATAGCCGTCCTGCACCAGCTTGCGTGCTTCGCCAGCACGCACCTCGTCAAGGGCGTCATTCATCTTGGCGACGATGTGAAAGCGATCCAGAATATTCAGCGCCTTGCTGCAGCGCTCGCGGATCACCCGCAGGTACGGCTTCCACATGTCCGAGCAGACGAACTCGATCTTGCCCGATAAATCAGCGCCAATCATGTCGAAGAATTCCTCGAACGTCTTGACCGTGCGCTCCTTGCCAACCCACAGCAGCCGTGTGCACTGCGCATCGATCTGGTAGACCAGCGTCAGATACTTGTGGCCCTTGCCGTAGGCAACTTCATCAACCCCGATAGCCTGGATCGGCCCCAGTGTGCGGTGCTCCAACCCCCATGCCACCACCACTTCAACCGCCTGACAGACCTTGTCCCACGATGTTCGAAACGACAGGGCCACATCCTTCCACGACAACTTCTTGGCCCAGTGCGCCAGGAACAGGACATAGGCCGTTGTCATCTGGTGCTTGCCGCAACCCCACGGCACCGCCTCGACCTTCACGCCACACTGGCGACAATCCACCCGGCGCATGCGATACAGTAGGAAAACGCAGAAGCCCCAGAAGGGCACGAACTCGAAGCGGCGCACCCCCAGGTGGTCGTAGGTCGGGGCGGGGTGGCGGCAGATCGAACATATCGCTTTGGAGCCCACGCGTGGGCGAACCTCGACTTCGATGCTTTTGGTTTGCTCGCACAGGCGGGCCACCACGTTGACGAAGCCGGGGAAGTGGTAACACTGGTTGAGGATTGAGATCAGACGCATGGCAAAGACACAGAAGCAGGAGCCGCCCATCATCGTGGGTACGCCAAACTTGGCAACCTACTGCCCGGATTTGGCGACTTGGGCGGCAAGTTGGTGTGGCGAGGAGCGCGACGTTATCCCCGGCGAGCAGATCGTGGCGGTGTTCACGCCGTTCCTGCTGGACCTGCTCGCTCAGGGTCTATCACGCAAGACCCGCAACCTGCACCGCGACAACCTGTGGCTGCTCGGCGGCGAGATCATCCGAGACATCAACGAGACGCCCAAACTCAGGAAGCGCCCGGTTGGAGCCTTGATCCGCGAGGTCATCGCCAATGACGAGGGGCCGCTGATCCATGGCGGCTTCTCTGAGCAGGAGCAACGCTCATTTGATTCGACCTGCAAAAAACTCAATCGATTCCTGGCTGCGCACGTCGATAGCAAACAGGGGTAGACCTCGCACACCATTGGATTGATGGTTGTGTATTCGGCTGTTCATGGTGATTTCTATCTCAACGACTGTTGACAAAGCATAAGCGCGTCAGGCCGAAGGCTCCAAGTCGGGGAGCGGTGGGCAAGTCACGCACCGCCGAGCCGCTGTACCCAGGCTCGTCTGTAGGCAGGTGCCTTGTCCACGGCGGGCGGGATATCTAACCCACTGGAAAATCCATGTCGTTATCCCCAAACCCTCAGAAACTACCCACAGATTCCCCGGACGAGCC
>NZ_NBZV01000102.1 GCF_002379095.1 Polaromonas sp. AER18D-145
CCGAGATCACGGCGGCCAGCCAGGAGCAGACGGCTGGGATTGAGCAGATCAACCAGGCGATCACGCAGATGGACCAGGTGACGCAGCAAAACGCGGCGCTGGTGGAAGAAGCGGCCGCGGCAGCGTCCTCGCTGCAGGAGCAGGCCAGCAGCCTGTCGGAGGTCGTCAGCGTGTTCAAGCTCGACAGCGGGCCATCTGGCGGGCCCGCCCACCAGGTGGCCGCGCCCCGGCGTGCGGGCGCCATCAAGCCAGCGGCATCGCCGAAACAGCCGCCGCGCGCCAAGCCGGCCATTGCCGCGCCGCGCCAGCAACTGGCCGCTGCGGGTGCAGGGCCTGCTGCCGCCGGCGACTGGGAAACGTTTTAAAGAGCAGCAAAACCAAAGGAATGCGCATGCACACGACAACAAGCAAGTCCGAGCCATCGTCCGCCGCGGGGATGCCCCCCGGCGCGTCCAGCGCCCAGCCGCTGGAGTTTCTGGCCTTCACGCTGGGCCAGGAAGAGTACGGCATTGACATTCAGAAAGTGCAGGAGCTGCGCGGCTATGACGCGGTAACGCGCATTGCCAATGCGCCCGAGCACATCAAGGGCGTGGTCAACCTGCGCGGCATCATCGTGCCCATCATCGACATGCGCATCAAGTTCAATCTTGGCACGCCCACTTATGACCAGTTCACGGTGGTGATCATCCTGAACATGGCCAGCCGCGTCATGGGCATGGTGGTGGACAGCGTCTCGGACGTGATCACCTTGAGCCCCGAGCAGGTCAAGCCTGCACCCGAGATGGGCTCGGTGCTGGACACCGACTACCTGATCGGGCTGGGCACGCTCGATGAACGCATGCTGATTCTGGTGGATATCGACAAACTCATGACCAGTGCCGAGATGGGGTTGATCGCCGAGACAACGCATTAAATAAATAGGTAGCCACTATGAAAAATTTCAAAATCTCCACCCGCCTGATCATCTTGATCGGCATCCTGTCCGCGCTGCTGATTGCCATTGGCAGCCTGGGCCTGTTCGGCATCAGTCAATCCAACGACGCGCTCAAAAGCGTGTACGAAAACAACACCGTGCCGATGGGCCAGATTGCGGACATCCAGAGCGATTTGCTGGAAAACCGCCTGGCCATCGCCTCCTCGCTGGTTACCCCCACCCCCGAGGTGATCAAGACGCAAACTGCCGCGATCGAGGCCAACGCTGCCAACATCACCAAAGTCTGGGAGGCCTACATGCTCACCACGCTGACCACCGACGAAGCGAAGCTCGCCAAAAAATTCGCCGAAGACCGCGCCAAATTCGTGCAGGAGGGCCTGCGTCCGGCCGTGGTCGCCTTGCGCGCCAATGATATTGAGGAGGCCAAACGTCTGGTGGTGGAGAAAATCCGCCCGCTCTACGCCCCCGTTCGTAGCGGTATCGAATCCCTGATGAAACTCCAGCTCGACGTCGCCAAGGAGACGTACGACGCTGCCGTGGCCCGCTACAACACCATCCGCATCGTCTCCATCACCACCATCGTGGCCGGCGTGCTGTTCGCCTTCCTCTTCGGCCTGGCCCTGGTGCGCGGCATCTCGCGCTCGCTGGCCCAAGCCGTCGAGGCATCCAACGCCGTGGCCCAGGGTGACCTGACCCACGCCATCCATGTCGACGGCAAGGACGAAGTGGCTCAACTGTTGACTTCCCTCTCCGCCATGAAAGACAGTCTCGTCAATATTGTTGGTCAGGTACGCAGCGGCACCGACACGATAGCGACAGCGTCCAGCCAGATCGCCGCCGGCAACCACGACCTGTCGTCCCGGACCGAAGAGCAGGCCAGCTCCCTGGAAGAGACCGCAGCATCGATGGAAGAGCTGACCAGTACCGTCAAACAAAACGC
>NZ_NBZV01000103.1 GCF_002379095.1 Polaromonas sp. AER18D-145
GAGATTGTGGACAGCGTCAAACGCGTGACCGACATCATGGCCGAGATCACGGCGGCCAGCCAGGAGCAGACGGCTGGGATTGAGCAGATCAACCAGGCGATCACGCAGATGGACCAGGTGACGCAGCAAAACGCGGCGCTGGTGGAAGAGGCCGCTGCGGCAGCGTCCTCGCTGCAGGAGCAGGCCAGCGGGCTGTCGCAGGCCGTCAGCGCGTTCAGGCTCGAGGGCGAGCAGGCGGGCGCGGCTTACGCGGCTGCACCGCAGCGCACGGCAAGCCCTGGACGCCATGCCTCCTCGCCCATGCAGCCCCCGCGAGCAAGGCAGGCCATCGCAGCGCCGCAGCGTAAGCCCGTAGCGGCTACGGGCGAGCCGGCCATAGCTGGCGGCAGCTGGGAAACGTTTTAAACACCACCAAATTAAAGGAGCCCTCATGCATGCGACAACCACAAGCAACCCCGCCCCGACCGCTGCAGCGGTGATGCCCCCCGGAGTCCTGGCGGCCCAGCCGCTGGAGTTTCTGGCGTTCACGCTGGGCCAGGAAGAGTACGGGGTGGACATCCAGAAGGTGCAGGAGCTGCGCGGTTATGACGCGGTCACGCGCATTGCCAACGCGCCCGAGCACATCAAGGGTGTCGTGAATCTGCGCGGGATCATCGTGCCCATCATCGACATGCGCATCAAGTTCAACCTGGGAACGCCCACCTACGACCAGTTCACGGTGGTGATCATTCTCAACATTGCCAGCCGCGTGATGGGCATGGTGGTCGACAGCGTCTCGGACGTGATCACCCTGAGCCCGGAGCAGGTCAAGCCGGCGCCGGAGATGGGGGCGGTGCTCGATGCCGACTACCTGATCGGGCTGGGCACGCTCGATGACCGCATGCTGATCCTGGTGGACCTGGAAAAGCTCATGACCAGCGAGGACATGGGCCTGGTTGAAAAACTGGCCGCTTGAGATGGTGTGAAGACGGGGCAAGCAACGCGAAGAAGAAATTTCATACGGAAAGCGTGCGATGAATGAAACAGAAAAATATTTGACCAGTCATTACCAGAGGGCAGACCGGATCATGTTGCCGGTCCTCTGGCTGCTGTTTGCCATGTCGCTTGCGTTGTCGGGGTGGAACGACACGCTCCGCTGGGCCTTGCTGGTTGGCCTGCCTACCGCGGTGGTCCCGACCGTCATGATTTTTCGATCGCCCGGCTCACTGATGACACGCTCCCTGGTGGCGGCGGCACTGATGATCTTTTCAGGCCTGCATATTCATCAGGCAGCCGGGACCAGCGAATTGCATTTCGGAATTTTTGTGCTGCTTGCCTTTTTGCTTGTCTACCGCAGCTGGCTTGTCATTGTGGTCGCGGCGGCCGTGATCGCCGTTCACCATCTGAGTTTCAATTATCTGCAGGAGTGGGGTTACGGGGTTGTGTGTTTTACCCGACCGGGGATTGCTGTGGTGCTTGCACACGCAGCGTATGTGGTGGTGGAAGCTTCTGTCCTGTCCTATCTCGCGATTCTCATGCACCGCGAAGTGATGCAGTCAGCGGAACTCGATGTACGGGTGATGGCGCTGTCCGCCGGCGGCAACGACAGGATTGATCTGACGCCAATTTCGACGGAAGCGCAAAGCAAGAGCGGCAAGAACCTCGATGCCGTTCTGGGGACGCTGCGCAAGGCCATCCTGAACGTCCGCAGCGGCACCGACACGATAGCGACAGCGTCCAGCCAGATTGCCGCCGGCAACCACGACCTGTCGTCCCGGACCGAAGAGCAGGCCAGCTCCCTGGAAGAGACCGCAGCGTCGATGGAAGAGCTGACCAGCACCGTCAAACAGAA
>NZ_NBZV01000104.1 GCF_002379095.1 Polaromonas sp. AER18D-145
ACCCCGGCCCAGCCGGCTGCCGCCACCCCCATGGCCTTTGCACGGGTGATGGCGGCGGCGTACGAACTTTGCGGTCGCAGCCCCGCCAACGCCTTGAAGCTGGCACAGATCACGCCATCCCGACTGCAGCAGCCAGAGGCCCGCATCACCGCACGCCAGATGGAAGTGTTGTCCGGCACGGCGATGCAGGAGCTCGACGACGAAGCCCTGGGCGCCTTCTCCAGAAAACTGCCCTGGGGCAGCTACGGCATGCTGGCCCGGGCCTCGCTGAGCGCGCCCGACCTGGGCGTGGCCCTCAAACGCTGGTGCCGCCACCACGCCCTGCTGGCCGACGACATTGCCCTCAAGCTGGTCGTCACCGGCGACAGCGCCGCCATCACGATCGAGGAGCGCGCCGACCTGGCCCGGCATGGCCAAGGGGCGCGCGAGTTCTGCCTGGTGCACGTGCTGCGCAACATCCACGGCCTGGCCTGCTGGTACATCGACTCTCGCATTCCGCTGCAGGGCGCGCGCTTCCCGTTTGCCGCGCCGCCGCATGCGGATGCCTATGGGCTGATGTTTCCCGGCCCGGTACGCTTTGATGCCGCGCAGGCCGAGATCCGCTTCGATGCGCGTTACCTCGCCCTGCCCCTGCGGCGCGACGAGAAAGCCCTGCAGCACATGCTGCAGCGCGCCCTGCCGCTGACGGTGCTGCAATACCGCCGAGACCGGCTGCTGGTGCAGCAGGTGCGACAAGCCCTGGCCGCCCACCCCGACCAGGCGCACAACGGCGATGGCCTGGCGGCGCTGCTGAACATCTCGGCGCGCACGCTGCACCGGCAGCTGAAGGAAGAAGGGGCCACCCTGCAGCAACTGAAAGACGAGGTGCGCTGCGAACGCGCGAAAGACCTGCTGTACCGCAGTGACAAACCGGTCAAGCAGGTGGCGGCGGCGGTGGGATTCCTGAACGAAAAGAGTTTTACCCGGGCCTTTCGCGCATGGACGGGCGCGAGTCCGGGCGAGTTTCGCAAGGGCTTTCCGGGGTGAGCAGCGTGCCGGCCAGCGGTGCAGGCAACCGGCGGCTTATGCCGGGTTCAGGGCCTGTAAACGCCATTTCCCCAAACAGGAGTAAAATACCGGGGTTACTGCAATTTAGCTTTCCTTTGCAGCAATTCCAGTCTGACACGGTCTGCGGCACTTCACACCTGCCCCTCCGCACCCTTTGGCCGATAGTTCCGGCCCTCCCGGTCGTCAAACTCCCCCAGCGGCGAGCTTCACCCCGGTCCCTATTTTTCCTTATTTCGACCGAATTCACGACCTGGGCCAGGTATCGGATTGCCATGTGGCACCCCGATACGCTGTCCACTTACAACGCGGCCCTTGGCCAGCGTGCATTTCGTTGAACGGTTTTCTAACCAGAACCGTCACACCCGCTTCGCGCGTTTGATCCCAAACGTGCAAGCATTTTTGAAAGGTCCCAAAATGGGCAAGAAACTTTACGTCGGCAACCTCTCCTACTCGGTGAACGACGATTCCCTGCAACAACACTTCTCTGAATTTGGCGCGATCACCTCCGCCAAAGTCATGATGGACCGCGACAGCGGCCGTTCCAAGGGCTTCGGCTTTGTGGAAATGTCCAGCGACGCAGAAGCCCAGGCAGCCATCAGCGGCATGAACGGCAAGTCCGTTGATGGCCGTGACATGGTGGTCAATGAGGCCCGTCCGATGGAGCCACGTACCGGCGGCTTCGGCGGCGGCGGTGGTGGTCGTCGCGAAGGCGGCGGCGGCGGCGGTGGCGGCTACGGCGGTGGTG
>NZ_NBZV01000105.1 GCF_002379095.1 Polaromonas sp. AER18D-145
CGGCAGCGCGTATCCAACAGCAGGAACTTGACCTCGCTGTCCTTCAGCACGTGCAGCATCTCGGGCCAGACGTACCCTGTATTGAGCCCGACCCGCGGCGCCGCGATCTTCATGCAGGCAAAGAAGTGCTCATACACCTCGATGCTTTCTTGCGTCAGGATGGCCACCGCCTCGCCCGCGCGGTGGCCTAGTTGTTGCAAGGCCACGCCGAAACGGTCGGAGCGTTGATCCATCTCGCGCCAGCTACGCGAGCGTTCGCCGCACAGGTAGGCGGTCTTGGTCGGGTAGTTACGCGCACAGCGCTTAACGAAGTCTCTTGGCAGCATTACATTCTCCAGGGGCTAAACATTCTCAGAGCCAAGGCTCGTGACGTCAGCAAGGAAAACCGACTCAATGCGGTATCAATGATTACACTTATTCAACGAGTTTCCATCGACCATTCTTGATCTGTACGATCCGCAAGGAGTCGGGGGTCAAGCCAACGTGGTCGGTCTCGTTCATCCGGAAATGTCCTGTCACACCCACAAAGTCGTTGCCTTTTTCGATGGCATCGCGAATTTTGGCGGGCTCGATACTGCCACTGCGACGCACCGCCTCCTGGATGGCGAAGAACGCGTCATGTGCGTTACCCGCAAAAAAGGAAGGGGCTTCGTTGAATTTGGCGCGGTAGGCCTTCACATAAGCCTGCACCACCGGTTGCTGGGGGTCGCTGGTCGGCAATTGATCCCACACAAGGATGGGGCCGTTGGTCATGATCATGTCCTCCGCCGCGCCGGCCGCCAATTTGACGAAAACGTCCGACGCCAGCGCATGGGTTCCGTAGTGCGGCACGGTGATGCCGAGTTGCTTGTAGTTCTTGGTGGCAATCGCCGCCGGCTCGCCGAAGCCGCAATTCAAGATCGCCTGCAAACCCGGCTCCTGGCGCAGCTTGGTCAGCTGTACGGTCATGTCCGTGTCCTTAGCGTTGTAGGACTCATCGCGCAGAATCTTGACGCCTTTTCCCGGTGCCAATTTCTGCGCGGCCATGAGGCAAGCCCGTCCGAACGCATCGCTACCGGCAATGATGCCGATGCTCTTGATACCGCGACCCAGCATGTGGTCGTACAGACGACTGATTGCCATCGCATCGGTCTGGTTCATTTTGAAAACGAACTTCTTGACAGGGTCTATGATCACCGTGCCACCGGCCAGCGACAGCATGGCCATACCGGCCCGTTCCACCAGCGGGACGGCTGACATCGTCGTGCCTGTCGTAGAGCCGCCAATGATGACGTGAACCTTGTCGTTCTCGATCAGACGCTTGACCAGCGTGTTCGCCCGCGATGCATCCGATTCGTCGTCGTAGCCCTGGAACTCGACTTTGCGGCCATCGATGCCGCCAGCGGCGTTGATGGCTTCGACATACATCTCAACGGTTTTCATGGCGCCCGCGCCCAGATAAGAAGCAGGGCCAGTGACGGACAGATAGGCGCCGATCTTCAACGGCGGCTTGGTTTGAGCTGTCGCCGGCAACAAGGCGGACACACACACGACGGCGGTAGCCATCAAACATTTCATGGGTTTACGTAGTTTCAACATTTTTGTCTCCTGGGGTTTCACGGTTTATGCACGGGGGTAATTTTCAAGGGGGTACTTGACGGGGCTCTACAAGGTCAAGCAATTTCGAGTTGCCAGGGCAGGGGCACTGCACCGCCAGACAGCCATTTCTTCAACTCGCCTTTCTTCAGCTTGGCGTTGGATGTCTTGGGCA
>NZ_NBZV01000106.1 GCF_002379095.1 Polaromonas sp. AER18D-145
CCACCCCCACCGCGCGGCCAACCCCAAGCCGCGCGCGTTTCGCGCCCTCCGGGCACAATCAGCGAATAGCCGGAACGCAGACACTCTCTTTTTTATAGCAGCCTGCGTCCATCTGTATTGGGCTGAGGCCGTTTTTCATTGATTATTTCCAGAACTTGCCCGGTGCACGTCAAAACGCCCGGGTGCTGTTTGCCCACCTGCATCCCATGCCGCCTGTTCTTTATTTCTTCGCCCTGTGCAACCTGGTGATCGGCAGTGGCGCCTTTGTGCTGGGCGGCATTCTGGTGCCGCTGAGCGAGTCGCTCCACATCAGCCTGGCCGCGGCCGGCCAGGCCATGACGGCCTACGCGGTGTCCACCGCGTTGCTGGCGCCGGTGCTGATCATGGCCACCGCACGCTGGCCGCGCAAACGCGCCGTGCAACTGGCACTGGCCCTGTTTGCCGCCGGGTGCCTGGTGTGCGCGCTGTCGGGCAGCCTCGTCATGCTGCTGCTGGGCCGGGTGCTGATGGGCGCCGGCGCGATGTTCAGCGCCGCGGCCTCGGCGCTGGCCGTCAGCCTGGTGGCGCCGGCGCTGCGCGGCCGGGCCTTGTCCATCACCTTTCTGGGCATGAGCATCAGCTATGCGGTGGGTGTGCCGGTCGGTGCCTGGCTCGGCTTTGAATACGGCTGGCGCGTGCCGGTCTGGCTTTCGGCAGGGGCCAGCCTGGCGGCTTTGGTGGCGGCCAGTTGGCTGCTGCCCGCCAACATGGCCTCGGCCGGCGCCAATTTTTCCGGCTTCGGCGCGGCGGCGCGGCAACCGGCCGTGCTGCGCACCTGGCTGCGCACGCTGCTTTATTTCGTGGCGATTTTCAGCGTGTTTGCCTACATCGGCCCGGTGCTGCAGGCGCTCAACACCCTGAGTTCCACGCAGTTGTCCATCACGCTGGCGGTGTTCGGCCTGGCCGGGGTGGCCGGCACGCTGTCGGGCGGCTGGGCCAACGACCGCTTCGGTTCGCTGCCCACCATGCGCGTTCAACTGGCGGTGCTGGTGACCACCATGGCCGTGCTGCCGCTGACGCGCGGCCACCTCTACGCGACCATGGCCACACTTGTCGTCTGGGGCATCGCAGGTTTCGGCGTGATGGCGCCGCAGCAAAGCCGCCTGGCCGGCATGGCACCGGCCCAGGCGCCGTTGCTGCTGAGCCTGAACGGCTCCATGCTGTATGTGGGCACGGCACTGGGCGCCGTCATCAGCGGCGCCATGCTGGACCACCTTCATCTGTCGCAACTCGGCTGGGTGGGCGTGCCCTTCGGCCTGCTGGCGCTGCTGACGCTGGCGTTTGAACCGGCGCATGTCCGGCCTGTGGCCGGTGCCGCCACCGGATCGCCATGACGGCCCGTGATCAGCTCGCCAGCCTGGCCACTGCCTTGCAGCAGTTGCGCAGCGATGCGCTGGGCATACCGGCGTTTTCCCAGCTCGCGCAAAGCCAGACGGCGCTGCAAGCGGCACTTCCGGCAAGGTATGCCGAGGTGCTGCAGCAGTTGCTCGACAGGCTCGAGTCCAGTGCCCTCTTCAGCGAAGAAAGTTGCTCGTTCAGCCAGAAGGAACTGCTGGACAGCCTGCAGCTGTGGATGGACAAGGCCCAGACCCTGCTTGACAAGACCAGTCCATGAACACGCCACCACCAC
>NZ_NBZV01000107.1 GCF_002379095.1 Polaromonas sp. AER18D-145
CCCCCCGCGTCACAATAGTTGTCGCCCCGATAGAACCTAAAACCCAGGGGACGGCGATGAAGGATAGAAGTGGCTCGATACGGACAAGCATTCAAGGACCGTGCAGTAGCACGGTTGTTGCCGCCTGAAAGCGCGGCGGTGGAAGAAGTGGCCCATACGGTGGGTGTTGGGGTTGGCACGCTGCAGCGCTGGCAAAAGGACGCGCAGTCCAGGCCCGCCCGCGGGCGGGCCTGGACTGCGGCGGCGCGGCTGGAGGCCGTGATTACCACGGCGGCGATGCCTGAGGCGGGCAAGAGCGCGTGGTGTCGTGAGCACGGCGTATACCCGGCCGAGCTGGACAAATGGCGCTCCAGCGCCACTGCCGCGCTGGCCGAGCCCGAGGAGGCGCGGGCCAGCCCGCAAGCCACGCGGCAAGACAAGAAGCGCATCAAGGAGCTGGAGCGCGACCTGCTGCGCAAAGACCGGGCGCTGGCCGAGACCGCAGCCTTGCTGGTTCTTTCAAAAAAAGTCGCGGCGATCTTCAGCAAAGGCGAGGACGAATGATCGGCCTCGAAGATCGCCGCCGCTTGGCCCATGACATCGACACGGCCCACCGCGCCGGCGCACGACTGCGCCTGGCCTGTGGCATTGCGGGCATTGATGAGCGCACCCTGCAGCGCTGGAAGGCACACGCGGGCCTCGTATCGGGCGATGGCAGGCCCGATGCGGTGCGCCCTGTACCTGGCCATGCCTTGAGGCCGGATGAGCGTGCACGGTTGCTGGACGTGGCCAACGAGCCGCGCTTTGCCGCCGTGCCGCCGGCGCGCATCGTGCCCATGCTGGCCGACGAGGGGGTGTACATCGCCAGCGAGTCCAGCTTCGCCCGCGTGCTGCGCGAGCATGGGCAAGCCGCCCATCGCGGGCGTGCCAAATCGCCCAGGCAGGTGCGCCCGCCGACCACGCATATCGCCACGGCACCCCGAGAGGTTTGGTGTTGGGACATGACCTACCTGCCCGCTGTCGTGCTGGGTCGGTGGTTTCACCTGTACCTGATCCTGGACTTGTACAGCCGCAAGATCGTGGGCTGGGAGGTGCATGACAGCGACAGCTCGGAGCATGCCGCTCATCTGGTGCGGCGTACGGCACTGGCCGAGGGCATCGCGGCGCTGACCCACAAGCCGGTGCTGCACGGCGACAACGGCTCCACGCTCAAGGCCACCACGGTGCTGGCGATGCTGAACTGGTTGGGCGTCAAGCCCTCGTACTCCAGGCCTCGTGTGAGCGACGACAACGCCTACGCGGAGTCGCTGTTTCGCACCGCCAAGTACCGTCCGGAGTTCCCCGCCAAGGGTTTCGCCGACCTTGACGCGGCGCGCGCCTGGGCGGCCGGCTTCGTGCGTTGGTACAACGTCGAGCATCGGCACAGCAGCATCCGCTACGTCAGCCCAGCGCAGCGACATGCCGGTGACGATCACGCCATCTTGGCTGCCCGTCACGCGCTGTACATCCATGCGCGGGAGCAGAACCCGGCCAGATGGTCCGGCAAGACCCGCAACTGGTCGCCCGTTGGCCCCGTGACTCTCAACCCCGAGCGCGACTCCTTCGTCAGGGCGCATTCGGAGTGCAACGATATTCAGCAGTTGGCTGCATGAATGAGGCGACAACTACCTTGACGCGCGCCGG
>NZ_NBZV01000108.1 GCF_002379095.1 Polaromonas sp. AER18D-145
CCCCCCGCGTCAGAATAGTTGTCGCCTCCATAGAACCAAGAATCCGGGGGCGGCGATGAAGGACAAGAATTGGCACGATACGGACAAGCATTCAAGGACCGGGCGGTAGCGCGGTTGTTGCCGCCTGAAAGCGCGGCGGTGGAGGAAGTGGCTCAGGCTGTGGGCATTGAAGCGGGAACGCTCAGGCGCTGGCGCGAGGATGCGCAGTCCATGCCCGCCCGCGGGCGGGCATGGACTGCGGCGGCGCGGCTGGAGGCGGTCATCACCACGGCCGCCATGGCCGAGGCCGGCAAGAGCGCCTGGTGCCGCGAACACGGCATCTACCCGGTTGAGCTGGACCAGTGGCGCGCCAGCGCCACCACCGCCCTGGCCGCGCCCGAAGAAGCGCGGGCCAGCCCGCAGGCCACCCGGCAAGACAAGAAGCGCATCAAGGAACTGGAGCGCGAGCTGCTGCGCAAGAACCATGCGCTGGCCGAGACCGCCGCCCTGTTGGTCTTATCAAAAAAAGTTGCGGCGATCTTCAACAAGGCAGAGGCAGAATGATCGGCCTCGAAGATCGCCAAGCCTTGGCCAAAGATATCGAAGCGACCCACGGCGCCGGCGCCCGGCTGCGGCTGGCCTGCAGCACCGCCGGCATCGACCAGCGCACCCTGCAGCGCTGGAAGGTGCAGGAGGGCCTGAGCCGTGGTGACGGCCGGCCGCAGGCCGTGCGCCCGGCACCCAGCCATGCCCTGAGCCCGGTTGAGCGCGAGCAACTGCTGGCGGTGGCCAACGAGCCACGCTTTGCGGCCGTACCGCCGGCACGCATGGTGCCCATGCTTGCTGACGAGGGCGTTTACCTGGCCAGCGAGTCCAGCATCGCCCGCGTGCTGCGCGCCAACGGCCAGAGCGTCCACCGGGGGCGTGCCAAGGCACCCAAGGCCGGTCGCCCACCGACCACGCATATCGCCACGGCCGTGCGCCAGGTGTGGTGCTGGGATATGACCTATCTGCCCGCCAGCGTGCTGGGGTGCTGGTTTCACCTGTACCTGATCCTGGACCTGTACAGCCGCAAGATCGTGGGCTGGGAGGTGCATGACAGCGATCACTCCGACCATGCGGTCCACCTGGTGCGCCGCACGGCGCTGGCCGAGGGCATTGCAGCCCTGGCCGACAAGCCGGTGCTGCATGGCGACAACGGCTCCACGCTCAAGGCCACCACGGTGCTGGCCATGCTCAACTGGCTGGGCGTGAAGCCTTCGTACTCGCGCCCGCGGGTGAGCGATGACAACGCCTATGCCGAAAGCTTGTTCCGCACGGCCAAGTACCGTCCGGAGTTCCCGAGCAAGGGGTTCGCCGACTTGGCGGCGGCTCGCGCCTGGGCGCAGGGCTTCGTGCGCTGGTACAACGTCGAGCACCGGCACAGTGGCATTGGCTATGTATCGCCAGCGCAGCGGCATGCCGGCGAGGATCACGCGATCCTGGCGGCGCGTCATGCGCTGTACACCAAGGCTCGCGCTCAAAACCCGGCACGCTGGTCTGGGAACACAAGAAACTGGACGCCCACCGGTGCTGTGACACTCAACCCCGAGCGCGACTCGGTGGTGGCGGCCCATGTCGGCGCCACGCTTATTCAGCCATTGGCTGCATGACTGAGGCGACAACTACCTTGACACGCGCCG
>NZ_NBZV01000109.1 GCF_002379095.1 Polaromonas sp. AER18D-145
CTAGGAGCCTGTCGGACTTGAGTGCGCGCAAGCGATGATTTGCGGGCGAGGTGAATTTTTGAGGGCCCGAGTCGTGCTTTGCGCGTGATCGCACGATTGCGCGAAGCCTGGCAAGGCCTTACACGCTGTCTGTGGCCTTCGTTGGGCGAGTTTTCTGACCCCATTGCCCCGTTTCATGCCGCCCTCAGCACATGCAGCCGCTTGATATTCCATGCCAGCGTCACCAAAGACCACTCGCCCTCGGCCTTGTCCAGCCCGCGCATGGACATCTGGCGCCAGCCCATCGCCTGCTTGATGATCCCGAACACCGGCTCCACGGTTTGCTTGCGCAATCCATACAGTACTCGCCCCGCCTGGGTCTTGAGCCGATGGGCCATCTGGACCACCACATCGTCGCTCTCAGGCGCAGGAGCGTCCGGCGCAAAGCGCTGCAGCACCGGTAAATGGTGCGAATCACGTCCCATCGCCAGCAGTGGCTCAATCTGCCTCGCATGGCAGTGCCGCACATTGGCCTGGCTGCAGTAACCGGTGTCGGCCAGCAGCGTCTCGGGCTGTCCCAGCGAGGCCGGCAACGTGCTCAGTTCATCCAGTATGGGCAAGATTTCGCGCTTGTCGTTGGGCGCCTGGCTCACATGGGTGGCAATGACCAGCATGGTGGCCGTGTCCACCGCCGCCTGGGCGTTGTAGCTTTGCTCAAAGCCCCCGCCGGAGACGGGCATGATGCGCGAGTCCGCATCGGTGAGGCTGACCTGGTCGCTGTCTTTGGGGTCTGCCTTGGGCGGCTCAGGGTCCTTGCCGCGCGGCTTCTTGCCGGCATCGCGCTGGGCCTGGCGGCGCTTCATCTTGGCCTGGTGCTCCTGCTGTTCGGCCTCGAACCGTTCGCGCGCTCGCTGCTCGATCTGCATCTTGGCCGCATCGATGGCTTTGAGGCGCAGCTCGCGCCGCGCGATCTCGGCGGGTACGTCCATGCCATCGGGCACCCGCGCGCGATCGGCCTTCTCGCCCAGGTCCAGCAGGGCCTGCACTTCACTGCGCAACTGGGCTTCGATCTTGTTGGCATGGCCCCAGGACAGGGCCTTGTGCTTGTTGGCGTTGGCATGCACCTTGGTGCCGTCCAGCGCGATGGTGCCCAGCTTCAGGCATTTCATCTCGCGTGCCAGTATGAGCACTTGCACGAACAGCGACTTCACCTGTGGCAGGAAACGCCGCCGGAAGGTGGCGATGGTGTCGTGGTCAGGGTGGGTATTGGCCGCTACAAACCGCAACGCCACCGAGTCGTAAGTGGCCCGCTCGATCTTGCGCGAGCTGAACACACCGCTGGCATAGCCGTAAATCAGCAGCCCCAGCAGCACCGCCGGGTGATGGGCATCCGAGCCGCGACCGGCGTACTGCCCCACCAGTTCGCTCAGATCGAGCTGGTCGATGACTTCAACGACAAAGCGCGCCAAGTGATCTTCGGGCAGCCATTCGTCCACCGAGGGCGGCAGAAGGTAAGCAGTGTCTCGGTCAACAGATATGAACCGGCTCATCGGGCAGGACTCCTTTGGTCTACTCCAGCAATTGTTGCGCCATACCCCGCTTCGCGAAAGACGGGAAAGCCCGACAGGCTCCTAG
>NZ_NBZV01000110.1 GCF_002379095.1 Polaromonas sp. AER18D-145
GCCGCGGCGGTGGCCCTGATGGACCTGGTGATCACGGTGGACACCAGCGTGGCGCATCTGGCGGGGGCCATGGGCAAGGAAGTGTGGATCATGCTGCCCTTCAGTCCCGACTGGCGCTGGCTGCTCGAGCGAAGCGACAGCCCGTGGTATGCGTCAGCGCGGCTGTTCCGGCAACCGAGCGCCGGGGACTGGGCCAGTGTGCTGGCCCAGGTGCAGGCGGCATGGAAGCTGCGCCTGTCCGGTGTGCAGCGCCAACCCGAATCCGCGCCAGCTCCAAAGCCGCTCGCGAAAACCGCCCAGGCCCTGATCGACAGACTAACGCAAGCTGTGAACCTGCACAAGCAAGGCCAGCTCGATCAGGCCCAGCTGCTATACAAAGAGATCTTGCAGACGCAGCCCCAACACTTTGATGCGCTGCAGTTGCTGGCGATGACCGAGGCGCAAAAGAGCAATGCGGCCGCAGCGCTGGTTTTGTTTGAGCAGGCCCTGAAAATCAACCCACAGCATGCCGGTACGCTCAACAACTGCGGCAATGTATTGCGGGCCCTGAAGCGCCCCGAGGACGCGCTGGCCAGCTATGACCAGGCACTGAAGATCGAACCCGACTACGCAGATGCGCTGAGCAACCGGGGCAATGCTCTGTGGGACCTGCAACGGGCGGCAGAGGCGCTGGAGGCTTATGACCGCGCACTTGCGATCCAGCCGGGCAATCTAGAAGCGCTGATCGGTCGGGGCAGTGCGTTGGGAACGCTGAAACGCCATGTGCAAGCTCTGCAGAGTTTTGATCAGGCGCTGCGGATTCAGCCAGACTCTGCAGAAGTACTCAGCAACCGTGGCCTCGCCCTGCAAAACCTGAAACGGCACGCGGAGGCTCTGGAAAGCTGTGACCGTGCGCTCAGGATCAAAGCCGACTTCGCACAAGCGCTGAGCCACCGTGGCAACGCATTGCGCGCCCTGCAAAGACCGCTAGAGGCTGTGGAGAGTTACGACCGTGCCCTCAGAATCAATCCGGCTTATGCGGAAGCCGTGAGCAACCGGGGCCTTGCGTTGCAGGACCTCAATCGCCTTGTCGAGGCGCGGGACAGTTATGCCCGCGCACTGCAACTCGAGCCCGACCGTGCAGAAACGATATGGAATGAAAGTTTGTGCAGACTGGTGATGGGTGACTTTGCCGGAGGGTGGGCGAAATACGAATGGCGCTGGAGTAAGGAGTTCGGTATTTCGGGAGCGCGAAAATTCTCCCAACCCCTCTGGCTGGGGAAAGAGCCGCTACAAGGCAAGACCATACTTCTACACGCCGAGCAAGGTCTAGGCGACACCCTGCAGTTCTGCCGCTACGTCCGGCAAGTGGCGGCACTGGGCGCGCGGGTGGTGCTGGAAGTGCAGCCGGCGCTCAAGAC
>NZ_NBZV01000012.1 GCF_002379095.1 Polaromonas sp. AER18D-145
GGCCAGCGCCGGCCGGTCGGGGATAGGCTGGACGACAACGGCAGGAATGGGGGCGGGCGCCGGTGCCACCACCACCCGCGGCGGGGGCGTGACTGTGCCGGTGGGCGACGGCCATGGCGGCAGCGGCACCGAGGTACAGGCCGCCAGTGCCAGCAACAGGGGCAGCAGAACGGCGGCGCGCGGGCCGGTCCCGCGCCGGCGCAGGAAGAGGGGCGCCGGGCACGATGGCTCCAGGGAAGGGACGGGACGGTTCATCCGCAGGGGCAGGTCGGTCTTGGTCATGGCTTGGTATTGGGAAGGCCGGCGCAGGTGCGGCCCAGGCTGCCATTATCCGGCTTGCGTGCCCCTGCCGGTGTGGGGGCCTACCCTTTGGTGCAGCAATTTCGCAACCTTGCAGCGGCGTCGGTCAGGCCCGCATGAGAAACTATGGCCTCCATGCCCCCTGAATCCGCTCCTTCCACCATGAATTCCGGTTCTTTCCCCGCACACCGCCTCAGCGTGGCCCCAATGATGGACTGGACCGACCGGCATTGCCGCTACTTTCACCGCCTGCTGTCACGCCATGCCTTGCTGTACACCGAGATGGTGACCACCGGCGCGCTGATCCATGGCGATGTGGCGCGGCACCTGCGCTTCAACGCCGAAGAACACCCGGTGGCGCTGCAGCTGGGCGGCAGCGAGCCGGCCGATCTGGCGCACTGCGCCCGGCTCGGCGAGCAATGGGGCTACGACGAAATCAACCTCAACTGCGGTTGCCCCAGCGAGCGTGTGCAGCGCGGTGCCTTTGGCGCCTGCCTGATGGCCGAGCCGCAACTGGTGGCCGATTGCGTCAAGGCCATGGTCGACGTGGTGAAGGTGCCCGTCACCGTCAAGCACCGCATCGGCATCGACAAGGGCGAGAGCTACGAATTCGTGCGCGACTTTGTCGGTGCGGTCAGCGAAGCCGGCTGCACGACCTTCATCGTGCATGCGCGCAATGCCTGGCTCAAGGGGCTGAGCCCGAAGGAAAACCGCGAGGTGCCGCCACTGCGTTATGAGATGGTGGTCCGGCTCAAGCGCGAGTTTCCCGACCTCACCATCGTCATCAACGGTGGCATCACCACCAGTGAGCAGGTGGCAGCGCAACTGCGCGAGCTCGATGGCGTGATGATCGGTCGCGAGGCTTACCACAACCCCTGGTGGCTGGCCTCCTGGGATGAGGCTTTTTTCGGCGCGGCACCCAGCGAGGCGACGCGTGAGTCCGTCGAGGCGCACATGGCCGACTACATGGCCAGGGAGTTCACGGAACACGGCACGCCCTGGCCGACAATCGCCCGCCACATGCTGGGCCTGCGCCACGGCCTGCCGGGCGCGCGCCGCTGGCGCCAGGTCTGGAGCGATCACAAGCTCAAGAGCCTGCACCCGCGCGAGGTGATGGCGCTGGCCCATGCGCCAGGCGCTGCCGGCGAAAGCGCTGAATTTTCATTGCAGCTTGCGGTGACGGCGCATGTCTGATGCCGCGCAGCGCGAGACGCGCCGGGCGCTGCTGCTCCTGTGGCTGGTGCCGGCGCTCTGGGCTGTCAACTACATCGTGGCGCGCAGGGCGCCCGGCGTCATCGGGCCCTACATGCTGGCCTTGGGCCGCTGGGGCTTGGCCGCCCTGATCCTGGTGGTGATCACGCGGGCGGAATTGTGGGAACAACGGGCGGCAATCACGCGGGCCTGGCGGCAATACTTGGTGCTCGGCACCCTGGGCATGCTGATTTGTGGTGCCTGGGTGTACGAAGGGGCGCGCTCCACCGGGGCCATGAACATTGCGCTGATCTATTCGGCCTCCCCGGTGCTGATTGCCCTGGGGGCGATGTGGTGGCTGGGCGAGGGTTTTGGCGCGCGGCAGGCCGCGGGCGTGCTGCTGGCGCTGACGGGCGTGGTTCACGTGGTCGTCAAGGGGCGCTGGACGGCCCTGGCCGACGTGCAGTTTGTGGCAGGCGATGCCTGGATTCTGGCGGCCACCGTGTCCTGGGCGGCTTATGCGCTGCTGCAGAAAAGGTGGCCCAGTTCCCTGAGTGCGACGGCGCGGCTGGCCGCGATCTGTCTCGGCGGCACCCTGGTCCTGTTGCCCCCAGCCGTGTGGGAGGCGACGCGGCCCGGCGCAGACGCCCTGGGTGGCCAGGCCTTGCTGCTGGTGCTGGTGGCCGCGCTGATTCCCGGCGTGGGTGCCTACTGGATCTATGGCTGGGCGCAGAAGATCCTCGGGGCCAGCCGGGTGGCCGTGGCGCTGTACCTCGGCCCGCTTTACGCGGCGGGGGCTGCTTGGCTGCTCGGAGAGCCGCCGGGCTGGCACCATGCGGTTGGTGCGCTGCTGATCCTGCCGGGGGTGTTTCTGGTCACACGGCCAATGAAATCGTCGATGAAGACTGGCTAGATTCATATTTGAATCAGATTTAATTCAATTAATGAATTTAATATGGTTCATAATCTATTCTTTTAACAAAAGGAGAGAATGATGAGCGCCTTAAGGTCATTGATACAGGATTCAAAAAAAGCCAAGGAAGAGTTGATTGCATCGACTGTTCGCATGCCCCGTGAATTGCATTTGTTCATCGATGATTTGGGAGAACACTTGGAGTTGTCTCGGCAGGAAATATTGCTCAGTCTGATCAAGGAGGGCGCATCAGTTGCAAAAGAAGAGCTGAAATGGAATGAGCCGGATGGCGATGAGGAGTCGGGGGGGTTCCATGTGCTTAACACCAACAAAAGGCATACGGATGAGGATCATCGATGGATGATGGCTGACGGCGTTGCCGCTGCTTTTTACGATCCGTGGAAGTACAACATCGACCGCATCAAAAAAGGCGATATTGTTTTTCTCTATGAGAACTCAGTGGGAATCGTTGCGTATGGTGAAGGATCCGGGGTTACGCTGAAGAAGGATCGCAGTGGGGACAAGGATGAATGTCATTATCAGGAATTGAAAAATTTCAAGCGACTACCCGTACCAATGCCGGCGATCGAAGTGAAAAAACTCTTGAGTAGAAATGTCGTTTTCCTCAGAACCATGTCTGGTATGCCTGATGGAAAAAAGGTTTTAGACAGGTTGCGCGCAGGCTCGAAGGCTGCCTGAAACGATGGGCTTTTTTGTTCAGGTAGCCGCTTCCAGCCCGTTCCTGAAATGTTCGCGCATGCGCAGCACAGTGGCATCGGCATCGCGTGCGGCCAGCGCCGCCATGATGGCGCGGTGTTCGGCCAACGACTCTTCGATACGGCCGCTTTTGAGCAGTGAGTTGTGGCGGTTGAGCTTCATGACCTTGCGCAGGTCGGCCACCATCTGGTCGCGCCAGCGGTTGTTGGCGATTTCCAGCAGGCGCATGTGGAAGGTTTCGTTGATCTGGAAAAACCGCTCGCGGTTGGACACGGCTTTTTCGAGTTCGCGGTGCAGGGTTTGCAGCTCCTGCAGCTGGGCTTCGGTGGCCTGGGCCGCCACCACACCCGCGGCGTCGCTTTCCAGCAGGGAGAGCAGGTGGTAGACGTCGGCGAGGTCGCGTTCGGACACTTCGGTGACATAGGCGCCGCGCCGCACTTTCATGGTCACTAGGCCTTCGGTGGCCAGCACTTTCAGGGCTTCGCGCAGCGGCGTGCGGCTGATGCCGTATTCCTCGGCCAGCTTGAGCTCGTCAATCCAGCTGCCGGGCGCCAGTTCGCGGCTGAAAATGCGCTGGCGCAAAAGCTCCGCCACCTCTTCGTAAAGTGCGCGGGGGGTCAGTGAAACAGCGGCCATGGTCTTGTGAAGGTGTCAATGACAGCCGGAGGGCTGGACAATGCAATCTTATCCGAAACTAAATTTTGCATCAATAATTATAAATAACGTAAAATCACCGAATCGGCAGGTTGCCTGCCCAACCCCATTGAAGCATGCGCCATGAGCACCCCAAAACCTTCCTCCAGCCCTGAATTCGCCTCTGCCAGCCTGGAGGCCTGGGCCAAGGCGGCCGCCAAATCGGCGCCCGGCGGCGACGTCAACGCGCTGAACTGGCAGACTCCCGACGGCATCAGCGTCAAGCCGCTGTACACCGCGGAAGACGTCAAGGACCTGCCTTACACCAACACCCTGCCGGGTTTTGAGCCCTTTATCCGCGGCCCGCAGGCCACCATGTACGCGGTACGGCCCTGGACCATCCGCCAGTACGCGGGGTTTTCCACGGCGGAAGAATCGAATGCCTTTTACCGCAAGGCGCTGGCTGCCGGCGGGCAGGGTGTCTCGGTCGCGTTCGACCTGGCCACGCACCGTGGCTACGACAGCGACCATCCGCGTGTGACCGGCGACGTCGGCAAGGCCGGCGTGGCGATCGACAGCGTCGAGGACATGAAAATCCTGTTCGACCAGATTCCGCTGGACAAGGTGTCGGTCTCCATGACCATGAACGGCGCGGTGCTGCCGGTGCTGGCCGGTTATGTGGTCGCGGCCGAAGAGCAGGGCGTGGCGCAGGACCAGCTCAGCGGCACCATCCAGAACGACATTCTCAAAGAGTTCATGGTGCGCAACACCTACATCTACCCGCCGGCGCCCAGCATACGCATCATCGGCGACATCATCGAGTACACGGCCCAACACATGCCGAAGTTCAACTCGATCAGCATCTCCGGTTACCACATGCAGGAAGCCGGCGCCAACCAGGCACTCGAATTGGCCTTCACCCTGGCCGATGGCAAGGAGTATGTGAAGACGGCGATCGCCAAGGGCCTGGACGTCGACGGCTTTGCCGGGCGCCTGAGCTTCTTCTGGGCGATCGGCATGAACTTCTACCTCGAAGTCGCCAAGATGCGCGCGGCCCGCCTGCTCTGGTGCCGCATCATGAAGGAATTCAACGCCAAGAGCCCGAAGAGCCTGATGTTGCGCACGCATTGCCAGACCAGCGGCTGGAGCCTGACCGAGCAAGACCCCTACAACAACGTGGTGCGCACCACCATCGAGGCCATGGCCGCGGTCTTTGGCGGCACGCAAAGCCTGCACACCAACAGCTTTGACGAGGCGATCGCGCTGCCGACCGAGTTTTCATCGCGCATCGCGCGCAACACCCAGCTCATCATCCAGGAAGAAACCCACATCCCGAACGTGATCGACCCCTGGGCCGGCAGCTACATGATGGAAAAACTGACCCAGGACATGGCCGATGCCGCCTGGGCCATCATCGAGGAAGTCGATGCCATGGGCGGCATGACCAAGGCCGTGGACAGCGGCTGGGCCAAGCTCAAGATCGAGGCGGCGGCCGCTGAAAAGCAGGCGCGCATCGACAGCGGCAAGGACGTCATCGTCGGCGTCAACAAGTACAAACTCAAGACCGAAGATGCGATTGAAACCCGTGACATCGACAACGTGGCGGTGCGCGACGGGCAGATCACGCGTCTCAAGGCCATCCGCGCCGAACGCGACCCGGCGGCGGTGCAGGCCGCGCTGGAAGCCCTGACGGCCGCCGCTGAAAAGGGCGATGGCAACCTGCTCGATTTATGCATCAAGGCCATGCGCCTGCGTGCCACGGTGGGCGAGGTCAGCGATGCGCTGGAAAAAGTTTACGGGCGCCATCGCGCCGATACACAAAAGGTGACCGGTGTGTACGCAGCAGCTTATGACTCGGCCGAAGGCTGGGAAAACCTCAAGTCTGAAATCAACGCTTTTGCCGAGGCCCAGGGCCGGCGCCCGCGGGTGATGATTTCCAAGCTGGGCCAGGACGGCCATGACCGCGGCGCCAAGGTGGTGGCCACGGCTTTTGCCGACCTCGGTTTCGACGTGGACATGGGGCCGCTGTTCCAGACACCCGAAGAATGCGCGCGACAGGCGATTGAAAACGATGTGCACGCGGTGGGCGTTTCCACGCTGGCGGCCGGCCACAAGACGCTGGTGCCGGCCATCATCGCCGAACTGAAAAAGCAGGGCGCCGACGACATCATCGTGTTCGTCGGCGGCGTGATTCCGCGGCAGGACTACGACATGCTTTATGAAGCCGGCGTGAAAGGCATTTACGGTCCAGGCACGCCGATTCCGGCCAGTGCCAAGGATGTGCTGGAGCAGATCAAGGCTGCGCTGAAGTGATTCGGCCCTTGCTCTGCGTCATTCTGAAAACCGTTCGGGCTGAGCCTGTCGAAGCCTTTCACCAGAAACCATCCAAATGAATCTCGATCTTGTTTGGCTGACAGATTCAATTCGAGATAAACCGCCGGAGTGGATTTCTGCAATGGCTGCAGTTGTTTCCGTTTTGGGTTTATTTCTTGTTTGGAGGCAACTAAGCCTTGCCAAGAGAATCGCCCAGTTGGCTTTTGAAGATGATCTTGAAAGAGAATATCGAGATTTAGTTAAGGAAATTCCTACGAAAGCATTGCTTGATTCTGATTTGGATGATTCTGAATACCAGAAGGCGTTTGATGAGTTTTTCCGATATTTTGATCTTAGTAATACGCAAGTTATGTTGAGGCGACAGGACCGCATAGGCGATGTGGCTTGGAAAAATTGGTGCATGGGCATGCGTTTTAATTTGTCATTACCGGCTTTTTATCGAGCGTGGGGAGAAGTGAAAACGCGCACAAGTGAGCAGTCGAACGAATTTTTCAGTGAGCTGCGGCGATTGGAAGCAGACGAGTTTCAAAGCGATCCGAAGCACTGGAAATGAAAGACATGCGTCCTTTTTTTGTTTATCTCTTGCGTTGCTCAGACAGCTCCTACTATTGCGGGCATACGGATAACCTTGAATTGCGTATGCAGCAGCACCAAGCAGCTGATACCGGCTATACGGCGACTTGCAAGCCCGTTGAATTGATGTGGCAAGGTGAGTTCGAAACCCGCGAGGGCGCGATTGCGTTCGAGCAGCAAATTAAAGGCTGGTCGCGGGCCAAGAAAGAAGCATTGATTGCCGGGAATTGGGACAAGATTCAGGCGCTTGCCAAAGCGAAAAAGGCCGTTCGCCGTGAGCTGCCGGTCCTGAGCCCCGACGAAGGGGTCGAAGGGGTTGAAAGTGATGCAAGGCTTCGACAGGCTTCCTTCGACTCCGCTCAGGACGGGCGGCTTCGACAAGCTCAGCCCGAACGGGCGGGGACGGTTGCCGGGGCTGCTCTTCTGGACGGAATTCTGCATGGCGACGCCGCCGCGCAGCGCCGTGCCATCGCCAAAGCCATCACACTGCTCGAATCCACGCGCGGCGATCATCGCGCGCAGGGCGACGAACTGCTGACGGCCTTGTTGCCGCACACCGGCAAGGCCTTCCGCCTGGGCATCAGTGGTGTGCCCGGCGTCGGCAAATCCACCTTCATCGAGGTGCTGGGCCTGTACCTGATCGCGCAGGGCCACCGCGTGGCCGTGCTGACCATCGACCCGTCGTCGAGCGTCTCGGGCGGCTCCATCCTCGGCGACAAGACACGCATGGAAAAGCTGTCGGTGCACGAACGCGCCTACATCCGCCCCAGCCCGTCCAGCGGCACCCTGGGTGGCGTGGCGGAAAAAACGCGCGAGGCCATGCTGGTTTGCGAAGCGGCCGGTTACGACGTGGTGATTGTTGAAACCGTCGGTGTGGGCCAGAGTGAAACGGCGGTGGCCAACATGACCGACATGTTTGTGCTGATGCAACTGCCCAATGCCGGCGACGACCTGCAGGCGATCAAGAAGGGCGTGATGGAGCTGGCCGATCTGGTCGTCATCAACAAGGCCGACATCGACGCCGATGCCGCGATGCGTGCGCAGGCGCAGATTGCCTCGGCCATGCGCCTGTTCGGGCTGGTCAACAACGCGATGGGCCAGGCCCAGGCCGCGGCCTACGACACCTTCTGGCACCCCCAGGTGATCCAGCTCAGCGCGCTGCACAACAAGGGGGTTGATGTTTTTTGGGCAGCGGTGACGCAGTTCAGGAACATACAGATCGCCAACGGCCGGCTGGCCGAACGCCGCCGGCACCAGTCGCTCGCGTGGATGTGGGAGCGCATCGACGCCGGGCTCAAGCAGGCCTTCCGGCAGGATCCGGCGGTCAGCGCCTTGCTGCCCACCCTGGTGGCCGATGTCGAAAGCGGCCGCATCCCGGCCTCCACCGCAGCACGAAATCTGCTTGCAGCCCAATCTGGTCGGGCGCTGGCAGCTACCAAATAATGAGCATATAGAAAGCAAACCATGCAAGACATTCTTGAGCAACTCGAAACGAAACGCGCCGCGGCCCGCCTGGGCGGCGGGCAGAAACGCATAGACGCCCAGCACGGCAAGGGCAAACTCACGGCGCGCGAGCGGCTGGAGCTGCTGCTCGACGAAGGCACGTTCGAGGAATGGGACATGTTTGTCGAGCACCGCTGCACCGACTTCGGCATGGAGGGCAACAAGATCCCCGGCGACGGCGTGGTGACCGGCTACGGCATGATCAACGGCCGCCTGGTGTTTGTGTTCAGCCAGGACTTCACCGTGTTCGGCGGCGCGCTGTCCGAAGCCCATGCCGAGAAAATCTGCAAGGTGATGGACCAGGCCATGAAGGTCGGTGCGCCGGTGATCGGCCTGAACGATTCCGGCGGCGCGCGCATCCAGGAAGGGGTCGCCTCGCTGGGCGGTTATGCCGACGTGTTCCAGCGCAACGTGATGGCCTCGGGCGTGATTCCGCAGATCAGCATGGTCATGGGCCCTTGCGCCGGCGGCGCGGTGTATTCGCCCGCGATGACCGACTTCATCTTCATGGTGAAAGACAGCTCCTACATGTTTGTCACCGGCCCCGAGGTGGTGAAAACCGTGACGCATGAGGAAGTGACGGCCGAGGAACTGGGCGGCGCCACCACCCACACGACGCGCAGCGGCGTGGCCGACCTGGCCTTCGACAACGATGTCGAAGCGCTCCTGATGCTGCGCCGGCTCTACAACTACCTGCCGCTGAACAACCGCGAAAAAGCGCCTATCCGACCCAGCGCCGACCCGGCCGGCCGCATGGACCTGAGCCTGGACACGCTGGTGCCCGAGAACCCGAACAAGCCCTACGACATGAAGGAGCTGATCGTCAAGACGGTGGACGACGGCGACTTTTTCGAGATCCAGCCCGAGTACGCCAAGAACATCATCATCGGCTTTGCCCGCATGGAAGGCCAGTCGGTCGGCATCGTGGCCAACCAGCCGCTGGTGCTCGCCGGCTGCCTGGACATCAAGAGCAGCATCAAGGCCGCGCGTTTCGTGCGTTTTTGCGATGCCTTCAACATCCCGGTGATCACCTTCGTCGACGTGCCCGGCTTCATGCCCGGCACCAGCCAGGAGTACGGCGGCATCATCAAACACGGCGCGAAGCTGCTGTATGCCTATGCCGAATGCACCGTGCCGAAAATCACCGTGATCACGCGCAAGGCCTATGGCGGCGCCTACGACGTGATGAGCTCCAAACACCTGCGCGGCGACGTCAACTTCGCGTGGCCGAATGCCGAGATTGCGGTGATGGGCGCCAAGGGGGCGGTCGAAATCATCTTCCGCGAAGACAAGGGCGACCCGGTCAAGCTGGCCGCGAAAGAGGCGGAGTACAAGGCGCGTTTTGCCAACCCTTTTGTGGCCGGTGCACGCGGTTTCATCGACGACGTGATCCTGCCGCACGAAACCCGCAAGCGCATCTGCCGCTCGCTGGTGATGCTCAAGGACAAGAAACTGGAAAACCCGTGGCGCAAGCATGGAAACATTCCACTTTGATGTGCCATTGCGGACTTGATCCGCAATCCATCTCACGATGAGCACTTATTGCCAACCAACAACAGCCTGGATGCCGGATCAGGTCCGGCATGACAAGACCTTGAGGAAACCAACATGTTTAGCAAGATATTGATCGCGAACCGCGGCGAAATCGCCTGCCGCGTCATCCAGACCGCCCGCAAGATGGGCATCCAGACCGTCGCGGTGTATTCCGACGCCGACAAGGATGCCCGCCATGTCGAGCTGGCCGACGAGGCCGTCCACATCGGGCCCGCGCCCAGCCGGGACAGCTACCTGCAGGCCGACAAGATCATTGCGGCGGCCAAGCAGACGGGCGCGCAGGCGATTCACCCGGGTTATGGTTTCCTCAGTGAAAACGCCGGTTTTGCCAAGCGGGTCGAAGAAGAGGGCATCGTCTTCATAGGCCCCAAGCACTACTCGATCGCCGCCATGGGCGACAAGATAGAGTCCAAGAAGCTCGCGGGCGCTGCGGGCGTGAACTGCATTCCCGGCGTCAACGATGCGATTGAGACGGCGGAAAAAGCCGTGGAGATTGCCAAGGGCATTGGCTACCCGGTGATGATCAAGGCCAGTGCCGGCGGTGGCGGCAAGGGCCTGCGTGTGGCGTTCAACGACAAGGAAGCCTTTGAAGGCTTTACCTCCTGCCGCAACGAAGCACGCAACAGTTTTGGCGATGACCGCGTTTTCATCGAGAAGTTTGTCGAGGAGCCGCGTCACATCGAGATCCAGCTGATCGGCGACAGCCACGGCAACGTGCTTTACCTCAACGAGCGCGAGTGCTCGATCCAGCGCCGCCACCAGAAGGTGATCGAGGAGGCACCGTCGCCCTTCATCAGCGAAGCGACGCGAAAAGCCATGGGTGAACAGGCCGTGGCGCTGGCCAAGGCGGTCAACTACGAATCGGCCGGCACGGTCGAGTTTGTGGTCGGCAAGGACCAGAGTTTTTACTTCCTCGAGATGAACACGCGGCTGCAGGTCGAGCATCCGGTGACCGAATGCATCACCGGGCTGGACCTGGTCGAACTCATGATTCGCGTGGCGGCTGGCGAAAAGCTGCCGCTGGCGCAGAAGGACGTCAAACGCGAGGGCTGGGCCATCGAGTGCCGCATCAATGCCGAAGACCCGTTCCGCAATTTCCTGCCGTCCACCGGCCGGCTGGTGCGTTTCCAGCCGCCAAAGGAAACCATGTTTGCGGCGGGGGAGCCCTCACCCCAGCCCTCTCCCGAGAGGAGAGGGAGTGAATCGCCTCCTCTCCCTCTGGGAGAGGGCAGGGGTGAGGGTGGCTTCTACGGCGTGCGAGTGGATACCGGCGTGCAGGACGGCGGCGAGATCCCGATGTTTTACGACTCGATGATTGCCAAGCTGATTGTTCACGGCACCGACCGCCTTGACGCGATTGCCAAGATGCGCGAGGCTCTGAACAGCTTTGTGATTCGCGGCGTGTCGAGCAACATCCCGTTCCAGGCGGCGCTGCTGGCGCACCCGAAGTTTGTCGCCGGCGACTTCAACACCGGCTTCATCGCCGAAAACTACGCCCAGGGTTTCCGCGCCGAAGATGTGCCGCATGACGATCCAGGTTTTCTGGTGGCGCTGGCCGCCTACGTGAACCGCCGCCTGCTCGGCCGTGCCGCGGGTATCAGCGGCCAGATGCCGGGTCACGGCGTGACCGTCGGCGAGGAGTTTGTGGTGGTTAACCTGGGCGCAGAGGGCAAAAACACCTCACAACCGGCCATGGTGCGGGACTATCAAGCCAAATCAGGCTCTAGCCGAATAGAGACGGGCGCCGGCAGCTATGAAATATGTAGCAATTGGCACCTGGGCGGTGCGCGCATCCGCGGCACGGTCAATGGCCAGCCGTTTGCCGCCCAGGTCGAACGCGGTGTCGACCGCAATCCCCTGGCCATTCGTATTGCCCACAACGGCACGCGGCTGGACACGCTGGTGCTGTCGCCGCGTGCCGCACAACTGCACGCCCTGATGCCTTACAAGGCGCCGCCGGACATGAGCCGTTTTGTGCTCTCGCCCATGCCCGGCCTGCTGGTCGAGGTGGCGGTGCAGCCCGGCCAGAAGGTGCAGGCCGGCGAACGCGTGGCGGTGATCGAGGCCATGAAGATGGAAAACGTGCTGTTTGCCACCGCCGACGGCGTGGTCGGCAAGGTGCTGGCCGCCAAGGGCGAGTCCCTTAGCGTGGACCAGCCGATTGTCGAGTTTGCCTGAACTGAAACGGGACACGCCATGAATCCTCAAGCATTTGAAGCCTTGCTGAAAACCGAACACTTCAGCGAGATCACCACCATCAGCCGGCCGGCGGGTTACCAGCTGGGTGAACACCAGCACCCGTTTGATGCCTGTGCGCTGGTCACCGACGGGCAGATCACCCTGGTGGTGGCGGGTGTGTCCAGCACCTACGCCGCGGGCGATGTCTTCCGCCTGGCGGCGGGGACGCCGCACCTGGAATGCGCCGGCCCCCATGGCGTGACTTACCGGGTCGGCCGCCGTACGGCCGCTGCCTCATGAGCCGGCCCCTTCGGCAGGCTCAGGACAGGCCTTTCAAGGTGCTGGGCATCCAGCAGATCGCCATAGGCGGCACCAGCAAGGACCGCCTGCGTACCCTGTGGGTGGACATGCTGGGGTTGGAGGTCACCGGCAACTTTGTCAGTGAGCGCGAAAACGTCGATGAAGACATCTGCGCCATCGGCAGCGGGCCGTTCAAGGTCGAGGTGGACCTGATGCAGCCGCTGGACCCGGACAAAAAACCGGCGGTTCACACCACGCCGCTGAACCACGTCGGCCTGTGGATCGACGACCTGCCCACCGCCGTGACCTGGTTGACGGCGCAAGGCGTGCGTTTCGCCCCGGGCGGCATCCGCCAGGGGGCGGCGGGTTTTGACATCTGCTTCCTGCACCCCAAGGCCAGCGACGAGTTTCCGGTGGCCGGGGAGGGCGTGCTGATCGAGCTGGTGCAGGCGCCGCCTGAGGTGGTCCAGGCCTTTGCCAGGCTGGCTGGCTGAAAAAGGAAGCGAACCTCTCGGGATAGCCCTGCTTCAGCTTTCGATCGCCGCAGACGTTGAGTAAGGCGCTCTGATGCCGGCAAAACAGGATTGAGAAGGGACTGAGGGATTCACCCGAGAGCGCTGTCCGCCGGGCCGGGCGTAAACTGGCTCGGCCTCCTGACCCGGTGGTGTTGCAGCGGGGCGAAGGAGACAGCGTTTTGCAGCCTACCAACATAGCCAATCCGTCCTACTTCCACAAGGTCGTCGATTGCCAATGGGCCTGTCCCGCCCACACCCCCGTTCCTGAGTACATACGCCTGATCGGCCAGGGGCGTTACACCGACGCCTACATGGTCAACTGGGTGTCCAACGTCTTCCCCGGCATTCTGGGCCGCACCTGCGACCGACCCTGCGAGCCGGCCTGCCGCCGCAGCCGGGTCGAGGAAAACAATGGTCCCGGCGCCGGGCCGTCCCAAGCCGGGAGCGCCCCCTTGGGGGGCCGGGGCGAAGCACCCGGGGGGCCATTTCATCCGGAACCGGTGGCCATCTGCCGGCTCAAGCGCGTGGCGGCCGACATGAAAGACGATGTCCGCCAGCGCATGCCCAAACTCGCTCCCGGAAACGGCAAGCGCATGGCCTGCATCGGTGCCGGCCCGGCCTCGCTGACGGTGGCGCGTGACCTGGCGCCGCTCGGTTACGAGGTCACGGTGTTTGACGGCGAAGCGAAGGCCGGTGGATTCATACGCACCCAGATTCCGCGCTTTCGCCTGCCCGAGTCGGTGATCGACGAGGAAACCGGCTACATCCTGGACCTGGGTGTGAACTTCAAGAGCGGCCAGCGCATCGCCTCCATGAAGGGTTTGCTGGCGCAGGACTACGACGCGGTGTTTGTCGGCTGCGGCGCACCGCGCGGGCGCGACCTGGACCTGCCAGGCCGCAGCGAGATCACGGAGAACATCCACATTGGCATCGACTGGCTGGCCTCGGTCTCTTTCGGCCACATCACCACGATTGGACAGCGCGTCATCGTGCTCGGCGGCGGCAACACGGCCATGGACTGCTGCCGGTCCGCACGGCGCCTGGGCGGCACCGACGTGAAGGTGATTGTGCGCAGCGGCTTCGACGAAATGAAGGCGTCGCCCTGGGAGAAGGAAGACGCCCAGCACGAGGGCATTCCCATCATCAACTTCCACGTGCCCAAGTCTTTTGCACACCGCCAGGGCAAGCTCACCGGCATGACTTTTGAGGTGGTCCAGGCGGTGTATGACGGCAGCGGCCGTCGCAGCCTGGTGCCGACCGGTGTGCCGGATGTGCTGGTCGAGTGCGACGCGGTGTTGATTGCCGTAGGCCAGGAAAATGCCTTTCCCTGGATAGAGCGCGACTGCGGCATCACCTTCGACAAGGGGGGGCTGCCGGTGCTGGGCAAGGAGACGTTCCAGTCCAGCCTGCCGAATGTGTTTTTCGGCGGCGATGCGGCCTTCGGTCCGAAAAACATCATCACGGCGGTGGCACACGGACACGAGGCGGCGGTGTCGATCGACCGCTTTCTGAACGGCGAGGACATCCGCCGCCGGCCCGATCCGATGACCAACTTGATGTCCACCAAGATGGGCATCCATGAGTGGAGCTACGACAACGACACCTCCAACGATGCCCGTTTCAAGGTGCCCTGGGCCAAGGCGGAAATTGCGCTGGCCAGCATACGCGTCGAGGTGGAGCTCGGTTTCGACGCCGCAACGGCTTTCAAGGAAGCCGGGCGCTGCCTGAACTGCGATGTACAGACAGTGTTCACCGCACCGGCCTGCATCGAATGCGACGCCTGTGTCGATATCTGCCCGATGGACTGCATCAGCTTCACCGCCAACGGCGACGAGGCCGACCTGCGCACGCGGCTGAAAGCGCCGGCGCTGAACCTGGCGCAGGACCTCTATGTGTCAGGCGAACTCAAGACCGGGCGGGTGATGGTCAAGGACGAGGATGTCTGCCTGCACTGCGGCCTGTGTGCCGAGCGCTGCCCGACCGGGGCCTGGGACATGCAGAAATTTTTGCTGACAACGACACAGGCCGGGCCGTCCTGCCGCGATGCCAACAAGGCTGCCGCCCGAGTGGGGGCCGCATGACAGAGATATCTTGTTCCCTTTCCCTCCGGGAGAGGGCCAGGGTGAGGGTATCGCGCCGTCCTGGCGACCCTCACCCCGACCCTCTCCCATGGGGAGAGGGAGTAAACGGAGCTGCGCAATGAAAAAGATTGAAGCCGTCAACGACTTTGTGATCAAGTTCGCCAACGTCAACGGTTCGGGCTCGGCCTCGGCCAACGAGCTGTTTGCCAAGGCCATTTTGCGCATGGGGGTGCCGGTGAGCCCGCGCAATATTTTTCCCAGCAACATCCAGGGGCTGCCGACCTGGTACGAGGCGCGTGTGAGTGACAAGGGCTATCAGGGCCGGCGCGGCGGCGTCGACATGATGGTGGCCATGAACCCGCAGACTTGGGATGCGGATGTGGCCGAGCTGGAACCGGGCGGCTACCTGTTTTACGACAGCACGCGGGCCCTGCCGGCGTCCAGCTTCCGTGACGATATCCACGTCATCGGCATGCCGCTGACCGAGATCTGCAATGCGGTCTACAGCGACCCGCGCCAGCGCCAGCTGTTCAAGAACATCGTGTATGTGGGCGCGCTGTCGGTGTTGCTGGAGATGGAGCCCGAGGTGCTCGAAAAGCTGTTCGGCGAGCAGTACAAGGGCAAGGAAAAGCTGCTGGCCTCCAATGTGCAGGCCCTGCACCTGGGCCGGGACTTCGCCAGCGAGCACCTGCAGGCGCCGCTGGGCATACGCGTGCAGCGCCGCGACATGGTCGGCGACAGGATCTTTGTCGACGGCAACAGCGCCGCGGCGTTGGGCTGCGTCTATGGCGGCGCCACGGTGGCCGCCTGGTACCCGATCACACCGTCCTCGTCGGTGGCCGAGGCCTTCCAGTCCTACTGCGCCAGGTACCGGGTGGACCCCGCGACCGGCCGGCACAACTACGCCGTGGTTCAGGCCGAAGACGAAATCGCCTCCATCGGCATGGTGGTGGGCGCGGGCTGGAACGGCGCGCGTGCCTTCACCGCCACCTCGGGGCCGGGCGTGTCGCTGATGACCGAGTTCCTCGGGCTGGCCTACTTTGCCGAGATCCCGGTCACCATCATCAATGTGCAGCGCGGCGGGCCGTCCACCGGCATGCCGACACGTACCCAGCAGGCCGACCTGATCTCCTGCGCCTATGCCTCGCATGGCGACACCAAACATGTGCTGCTGCTGCCGGAAGACCCGCACGAGTGTTTCGAACATGCCGCCGCGGCGCTGGACCTGGCCGACCGGCTGCAGACGCCGGTGTTTGTGATGACCGACCTGGACATCGGCATGAACCAGCGCCTGTGCGAGCCCTTTGCCTGGGACGACAGCCGCGGTTACGACCGCGGCAAGGTGATGACGGCCGAGGAGCTGGAGGCGGGCAAGGACTTCGGCCGCTACAAGGATGTGGACGGCGACGGCATCCCCTGGCGCACCTTGCCGGGCACGCACCCCAGCAAGGGCAGCTATTTCACGCGTGGCACGACGCGCAATGCCTACGCCCAGTATTCCGAGCGTGGCCCGGACTACATCTACAACGTGCAGCGGCTGCTGAAAAAGTTCGAGACCGCGGCCACGCTGGTGCCGCAGCCGGTGCTGCGGCCCGCCGCGCGCCCGACCCGGCTGGGCGTGATTTATTTCGGATCCACCAGCCCGGCCATGAACGAGGCGCTGGATGTGTTGACCGAAGCCGGCATCCACATCGATGCGCTGCGCCTGCGCGCCTTTCCGTTTCCTGCGCCGGTCGCGCAGTTCATCGCTGCGCATGACAAGGTGTTTGTGGTCGAGCAGAACCGCGATGCACAGATGCATTGCCTGCTGGTCAACGAGCTTGATGTCGATCCGGCGCGCCTGGTGCGGGTGCTGCATTACGACGGCACGCCGATCACCGCGCGTTTCATCACCGGGGCCATCCTGCAGCAGGCGCAGGCCGGGGCAGAGACCTCACAGCCGCAAGGCAAGGAGCGTGCGTTATGACTTATCTGGCCAAACCACAGCTGCATCATCCCTCGCTGACGGTCAACAAGGTCGGCTACACCCGGCGTGACTACGAAGGCAAGATTTCCACGCTGTGCGCCGGCTGCGGGCACGACTCGATCTCGGCGGCCATCATCCAGGCCTGCTGGGAACTCGACATCGAGCCGCACCGCGTCGCCAAACTCTCGGGCATAGGCTGCAGCTCCAAAACGCCGGACTATTTTCTCGGCGCCTCCCATGGCTTCAACACCGTGCATGGCCGCATGCCCTCGGTGCTGACCGGCGCCAACTTGGCCAACCGCGAGCTGCTGTACCTGGGTGTGTCGGGGGACGGCGATTCGGCGTCGATTGGCCTGGGCCAGTTCGCCCACGCGATGCGGCGCGGCGTCAACATGGTCTACCTGGTGGAGAACAACGGCGTGTATGGCCTGACCAAGGGGCAGTTTTCGGCGACGGCCGACCAGGGCTCCAAAAGCAAGAAAGGCGTGGTCAACAGTGACAGCCCGGTGGACCTGGTGGCCCTGGCACTGCAACTGGGCGCCACCTATGTGGCACGCGGGTTTTCGGGCGACAAGGCGCAACTGGTGCCGCTGATCAAGGGCGCCATCGGCCACGGCGGTGCCGCCTTCATCGACATCATCAGCCCCTGCGTGGCGTTCAACAACCATGCCGGCAGCACCAAGAGTTACGACTACGTGCGCGAACACAACGAGGCCGTCAGCCGCATCGACTTCATCAGCGCGCGCGAGGAAATCACCACCAGTTACGCGCCGGGCGAGGTGATCGACGTGGTGCAGCACGATGGTTCCAGCCTGCGTTTTCGCAAGCTGCACGCCGACTACGATCCCACCGATCGTTATGCGGCCCTGAGTTACATGAACGCACACCAGGCGCGTGGCGAAGTGGTCACCGGCCTGCTCTACGTTGACCCGCTGGCGACCGACCTGCATGTGGCGCTCAACACCAGCGACACTCCGCTGAACAAGCTGGGCGCTGCGGCCCTGTGCCCGGGGTCGCGTGCGCTGGACAAGGTCAATTCATCCCTGCGTTAGGGCCTGTTCACACTATTTATGCAAGATGCGTTGCGAGTCAAAAAGGCCATGCGTGAGGCGCAAAATGCAGCCGGGCTGGCGCCCGGCAAGGCTTTGCAACGCTGCGCATGGCCTTTTTGGCCGCAACCCGGAGGGAACGGGGTGAAAACAGCGCCACTCCGCGTTGCACTCCTACGCCAGACGCCCGGTCTGGCGGTCGTCGCGCGCCTTGATTGGCGCTGTTTTCACCACGTTCGCACTCGTATAAATAGTGTGAACAGGCCCTAACCCGCTCCCACTGGACAGGAGGACCCTCATGTCTGAACGTACCGTGTTTCAATCCATCCCGCGCCGGCATGTGGTGAGTTGCCCGCCGCAGGCCAGCGTCTGGCAGGCGGCCTGTGTGATGACCAAAGCCAACTGCGGCAGCGTGCTGATCATTGACGCTGCCGGCGTCATGCAGGGCATCCTGACCGAGCGTGACCTGATGACCCGTGTGCTGGCCAAGGCCCTGAATGCCAAAAAAACGCCGGTGTCCGAGGTCATGACGCACAACCCCCTGTGTGTGGTGCCCGAGATGACCGTCTCGGATGCCGTGTTAATCCTGCTGGAGCGCGGATTCCGGCATTTGCCGATTGTGTCGTCGGCCGGAAAAATCCTGGGGGTGTTTTCGATTCGTGATGCCTTGCCGCGCGAGATTGACAGCGCCGTCAGCCTGGCCGAGTTCCGGGACTCGGTCAATGACGCGCTGGGCTGAGAGGGGCCCTAGCTGTTGCCTGCGTCGCGCCTGGCGCGTGAGCGTGCCAGCGCTGCTTCAATGATGGCGCGTTTCTGGTCCAGGATGACGGGGTCCGTGTGCTGGGAGTGTCCCGGCAGGTCGGCCAGTGCGGCTTCAGCTTTTTCTTCAAGCCTTTTCTGATGGTTGCCCTTTTCCTGCTTGCACCGAATGCTATGAAATTCATAGCGATTGCGCGCCAGGGCAGCGTCGGCCTCTGACCAGGCGGCCCAGCCGGTGCGCTCACCGGTGACGTTTTCCAGGCTGATGCAGTCGACCGGGCACACGGGAACGCAGAGTTCGCAGCCGGTGCAGCAGGACTCGATCACGGTGTGCATGAGTTTGTTGCTACCGACAATGGCGTCCACCGGGCAGGCGTCCAGGCACAGGGTGCAGCCTATGCACCAGGCCTCGTCGATGACGGCCATCTGGCGCGGGCCTTCGCTGCCGTTCTCGGGGTTGAGGGGGAGGGCGGGCCGGCCGGTGATCAGGGCCAGACGCGCGATGCCTTCGGCGCCGCCGGGCGGGCACTGGTTGATCCCGGCCTCGCCGTCGGCCAGGGCCTGCGCGTAGGCCGCGCAGTCGGGGTAGCCGCAGCGTGTGCACTGCGTTTGCGGTAGCGCGGCATTGAGCCGCTCGGCGAGCAGGTTCACGGCACGGTGCTCAGCGGCGGGAGGGGCTTACTTTTTGGCCGTGCTCTTTTTGGCGACGCTGCGGGTGGCTGGCTTGGGCGCCACCTTGGCGGCCGGTTTGGCTGCTGGTTTGACTGTTTTTTTGGGTGCTGCCTTGGCCTGTTCGGAAAGGGTGGGCCCCTGGTTGTGCTCAAGAATGAAGGCCTTGACCTGCGGGTACACGATGTCGCGCCAGCGGCGGCCGCTGAAAATGCCGTAGTGGCCTGCACCCTTGACTTCCAGGTGCTTCTGGCGTGCCTTGGGCACGTTGTAGCAAAGGCCGTGGGCCGCTTCGGTCTGGCCGGAGCCGGAGATGTCGTCGAGTTCGCCTTCGACCGTGAAGTGGGCCGTGGTGGTGATGTCCTGCGGGCGCACGCGCTCGAGCTTGCCTTCCCTGGACTTCACATCCCAGGTGCCGTTGACCAGCTTGAACTCCTGGAACACGGTCTTGATGGTGTCCAGGTAGTAGTCGGCGTCCATGTCCAGCACGGCGTTGTACTCGTCGTAAAACCGGGTATGGGCTTCGGTGCTGGCGTCGTCGCCCTTGATCAGGTCCTTGAAGTAGTCATAGTGGCTGGTGGCGTGGCGGTCGGGATTCATCGCGACAAAGCCGGTGTGCTGCAAAAAACCCGGGTAGACACGGCGCCCGGCGCCCGCGAAGTTGCTCGGCACGCGGTAGATCACGTTGTTCTCGAACCATTCGAAGCTCTTGTTCATGGCCAGGTTGTTGACGGCCGTCGGCGACCGGCGCGCATCGATGGGCCCGCCCATCATGGTCATGGACAGCGGCGTGGTTTCACCCCGGCTGGCCATCAGCGAAATGGCGGCCAGCACCGGCACGGTCGGCTGGCACACGCTGATGACGTGGCAGTTGCCGTAGATGCCCTGCACGTGCGTGATGAATTCCTGCACGTAGTTGACGTAGTCGTCGAGCGCGAAGGCACCGTCGGACAGCGGCACGGTGCGGGCGTTTTTCCAGTCGGTGATGTAGACCTTGTGGTCCTTGAGCATGGTCTTGACGGTGTCGCGCAGCAAGGTGGCGTAATGGCCCGACAGCGGCGCCACGATCAGCACCGCCGGCTGGCCCTTGAGTTTGGTCAGGGTGGCCGGATCGTCGGTAAAACGCTTGAAGCGGCGCAGCTCGCAAAAGGGCTTGTCCACCTCGATGCGTTCGTGCACGGCCACGCCGGTACCGTCCACATCGACGGTGGTCAGACCGAAGGCCGGTTTTTCGTAGTCCTTGCCGAGGCGGTAAATCAGGCTGTAGCCGGCGGCCGCCCGCTGCGCCAGCGGGCTCTGGCTCAAGGGCGACAGCGGATTGTTGTAGAGCTTGGCGGCGGCCTGGGCGAAGTCGACAAACGGCTCCATCAGCGAACGCTGGGTTTCATAAACTTGATAAAGCATGGATGACCTTTGTACAACAATATGCTGCAGTGCAGCAAATAATAACAGGTGTGCTTACGATTAAATGGAGGGCAAACACCAATACAAAAGGGTCGGATGACACTTCTTTTTGCCATTCAATGGAAAATCTCACATGTCTGGCCGCTGGATGCCTGAACTTCCTCCCGGAAGACAGGCGAAAAGCCTCAATAAAGCGACGCAAAGCACCAAGGCCGCCGGCCCTGGCTCCTACCTGATGGATGTTTATGACCGAAATCACCAGCGCCCTGGCGCTTGACGAAATCACTTCACTGAAAAAATCCGACCGGATGCCAGTGCTGTTTGTCGGCCACGGCAGCCCCATGAACGCGATAGGCGACAACGAATACCGCCGCAGCTGGCAGGAGCTGGGCGCGGCGTTCGGCAGCCAGTACCCGCCGCCGCAGCTGGTATTGTGCATTTCAGCCCATTGGCTGACCGAGGGCTGGTGGCTGACCGGCATGGCGCAACCCAAGACCATCCATGATTTCGGCGGTTTTCCGCAGGAGCTGTTCGACCAGCAGTACCCGGCGCCGGGCGCGCCCGCCGCCGCACGCGAGATCAGCCGTTTTGTCAGGCAGCGCGGCTCGGCGCCGCTGGGGGTGGACCTCAAGGCTTGGGGCCTGGACCACGGCGCCTGGTCGGTGCTCCAACCCATGTTTCCCGACGCCGCCATCCCGGTGCTGCAGCTGAGCATGGACTACGGCCGCCCGCCGTCCGACCACTACGCGCTGGCCAGACAGCTCAAGGGCCTGCGCGAGCGCGGTGTGCTGATCGTGGGCAGCGGCAACATCGTGCACAACCTGCGCCAGGCGCAGCGCGGCGCGGCCGGCCACCAGGCCTATGATTGGGCGCTGGAGTTCGACCAGACCACAGGGGGCTACATTCAACAGGGCAACCTGGACGCCCTGCAGAACTTCCAGAAGCTGGGCCAGCTGGCGCTGATGGCGCACCCGACCCATGAACATTACCTGCCGCTGCTGTATGCGGCAGCGGCGGTGGACAGCAGTGAAGCGCCACGTTTTTTCAATACCAGTTTCCAATTCGGCTCGATCTCCATGCGCTCCGTGATCTGGGGCTGAACCAGGAACCCAGCAACACCATGCCAAGCCGCCAAACTGTCCAGGAATTCATCGCACTGGTGGAGCAGGGCCACTACGTCGAGGCTATCGAGCAGTTTTATGCGCCCGATGCCAGCATGCAGGAAAACAGCGAGCCGCCCCGGCGCGGCCGGGATACGCTGGTCAGCTACGAGCGGGCCGTCATGGCCGCCTGCAGCGCGATGCGCACCTTGCCGGTGGACTCCTTCCTGGTCGACGGCGACTTCGTCGTGATCCACTGGGTGTTCGAGTTCACCCGTGTTTCAGGCTCGATGCTGCGCATCGACGAACTGGCGCACCAGCGCTGGGAGGGCGACAAGATTGTGGAAGAGCGCTTTTTCTACGATCCGACGACGGTCGGTGGTTGACCGAGGACTGCACTAACCGCAACCGCTGTCACTATCAAATAGATAGCTTGTTGTGCTTGTTTCATAAGGGTTGCGGGCGTTTTTTGTCATGAATCCTGGAAAGCTGCCGCGGGTGGCGCCGGGTCGGGCCGCCTGAGCCGGGGCCACCGCGCCCAACCGCGCGGCAGGCCGGCCAGGCCGATTTACATCACCTTGGCGATGGACGCGCAGACGTGGGCGATGTTGTGGCTGTTCAGCGCGGCCACACACATGCGGCCGGTGTCGGTGCCGTAGACGCCGAATTCATTGCGCAGGCGCACCATCTGGTCTTTCGTCAGGCCGGAGTAGCTGAACATGCCGATCTGCTGGGTGATGAAGCTCATGTCTTCCTTCACGCCAGCGGCTTTCAGCCCGTCCACCAGCTTCTGGCGCATGTCCTTGATGCGCACGCGCATCTCGCCCAGCTCTTTCTCCCAGAGCGCGCGCAGTTCGGGGTTGTTCAGCACGTTGGCGACCACGGTGGCGCCGTGGATCTGCGGGTTGCTGTAGTTGGTCCGGATCACGATCTTGAGTTGCGACAGCACGCGATCGGCCTCGTCCTTGTTCTCGCACAACACCGACAGGGCGCCGACACGTTCGCCGTACAGGCTGAAGCTTTTGGAAAACGAGGTCGAGACAAAGAAGGAGAGACCGGCGGCGACAAACTTGCCGATAACGGCGCCATCTTCCTGGATGCCCTGGCCGAAGCCCTGGTAGGCCATGTCTAGGAAGGGGGTCAGCTGGCGCGCCTTGACGGCAGCGATCACCTGGTCCCACTGCGCGCTGGTGATGTCGTAGCCGGTCGGGTTGTGGCAGCAGGCGTGCAAAACCACAATGGTGCCGGCAGGCGCGGCATTCAGGGCCGCGAGCATGCCCTCGAAGTTGACGCCGCGTTTGGCGGCGTCGTAATAGGGATAGCTTTCCACGGTGAAGCCGGCCTGGGCGAACAGGGCGCGGTGGTTCTCCCAGCTGGGGTCGCTGATCAGGACCTTGGCGTCCGGGCTGAGCTTTTTCAGGAAGTCGGCACCTATTTTCAGGCCGCCGGTGCCGCCTATGGCCTGGGCGGTGGCAACGCGGCCGCTTTTGACGGGCTCACTGTCGGCGCCAAATACCAGCGCCTTGACGGCCGCGTCATAGGCGGCCACACCGTCCATGGGCAGGTAGCCGCGCGGCTTGGGCGATGCCATCATGGCCTTTTCGGCGGCCTGCACACACTGCAGCAGGGGCAGCTTGCCGTTGTCGTCGTAATAAACACCGACGCCGAGATTGACCTTGTTCGGGTTGGTATCGGCATTGAATTGCTCGTTCAGGCCCAATATAGGGTCACGGGGGGCCATTTCGACGGCGGTGAAAAGCGACATGAAAATCCTCTGGAAGGGTGGTTTGTGTTTTTTAAACGGACCGGCACGCCATCTGGTTTACCGGGTCTGAGGCAGACAGCCGGCAGATCGGCAGCCCCAGGTTCCGCCCGCCCGCCAAATGTCGTATTCTGTTTGGTTGCCCCAGATTTTAGCGGGCCAGGATTGAGTTTTTTATGCCAGAACTGATTGAAGTCATGCCCGAGTCCAGCGAAGCGCCTGCCAACGGCGAATTTGTGCGTTTTCCGGACTCGCCGTTCGAGCTCTTCATGCCTTACCCTCCGGCCGGCGACCAGCCGGTGGCCATTGAGCAACTGGTCGAGGGCCTCAACGATGGCGAGGTGTTCCAGACCCTGCTCGGTGTGACCGGCTCGGGCAAAACCTTCACCATGGCCAATGTGATTGCCCGGATGGGGCGGCCGGCCATTGTGTTTGCGCCCAACAAGACGCTGGCGGCGCAGCTGTACAGCGAGTTTCGCGAGTTTTTCCCGAAGAATGCGGTGGAGTATTTCGTCAGTTATTACGACTACTACCAGCCCGAGGCCTACGTGCCGCAGCGCGACCTGTTCATCGAAAAAGACTCGGCGATCAACGAGCACATCGAGCAGATGCGCCTGTCGGCGACGAAAAGCGTGCTGGAGCGGCGCGACACCATCATCGTCGCCACGGTCAGCGCGATTTACGGCATTGGCGCGCCCGAGGACTACACGCAGATGCGTTTCATCGCGCGCGCCGGCGACAAGATGAACCAGCGCGACGTGATCTCGCGCCTGATCCGCATGCAGTATGCGCGCAACGACCAGGACTTTGCGCGCGGCACCTTCCGCGTGCGCGGCGACGTGATCGACGTGTTCCCGGCGGAACATTCCGAGCTGGCCATCCGCATCGAGCTGTTTGACGACGAGATCGAGTCGCTGCAGCTGTTCGACCCGCTGACCGGGCGCATACGCCAGAAGGTGCCGCGTTTTGTGGTCTACCCCAAGAGCCATTACGTGACGCCGCGCGACAAGGTCATGGCCGCGGTCGAAACCATCAAGATCGAGCTGTCCGAGCGCGTCAAGCAATTTGTCGGCGACGGCAAGCTGGTCGAGGCGCAGCGCATCGAGCAGCGCACGCGCTTCGACTTGGAGATGCTCAGCGAGATCGGCCACTGCAAGGGCATCGAGAACTACACGCGCCACCTGAGCGGCGCGCCACCGGGCTCGCCACCGTCGACGCTGTGCGACTACCTGCCGAAAGACGCGATCATGTTTCTCGACGAGAGCCACGTCATGATCGGCCAGCTCAACGCCATGTACAACGGCGACCGTTCGCGCAAGACCACGCTGGTCGAATACGGCTTTCGCTTGCCCAGCGCGCTGGACAACCGGCCGCTGAAGTTCGAGGAGTTCGAGACCAAGATGCGCCAGGCCATTTTTGTCTCGGCTACGCCGGCGGCTTACGAGCAGCAGCATGCCGGCAAGGTGGTGGAGCAGGTGGTGCGGCCCACCGGGCTGGTGGACCCGGAGGTCGAAGTGCGGCCGGCCACGCACCAGGTCGACGACGTGCTGCAGGAAATCCGCATTCGTGTCGATAAAAACGAACGGGTGCTGATCACCACGCTGACCAAACGCATGGCCGAGCAGCTGACCGATTACCTGACCGACAACGGCGTCAAGGTGCGTTATCTGCACAGCGACGTGGACACGGTCGAGCGGGTCGAAATCCTGCGCGACCTGCGCCTGGGCACCTTCGACGTGCTGGTCGGCATCAATTTGCTGCGTGAAGGCCTGGACATTCCCGAAGTCAGCCTGGTCGCGATCCTCGATGCCGACAAGGAGGGCTTTCTGCGCTCTGAGCGCAGCCTGATCCAGACCATAGGCCGGGCGGCCCGCAACCTCAACGGCCGGGCCATCCTGTATGCGGACCGCATCACCGACTCCATGAAAAAGGCGATGGATGAAACCGAACGCCGCCGGAACAAACAGATCGCTTTCAACCTCGAACACGGCATCACGCCGCGCAGCATCGTCAAACGCATCAAGGACCTGATCGACGGCGTCTACAGCGAGAAATCCGGCAAGGAAGCGGAAAAGCTCGAGCTGCAGAAGGCCCTGGTGGAGGACATGAGCGAGAAAGACATTGCCCGCGAAATCAAGCGGCTGGAAAAACAGATGATCGGACACGCCAAAAACCTGGAGTTCGAAAGGGCGGCAAGCGTGCGTGACCAGTTGCATGTGCTCAAGGCGCAGGCATTTGGCGCGCCGGGTGTGGACAATGTGCCGCCGGTGGCCGGCTGAAGGCGAAGCGGAAGCAGGACTTTCATCACGAATTTCGCACTGTTTGTCCTGGACAAACTGATCCGACCGGTACAATGACGAGTGAATCGGTCGGGCTTCTGTGCTATACTTGACGAAAACAGTCAAGAACAAACAGAACAACAAAAAGCCCTGTAGCCGATCAGGCCGACAGGCCGGGGCGGGTGGAGAAAAAGTTCCCTGCAAAGCCACAAGCTGACAGGGTGAGCCAAACGACAGTCAAGCCAACTTTTAAGGAGCTTGAAAATGCGCCTCACGACCAAAGGCCGCTTTGCGGTCACCGCGATGATTGACTTGGCCCTGCGCCAGAACAACGGCCCCGTTACCCTGGCCGCCATCAGCCAGCGCCAGCAGATTTCGCTGTCCTACCTCGAGCAACTGTTCGGCAAACTGCGCCGCCATGAACTCGTCGAGTCCACCCGTGGCCCCGGCGGCGGTTATACCCTGGGCCGCAAGGCGGCAGACATCACCGTGGCTGACATCATTGTGTCGGTGGACGAACCCATCGACTCGACCCAGTGTGGCGGCAAGGAAAACTGTCTCGGTGACGGTGGACGCTGCATGACGCACGAATTGTGGGCCTCGCTGAACAGCCGCATGGTGGAATTTCTCGACTCCGTGACCCTGCAAAAGCTGGTCGACGACCAGCTGGCCAAAGGGGTGGTGGTTGAAAATACACCCATGGTGAAGAAAGCCATCTTCACCGCGCCTGTGGCCAAGCCGATGCGCGTCAATGCGCCCAATTCGGTGTTTGCCTTGGGCAACGCGTTTTCGAAGTCCTGAGCGGTCCTGGCCTTGCTGGCCTGCGAGGGCCCGATTGCCGGAGACTGCCGTCCATTTTTTGATGCTGCCAGCCAGCCCTGAAATAAAAAGCTAGCCACATGGAAACCCCACACTTCCCCATTTACATGGACTACAGCGCCACGAACCCGTGTGACCCGCGGGTGGTGGACGCCATGATTCCCTGGTTGCGCGAGCATTTCGGCAATCCCGCTTCGCGCAGCCATGCCTGGGGCTGGGAAGCAGAAGCCGCCGTGGAAAAAGCCCGCGAACAGGTGGCCGAGCTGATCGGTGCCGACCCGCGCGAGATCGTCTGGACCAGCGGTGCGACCGAGTCCAACAACCTGGCGCTCAAGGGCGCGGCGCATTTCTACAAGTCCAAGGGCAAACACATCATCACGGTCAAGACCGAGCACAAGGCCGTGCTCGACACCTGCCGCGAGCTGGAGCGCCAGGGGTTTGACGTGACCTATCTCGACGTGCAGGCCGATGGCCTGCTCGACCTCGAGGTACTGAAGGCGGCGATCCGCCCCGACACCATCATTGTCAGCGTCATGTTCGTCAACAACGAGATTGGCGTCATCCAGGACATCCCCGCGATTGGCGCCCTGTGCCGCGAAAAAGGTATCATTTTCCATGTGGACGCGGCGCAGGCCACCGGCCGGGTGGATATCGATCTCGCCACCCTGCCGGTTGACCTGATGAGCCTGACCTCGCACAAGACTTATGGCCCCAAAGGCATAGGCGCGCTGTATGTGCGGCGCAAGCCGCGCGTGCGGCTGGAGGCACAGATGCACGGTGGCGGCCACGAGCGCGGCATGCGGTCCGGCACCTTGCCGACGCACCAGTGTGTGGGCATGGGCGAGGCCTATCGCATTGCCAAGGCGGAAATGCACGACGAAAACCAGCGTATCCGTGCCCTGCACGACCGCATGCTGGCCGGCCTGAAAGACGTGGAAGAGGTTTTCCTCAACGGCCATGCCGACAAGCGCGTGCCGCACAACCTCAACATGAGCTTCAACTATGTTGAAGGCGAGTCCCTGATCATGGGCATCAAGGGCCTGGCGGTGTCCAGTGGTTCGGCCTGTACCTCGGCCAGCCTCGAGCCCAGCTATGTGCTGCGCGCCCTGGGCCGCAGCGACGAGCTGGCCCACAGCAGCCTGCGCATGACCATAGGCCGCTGGACCACCGAAGAAGAGATTGATTACGCCGTCGCGACGATCAAGGAAAATGTCGCCAAACTGCGTGACCTGTCGCCGCTCTGGGAAATGTTCAAGGATGGTGTGGACCTGTCCACCATCCAGTGGGCTGCTCACTAAGCAGCGCAAACAGCTTGAAGAGGTAAATAAAATGGCATACAGCGAAAAAGTGGTGGACCACTATGAAAACCCCCGTAACGTCGGCTCGTTTGAAAAGGGCGACGACACGGTAGGCACCGGCATGGTCGGCGCACCGGCCTGCGGCGACGTCATGAAGCTGCAGATCAAGGTCAACCCGCTGACCGGCGTGATTGAAGACGCGCGTTTCAAGACCTACGGCTGTGGCTCGGCGATTGCATCGAGCTCACTCGTGACCGAGTGGGTCAAGGGCAAGACCCTGGACGAAGCGGCAAGCATCAAGAACAGCGCCATTGCCGAAGAGCTGGCCCTGCCGCCCGTGAAAATCCATTGCTCCATCCTTGCCGAAGACGCCATCAAGGCGGCCGTCAGCGACTACAAGTTGAAGCACGCCCACCAACCTCATTGACCTGCGAAGCTTTTCCCATGTCCGTTACCCTCACCGATGCTGCAGCACGACACGTCACCCGCTACATGGCCAAACGCGGCAAGGGCGTGGGCGTGCGCCTGGGCGTCAGAACCACCGGTTGCTCCGGCCTGGCCTACAAGCTCGAATATGCCGACGAGATAGCGCCTGAAGACGTGGTGTTTGAAGACAACGGCGTGAAGGTGCTGGTGGACCCGAAAAGCATGGCTTACATCGACGGCACCCAGCTCGACTTTGTGCGTGAGGGCCTCAATGAGGGCTTCAAGTTCATCAATCCGAATGAGCGCGACCGCTGTGGGTGCGGCGAATCTTTTCGGGTGTGAAGCTACTGCGCAGGCGTGATCGAGGCGCGGGCAGTGCTCGCCATCCTCACGTACCTGAAGTACGTTCCGGTGGCTCCGCGCTGGCCGCACCTCGCTGACGCCCGCTCGCTACGCTTCCCATCCCGAAAACGGGTTTTCCGTGACAAGCCTCCAATCCAACGATTTCGAACTCTTTGACGTGCCTGTGCAGTTCGCGCAGGACAGCGCCTTGCTCGACGCGCGCTGGAAAGAGTTGCAGCGTGAAGCGCATCCCGACCGGTTTGCAGCGCAGGGCGCTGCCGCCCAGCGCCTGGCCATGCAGTGGTCGGTACGCATCAATGAGGCCTACCAGCGGCTGAAGAACCCGCTCAAACGTGCGATCTACATCTGCGAGCTGCACGGCGCGCCCATCCGGGCCGAGAGCAACACGGCCATGCCGCCGGATTTCCTGATTCAGCAGATGCAATGGCGGGAAGCGCTGGAAGAGGCGCAAGGACTCGACAGTCTGGAAGAAATTGCCGCCCAGACCCTGGACAGCAAGCGCGAGCAGCTATCAAAAATAGAGCATTCGCTGGACCGGGAGAAAGACTTTCCGGCCGCCGCCCAGCAGGTGAGAAGCCTTATGTTTATTGAGCGCTTTGGCAGCGAGATTGATGCGCGCATCGACTCGCTGGGACAATAGCCTGTCACAGACCTCCAGCGCGACCCCACACATTCATGGCCCTACTGCAAATTTCCGAACCCGGACAGACTCCCGATCCGCACCAGCGGCGCATTGCCATCGGCATTGACCTGGGCACCACCCATTCGTTGGTGGCCAGCGTGCGCAGCGGCGTGGCCGAGTGCCTGCCCGATGCGCAGGGCCGCGTGCTGCTGCCCAGCGTGGTGCGTTACCTGGTGGACGAGAACGGCGCCACCAGCCGCCAGATCGGTTTCGACGCCCTGGCTGCGCAGGTGGATGATCCGCAGAACACCATCGCCTCGGTCAAGCGCCTGATGGGCCGCGGCATCCAGGACATCGGCAACCGCGCGCAACTGCCTTACCAGCTGATCGACCAGCCCGGCATGGTCACGCTGCAAACCGTGGCAGGAGAAAAAAGCCCGGTCGAAGTCAGTGCCGAGATCCTGGCGACGCTGCGCTACCGGGCGGAAGATACCTTTGACGACGAGATTTTCGGCGCGGTCATCACGGTGCCGGCGTATTTTGACGACGCCCAGCGCCAGGCCACCAAGGATGCCGCGCAACTGGCCGGGCTCAACGTGCTGCGCCTGATCAACGAGCCGACCGCGGCGGCCATTGCCTACGGCCTGGACAACGCCAGCGAGGGGGTTTACGCGATCTATGACCTCGGTGGTGGCACCTTCGATATTTCCATCCTGCGCCTGACGCAGGGCGTGTTTGAAGTCGTGGCCACCGGCGGCGACTCGGCCCTCGGCGGCGACGACTATGACCGCGCGCTGGTCGACTGGGTGCTGGCCAAGGCGGGCCTGGCCGCCGACACGCTCACACCCGGCGACAAAGCCGCCTTGCTGCAGGCCGCCCGGGCTTGCAAGGAGGCCTTGTCTGCTACGGATTCAGTAGCATTCTCCGCCCGTCTGGCAAAGGTTAACGTGCAATTTGACATGAAGGCCGCGGACTTTGAAGCTGCCACGGCCGGGCTGACCCAGCGCACGCTGACGGTGGCGCGCAAGGCCTTGCGCGATGCCGGGCTGGGCAAGGACGAGGTCCAGGGTGTGGTGCTGGTGGGCGGGTCCACGCGCATGCCCCAGGTGCGCCGCGCCGTGGCCGGCCTGTTTGGCCGCGAGCCCCTGACCAACCTGAACCCCGACGAGGTGGTGGCTTTGGGCGCCGCCATTTCGGCCAACCAGCTGGCCGGCAACAGCACCGGCAGCGACCTGCTGCTGCTCGACGTGATTCCGCTGTCACTGGGCATCGAAACCATGGGGGGCCTGGTCGAACGCATCGTGCCGCGCAACCAGACCATCCCGACCGCGATGGCGCAGGACTTCACCACCTACCAGGATGGCCAGACCGCGCTGGCCCTGCATGTGGTGCAGGGTGAGCGCGACCTGGTGGTCGACTGCCGCAGCCTCGCGCGTTTCGAGCTGCGCGGCATTCCGCCGATGGCCGCGGGCGCGGCGCGCATCCGCGTGACCTTCACCGTGGACGCCGATGGCCTGCTCAGCGTCAGCGCCAGGGAGCAGGGCAGCGGCGTGGAAGCGCATATTGACGTGAAGCCATCGTACGGCCTGTCCGACGCCGACATTGCCCGCATGCTGCAGGAGAGTTTTTCGACGGCCCAGCAGGACATGCAGGCGCGCGCGCTGGCCGAGGCGCAGGTCGATGCCGACCGCATGATCCTGGCGACCCGCAGCGCCCTGGCTGCCGATGCCGACTTGCTGACCCCCGAGGAAAAGGTGGAGATCGACCGCCTGATGACCGACCTGGCGGTCATCCGGCAGCAGGGCGATGCCGCGCAGATCGAAGCCGCCATCAAGGCCCTGGCTGGCGGGACCGAAAACTTTGCGGCCCAGCGCATGAACCGGGGCATCCGCCAGGCCCTGGCCGGAAAAAACATAGCGACGGTCTGACCCCCGGACCGAACACCCCATGCCCATCATCAAAATACTGCCCCATCCTGAATACTGCCCCAACGGTGCCGAAGTGTCCGCGCCTGCGGGCACGTCCATCTGCGAGGCGCTGCTCGACAACAACATCAACATCGAACACGCCTGCGACATGAGCTGCGCCTGCACCACCTGTCATGTCATCGTGCGCGAAGGGATGCGCTCGCTCAACGAGATGGACGAGAGCGAGGAAGACCTGCTGGACCGCGCCTGGGGCCTGGAGCCCAACTCGCGCCTGAGCTGCCAGGCCATCGTGGCACAAACCGACCTGACGGTCGAGATTCCCAAATACTCGATCAACCACGCCAAGGAAGTCCACTAGCCCCCACGCTCGGCACTGCGTGTCCTCGCTGCCCCCCGAGGGGGCAATTTTTCCTAGGGGCGGCCCGTCGGAAAGCTTGCCCCCACGCTTGCCACTGCGTGTGCTGCGCTGCCCCCCGAGGGGGCGCATTTTTCCTTGGGGCGGCCCGGCGAAAAAACATCCACTGACCCAGCGCAGCTATCATCTAAACCATGCGCCAAATCGTTCTAGACACTGAAACCACCGGCCTGTCCGCTGAAAACGGCGACCGCATCATCGAAATCGGCTGCGTCGAGCTGATCGGCCGCAAGCTCACCGGCAACAACAAGCACTTCTACCTGAACCCCGAGCGCGACAGCCACGAGGACGCGCTCAAGGTACACGGCATCAGCAACGAGTTCCTGCAGGACAAGCCCAAATTTCCGGCGGTCGCCGACGAGTTGCTGGCGTATCTGGAGGGGGCCGAGGTCATCATCCACAACGCGCCTTTCGACATCAGCTTCCTGGACAAGGAGCTCGAGCTGATGGGGCGTGCGTCGATACGCAACTGCGTGGCCAAGGTCACTGACAGCCTGATGATGGCCAAGGAGCTGTATCCCGGCAAACGCAATTCGCTGGACGCCCTGTGCGACCGCCTGGACGTCGACAACTCGGGCCGCACGCTGCACGGCGCCCTGCTCGACGCCGAACTGCTGGCCGACGTCTACATCAACCTGACGCGCGGGCAGAATTCGCTGGTGATGGACGTGGGCGGCAACACGCAGGAGGGGGGCGTCGCCGTGGCGATGGACCTGAGCGGTTTCGATTTGCCGCTGCTGCTGGCCAACGATCAGGAGATCGCCGCCCACGAAAGCCTGCTGACGGACATCGATAAAAGCAGCAAAGGCAAAACTGTCTGGCGCGAACTGGCCGGTGCGTGACAAAAACCCCTTATAATCTGAGGCTGACCAAACAGGGCGGTTAGCTCAGGGGTAGAGCACTGCATTCACACTGCAGGGGTCGCAAGTTCGAAACTTGCACCGCCCACCAGAATTGAAGCCCCAAGTCGCTTGCGACTTGGGGCTTTTTCTCTGCCCCGGTGGTTTCAGAACCGGTACTTCAGGCCCAGCGTGGTGGCGTTCACGTTGTCGCGTCCCGAGCCGGAAAACTTGAAGTCATGGCGCTCCCATTGCAGGACCGCAGACCATCTGTCGGTAAAGTCGTAACTCACACCCGCCCCGAGCGACAGCCCGAAGCCGTCCTCGTCGCCGCTGGTGACGCCCGAACCCGGCGTGGATGACACGCTGGTGCGGCCATAGGTCGTGCCCACCTTGCCGAACAGGCCCCAGGTCGGGCTGAGCGGCACCTTGCCGACCAGGCTCAGGTTGATGCCGTGGGCCTGGGTCGTGCCTCCGCCACGGTCGATATTGCCCATCTCGAGGTAACCCAGCTCCAGGCCGAAGTTGTTGCTGAACATGCCCCCTCCGTAGATGCTGTAGGCATTGTCCTTGTCACCGCAGTTGAACACCCCGGTGCCGCATCCTTGCCGGTAACTGGAGCGACCGGCATTGAAGCCGAGGTAAGCGCTGCCAGCGGCGTACCAGGCGCTGTTGCCGGAACTCGAGGAAGGGCTGCTGGTCTGGGCCTGGACGGGCAGGCTGCCGGCGACGGCTGCTGCACCGAGCAGCATGCTGGAGAGAACACGATGAATTTTTTTCACGATGACTCCTCGCAGAATGACGATTCGATGATGATCCGCCCCTTGGTGGAACGGACCGACAAACGACGCAACCAATTTAAACGTTCAGGGCGGAACGGCTTGTAGGAAACGCCTGACACGCATGTAGGACAGGCGGAAGCAGATCGCGGTGGCGGGCCATGGCGTCGCCAGCCGGCCACCGTACGCCAGCCGTGCGGGCAGGGTGCGAGCAGGCTCAATTTGCTATGAAATTAATAGCTGCTGGTCAGCGACCATCAAGGGCTGATGGCTAATTTGGCTTTATTTCTGGGCCAATGCAGGGCTGGCGGCACCCGGCCGCCAGCTTCCTGCGTCGCAGGTTTTCGGCGCTTTACTGCGCTGCCCAGCCGCCGTCCATGTTCCAGGCCACGCCGCGCACATTGTTGCCAGCCGGCGAGCAGAAAAACACCGCCAGCGCGCCCAGTTCCTCGGGCGTGGTGAATTGCATCGAGGGCTCTTTTTCGCCCAGCAGCTGCTGCGTGGCCTGCTCGTTGGAGATGGCGCCTGCCGCGGCTTTGGCGTCCACCTGTTTTTGTACCAGCGGCGTCAGCACCCAGCCCGGACAGATGGCATTGCAGGTCACGCCGGTGGTGGCGTTTTCCAGGGCCGTGACCTTGGTCAGGCCGACGATGCCGTGTTTGGCGGCAACGTACGCGGATTTTTCCGCCGAGCCGACCAGGCCGTGCACCGAAGCGACATTGATGATGCGGCCCCAGCCCTTACCGCCATTGGCGGCCTGCATGGCCGGTAGGGCCAGCCGCGTGGCGTGGAAGGCGCTGCTCAGGTTGATCGCCAGGACGGCGTCCCAGCGTTCGACCGGAAAGTTCTCGATTCTGGCCACATGCTGGATGCCGGCATTGTTGACCAGAATGTCCACCTGCCCGAATTGCGCCGCGGCAAAAGTCATCATGGCTTCGATCTCGGCGGGCTTGCTCATGTCGGCACCGTGGTAGGCCACTTTCACGCCCAGCGCTGCAATTTCCGCCTTGGGGCCTTCGGCGTCGCCGAAACCGTTGAGCACGATGTTGGCCCCCTGCGCCGCCAGCGCCTTGGCGATCCCCAGGCCGATGCCGCTGGTGGAGCCGGTCACGAGTGCAGTTTTACCTTTGAGCATGAAGTTTTCTCCGGATGATTTACGATGCCTGTCAGACGCTGAACAACAGCGGCTCGGGCAATTATCAAGCCTGCAACCCGGATTCCCTGGCCATGACTGAACCTACGCTGAACTACGTATCGTGCCCCGACGTTTCGGGAGGGCACCGCATGGCGTACTGGGAGTGGGGCGATCCGGCCAACCCGCATGTGGTGCTGTGTGTTCACGGCCTGTCGCGCCAGGGCAGGGATTTTGATGTGCTGGCCGAGTACCTGTCGGACGAGGTCCGTATCGTGTGCCCCGACGTGGCCGGCCGCGGCTGCAGCGACTGGCTCCAGGACCCCATGGGTTACCAGATCCCGCAGTACGCCGCCGACATGATGGCACTGCTGGCGCACCTGCACCAGCAAGCGCCGGTCACGACGCTGGACTGGGTCGGCACCAGCATGGGCGGCCTGATCGGCATGGCCATTGCCGGCCAGCCCGAGCTGCCCTTGTCCGCGCCGGTGCGCAAGCTGGTCCTCAACGACGTGGGGCCGGCCATCGAGTGGCAGGCCATCACGCGTATTGCGGCTTACCTCGGCAAAGCCGGCCATTTCGCCTCGCTGCAGCACGCTGCCGACGCGATGTGGGCGATCTCGACCAGCTTTGGCCCGCACACGCCCGAGCAATGGCTGGCGTTGTCGCGCCACATGGTCAAGCCTGTGCCTGGTGCCGTCGATGGCCGTGTGATGCTGCATTACGACCCGGCCATTGCGGTACCGGTCCAGGCGGCGACCGAAGCCTCGGCGCGCGAAGGCGAAGCCCTGTTGTGGCAACTTTTTGACAACATTCGGGCGCCGACACTGGTCGTGCGCGGCGCACAATCGGACTTGCTCAGCCGCGTCACGGCGCAGGCCATGACGCAGCGCGGTCCCCGGGCCCGCCTGGTGGAGTTTGAAGGGGTCGGCCATGCACCGACCCTGGTGGCAATGGATCAGGTCAGCACGGTGGGCGATTTTCTTCTTGTCTGAAATTTTTTATTGAAAAGCTGCCTGTGACGAAACATGCCGGGGCCGGGCCTGGCGCCCCGCCCAAATTGCCTTTGAAGCCCAACACGGGCGTGGCGCCCATGACGCCCATGACGCCGCTGCCCAATGCGTCCATCGTGACGGCCACGGCGGACAGCCTGCCGGACCAGCCGCACGCGCTGGCCCGCGCCAGGGCCTTTGCCGAGCCGCTGATCGCCAGTGAAACGCTGGACACCGGTGAAAACATCCTGGCCCATGCGGATGCCGTCGCGGCCATTCTGAAGGCCATTGGCGGTTCCGAGGCCATGCAGGCCGCCACCTACCTCGTTCACGCCTGCGCGCACCTGAACAAGCCGCAGGAGGTGATTGCCAAGGCTTTCGGCGCCAACTTCGCCGCCCTGGCCATGGAGACCACCAAGCTCGTCCATGTGCAGAAACAGGCCCGCGCCGCCGATGCCAGGGCGCAGCTGGAAGACCCGGCGGCACAGACTGAAAACGTGCGCAAGATGTTGCTGGCGTTTTCGCGCGACCTGCGGGTCGTCATGCTGCGCCTCGCGTCCCGGCTGCAGACGCTGCGTCACTTTGCGGCCATCCGGCAACCTTGCCCGCTGGCCGTGGCGCGCGAATCACTCAACGTGTTTGCACCCCTGGCCAACCGCCTGGGCATCTGGCAGATCAAGTGGGAAATGGAAGACCTGGCCTTCCGCTTTCTGGAGCCGGACACCTACAAAAGCATTGCCCGCCTGCTCGATGAAAAACGTGCCGAGCGCGAGATTTTCATGGAAGCGCTGCGGGCGCAGCTGGAGCGCGACCTGAACAGCAACGGCATTGCCGCGCTGGTGCAGGGCCGGCCCAAACACATCTACAGCATCGTCAAGAAGATGCGCGGCAAGGGACTCGATTTCGACCAGGTCTTCGACATCCGCGCCCTGCGCGTGATTGCCGCCGACGTCAAGGGTTGTTACGCGGCGCTCGGGTTTGTGCATTCGCATTTCACGCCGGTCGAGGGCGAATTCGACGACTACATCGCCAAGCCCAAATCCAACGGCTACCAGTCGCTGCACACGGTGGTGCGCGATGCGCAGCAGCGCGCGGTCGAGATCCAGATCCGCACGCAGGCCATGCACGACCATGCCGAGCATGGCGTGGCTGCCCACTGGGCCTACAAGGAGGCCGGCACCAAGGGTTACAGCGGCGTGTCGGCCAGCAGCGAGTACGACGCAAAAATTGCCGTGTTGCGGCAGTTGCTGGCCTGGGAGCGCGACCTGTCGGGGCCGGTGGCGGCCAAGGCGCGCGACGCCAACCAGGGGTTGTTTGAAGACCGCATCTACGTCCTGACGCCGGACGCGGCCGTCGTCGAACTGCCGCAGGGAGCGACGGCGCTCGACTTTGCCTACAGCGTGCACACCAGCCTGGGCCACCGCTGCCGCGGCGCACGCATCGATGGCGCCATGGTGCCGCTGAACACGCCGCTGCAGAACGGGCAGACGGTGGAGGTCGTCACCACGAAGGAGGGCGGCCCGTCGCGTGACTGGCTCAACCCCGAACTCGGCTTTCTGGCCAGCCACCGCGCGCGGTCGAAAGTGCGTGCCTGGTTCAATGCCCAGGCCATGGCGCAAACGGTGGCGCGCGGACGCGAGGCAGTGGAAAAACTGCTGCAGCGCGAGGGCAAGACCGCGATGAAGCTCGAGGATGTCGCGACGCAGCTGGGCTTCAAGAGCGCCGAGGATCTGTTTGAAGTGGTGGGCAAGGACGAGCTGTCGCTGCGCACCATTGAAAACATGCTCAAGCCGCCCGAGCCGCCGCCCACGCAGGACGACTATGTGCTGGCCAAAAAGGCCCGGCTACATGACAAGTCGTCCGAGCGCGGGCGCAAGGGCGGGGTGCTGGTGGTCGGCATCGACTCGCTGCTCACGCAGCTGGCCAAGTGCTGCAAGCCGGCACCGCCCGATGCGATTCTCGGTTTTGTCACCAAAGGCAAGGGCGTGAGCATCCACCGCAGCGATTGCAGCAACTTCAGGAACATGGCCAGCGGCAGCCCCGACCGGGTGATCGAGGTGCAGTGGAGCCAGCCCAAAAGCAGCGAAGGCTCGGTGTACCCGGTGGATGTGGCCGTGGAAGCGGCCGACCGGCAAGGCCTGCTCCGCGATATCTCGGAAGTGTTTGCGCGGGAAAAAATGAACGTCATTGGCGTGCAGACCACATCGGTCAAGGACAACCGCGGCGGCACGGCCTGGATGACCTTCACGGTGGAGGTGGCCCACTCGGGCCGGCTCAACCAGGTGCTGGCCATCGTCGCCGAGGTCAATGGCGTGCGCTCGGCGCGCAGGCGTTGATTTGTTGGCAAAAAAATCGACGCGGGCGCGAAAGGCCGGGTTTGCCCTGCTACAATGATGAGGTCGAACAGTCCTTAGGCGCGTAGCTCAGCTGGTTAGAGCACCACCTTGACATGGTGGGGGTCGTTGGTTCGAGTCCAATCGCGCCTACCAATTTCCTGAAGTTGTTTTCCCGTCAGCCGTGCATCACACGCTCACACAGGGTAAACCAAGGGGATTGAAGGTAAGCATACTTCCTAGAATGTGATGACACTGTGCATTGGTGCAGGCAGTCATTCACAGGAGTTCGCACAGTGCCCAAGAGCAAGCCCACCAGTCAGTCCAGGAGCCAGTCAACCGACTCGGCTCCCCCCGTCGGCAACACGCCGGGAAAAATACCGGGCACCAAGGGCGGTAACGGCAAGGCGGCGTCGCCGCGTGTCATCAAGAAATACCCGAACCGCCGTCTTTACGACACCGATACCTCGGCCTACATCACGTTGGCCGAAGTCAAGAACCTCGTCATGGACAGCACCGATTTCGTGGTGCGCGATGCCAAGACCAACGAGGACCTGACACGCAGCATCCTGCTGCAGATCATCCTGGAAGAAGAAGCCGGCGGCGCGCCCATGTTCACCGAGGCGGTGCTGGGCAACATCATCCGTTTCTACGGCAATGCGATGCAGAGCTTCATGGGTTCCTACCTCGAGAAAAACGTCCAGTCTTTCATGGACTTGCAGCTCAAGATGTCCGAGCAGTCCAAGGGCCTGACGCCGGAAGCATGGGCGCAGTTTGTCAATGCCCAGTCGCCGGCCATGCAAGGCATGATGGGCAGCTATGTCGAGCAGTCGAAAACCGTGTTCACGCAAATGCAGGAGCAGATGCAAAAACAAAGCGAGCAGATGCTGGCCGCCCTGGGCCTGAAGCGCTGACCGCGTCCAGGCCATTTCGGGCGCCAGCGGCCGCAGCGGGCCGGCTCTGAGACAATAGAGGGCATGAGCCAAGCCCTTGCGACCCCACCATCCCCCACCTTGAACACGGCGCCCCGCGTCGGTTTTGTCAGCCTCGGCTGCCCCAAGGCCCTGACCGACTCCGAACTGATCCTGACGCAGCTCAGCGCCGAGGGTTACCAGACCTCCAAAACCTTTGAAGGCGCCGACCTGGTGATCGTCAACACCTGCGGTTTCATTGACGACGCCGTCCGGGAAAGCCTGGACACCATTGGCGAGGCACTGGCCGAAAACGGCCGGGTCATCGTGACCGGCTGCCTGGGCGCGAAGGCGGGCGAGGGCGGCGGCAACCTGGTGCGCCAGATGCACCCGAGTGTGCTGGCCGTGACCGGCCCGCACGCGACGCAGGAAGTGATGGACGCGGTGCACCTGAACCTGCCCAAGCCGCACGACCCGTTTGTGGATCTGGTTCCCAACGCCTTTGGCATCGCCGGCATCAAGCTCACGCCGCGGCACTATGCCTACCTGAAGATCAGCGAAGGCTGCAACCACCGCTGCACCTTCTGCATCATCCCGTCGATGCGCGGCGACCTGGTGTCGCGACCGATAGGCGACGTGCTCAACGAGGCGCGCGCATTGTTTGAGGGCGGCGTGCGGGAACTGCTCGTCATCAGCCAGGACACCTCGGCCTACGGTGTGGATGTGAAGTACCGCACCGGCTTCTGGGACGGCAAGCCGGTCAAGACCCGCATGCTGGAACTGGTGCAGGCGCTCGGCGAGATTGCCGAGCCCTACGGCGCCTGGGTGCGCTTGCATTACGTCTACCCGTACCCCAGTGTGGATGAGATCCTGCCGCTGATGGCCACCGGCAAGGTCCTGCCGTACCTGGACGTGCCCCTGCAGCACAGCCACCCCGATGTGCTCAAGCGCATGAAACGACCGGCCAGCGGCGAGAAAAATCTGGAGCGGATTGCACGCTGGCGCGAGATCTGCCCCGAGATCGTGATTCGCAGCACCTTCATTGCCGGTTTCCCCGGCGAGACCGAGGGCGAGTTCGAGCACCTGCTGGACTTCATGCGCGAAGCGCAGATTGACCGCGCGGGCTGCTTTGCCTACAGCGCAGTGGCGGGCGCCACGGCCAACGACATTCCGGGCATGCTGCCTCTGGAGCTTCGCGAAGAACGCCGCGCTCGTTTCATGGCCGTGGCCGAAGCGGTCTCGGCGGCGAAGCTGCAGCAGCGTGTGGGGGCCACCATGCAGGTGCTGGTGGACTCCGCGCCCGGCATGGGTAAAAAGGGTGGCGTGGGCCGCAGCTATGCCGACGCGCCCGAGATCGACGGTGTCGTGAAATTGTTGCCGCCCGAGAAAATCAGCAAGACGCTGAAGGTCGGGGAATTCACCAAGGCCCGGATTGTCGGCACGCAAGGCCACGATCTGGTGGCGGTGCCGGTCTGAAGACGTCCGGATGGGGCTGGCCCAAGTGCTGAAAAAGCGCCTGGAAAGCAAAAAGGCCACTGTGTTGGCAGTGGCCTTTTTTGTACCAGCTTTCGCTGGATTTGATGTATCTGGTGCCCGGGAGAGAACTCGAATCTCCACATCTTGCGATACACGGACCTGAACCGTGCGCGTCTACCAATTCCGCCACCCGGGCACAGCCAGCAGTGTACCATTACAGAATCGGTTTTCCGGTCCGGATTCCAAAAAATTTCAATCGAGGCGCGGGCCATGAGGGGCATCACACGCCAGGCTCGCAACTTCACGCCACGGTCCGGCAAACCGCCGGCTTTTGACATGCAGAAAAATACAGACAAGACGGATTTCCCGCCGGCAGCAAGCCGGTGCCGGAATTTTTTCCCCCATTAATCATCTCAAGAAGAGAGACCAGTTATCAAAACAACTACCCACAGCAACGTCCCAGGCGCCGGACTGCTCGCCGAATTTGAAGGCACTGTTTCAGGCCACCGCGATGGCCATGGCTTCGTGCTGCGTGATGACGGCGAAGCCGACATCTACCTGCCGCCCAACGAAATGCGCGCGGTGCTGCACAAGGACCGCGTCAAGGCGCGCATCGTGCGGCACGACCGCAAGAACCGGCCCGAGGGCCGCGTCACGGAAATCATTGAACGTTCGCCCAATCCCATCATTGGCCGCCTGCTGCAGGAAAGCGGTGTCTGGCTGGTGGCGCCCGAGGACAAGCGTTACGGCCAGGATGTGCTGATCCCCAAGGGCGCCATCGGTACGGCCAAGCCCGGACAGATCGTGGTGGTCCAGCTGACCGAGCCGCCGGCGCTGTTTGGCCAGCCGGTTGGCCGCGTCAAGGAAGTGCTCGGTGAAATCGACGACCCGGGCATGGAAATTGAAATTGCCGTGCGCAAATACGGCGTGCCGCATGAGTTCAGCGACGCCGCGCTGGCGCTGGCCCGCACCCTGCCGGACGCCGTGCGGCCTGCCGACAAAAAAGGCCGCGTGGATCTGACCGACATCCCGCTGGTGACCATCGACGGTGAAGACGCGCGTGACTTTGACGACGCGGTGTATTGCGAACCGGCCAAGGTGGGCCGCGGCAAAGGCTGGCGCCTGCTGGTGGCGATTGCCGACGTGAGCCACTATGTGGAAACCGGCAGTGCGATCGATATCGACGCCTACGACCGTGCAACCAGCGTTTATTTTCCGCGCCGCGTGATCCCCATGCTGCCCGAGAAGCTCTCCAACGGCCTGTGTTCGCTGAACCCCAACGTCGAGCGCCTGTGCATGGTCTGCGACATGCTGGTCAACGCCAAGGGCGAAGTCCACGCCTACCAGTTTTATCCGGCCGTGATGTTCAGTCACGCGCGTTTCACCTATACCGAAGTTGCCGCCATCCTGGCCAACACGCGCGGCCCGGAAGCGGCTCAGCGCAAGGCGCTGGTGCCGCACCTGCTGGACCTGCATGACGTCTACCAGGCGCTGCTCAAGGAGCGTGGCGCGCGCGGCGCGGTGGACTTTGAAACCACCGAAACCCAGATCGTCTGCGACGAGGCCGGGCGCATCGAAAAAATCGTGCCGCGCACCCGCAACGTTGCCCACCGCGTGATTGAAGAGGCCATGCTGGCGGCCAACGTCTGTTCTGCGGACTTCATTTCCGGGAGCAAACACGAAGGCCTGTTCCGCGTGCACGAGGGCCCGACGCCCGAGAAGAAGGACATACTGCGCACCTACCTGAAGGCCCTGGGCATTGGCATGACGATCACGGAGAACCCCGCGCCGGGCGAGTTCCAGCAGATCGCCATGGCCACCAAGGACCGGCCCGATGCGATGCAGATCCATTCCATGCTGCTGCGCTCCATGCAGCAGGCGATCTACACCCCCATGAACGCCGGCCACTTCGGCCTGGCCTACGAGGCCTACACGCACTTCACCAGCCCGATCCGCCGCTACCCGGACCTGCTGGTGCACCGCGTCATCAAGGCGGTGCTGACCAAGTCCAGGTACCAGCTGCCGGTGTTGCCCACCCCTGGCGAGGCCGAGGCCAAGCTGTCGAAACGGCTGGCCTCGCGCGTCACCGAGCCGGACCAGAAACCGAAAAAGCCCACGGCCGACCAGCTCGCCTGGCAGGCGGCCGGCCTGCATTGCAGCGCCAACGAACGCCGTGCCGACGAAGCCAGCCGCGACGTGGAAGCCTGGCTCAAGTGCAAATACATGCGCGAGCATCTGGGCGAGGAGTTCGGCGGCGTCGTCACGGCAGCCACGAGCTTTGGCATTTTCGTCACGCTCGATGCGATGTATGTCGAGGGCCTGGTGCACATCACCGAACTGGGCGGCGAGTATTTCCGCTTTGACGAGGCGCGCCAGGAGCTGCGCGGCGAACGCACCGGCATCCGCTACGCCATCGGCACCCGGGTGCGGGTCCAGGTCAGCCGGGTCGATCTCGACGGCCGCAAGATCGACTTCCGACTGGTGCGCGAGGGTGAAGAGCTGCTCGCCCGCGCCATGAAGGACAAGGCCGGTGGCCGTACTTCCGACCTGCCCGAGCAGGAGCGCGCCCTGCCGCGCAAGGCCAGCGAGCAGCGCGGTGGCAAGCGCGCGGGCAAGGGGACCGAGCAGCGTGCCGGCGCACGCGAGGGCAGTGCGGCGGGCAGCCGGACGGCCAAGTCGCCGATCCAGGCGCTGAAGGCGGCGGTCAAGAAGTCGGCCTCCAGCGCCGGACGCAAGCAGAGCAAGAAACCTCGGCGGTAAACGCATGAGCACTCCTGATCCATTGCCAGCCCTGCCGGGGAACAAACAACCATGCTGATCCGCATCCTGTCCTTTCTGGTGGATAGCCTGTTCTTCGTGCTGATAGGCGCGGCGCTGATGCGTGCCTGGATGAACCGCCTGCGCATCAACATGAGCGCGCAGCCCGGCTACTTTGTGATGGCCGTGACGGACTGGCTGGTCAAGCCCTTGCGGCGCGTGTTGCCCAAGGCGCTGGCGCAGTCGCGCGTGGACTGGGCCAGTGTGCTGGCCGCCTTCCTGCTGGCGCTGGTGTACGCGCTGGTGTGGGCGGCCCTGTTCGGAGCCTTGCTGAACCTGACTTTGGCCATGCTGCCGGCTTTGCTGTTGATGGGCCTGAAGATGCTGCTGCGTGTCGCGCTGCAACTGGCCTTCATGGTGGTGCTGGTTTACGCCATCATTTCCTGGCTGCAGCCCGGCTCGCCCATGTATGGCCTGCTGGGCCGGCTGGCCGAGCCGTTGCTGGCGCCGCTGCGGCGCATCATCCCGGCGATCGGCGGGGTGGACCTGTCAGCGCTGGTGCTGCTGCTCTTGCTGCAGATCGGCCTGATGATCCTGGGCTAGCAGGGAAGCGGTCAGTGTCTGCCCCGGGTGGACCGCCGGCCAGTCATCGGCCAGCTGGCCATGCTGGAAAACGGCGCTGCAGGCGGCGTCAAATGCAGTCTGTCCGTCGGCCAGCCGGGCACCCACCATGCCCGCCAGCACATCGCCGGTGCCGGCCGTGGCCAGGCGCGCGTTGCCGGTGGGGTTGATGGCGCTGACCTGGTCCGGGACGGCGATCACCGTGCCCGAGCCCTTGAGCACCACCACACAGCCGAATTGTTCAGCCAGCTGCCGCGCCGCCTGCAGGCGGTCAGCCTGCACCGCGGCTGCGCTGCTGCCGAGCAGGCGCGCGGCCTCCAGCGGATGCGGCGTCAGGACCGTGCGGTAGCCGCGGCCCTGGCGGGCCTGGAGCTGGGTCTGCAACTGGGTGTCGGCGGCGATGGCATTGAGCGCATCGGCGTCCAGCACGGCCGCCTGCGCGCCGGACAACACACGCGGCAGCACGCCGGCCACGGCGTCGCCGCCGCCGCAGCCACAGACCAGCACCTGGGCCTTGAGGTCCAGCGCCGCGGGACTGCGGAACATCAGCTCGGGCTGCTGCGGGTCCACGGTGAGGCCGGCGCCGCCCAGCAGGGCCACAAACACCCGGCCGGCGCCCGCATGCAGGGCTGCACGCCCGGCCAGCAGGGCGGCGCCGCTCATGTGGGTGGCGGCTTCCGGGCTGGACTGCCCGCCGAGGATGGCGACATCGCCAAAGCTGCCTTTGTGGCTGGCGTGCGCCGCCTGCGCCCGGTGGTGCGCCCCGGCACGGTCCCGGCCCAGCAGCCAGGCGTCGGGCGCCAGCACCGATGCAGGGGTGACGCCGAGGTCGTCCCACCAGACCTGCCCGGCCAAGTCGCGGCCGGCGGCCGTGAACAAGCCCGGTTTCAGCGTCAAAAGGCTCAAGGTAAATCGGGCACCAGCCCTTGACGGTAAAGCGCGGGTAGCTATCGATTCAGGAGCAATCAATGCACCGGTATCGGCGTTCAGCCCGCTCGGAATATCGATTGCCAGGACCGGCTGCGCGCTGGCCCGCAGCAGCGCCAGCCACTGGCCGAGCAGATCGGTCCGGCCCGAGGGCGCCGCAGGGCGGGGGGCGCCGCCTATGCCCAGCAGGGCGTCGATCGCGAAGTCAAAGCCGGCCGGGGGCGCGCTGGCAAAGGGCACGCCGGCCGCACGGGCGCGCACCAGCGAGGCCAGCGCATCGGCGGGCACCCGGGCCTCGTTTTGCGCGCCCAGCCAGGTCACCACCACGGTTTTGCCCCACTGGTGCAGGTGCATGGCCGCTTCCAGGCCGTCGCCGCCGTTGTTGCCCGGTCCGCAGGCGATCCAGATGCGCTGCGCGTGCGGCGCCAGCGCCAGGGCCAGGCGCGCGGTGGCCAGCCCTGCGCGCTGCATCAGGGTGTGGGGCGCCAGGTGGGCTGCCGCCTGCTGCTCCAGCAGGCGCGTGGCGGCCACCCCGTGGAGCGGCAGGCTGAGGGCAGGGGCGACGGCTTGCATGGGCCGATTGTGCAGCTTCAGACGGCCGGGGACTTGAGCCGGCTCAGGTCCAGCCCTTCCAGGTCAATCTCCGGCGCCTGGCCGGCGACCAGGTCGGCGACGGCCCGCGCGCTGCCGCAGCTCAGCGCCCAGCCGCTGGAACCGTGGCCCAGGTTGAGCCACAGGCCCGGCAGGCCGCTGGCGCCGAGGATGGGCGGACCGTCCGGCAGCATGGGCCGCACGCCTTTCCATTCCTGCACATGGGTGGTGGTGTTGGAGGTGTGGGCGGCGCCCGGGAACCAGTCCTGCAGCACCTTGTACAGCGTCTGGAGGGCCGCGGCACTCTTTTTGTTGGGCCGGCCGCCGATTTCGGCGCTGCCGGCCACGCGCACGCGGTTGCCCAGGCGCGAGATCGCGACCTTGTACCGTTCGTCCATCAGGGCACTGCGCGGCGCGTTCAGTGGCTCGCGAAGCGGCGCGCTCAGGGAGTAGCCGTACACCGCTGCCAGTGGAATCCGGATGCCCAGCGGCCGTAGCAGCGAGGCCGAGGCCAGACCGGCGCACAGCACCACCGCGTCAAAGTTGCGCGGCGTCGTTTTGTCTGCTATCAAAAAAGTAGCTGGCTGCGTACGGTCCATCTGGGCTACGGCCGTATTGAACTCAAAAGTCACACCCAGGCGTTGGGCCTCGGCCTTGAGCAGCAGGGCGAACTGGCGGCAGTTGGCCACTTCGTCGTCGGGCAGGTGAATCGCGCCCAGCAAGGGCGTGTCCGGGTTCAGCGCCGGCTCGATCCGGCGCGCCTCGTCGGAGCCGATCTGCCGGAAGCTGACCCCGGCATCACGCAGCAACTGCAGGCCGGGTTCGACCATCTGGCCGTCCCGTTCCGCGCGCAGCAGCACCATGTAGCCGGGACTGTGGTCGTACTCGAACTGGCGTTCGGCGGTGATCTGGTGCAGGCGCGCCCGGCTGTAAAAGGCCAGGCGCTGCAGGCGGGCCCGGTTGGCCAGGTAGGTTTCCAGCCGGCAGGCGCGCCACCATTGCCACATCCAGGCCAGCTCACGGCCGGACAGCGGCAGGCTGAGCCTGACCGAGGCGTGGCGGCCCAGCAGGTGGCCCAGCACCTTGCCCGGCATGCCGGGCGCCGCCCAGGGTGTCACGTAGCCTGGTGCCACCACGCCGGCGTTGGCAAAACTGCTTTCTTCGGCGGCCGCGCCCCGGCGCTCGAAAACGGTGACCTCGTGGCCATCCTGAGCGAGCTCCCAGGCGGTGGTGATGCCGATGATGCCGGCGCCGATGACGGCGACCCTCATGGGGCCGTCCCCGCAGGGTGGAGACAGGGGCTGGGGCAGAAAGTCGGTGGGTTCATGTTTCTGGGGCTCAATCGGATGCAAGCCAGCGCGGGAAAAGCGCGTGCTGCTATTGTTTTTGAAGTGTCGACGGGACCGGAAACCCTGGCCGGTGCGCGGCCGGCTACAGGGGATGGGGCGTGGCAGGGCTCGGGCGGGGACGTTGGCACAGGCAGGGATGTTATACTCAGCAGGCTGTACGAAAGGCAATTCCGCCGTCGTGCAGCAAATCGCAAATCAGCCATTCAAGGTGTTGCCCGGGAGCTTTTAACCATGCTTTCAGGTGATAAGCGCTGATTTTAGACACAACCTTTGGAGTATCTCTATGTCAACAAGCATGCGTGAAATGCTGGAAGCCGGCGTCCATTTCGGTCATCAAACCCGCTTCTGGAACCCCAAGATGGCCCCGTACATCTTCGGCCACCGCAACCGTATCCACATCATCAACCTCGAAAAATCGCTGCCGATGTTCGAGGACGCGATGAAGTTCGCCAAGCAGCTGTCCGCCAACCGCGGCACCATCCTGATGGTCGGCACCAAGCGCCAGGCGCGCGAACTCGTTTCCGCCGAAGCCAAGCGCGCCGGCGTGCCTTTTGTCGACCAGCGCTGGCTGGGCGGCATGCTGACCAACTTCAAGACGGTCAAGACCTCGATCAAGCGCCTCAAGGAAATGAAGGCCCAGCAGGAAGTCGGTCTCGACACCCTGAGCAAGAAAGAGCAGCTCACGTTCAAGCGTGAAATGGAAAAGCTGGAAAAAGACATCGGCGGCATCCAGGACATGAATGCCTTGCCCGACGCCATCTTCGTGATCGACGTGGGTTTCCACAAGATCGCCGTGCTCGAAGCCAAGAAGCTGGGTATTCCGCTGATCGGCGTGGTCGATTCCAACCATTCCCCCATTGGCATTGACTACGTCATCCCGGGCAACGACGACTCGTCCAAGGCCGTGGCGCTGTATGCCCGCGGCATCGCCGACGCGATCATCGAAGGCCGCGCCGCTGCCGGCAATGAAGTCGTCAAGATGGCTTCCGCCGAAAGCACCGACGAATTCGTCGAAGTGGAAAACGCCGCAGCCTGATCGTCGCGGCCCTGCGCCTGACGCGAAAAAGGGGCTCGCGTAGCCCCTTTTTCACAGCCTTGTCCAAAGGCACCCCCCTTTATTTGAAGTCAACACGACATACGGAGAACTGAAGATGGCAATCACAGCAAGCATGGTCGCAGAGTTGCGCGCAAAAACCGACGCACCGATGATGGAGTGCAAGAAGGCACTGACCGAGGCCGAAGGCAATTTCGAAAAAGCCGAAGAGATCCTGCGCGTCAAGCTGGGTAACAAGGCTGGCAAGGCTGCCTCCCGCATCACCGCCGAGGGCGTGATCGCTTTCCACAGCGAAGGTGCCGTGGGCGCGCTGGTCGAGATCAACTGCGAAACCGACTTCGTCACCAAGAACGACAGCTTCCTGGCTTTCACCGACGCGGTGGTCAAGGGCATCGTCAAGAATAACCCGGTCGACGTGGCCGCGATCGGTGCCATGCCTTTGAGCCTGGACGGTTTCGGCCCGACGGTGGAAGACGTGCGCAAGGGCCTGATCGGCAAGATCGGCGAAAACATGAGCGTGCGCCGCTTCAAGCGTTTTGAAGGCGGCAAGCTGGCCTCCTACCTGCACGGCACGCGCATCGGCGTGGTCGTCGAGTACGAAGGCGACGAAGTGCCCGCCAAGGACGTCGCCATGCACGTGGCCGCGATGAAGCCGGTGTCGCTGTCGAGCGACCAGGTGCCTGCCGAGCTGGTGGCCCGCGAGCGTTCGGTCGCTGCCGCCAAGGCTGCCGAGGATGCCGCGGTGGCCACCGCCGCCGGCAAGCCTGTGCAGTCCCCCGAAATTGTTGCCAAGCGTATCGACGGCGGCGTGCAGAAATACCTCAAGGAAGTGTCCCTGTTCAACCAGCCGTTCGTGAAAAACGACAAGCAGACCGTTGAGCAGATGCTCAAGGAAAAAGGCACGACCGTGAAGGCTTTCACGCTGTATGTTGTCGGCGAAGGCATCGAGAAGAAGGTCGACGATTTTGCGGCTGAAGTGGCCGCCCAGGTGGCCGCCGCCAAAGCGGCCTGATTGCGCCTGCTGATCCGAAAGGCCGCTAAACTTACGCCCATAAAAACGACAGGAACTCCCCCATGCCAGCCTACAAGCGAATCTTGTTGAAACTTTCAGGCGAAGCCTTGATGGGAGACGATGCCTTCGGCATCAACCGCGCGACGATTGTGCGCATGGTCGAGGAAATTGCGGACATCACCCGCATGGGCGTGGAAGTGGCTGTCGTGATCGGCGGCGGCAATATTTTCCGGGGCGTGGCCGGCGGCTCGGTCGGCATGGACCGCGCGACGGCCGACTACATGGGCATGCTGGCCACCGTGATGAATGCCCTGGCACTGGGCGACACCATGGACAAGGCCGGCCTCACGCCGCGTGTCATGTCGGCGATCGGCATCGAACGCATCGTGGAGCCGTATGTGCGCCCCAAGGCCCTGCAATACCTCGAAGAGGGCAAGGTCGTCATCTTTGCAGCGGGCACCGGCAATCCTTTCTTCACGACCGACACCGCGGCCGCCCTGCGCGGCGCGGAAATCGGGGCCGAGATCGTGCTCAAGGCCACCAAGGTTGACGGCGTGTACAGCGCGGACCCGAAGAAAGACCCTTCGGCCACGCGTTACACCAACATCACCTTCGATGAGGCCATGGGCAAAAACCTCGAAGTCATGGATGCCACCGCCTTTGCGCTGTGCCGCGACCAGAAACTGCCAATCAAAATTTTCAGCATCTTCAAGCACGGCGCGCTCAAGCGCGTGGTGCAGGGCGAAGACGAGGGAACGCTGGTCCACGTCTGAAGCCTGCCGGTGTGCATGCCATCCCTTTCGTACTCCAACCCGAAAATATCGAAACATGAAAGCGCGTCTTCGCACCCACGGCGGCGTTGCAACCCTTGCGAAGGCGGCCAGCCTTCGCTGCGGCTTGCGCCTTGCCCTGGGCGCGAATCCATCACTTTCATTTTGTTCCGCTACTTTCGGGTTGCAGTACTAGACTTTGCAGAACAAGAATCCTCCGGAGATTTCAATCATGAGCATTCCCGATATCAAGAGCCAGGCCGAGCAGAAAATGCAGCAGTCGGTGGAGTCCTTCAAGCATGCCTTGACCAAGATCCGCACCGGCCGTGCCAACCCCGGACTGCTGGACACCGTGCATGTGGACTACTACGGCGCCATGGTGCCGATCAGCCAGGTTGCCAATGTGGCGCTGCTCGATGCGCGCACCATCAGCGTCGCGCCCTGGGAAAAAGGCATGGGCGCCAAGATTGAAAAAGCCATCCGCGACTCCGACCTTGGACTCAACCCGGCGTCCCAGGGAGACCTGATTCGCGTGCCGATGCCGGCCATGACCGAAGAGCGGCGCAAGGAGCTGACCAAGGTGGTCCGTGGCGAAGGTGAGCACGCCAAGGTCGCCATCCGCAATCTGCGCCGTGATGCGAACGACGGCGTCAAGAAACTCGTCAAGGAAAAGCTGGCGTCGGAAGACGACGAGCGCCGCGCCCACGACGAAGTGCAGAAGTTCACCGACCGTTTCATTGCCGAAGTCGACAAGCTGGTCGCAGGCAAGGAACAAGACATCATGGCGGTTTGATCCCGCTGCACCGGCCTGATCGCTGACATGGCCACTCCAAGCTCCACCGCCGTTCCACACCATGTCGCCATCGTGATGGACGGCAACGGCCGCTGGGCCACGCGGCGTTTCCTGCCGCGCATCGCCGGCCACAAGCAGGGGGTGGGCGCGCTGAACCGCTGCGTGCAGGCCTGCATGGCCCGCGGCATCGGCGTGTTGACCGTGTTTGCCTTTTCTTCGGAGAACTGGAACCGGCCACCGGACGAAGTCTCCGGCCTCATGGAGTTGCTGGCGCTGTCGCTGGCCAGGGAAGTGCCCTCGCTCAAGGCCAATGGCGTGCAACTGCATTTTGTCGGCGACCGGCAGCGCCTGTCCGACAAGTTCAAGGCCGGGCTGAATCAGGCCGAGCAGGCCACCGCGGACAACCAGCGCCTGATCCTCAATGTGTGTTTCAACTACGGTGGTCGCTGGGACATCGCGCAGGCGGCACGCAAGCTGGCTGCCGCGGGCCAGGAGATCACCGAAATGGCGCTGGACCGTGCGCTGGCGCTGGCCCATGTGCCCGACCCGGACCTCGTGATTCGTACCGGCGGCGAGCTGCGCATCAGCAATTTCCTGCTCTGGCAGGCGGCGTATTCCGAACTGCATTTTTCCGACAAGCTCTGGCCTGACTTCAACGAGGCGGCGCTCGACGACGCCATCGCGGTCTACCGCAGCCGCGAGCGGCGTTTTGGCCAGACCTCCGCGCAAGTCGTCTCGTCAAACTCCAACCCCAACCCCGACATGAAGGCTGCCTGATGCTCAAGCAACGCGTGATCACGGCGCTGGTGATGCTGGCCATCCTGCTGCCGGCGCTTTTTTACCGCACCCCGGTGCCGTTTGCCGTGGTCGCCCTAGTGCTGATCGCCGCGGGTGCCTGGGAGTGGGCCCGCCTGAACGGTTATGGCCAGCTCAGCGCGCTGATGGCCGGTTTTGCCTGCGTGGTGCTGTGCGGCATGTCCTGGGACCTGGGGCTGCTCGACCAACCGCTGCCCTTGCTGTGGCGACTGGCCGGCGCAGGCTGGGTGCTGGCGGGCGCCTGGCTGCTGCGTGGCGGCGTGGCCGGCTGGTCGCGCATTCCGCGCACCGTGCGCCTGGTGGTGGGTGTGCTGGCGCTCTGGCTGGCCTGGCTGGCCGTGGCGCAGGCACGTTTCATCGGCATCGAGTTTCTGCTGTCGGTGCTCTTGCTGGTCTGGGTCGCCGACATTGGCGCCTATTTCGCCGGCAAGGCGCTGGGTGGGCGCTTCAGCAAGGGCAAGCTGGCCCCGTCGATCAGCCCCGGCAAAAGCTGGGAGGGTGTCTGGGGCGGCATGGCGGGGGTGCTGGTGCTGTGTATCGCCTGGCTGCTGCTCGATGCCACCGGTGAGAGTCTGTATGCGCGCCTGGCGGCGCAGCACGGCTTCGCCGTGACGTTGCTGGCCATGGTGTTCCTGGCGGCCCTCAGCGTGGTGGGCGACCTGGTCGAGTCCCTGATCAAGCGCAGCGCCGGCGCCAAGGATTCCAGTGGCCTGCTGCCGGGCCACGGCGGCGTGCTGGACCGGGTCGATGCGCTGTTGCCGGTGCTGCCGCTGGCCATGATGCTGATCACCGTCTAGCCATCCCATCCCATGCCATTGAAAAAACAAAGTATCACGGTGCTGGGCTCGACCGGCTCGGTCGGGGTCAACACGCTGGACGTGATTGCCGGCCACCCCGACCGCTTTGAGGTTTTCGCGCTCAGTGCGGCCACGCAGACCGAGTTGATGCTGGCCCAGTGCCTGCGCTTCAAACCGTCGTACGCCGTCATGGCAAGCGCCCCGCATGCCCGCCTCCTGGCCCAAAGCTTGAAGGACAACGGGCTTTTAACCGAAGTCCTGCTTGCGCCGGATGCTCTTGAAATGATAGCATCGGATGAGCGGGTGGATACCGTGATGGCGGCCATCGTGGGCGCGGCCGGGCTGGCGGCCTGCATGGCCGCCGCGCGCGCCGGCAAGCGGCTGCTGCTGGCCAACAAGGAGGCGCTGGTGGTCGGCGGCGAGGTGTTCATGCAGGCCGTGCGCGAGGGCGGGGCGCAGTTGCTGCCCATCGACAGCGAACACTCGGCGATCTTCCAGTCCCTGCCGGAAGACCCGGCGGCCTGGCTGGAGCGCATCGACAAGATCATCCTGACCGCCTCCGGCGGGCCGTTTCGCACCCGGGCGCCGGCCACGCTGCGCGATGTCACGCCCGACGAGGCCTGCGCCCACCCGAACTGGGTGATGGGCCGCAAGATTTCGGTGGACTCGGCCACCATGATGAACAAGGCGCTCGAAGTGATCGAGGCACGCTACCTGTTCGGTCTGGCGCCGGCGCAGATCGAGGTGGTGATTCATCCGCAAAGCATCATTCATTCGATGGTTCAATACCGCGACACCTCGGTGGTGGCGCAGCTCGGCACGCCCGACATGCGGGTGCCGATCGCCTACGGCCTGGCCTGGCCGGGGCGGATTTCTTCGGGTGCGCAGGCGCTCGATTTCCGGGCGCTGGCCACCATGACATTCGCGGTTCCTGACAATGCGCATTTTCCCGGCTTGCCGCTGGCCTGGGAGGTGCTCGATGCGCCTGTCGGCACCACGGCGGTGCTGAACGCCGCCAACGAGGTGGCGGTGGCCGCTTTCCTTGAAAAGCGGATACGCTTCGACCAGATTCACGCCGTGAACCGTGGAACTCTGGACACCGTGAGCGCCTCTGAAATCCGGGGCATCGGGGACTTGCTGGCGCTGGATGCGCAGGCGCGCGCCGCGGCCACCCGCATCGCCGGCAATCTGACGACTTGACAGGAGTTTTTCCATGCTGACCTTGGTCGCCTTTGTTGTTGCCCTGGGTATCCTGATTGCTGTCCACGAGTACGGGCACTACCGCGTGGCCGTGGCCTGCGGCATCAAGGTCCTGAAGTTCTCCGTCGGATTTGGCAAGCCGATCTACACCTGGCGCCTCAAAAACAGCCCCACCGAATTTTCCATTGGCATGTTGCCGCTGGGCGGCTACGTCAAGATGCTGGACGAGCGGGAAGGACCGGTCGATCCGGCAGAACGCCATCTGGCCTTCAACACCCAACCGTTGCGTTCGCGTGCAGCGGTGGTGGCAGCCGGGCCGGCAGCCAACCTGTTGCTGGCCATCGTGCTGTATGCCATCGTCAACTGGAGCGGTCTGCAGGAGCCCGAGCCCGTGTTGGCCAGCCCCGTGGCCGGGTCCATTGCCGAGCGCGCCGGCTTGCGCGGTGGCGAGCGGGTGCAGCAGGCGGCCCTGGACGGCGAGGCCCTGCAGGACATGCGTTCTTTCGAGGAGCTGCGCTGGCTCTTGACCCAGGGCGCGCTGAACGGCCGCGACGTGCGGCTGGCGATAGGCGGACCCGATGCGGCTGCGGCCGCGTCGCGAGAACTGGTGTTGCCGTTGGGCCAGCTCCAGGCCGCCGACGCCGATGCCCAGTTGTTTCGCAAGATCGGCATCATCGGCCCCTGGACCCAGCCGGTGATCGGCGAGCTGATGGCCGGAGGTGCCGCCGAGAAATCGGGCCTGCGCAGCGGCGACCTGGTGCTGCGCATCGGCAGCCTGGCCATCGTCGATGGTCCGCAACTGCGTGAAACCATCCGGGCTTCCAGCGGCACCCAGACCTGGCGCATTGAGCGGGCCGGGCAGGCGATGGATGTGCCGGTCACACCCGAGATCAGGCAGGAGGCCGGCCGGTCGATCGCCCGCATTGGCGCCTATGTCGGCGCACCGCCGGCCATGGTGACGGTGCGGTACGGCCCGCTCGATGGCCTGTGGCAGGGCGTGGTCCGTACCTGGCAGGTCTCGGCGCTGACGCTGAAAATGATGGGCAAGATGGTCATCGGCGAGGCCTCCCTGAAAAACCTCAGCGGGCCGCTGACGATTGCCGACTACGCCGGCAAGTCGGCGAGCATCGGCTGGACGGCTTATCTGCTGTTTCTGGCACTGATCAGCGTCAGTCTGGGTGTGCTCAATTTACTGCCGCTGCCGGTTTTGGACGGGGGGCACCTGATGTATTATCTTTGGGAGGCGATTACCGGCAAAAGCGTGTCTGACGCGTGGATGGACCGGTTGCAGCGCGGTGGCGTTGCAATCCTGCTGGGCATGATGTCAGTTGCCCTGTTTAACGATGTCTCCCGGCTTTTGGGTTAACTCCATACTTTTCATGCAAAAACAAATCAAACGATTCAAGGTCCGCAGCGTTTCCGCGGTGGTGGCCAGCTTTCTCATCGCGCATGCAGCCTGGGCCGTGGATCCTTTCACCGTGCGCGATATCCGCGTGGAAGGCCTGCAACGCGTTGAACCTGGAACCATTTTTGCATCGCTGCCTTTCCGTGTCGGTGAGACCTATAACGACGACAAGGGGGCTGGTGCGATCCGCGCGCTGTTCGGGCTGGGCCTGTTCAAGGACGTGCGGCTTGAAGTCAGCGGTGATGTGCTGGTCGTGATCGTCGAGGAGCGCCCGACGGTGGCCGACGTGGACTTCGTCGGGGCCAAGGAATTTGACAAGGAAGTACTCAAGAAGGCGCTGCGCGAAATCGGGCTCACCGATGGCCGGCCCTTCGACAAGGCGCTGGCAGACCGCGCCGAGCAGGAGCTCAAGCGGCAGTACATCAACCGCAGCCTGTACGGCGCCGAGGTGGTGACCACCGTGACCCCGATCGAGCGCAACCGGGTCAATGTGACCTTCAGCGTGACCGAAGGCGATGTCGCCAAGATCAAGGAAATCCGCATCGTCGGCAACAAGGTGTTCAGCGAGTCCACCTTGCGCGGCCTGTTCGACCTGGACACCGGCGGCTGGCTCAGCTGGTACACCAAGTCGGACCGTTATTCGCGGGCCAAGCTCAATGCAGACATCGAAACCCTGCGCTCCTACTACCTGACGCGCGGCTACCTGGAGTTCAAGGTCGACTCGACCCAGGTCGCCATCTCCCCGAACAAACAGGATATTTCGGTGACCGTCAACATCACCGAGGGTGAACGTTTCACGGTCTCCGGTGTCAAGCTCGAAGGCAACTTCCTCGAGCGCGAGGAGGAGTTCAAGTCGCTGGTCACCATCAAGCCCGGCGAGCCCTACAACGCCGACCAGGTGGCCCAGACCGTCAAGGCCTTCGTCGAGTATTACGGCAGTTTCGGTTTCGCCTTTGCCAAGGTCGAGGCCCAGCCCGAAATCGACCGGGCCAACAACCGCGTGGCGTTTGTGCTGCAGGGCGAGCCCTCGCGCCGCGCTTATGTTCGACGCATCAACATCAGCGGCAACAACCGCACGCGCGATGAAGTGGTGCGCCGGGAGTTCCGGCAGTTCGAGGCCTCCTGGTACGACGGCGACAAGATCCGCCTGTCGCGAGACCGCGTGGACCGCCTCGGATTTTTCACCGAAGTCAATATCGACACGCAGGAAGTGCCGGGCACGCCCGACCAGGTGGACCTGAACCTGGCCGTGGCGGAAAAACCCACGGGCAACCTGCAGCTCGGCGCCGGCTTTTCCAGCGCCGACCGCTTGTCGCTGGTGTTCGGTTTCAAGCAGGAAAATGCTTTTGGCACCGGCAACTACCTGGGCCTGGAGGTCAACACCGGCAAGTACAACCGGCAAATGGTGCTGAGCACCGTGGACCCTTATTTCACGAACGACGGCATTTCACGGACCATCGACGTGTACACCCGCACCTCGCGGCCCTACAGCAGCCAGATCGGCGTGGTGAACACCGACTATGCACTCAAAACCACCGGCGCCAGCATGCGTTTCGGCGTGCCGTTCAGTGAAGTCGATACGGTGTACTTCGGCGGCGGCGTGGAGCAGATCGACATTTCCGGCACCAACCTCCCGGCGGTCTATCAGACCTATGTCAACACCTTTGGCGCCAAGAGCAACTCCGTGCCCTTGACCATTGGCTGGTCGCGCGATGAGCGCGACAGCGCCATCGTCCCGACCAAGGGGCGTTTCCAGCGCGTTTACGGCGACTGGGGCGTTGCCGGTGACGCCCGATTCCTGCGCAGCAACTACCAGTTCCAGCAGTACATCCCGCTGAACAAGCAGTTCACCATTGCGCTCAACACCGAACTGGGTTGGGGCAAGGGCCTGAACGGACAACCTTTCCCGGTGTTCAAGAATTTCTATTCCGGCGGCCTGGGTTCGGTGCGCGGCTATGAGCCGGGCACCCTGGGCCCGCGTGACAGCCAGAACAACTCCATCGGTGGACCGAAAAAGATCACACTGAACGCCGAATTGCTGGCGCCGTTTCCCGGCGCGGGCAACGACAGGACCCTGCGCCTCTTCGGTTTTGTGGACGCGGGCAATGTGTTTGGCGAGAATGAGAAATATTCACTCGGCGAGATGCGCTCATCGGTGGGTTTTGGCGTGAGCTGGATTTCGCCGCTCGGGCCCCTGCGCCTGGCGTTTGCCCATCCTTTGAACAAGAAGCCGACGGATAAAATCCAGAGACTGCAATTCCAGATTGGTACATCCTTCTAATGAAATCCTTTTCATCCAAGTTCCTCCTCGCTGCCGTGATGGCGCTGGCCGCGTCTGCGGCAGGCGCGCAGGACTTCAAGATCGGCGTCGTCGTCATTGACCGCATCTTTCGCGAAGCCAACAGTGCCAAGGCGGCCCAGGCCAAGCTGGAGCAGGAGTTCGGCAAACGTGAGAAGGATATCGCGGCCCTCGAGACGCAGCTCAAATCAGCGGCTGACAAGTTTGACCGCGAGGCCCCCACGTTGTCGGAGAGCCAGCGGGTGGCCCGCCAGAAGCAGCTTGTGGAGCAGGAGCGGGAATTCCAGCGCAAACGCCGCGAATTCCAGGAAGACCTCAACGCGCGCAAAAGTGAAGAGTTGCAGCAACTCATTGAGCGCGCCAACAAGGTCGTCAAGACCGTTGCCGAAGCTGAGAAGTACGACCTCATCCTGCAGGAAGCGGTTTACGCCAACCCCAAGCACGACATCACCGACAAGGTGATCAGGGCGCTCAACGCCGCCAGATAAGCCTGCATCCAGGGACACGCCAGGTGTGACGCTCAGACTCGGGGACATTGTTGCAGCGCTGGCGGGTGAATTTGACGCCCGGCTGGTGGGAGACCCGGATGTCCTGGTCGAGCGGCTCGCCCCGCTCGAATCGGCCAGTGCGGCCGAGCTGACTTTCCTCAGCCACCCGAAATACCAGGGCAAACTCGCCCAGTCCGCCGCCGCCTGTGTGGTGGTGGGGCCGGGCGCCGCCGAGGCGGCCATGCAACGCGGCGCCTGCATCATCGTCGATGACCCGTATGTCTACTTTGCCCGCATCACCCAGCTCTGGAAGCGTGAGCATGCGCATGTCGGCGCGTCCAGTGCGACCGGCGGGCCCGCCATCCACCCCAGCGCCTTCATCGACCCCCAGGCCCGCCTGGCAGCCGGGGTGGCGGTGGGCGCTTTTGCCTGCATTGGCGCCCATGCGGTGCTGGACGCCGGTGTCGAGGTGGGCGCGCACGGCGTGATCGGCAGCCATGTCCACATCGGCGCCGGGACACGCCTGTCGGCCCGCGTGACGGTGGCGGACGGCTGCTCCCTCGGCGAGCGCTGCATTGTCCACCCGGGTGCCGTGATCGGCGCCGACGGTTTCGGCTTCGCGCCGCATGCCGGCCGCTGGGAAAAAATCGAACAGCTGGGCGCCGTGCGCATCGGCAACGATGTCGAGATAGGTGCCAACACCTGCATCGACCGGGGCGCGCTGCAGGACACCGTGATCGAAGACGGCGTCAAGCTGGACAACCTGGTGCAGATCGGCCACAACGTGCGCGTGGGCGCACACACGGCCATGGCCGGCTGTGCCGGGGTGGCGGGCAGTGCCACCATCGGTGCGCATTGCACCGTGGGCGGCGGTGCGGTGGTGCTGGGGCATTTGAGCCTGGCCGACCATGTGCATATCTCCGCCGCTTCGGTGGTGACCCGCTCGATTCACAAGCCGGGGCATTACACCGGGCTGTTTCCCATCGACGACAATGCGCAGTGGGAAAAAAATGCAGCCACACTCAAGCAGCTTCACGCTTTGCGTGAACGTCTCAAGGCGCTCGAGCAAACGACTGACAAAGCCTCTGGAAAGACCGAAGAAAAATCATGATGGACATTCACCAAATTCTCAAGCAGCTCCCGCACCGCTTTCCCTTCCTGCTGGTGGACCGTGTGCTGGAACTCGAAAAAGGCAAGCGCATCAAGGCGCTGAAGAACGTCACGATCAACGAGCCGTTTTTTACCGGGCACTTCCCGCACCGGCCGGTGATGCCGGGTGTGCTGATGCTCGAAGCCATGGCGCAGGCCGCCGCCTTGCTGGCCTTCGACATGCAGGGTGTGACGCCCGATGACAAGACCGTGTATTACTTTGCCGGCATTGATGGCGCGCGCTTCAAGCGGCCGGTGGAGCCCGGCGACCAGCTGATCATGGAAGTCACGCTGGAGCGGCTCAAGGCCGGCGTGTTCAAGTTCAAGGGGGTGACCCGGGTCGACGACAACATGGTCTGCGAGGCCGAGCTGATGTGCACCATGCGCACCATCGCCTGATCTGTCCCGGCAAGAGAAGGTTTTTCCGTGACAGGCATCCATCCCACAGCGCTGGTTGATCCCCAGGCCCAGCTCGACAGCAGTGTCAGCGTGGGGCCGTACACCGTGATCGGCCCGCACGTCAAGGTCGCGGCCGGCACGACGATTGGCGCGCATTGCGTCATCGAGGGCCACACGACGATAGGGCGCGACAACCGCATTTTCCAGTTCAATTCGCTGGGGGCCATTCCGCAGGACAAGAAGTATGCGGGGGAGCCCTGCGAACTGGTCATCGGCGACCGCAACACCGTCCGCGAGTTCTGTACCTTCAATATCGGCTCGCCCGGCGACACCGGGGTGACGCGGGTCGGCGACGACAACTGGATCATGGCTTACGTGCATCTGGCGCACGACTGCGATGTCGGCAACCACACGATTTTCGCCAACAACTCGCAGCTGGCCGGCCATGTGCATGTCGGCGACTGGGTGATCCTGGGCGGCTTCACCGTCGTGCACCAGTTTGTCCGGCTGGGCGCGCACAGCATGACCGCCATGTGTTCGCTGTTGTTTGCCGATCTGCCGCCGTTCGTGATGTGCCAGGGCCAGCCCGCCGAGGCGCGTTCGATGAACTACGAGGGCTTGCGCCGGCGCGGCTACACGCCAGACCGCATTGCGGCCGTCAAGGGCATGCACAAGGCCCTGTACCGTGAGGACCTGACGCTGGAGCAGGCGAAGGCGCGTATTGCAGAGCTGGCTGTCGGGCATCCCGAAGCGGCGCCTGATGTGCAGGCGATGTTGGCCTTTCTGACCGGCACCTCACCGCAGCGCGGCATCGTCCGGTAGGCGACGATGTCCGGTGTACCAACCCCTGTGCCCGGCCGTACAGAGGCGGCCGAGTCCTCTGCGACAAACGCTCCCCGCATGGCCATGGTCGCCGGCGAAACCTCGGGGGACCTGCTGGCCGGTCTGCTGCTTGACGGGTTTCATGCGCGCTGGCCCGGGCTGACGGCGGTCGGCATCGGCGGGCCGCAAATGGCCGGCCGCGGCTTTTCGCCCTGGTGGCCCAGTGAGAAACTGGCGGTGCGCGGTTATGTCGAGGTGCTGCGGCATTACCGCGAAATCGTCGGCATCCGCAAGCAGCTCAAGGAACGGCTGCTGCAGATGCGGCCCGATGTTTTCATCGGCGTCGATGCACCCGACTTCAACCTCGACCTCGAGGCCGACCTCAAGGCCGCCGGCATACGCACGGTTCATTTCATCAGCCCCTCGGTCTGGGCCTGGCGCGCCGACCGCGTCGAAAAAATCCGCCGCAGTGTCGATCACGTGTTGTGCATTTTTCCCTTCGAGCCGGCCTTGCTGGCGCAACACGGCATTGCCGCCACCTACGTGGGCCACCCGCTGGCCGGCATGATCCCGATGCAGGCGGACAAGGCGGCGGCCCGGCAACAGCTGGGCCTGGCATCGGGCGATCTGGTGCTGGCCGTGTTGCCGGGCAGCCGCCGCTCCGAGATCCAATACCTGGCAAAAAGGTTCTTTCGGGCTGCAGCCCTTGTTCAGAGGGCGCAGCCTGCTATTAAAATAGTAGTTCCTGCGGTGCCCGCCTTGCGCCAGCAGATCGAGCGGGCGGCGCAGGACGCGGGTATGCTGGCGCAGGTGAAAATCGTCGCCGGGCAGTCGCACACGGTGCTGGCGGCCTGCGATGTCACGCTGATTGCCAGCGGCACCGCGACGCTGGAGGCGGCGCTGTTCAAGCGCCCCATGGTGATTGCCTACAACATGAACTGGCTGTCCTGGCAGATCATGCGCCGCAAGAAGCTGCAGCCGTGGGTAGGCCTGCCCAACATCCTGTGCCGTGATTTTGTCGTGCCCGAACTGCTGCAGGATGCCGCCACGCCGCAGGCGCTGGCCGATGCGGTGCTGCAATGGATAGATGCGAAAATCTCCGCACCCGAGAAAATAGCTGCTGTCGAACAACGATTCACGCAGCTGCACCACGAACTGCAGCGCGATACCGCCCAACTGGCCACCGATGCGATCCAGAACATTCTTGAAGGCTGAACAGGTCACCCTCTCCTGGGACACGCCCGGACTGTGGGCCGGTGTGGACGAGGCCGGCCGCGGGCCGCTGGCCGGCCCGGTGGTGGCTGCCGCGGTGATTCTGGACGACCTTCAGCCCATCAAGGGCCTGGCGGACTCCAAGGTGCTGACGGCGCGGCGCCGGGAACAGCTCTACGAGGAAATCCTCGCCAAGGCGCTGTGCTGCTCGATCGCCCAGGCCAGCGTCGAGGAAATCGACAGGCTCAACATCCTGCAGGCCACCATGCTGGCGATGAAACGCGCGGTCGAGGGTCTGCGCCTGAAACCCGTCAAAGTGCAGGTCGACGGCAACCGGCTGCCGGTGCTCAGCATGCTGGCCGAAGCGATCGTCAAGGGCGACGCGCTGGTGCCGGCCATCTCCGCCGCATCCATCCTGGCCAAGGTGCACCGGGACCGCTGGTGCGAGCAGTTCCATCTCGAATACCCGCAATACGGTTTTGCCGGCCACAAGGGCTACGGCACGGCCGAACACCTGGCTGCGCTGCGCGAGCATGGCGCCTGTCCGCAACACCGCCGGTCTTTCAGCCCCGTGGCCGAGGTCCTGCGTTGAGTACGCCTGCGCCGGCGGCGCCTGTGTTTGTCACCTCGCGCGACAACGCGCTGGTCAAGGATTTGCGCCGGCTCTCACAGGACAGCACGGCCTACCGCAAGCAGGGACGGGTCTGGCTGGAGGGCGACCACCTGTGCCGTGCCGCGCTGCTGCGCGGGCTGACACCGGCGATCGCTGTATTTTCAGAGTCATTCTGGCCTATGGCCACCGCCGAATGGGCGCGGGCAGCTATCAAAACCATAGTGATCTCCGATGCCCTGCTGCCCGAGATCAGTGGGCTGGAGTCGCCGGCCCGCATGGGTTTTGTGGTCGATCTGCCGGCGCCAAAGGCCCTGTCGCCGGGGGCGCCCTCGCTGATTCTTGACCGGGTGCAGGATGCCGGCAATGTCGGCTCCATGCTGCGCAGCGCGTCGGCCTTTGGTTTCAGCCAGGTGATCGCGCTTCGCGGCACGGCGGCACTGTGGTCTCCCAAGGTGCTGCGGGCCGGCATGGGCGCCCATTTCGGGCTTCAACTGCTTGAGGGTGTGGAACCGCAGGCGCTGGACGGCTTGACCGTTCCCATCATCGTAACCAGTTCACATGACGGCGCTTTCCTGCACCAGCAAACCCTGCCCATGCCCTGTGCCTGGGCGATGGGGCACGAAGGGCAGGGCGTCGGCGACGACCTGATGGCCCGGGCCAGCCTGAAGGTGCGCATCGCCCAGCCGGGCGGCGAGGAGTCGCTCAATGTGGCGGCTGCCGCGGCCATTTGCCTGTACGCGAGCTCGCTGGCGGCAGCCGGATAGCCCGGGTCAACCCCGTTCCTGGCAGGACTGCATGCCTTTCATGCATAAGTCCCCGTCCTCCTCAAGCTATAATCAGGGGCTTTTCAAAACACAGCTTCGCCCAAGCGCACACAAAGCCAACACCCTCACAAAAGCAGCCCGCAAGAGTCTTCTCGGAGACGTTTCTTGTGCACGCTTGGGCGAACCGTAACCAACCCGGAGAACCCAGTGCTTTTGTCTCTACAGGGAAATACCCCTCACGCCATTCTGGCGCTCGCAGACGGCACGGTCTTTATCGGCAATTCCATCGGAGCGGTGGGCTCCACAGTCGGTGAGGTGGTGTTCAACACCGCCATGACCGGCTACCAGGAAATCCTCACGGATCCCAGCTACTGCCAGCAGATCGTCACCCTCACGTACCCCCATATCGGCAACTACGGCGTCAATGCCGAAGATGTGGAGGCGCAAAAAGTCCATGCCGCCGGACTGATCATCAAGGACTTGCCGCTCATCGCGTCGAACTTCCGCAGCACCATGACCCTGTCCGAGTACCTGGTCAGGGAAGGCACGGTGGCGATCGCCAACATTGACACGCGCCAGCTGACACGCATGCTGCGCACCCAGGGCGCACAAAACGGCTGCATCCTGGCCCTGCCCCCGGGCGAGGAGGTGTCGCCTGAACAGATTGAACAAGCGGTTCTCGTGGCCCGCAGCGCACCGGCCATGGCCGGCCTCGACCTGGCCAGGGTGGTCAGCTGCAAACAGTCCTACGAATGGACCCAGACCGAGTGGAAGCTGGGCTCGGGTTACGGCGTGCAGATCACGCCGAAATTCCATGTGGTGGCCTTTGACTTTGGCGTGAAGAAAAACATCCTGCGCATGATGGCCGAGCGCGGCGCGCGCATCACGGTGGTGCCGGCGCAGACGCCCGCCGCCGACGTGCTCAAGCTCAAACCCGACGGCATCTTCCTGGCCAACGGCCCCGGTGATCCGGAACCCTGCGACTACGCGATTGCCGCCGTGCGCGAACTGATCGAGACCGGCATCCCGACCTTCGGCATCTGCCTGGGCCACCAGATCATGGCCCTGGCCAGCGGTGCGAAGACTTTCAAGATGAAGTTCGGCCACCACGGTGCCAACCATCCGGTGAAAGACCTGACCACTGACGACAAATACGGCGGCCGCGTCAGCATCACCAGCCAGAACCACGGTTTTGCAGTGGACGAAAAAACCCTGCCGGCGAATCTGCGGCCGACCCACATCAGCCTGTTCGATGGCACGCTGCAGGGCCTGGCCCGCACCGACAAGCCGGCCTTCTGCTTCCAGGGCCACCCCGAAGCCTCGCCCGGCCCGCACGATATTTCGTATTTGTTTGACCGTTTCACGGCATTGATGGAGAAACACAAGAATGCCTAAACGCACAGACATCAAAAGCGTCCTCATCATCGGGGCCGGCCCCATCATCATCGGCCAGGCCTGCGAGTTCGACTACTCCGGCGTGCAGGCCTGCAAGGCGCTGCGTGAAGAGGGCTACAAGGTCATCCTGATCAACAGCAATCCCGCGACGATCATGACCGACCCGGCCACGGCCGACGTTACCTACATCGAGCCCATCACCTGGCAGACGGTGGAGAAGATCATCGCCAAAGAGCGTCCCGATGCCATCCTGCCGACCATGGGCGGGCAGACCGCGCTCAACTGCGCGCTGGACCTGTGGCACAACGGCGTGCTCGACAAGTACAAGGTTGAACTCATTGGCGCGACGCCCGAAGCGATCGACAAGGCCGAAGACCGGCTGAAGTTCAAGGACGCGATGACCAAGATCGGCCTGGGTTCGGCCCGTTCCGGCATCGCGCACAGCATGGACGAAGCCTGGACGGTGCAGAAGACGCTGGGTTTCCCGACCGTGATCCGCCCCAGCTTCACCCTGGGCGGCACCGGCGGCGGCATCGCCTACAACTCGGAAGAGTTCGAAGTCATCTGCAAGCGTGGCCTGGAAGCCTCGCCGACCAACGAGCTGCTGATCGAGGAATCGCTGCTCGGCTGGAAAGAGTACGAGATGGAAGTGGTGCGCGACAAGGCCGACAACTGCATCATCGTCTGCTCGATTGAAAACCTGGACCCCATGGGTGTGCACACCGGCGACTCGATCACCGTGGCGCCAGCCCAGACCCTGACCGACAAGGAATACCAGATCCTGCGCAACGCGAGTCTGGCCGTGCTGCGCGAAATCGGCGTGGACACCGGCGGCTCCAACGTGCAGTTCTCGATCAACCCGGTTGATGGCCGCATGGTGGTGATCGAGATGAACCCGCGTGTCTCGCGCTCGTCGGCGCTGGCTTCGAAGGCCACGGGTTTTCCGATTGCCAAGGTGGCGGCCAAGCTGGCCATAGGCTACACGCTCGACGAACTTCGTAATGAAATCACCGGTGGTGCGACCCCCGCGAGTTTCGAGCCCAGCATCGACTACGTCGTCACAAAAATTCCGCGTTTTGCCTTCGAGAAATTCCCACAGGCCGACAGCCGCCTGACGACGCAGATGAAGTCGGTCGGCGAAGTCATGGCCATGGGCCGCACCTTCCAGGAGTCCTTCCAGAAAGCCCTGCGCGGCCTGGAAGTCGGCGTGGACGGCATGAACGAAAAAACCCAGGACCGCGAGGTGCTCGAGAAGGAACTGGGCGCGCCCGGTCCCGACCGCATCTGGTACGTGGGCGATGCGTTTGCCATGGGCATGAGCGTCGACGAAGTGTTTGCGCTGACCAAGATCGACCCGTGGTTTCTGGTGCAGATCGAGCAGATCGTCAAGATCGAGCTTGAACTGGAAACGACCTCGCTGGACAACATCGACGAGCCGACGCTGCGCGCACTCAAGCAAAAGGGCTTTTCGGACCGGCGCCTGGCCAAACAGCTCAAGACCACGGACACCGCCATCCGTGAGAAACGGCTGGCGCTGGGTGTGCGCCCGGTCTACAAACGGGTGGACACCTGCGCCGCCGAGTTTGCGACCAACACCGCCTACATGTACTCGACCTACGAAGGCGAGGGCAGCGAGTGCGAAGCCGAGCCAACCGACAACAAAAAAATCATGGTGCTGGGCGGCGGGCCCAACCGCATCGGCCAGGGCATCGAGTTTGACTACTGCTGCGTGCATGCCGCGCTGGCCATGCGCGAAGACGGTTACGAGACCATCATGGTCAACTGCAACCCCGAGACCGTCTCGACCGACTACGACACCAGCGACCGTCTGTATTTCGAGCCGCTGACGCTAGAAGACGTGCTGGAAATTGTCGACAAGGAAAAGCCGCTGGGCGTGATTGTCCAGTACGGCGGCCAGACGCCTTTGAAACTGGCGCTGGACCTGGAGAAAAACGGCGTGCCCATCATCGGCACCTCGCCCGACATGATCGACGCGGCCGAAGACCGCGAGCGTTTCCAGAAGCTGCTGCATGAGCTGAAACTGCGCCAGCCGCCCAATGCCACCGCCCGCACCGAGCCGGAAGCCCTTGAAAAGGCTGCGGCGCTCGGCTACCCGCTGGTGGTGCGTCCGAGCTACGTGCTCGGTGGCCGCGCGATGGAAATCGTGCATGAGCAGCGCGACCTGGAGCGTTACATGCGCGAAGCCGTCAAGGTCAGCCATGACTCGCCGGTGCTGCTGGACCGCTTCCTCAACGACGCGATCGAATGTGACGTTGACTGCATCCGCGATTCCGAAGGTGTGACCTTCATTGGCGGCGTGATGGAACACATCGAGCAGGCCGGCGTGCACAGCGGCGACTCGGCCTGTTCCCTGCCGCCGTATTCGCTGAGTGCCGAGACGGTGACCGAGATCAAGCGCCAGACCGCGGCCATGGCCCAGGCCCTGAATGTGGTTGGCCTCATGAACGTGCAGTTCGCCATCCAGCATGTGGACGGCCAGGACGTGATCTACGTGCTCGAGGTCAACCCGCGCGCATCCCGCACCGTGCCCTTTGTCAGCAAGGCCACCGGCATCCAGCTGGCCAAGGTGGCCGCGCGCTGCATGGTCGGCCAGACCCTGGCGTCGCAAGGCATCAGCAAGGAAGTCACGCCGCCGTATTTCAGCGTCAAGGAAGCGGTGTTTCCCTTCGTCAAGTTCCCCGGCGTGGACACCATTCTCGGCCCCGAGATGAAGTCCACCGGCGAGGTGATGGGCGTGGGCAAGACCTTCGGCGAGGCTTTTGTGAAGTCGCAGCTCGGTGCCGGCACCAAGCTGCCGACCTCCGGCAAGGTGTTCCTGACGGTCAAGAACAACGACAAGCCGCGCGCCGTGGAAGTGGCGCGTGCGCTGGCGGCGCTGAAGTTCGAGATCGTCGCCACCAAGGGCACGGCCGCGGCCATCAACGCGGCCGGCATCCCTTGCGGCGTGGTCAACAAGGTCACCGAGGGCCGGCCGCATGTGGTGGACATGATCAAGAACAACGAGATTGCGCTGGTCATCAACACCGTGGAAGAACGCCGCAACGCGATTGCCGACTCGCGGCAGATCCGCACCTCGGCGCTGCTGGCGCGGGTCACCACCTACACCACCATCGCCGGCGCCGAAGCAGCGGTGGAGGGCATGAAATACCTGGACAACCTGACGGTTTATTCCGTTCAGGAGCTGCACGCGCAGCTGGTGTGACCCCCACGGTCGCTCACTTCGTGTAGCTTCCTGCCCCCCCGGGGGGGCCGCTGCGCCTGCGGACTGGCAAAGCCAGATCCGCGGCCCTGGCTGTTGGGGAGAAGGCTGCCATCGCTCGTTCGCTTCGTGTAACTCCGTGCGTCCATGGGGACATCGCTTGCTAGGGTCTGCGCTGATGGGTACTGCACCCGATTTGCATTAAACTGGCACCAGGACAATCATTTTTTGACGCCGCCGCCAGGTGACTGGTGGCGGTTTCGCTTTTGGAGGACTTGAACCATGGCAACCATTCCGATTACAAAAAAAGGCGCGGAAAAGCTCAAGGCCGAACTGCACCAGCTCAAGACCGTGGATCGCCCCTGGGTGATCAACTCGATTTCCGAAGCCCGGGCCCAGGGTGACCTCAGCGAAAACGCCGAGTACGACGCCGCCAAGGACCGCCAGGGCTTCATCGAAGGCCGCATCCAGGAAATCGAAGGCAAGCTGTCGGCCGCGCAGATCATTGATCCGTCTGAAGTCGATGCCGGCGGCAAGGTGGTGTTCGGCTCCACCATCGAGCTGCAGGACGAGGATTCCGGCGACAAGGTGACCTACCAGATCGTCGGCGAAGACGAGGCCGACATCAAGCTGGGCCTGGTCAACATCAGCTCGCCGATTGCGCGGGCGCTGATCGGCAAGGACGAAGGCGACACCGCCGAGGTGCAGGCACCCGGTGGCATCAGGCGCTACGAAATCATCGCGGTGATGTACATCTAGCCTGGCCCATGAAGCCACGCTTGAGCATCGTATTGGCCGCCCTCTGGTGGGGCAGCCTGACCGGTCTGGGTTTTGTCGTGGTGCCGATGTTGTTCATTCACCTGCCCAGCCCCGCCGCGGCCGGTGCCATGGCCGCGAAACTGTTCACGGCCCAGACCTGGCTCAGCGTGGCCTGCGCCATGCTCCTGCTGCTGGCCTTGAATAAAAAAAAGGCTACAGCCCTTTCCTCGCCTGCGCAAGCTGCTATGAAATATGTAGTGGCTGGCCTGCTGCTGGCGGTGCTGGTGGAGTTCGGCGTGGCGCCGCGCATTGTCAATGCACGTGCTGACGGCGGCAACCTCAGGCTCTGGCACGGCCTGGGCAGCGCGATGTACCTGGCCCAATGGTTGGCAGCTGGCTGGACGCTGTGGTGCCTGAGCCGGACGACAAAAGCCAGCGACACATAGCCTGCGTCACCAGGACCGCACCCTTCTTTTTCAAGCAGGGGCCGCGGGTCCGGCTTTGCCGGCCCGCAGGCGCAGCGGCCCCCTCGGGGGGCAGGGCGCTACGCGAAGCGAGCAACCGTGGGGGTCATTCAGCCGCGCTCTGCAGCCTCGAGGGTATTGACCAGCAGCATGGTGATGGTCATGGGGCCGACACCGCCGGGCACCGGCGTGATCCAGCCGGCGACTTCCTTCACACCGTCGAAATCCACGTCGCCGCAGAGTTTGCCTTCGTCATTGCGGTTCATGCCGACGTCGATCACCACCGCGCCGGGTTTGACCATGTCGGCCGTCAGCACATTGCGCTTGCCCACGGCGGCGACCACCACGTCGGCCTGAAGCGTCAGGGCCTTGAGGTTTTGCGTGCCGCTGTGGCAGATCGTGACCGTTGCATTTTTCTGCAGCAGCATCAGCGCCATCGGTTTGCCGACGATGTTGCTGCGGCCTATCACCACCGCATGTTTGCCCTTCAGGTCGTAGCCGATGCTCTCGAGCATCTTCATGCAGCCGTAGGGTGTGCAGGGCCAGAAGCCGGGCTGGCCGACCATCAGGGCGCCGGCGCTGGCTACGTGGAAACCATCGACGTCCTTGGCCGGCGAAATCGCCTCGATCACCTTGTGCGCATCGATGTGGGCGGGCAGGGGAAGCTGGACCAGGATGCCGTGGATGGCCGGGTCGCGGTTCAGCGCGTCCACGCGTGCCAGCAGATCGGCTTCGCTCAAGGTCGCCGGGTAGCGCTCCAGCACCGAATGCAGGCCGCTGTCCTCGCAGGCCTTGACCTTGTTGCGCACATACACCTGGCTGGCCGGGTTCTCGCCGACCAGCACCACGGCCAGGCCCGGGACGACGCCGCGCGCGCGCAGGGCGGCGGCCCGCCTCGCGACGTCGGCGCGCAGTTGTTTCGACAGGGCGATGCCATCAATGATGTGAGCGGTCATGGTTTCTGGTCTTCAAGTAAAAACGCCCGCCAGTCCTTGAACCACGGGCGCCGTCAGCTATAAAAAGAGGAGTGAAGGAGGGTCGGTCAGACGACCTTGGGAGCGCTGGAGCCCAGGGCAATTTTCAGCAGGTCGGCCACGGTGTTGGCGTTGAGCTTTTCCATGATGTTGGCGCGGTGCGCCTCCACCGTCTTGATGCTGATGCCCAGGTCGTCGGCGATCTGCTTGTTCAGGCGGCCGGCGACGATGCGTTCGAGCACCTGCGCCTCGCGCGAGGTGAGCTTGGCCAGCAGGGCGTCGCGGCTGGCGGACTGCTGGTGTTCGCTGAAGGCTTCCTTGGCCTGGTCCAGCATGCGTTCCACCAGGCTGACAAGGGCTTCTTCCTGGAAGGGCTTCTGGATGAAATCCATCGCGCCTTTTTTCATGGTGTCCACCGCCATGGGCACGTCGCCGTGGCCGGTGATGAAAACGATGGGCAGGGGCGACTTGCGTTCGACCAGGCGGTCCTGCAGCTCCAGGCCGGTCATGCCGCCCATGCGGATGTCGACGATCAGGCAGGCGACTTCGCGCGGGTCGTAGCGGCTCAGAAAGGTTTCGGCAGAGTCGTAACAGCGAACGCGGTAGTCCTTGCCTTCCAGCAGCCACTGGAGCGAGTCGCGCACGCCCTCGTCGTCATCGACGACATAGACGGTACCTTTTTTCGGAATCAAGCTCATGCCAAACCTTTGCTTAAACGGTTTCAGAACCCTGTCAGGAAATGCCAGTCGGGGCGGCGGGCGCTTCTGCGGCAGCCGGAGCTGACGACAGCAGGGGTGTCACGGGGATCCAGAAGGTAAACCGGCACCCAACCACCTCGTTCCCATTGTAGAGGTTCTCGGCCTGCATTCTTCCCTGGTGCGACTCCACGATGCTCCGGCACAGCTTCAGGCCAATGCCCATGCCTTCGGCCTTAGTCGAGTAGAAGGCTTCGTAGAGACGGCCCATCACTTCGGGCGACAGGCCCTTGCCCGAATCCAGCACCGAAAACTCGATCACGTTCTGCTCGGCTATGGTTTTGGGCACCACGCGCAGCTCCACACTGCGCCGCGCGGTGGTGCGCTGCGCCTGCGCGATCGACTCGGCACCGTTTTTCATCAGGTTGATCAGCACCTGCTCGATCAGGATGGGGTCCACCATCACGGACGGCAGGCGCGCGGCGATGTAGTGGCTCAGTCGCACGTTGTGGCGGCGCAGTTCGATGTCGGCCAGCTCCATGGCATTGCTGACCATGGTGGCCACGTCGGCCGAGGTGCGGTTCGGCTCGCTGCGTTTGACGAAGGAGCGTATGCGCTGGATGATCTGCCCGGCGCGGTGCGCCTGCCTGGCGGTTTTTTCCAGCGCGACCAGCAGGTCCTCGTTGCTGATCTGCTGTCCCTTGATGCGCGAGACCATGCCGTTGCAGTAGTTGTTGATGGCGGTCAGCGGCTGGTTCAGTTCGTGCGCCACGCTCGACGCCATCTCGCCCATGGTGATCAGGCGGCTGGCCGCCTGGGCCCGCTCGGCCTGCAGCGCGGCCTGCTCTTCGGCATGACGGCGCGGCGTGATGTCGGTGGCAATCACCATCTGTGCGAGGCGACCGTCCACCCAGGTCAGGTAGCGTGAGCGCACCTCCAGCCATTTGCCGAGTTCAGGCACAAAAATTTCGGCATTCTCGGTCTGGGCCGCGGTCAGGGTGTCGGTCGGGAAACCGGCCAGGCCGTCGACCGCGTCCAGGGTATCGTCCGTCGGCGTCACGGCCGGCACGCCGGCCTGGGCAATCAGGCTCATGTGGCCGGCGACTTCACCGCCGAACCAGGCGCGGTAGAGCTTGTTGGCAAACAGCAGCTCCTCGCTGCCCAGCGGCGCCACGGACACCGCCGCGTCCAGCCCTTCGAGCACCGTGGTGAAGCGTTCGTACGACGCGGACAGCTCCTCGCGGATGCGCTTGGGCTCGGTGATGTCGGTCATCGAAGTCATCCAGCCGGTCTGCTGGCCGCGCGGATCGATCAGCGGCGAGACATACATGCGGCCGTCGAAAATCGCGCCGCTTTTGCGTTTGACCCGCACCTCAAAACCACCCGGCGTGGAGCGGCCGTGCAACTCATCGTCCAGCCGCGCTGCGAGCATCTCGCGGTCCTGCTCCGGCCAGTAGGGGAAGGGCGCAGTGCGGCCCACCAGCTCGCCTTCGCTCCAGCCCGTCATCTGGCAAAACGCCGGGTTGACATAGGTGATGCGGCCCTGCAGGTCCAGCGCCCGCATGCCCGTCAGCATGGAGTTTTCCATGGCGCGGCGGAAGTTGGTCTCCGAGATCAGGGCTTCCTGCGCCTGTACGCGTCGCCGCGTGTGGCGCCAGGTGCCCAGCAGCATCCAGACGGTCAGCGCGCTCAGGGCGCTGACGAGCCAGAAGAAACCGCTGCCGACCACACCGAGCGAGGCCCGGTAGCCCTGGGCCTTGAGCAGCAAGCCATTGCCGACCGGTGACACCGGAATCTCATACTCCTGCGCCTCGTCGGACATCGGCAGCAGCTTGGCCGCCGTGTTTCTGGGGGGCGGCAGGTTGCCGGCCAGCACCTTGCCCTGATCGTCGAGCAGGGCCACCGCGTATTTGGCGGTCACTTCATTGGGCACGCCAAAGCGCAGCAGGCCGTCGATGGAATATTCGCCCATGATGACGCCGTCAAATTTGCCCTGGTCGTCGAGCGGCACTTGCAGTTGCAGGCTGGGGGCGTTGTAGCTGGGGTCGTCCTTGACGGTCAGCGGGCGCGAATAGACCGGTTGCCGCAAATCGCGCGCCAGGCCGAAGGTGCTTTCCGTTTCCCCGCGCTTGAGCTGTTCGCCGGGCGCCTGCTGCTGCGAGGAATTCGCGCTCGGCGAGACATAGGCAGAGCGGACCCGGCGGCGCGCGTCTATCCAGGTCACGGCCAGCAGTTCGGGGTACTGGTTGACCAGGGATTCGGCCTGCGCAATGAACTCCTCGCTGTCCACGTCCTTGTTGGACACATCGCGGCCCAGCCGCATCAGCTGCTCCTGTCGCTCCAGCAGGCGCAGGCGCAGCCTTTGCTGTGCGTACTCCACATCACGCTTGACGGCCTGCTGCTCGCGGTCGATTTCCTCGATGCGCAGGTAGGCAAACGCGGCAATCACCGCGGCCAGGAAAAGCATCACGGCCAGCAGGGGGCCGAGGGTGACGAAACGGTCCTGGCGGGTCGGCGATTGTTTGCGCCACCAGCGCCGCCAGCGGGCCAGCGGCGCGCTGCCCTCAGGGGCGTCGAAAGTGGAGGGTGTGGGCTGAGTCATGGCGGGATGTCGAGTTTACGGGACTTCCCTCCGTGCCCGTGTGCCACCCTGACCATGACCGCAGTGCCGACGCTGGCGGGTGCCAGCGACGCATCTGTCGGGTCTGTCCGATCAGGATGATTAAAATTTCATAATACGAAAACAAAAAGCACCATTTGAAAAACTGGAAAAATTGTGGGAAACTGGAGCCTGGAATCCAAATTGCGTTAACGTGATGTTGACGCCACCAAATCAACAGCTAGGAATCTAGCGACCAGCAGGAGACAAAACCATGGCTGCAAATCCGGAACAGGCACGTGCCGACACATTGGGCAAGGCTGCCAACGAAGTCCAGGACACGGACGCCCAGGAAACCCGCGAGTGGATTGATGCGCTGAGTGCCGTCATTGCCAACAGCCCCAGCAACGACGAGGGCCGCGCACGTGCCCACTTCCTGCTGGAGCAGTTGCTGGAGCAGGCGCGCCAGGAGGGCATCGACACGCCGTTCTCGGCCACCACCGGTTATGTCAACACCATCGAGCCCAGCGACGAGGTACCTTCTCCCGGCAACCTGCTGATCGAGCAGCGCCTGCGCGCCTACATGCGCTGGAATGCCATGGCCATGGTCGTCAAGGCCAACCGCCTGCACCCAGCCGACGGTGGCGACCTCGGCGGCCACATCGGTTCGTTTGCTTCGCTGGCCAGCCTGTTCGGCGCCGGCTTCAACCATTTCTGGCACGCGGAAAGCGACAACCATGGCGGCGACTGCCTCTACATCCAGGGCCATGTGTCGCCCGGTGTGTATGCCCGGGCCTACCTCGAAGGGCGGCTCAGTGAAGAGCAACTGCTGAATTTCCGCCAGGAGGTCGACGGCAAGGGCCTGTCTAGCTATCCGCACCCCAAGCTGATGCCGGAGTTCTGGCAGTTCCCCACCGTCTCCATGGGCCTGGGCCCGCTGATGGCGATTTACCAGGCGCGTTTCCTCAAGTACCTGCACGCCCGCGGCATTGCCAACACCGAGAACCGCAAGGTCTGGGTGTTCTGCGGCGACGGCGAGATGGACGAGGTGGAGTCGCTGGGCGCGATCAGCCTGGCGGCCCGCGAGAACCTCGACAACCTGATCTTCGTCATCAACTGCAACCTGCAGCGCCTGGACGGCCCGGTGCGCGGCAACGGCAAGATCATCCAGGAGCTCGAGGGCGAGTTCCGCGGTTCGGGCTGGAACGTGATCAAGCTGATCTGGGGCAGCAACTGGGATCCACTGCTGGCGCGCGACAAGAACGGTGCGCTGCGCAAGGTCATGATGGACACGCCCGACGGCGACTACCAGGCCATGAAAGCCAACGACGGTGCCTATGTGCGCAAGCATTTCTTCGGCCAGAACCCCGAGACGCTGGAGATGGTCTCCAAGATGACCGATGAGGAAATCTTCGACCTGCGCCGCGGCGGCCACGATTCGAAAAAAGTCTATGCGGCATTTCACAAGGCGGTCAACCACACCGGCCAGCCGACCGTGCTGCTGATCAAGACCGTCAAGGGTTTTGGCATGGGCAAGATCGGCGAAGGCAAGAACAACGTCCACCAGACCAAGAAACTGTCCGACGAAGACATCAAGGCCTTCCGCGACCGCTTCAACATCCCGATTCCCGACAGCCAGCTGCCGGAGGTGCCGTTCTACAAGCCGGCCGACGACACGCCTGAAATGAAATACCTGCACGAGCGCCGCAAGGCCCTCGGCGGCTACCTGCCGCACCGCCGGACCAAGGCCGACGAGAGCTTCACGGCGCCGTCCCTGGAGTCCTTCAAGTCGGTGATCGAGCCGACGCCGGAAGGCCGCGAAATCTCCACCACCCAGGCCTATGTGCGCTTCCTGACGCAGTTGCTGCGCGACCAGGCGCTGGGTGCGCGCGTCGTGCCCATCCTGGTGGACGAGGCCCGCACGTTCGGCATGGAAGGCCTGTTCCGCCAGATCGGCATCTACAACCCGGCAGGCCAGAAATACACCCCGGTCGACAAAGACCAGGTGATGTACTACAAGGAAGACAAAAAGGGCCAGATCCTGCAGGAAGGCATCAACGAGGCCGGCGGCATGAGCAGCTGGATCGCGGCGGCCACCTCCTACAGCACGAACAACCGGATCATGATCCCGTTCTACGTGTACTACTCGATGTTCGGCTTCCAGCGCGTCGGCGACCTGGCCTGGGCCGCCGGCGACATGCAGGCGCGTGGTTTCCTGCTGGGCGGCACCTCCGGGCGCACCACGCTCAACGGCGAAGGCCTGCAGCACGAGGACGGCCACAGCCACATCCTGGCCGGCACCATTCCCAACTGCGTCAGCTACGACCCGACCTATGCCCATGAGGTGGCGGTGATCATGCAGGACGGCCTCAAGCGCATGGTCGAGCGCCAGGAAAATGTTTTCTACTACATCACGCTGCTCAACGAGAACTACGCGATGCCGGGCCTGACACCCGGCACCGAGGCGCAGATCGTCAAGGGCATGTACCTGCTCAAGGAAGGCGGCCAGGGGCTGCCGAAGGGCCGGGCCGGGAAGGCGTCGCGCGTGCAACTGCTCGGCTCAGGCACCATCCTGCGCGAGTCCATCGCTGCGCAGGAACTGCTGGAAAAAGACTGGGGCGTCGCCGCCAACGTCTGGAGCTGCCCGAGCTTCAATGAACTCACGCGTGACGGCCAGGATGCCGAGCGCTGGAACCTGCTGCACCCGCTGGACACGCCGCGTGTTCCCTTCGTGGGCCAGCAGCTCGAGAAGCACACGGGACCGGTGGTCGCCTCGACCGACTACATGAAAGCCTATGCTGAGCAGATCCGTCCCTTCATTCCCCGGGGCCGCACCTACAAGGTGCTCGGTACCGACGGCTTCGGCCGCAGCGATTTCCGCTCCAAGCTGCGCGAGCACTTCGAGATCAACCGCCACTACATCGTGGTGGCCGCGCTGAAGGCACTCAGCGAAGAAGGCACCGTGCCGGTGGCCAAGGTCGCCGAGGCGATCAAGAAGTACGGCATCCATGCCGACAAGGTCAACCCGCTATACGCCTGATCCGCCTGATCACCACGCGCAAAAAAACACGGACGAACTGGAGACAAGAACATGGCATTGGTAGACATACAGGTTCCCGACATCGGGGACTTTGACGAGGTAACGGTCATCGAGCTGTTGGTCAAGCCGGGCGACAGCGTCAAGGCGGAGCAGTCGCTGATCACGGTCGAATCGGACAAGGCCTCGATGGAAATTCCCTCGAGCCAGGCCGGCGTGGTCAAGGAAGTCAGGGTCAAGCTGGGCGACAAGGTCAAGCAAGGATCGGTCGTGCTGGTGCTCGAAGGCGAGGGCGCGGCTGCGCCCGCTACGTCCGCTGCGGCTCCCGTTCCCGAACAAAATGAGGCTTCAGCCCCCGCCGCACCTGCACCCGTAGCTACTGATTCAGTAGCATCCGCGGCCGCGCCGGCTGCCGCCGGTGGCCCGGTCGAAGTCCGCGTGCCGGACATCGGCGACTTCAAGGACGTGGCCGTCATCGAGGTGCTGGTCAAGGTCGGCGATACGGTGAAGGCCGAGCAGTCGCTGGTGACCGTGGAGTCCGACAAGGCCTCGATGGAAATTCCGTCGTCGGTGTCGGGCGTGATCCGGGAACTCAAGGTCAAGCTCGGCGACAAGATCAACATTGGCGACCTGCTCGCCATCCTGGAAGGCGCGGCCGCCCCTGGCGCCGCTTCGGCACCGGCTCCGGCAGCGGCACCCGCCGCCGCAGCAGCTTCAGCGCCCGCTGCCAGCCAGGCCAGCGCGCCGGCACCGGGGGCTGCCGCCGCCGCCTTACCCGCGCACCAGCCTTCTGCACCATCGGGCCAGTTGCCGCACGCCTCGCCATCGGTGCGCAAGTTCGCGCGTGAACTCGGCGTTCCCCTGGCGGAGGTCAAGGGCAGCGGCCCCAAAGGACGCATCACGCTGGACGACGTGCAGGGCTTCACCAAGGCGGTGATGGCCGGCGACGCACGCACCCAGGCGCAGGCCGCCAAAGCCCCGGCCTCTTCCGGCGGCGGCGCCGGCCTGGACCTGCTGCCCTGGCCCAAGGTGGACTTCACGAAGTTCGGCCCGGTCGAGCGCAAGGACATGTCCCGCATCAAGAAGATCAGCGGCGCCAACCTGCACCGCAACTGGGTCATGATTCCGCACGTCTGCAACCACGACGATGCGGACATCACCGAGCTGGAAGCCTTTCGCGTGCTGATGAACAAGGAAAACGAAAAGGCCGGCATCAAGATCACCATGCTGGCTTTTCTGATCAAGGCCTCGGTCGCGGCGCTGAAGAAATTCCCCGAGTTCAATGCCTCGCTGGACGGCGACCAGCTGGTGCTCAAGCAGTATTACAACGTGGCGTTCGCCGCCGACACGCCCAACGGCCTGGTCGTGCCCGTCATCAAGGACGCCGACAAGAAGGGTGTGGTGCAGATCTCGCAGGAGATGGGCGAACTCGCGAAAAAAGCGCGTGACGGCAAACTCGGCCCGGCCGACATGCAGGGCGCGTGTTTCACCATCTCGTCGCTGGGCGGCATAGGCGGGCGTTATTTCACGCCCATCATCAACGCACCGGAAGTCGCCATCCTCGGTGTCTGCAAGTCGAGCACCGCGCCGGTGTGGGACGGCCAGGCTTTCCAGCCGCGCCTGATGTTGCCGCTGTCCCTGAGCTGGGACCACCGCGTCATCGACGGCGCTTCGGCCGCGCGCTTCAACGCCTACCTGGGCCAGATCCTGGGTGACTTTCGCCGGGTACTGCTTTGACCCCCACGCTTTTCACTTCGTGTAATGCGCGAGGCCTTGCAGGCCGCCGCTCGCCAGAGGCTTCGCTTCTGTCGCCTGTCCAAAGCTGCACAAGCAGCTTTGGAGCCGCAGGCTCCAGCCCCTCGGGGGCCGCTGCGCCTGCGGTCTGGCAGAGCCAGTCCCGCGGCCCTGGCTTGAAAGGATTCCCCGCATGACGACTCTGGTCGCCGTCAGGAAAGCCGGGCAGGCCGTGATCGCCACCGACGCGCTGATCACCTTCGGCGATACGCGCCTGAGCAGCCGCTTCGAGGCCAACGAGAAGATCTTCAGGGTCGAGACACCGGCCGGCGGCAGCTACATCGGCATGGCTGGCACCGCGGCGCATTTTCCGGTGCTGCGCAAGGCCATGGCGGCGCTTCCCAAGGACCAGCTCCGGCTGGGCAGCAAGGACGAGGTGTTCGACACCTTCCACAAGCTGCATCCCGTGCTGAAAGACACCTTTTTCCTGCAGACCAAGGAAGACGACAACGACCCCTACGAGTCCAGCCAGTTCAGCGCGTTGATTGCCAACGCCACCGGCATTTACGGGCTCTACAGCTACCGTGAGGTGTTTGAGTTCAAGGAGTTCTGGGCCATCGGTTCGGGGCGCAGCTTTGCACTGGGGGCCATGCATGCCACTTGGGGCAAGGCGAAAACGGCGCGCGAAGTGGCCCTGGCCGGCGTGCACGCGGGCTGCGAGTTCGACAAGAACTCCGGCGGGTCGGTGGAACTGTTCACCGTCAAGCTGAAAAAGTAAATCAAGCGGAGACAAGAGACATGGCATTGATAGACATTACCGTTCCCGACATCGGGGACTTCGACGAGGTCACCGTGATTGAACTGCTGGTCAAGCCCGGCGACACCATCGCGGTCGACCAGAGCCTGCTGACCGTGGAAAGCGACAAGGCCTCGATGGAAATTCCGTCCAGCCATGCCGGCGTGGTCCGGGAGCTCAAGGTCAAGCTGGGCGACAAGGTCAAACAGGGCACGGTGGTGCTGACGCTGGACGCCGAAGGTGCCGTTGCCCCCATTTCAGAGAAAAAACAGGCGCCAGCCCCCGCTGCATCTGCGCCTGCAGCTCCTGAAAAAGTAGCAGCGCCAGCACCCGTAGCCGCGCCAGCCGCCGCCAGCTTTGGCGGGCAGGCTGACCTCGACTGCGACCTGCTGGTGCTGGGCGCCGGCCCCGGCGGTTATTCGGCCGCCTTCCGCGCCGCCGACCTCGGCCTGAAAGTCATCATTGTCGAGCGGTACGCCACCCTGGGCGGCGTCTGCCTGAATGTCGGCTGCATCCCGTCCAAGGCGCTGCTGCACGTCGCCGCGGTAATGGACGAGGTCAAACATTTCGACAGCCTTGGCGTGAGCTTCGGCGAGCCGGTGCTCGACATCGCCAAGCTGCGTACCCACAAGGAAAAAGTCGTGGGCAAGCTGACGGGTGGGCTCAGCGCGATGGCCAAGATGCGCAAGGTGACGGTGGTTCGCGGCTATGGCGCTTTTGTCGGGGCCAACCATGTGGAGGTGGAAGAAACCTCCGGTGGCGCACAGGAAAAAACCGGCAAGAAGCAGGCGATCGCGTTCAGGAACTGCATCATTGCGGCCGGCTCGCAGGCGGTTCGTTTGCCTTTCATGCCGGAAGATCCGCGTGTGGTCGATTCAACCGGCGCCCTGGCGCTGAAAGAAGTTCCCAAACGCATGCTGATTCTCGGTGGCGGCATCATCGGGCTGGAGATGGGCACCGTGTATTCCACGCTGGGCGCGCGCCTGGACGTGGTGGAAATGATGGATGGGCTGATGCAGGGCGCGGACCGCGACCTCGTCAAGGTCTGGCAGAAGATGAACGCCCCGCGTTTTGACAACATCATGCTCAAGACCAAAACCGTCGGCGCCAAGGCGACTGCCAAGGGCATCGAGGTGACGTTTGAAACTGCTGAGCCGGGTGGGGCGGTCCCGCCACCGCAAACCTACGACTTGGTGCTGCAGGCCGTGGGCCGCACGCCCAATGGCAAAAAAATTGCCGCCGACAAGGCCGGTGTGAGTGTGAGCGACCGCGGCTTCATACCGGTCGATATCCAGATGCGCACCAACGTGCCGCACATTTTTGCGATCGGCGACATCGTCGGCCAGCCCATGCTGGCGCACAAGGCGGTGCACGAAGGCCATGTGGCCGCCGAAGTGATTGCCGGTGAGCTGCAGGGCAACAAGGAACTGGCCAGTGCCGCTTTCAACGCCCGCGTGATTCCCAGCGTGGCCTACACCGACCCTGAAATTGCATGGGTCGGCCTGACCGAAGACCAGGCCAAGGCCCAGGGCATCAAGGTCAAGAAAGGGCTGTTCCCATGGAACGCCTCCGGCCGGGCCATTGCCAATGGCCGCGACGAAGGTTTCACCAAGCTGCTGTTTGATGACTCCCCCGAGGCGCATGGCCATGGCAAGATTCTCGGTGGCGGCATCGTCGGCACCCATGCGGGCGACATGATCGGCGAGATCGCGCTGGCCATTGAAATGGGCGCGGACGCGGTGGACATCGGCAAGACGATTCACCCGCACCCGACGCTCGGTGAAAGCATGGGCATGGCGGCGGAAGTGGCGCACGGCAGCTGCACCGACCTGCCGCCGCCGCGCAAGTAGACCAAGCTACCCTGCAAAGCCCGAGCCCTTACCGGTTCGGGTTTTTTGCCTTGTGGGTTCGGATAGGCGTAGGCGTGGTGACCAAGCCGTCACAATCGTGGATACCTCCCCTCTGTTCGCTGAACTTTCTGGCGTCGTCCTAGACTTCAGAGAGGCGACTCGGCGTGGGCATGGCGCCGCTCGCCATTGAGGTTTTGCAGCAACTGCGGGCTGATCTGCCCGACCTCCAGCAGCACGCCGCCGCGTGCGCTGATAAAACGCTGAGCGAGCGCGACGCTGGAAAAAGCGGGGAGATTGCCAGCGCGCATGGGCCCGAGGGCAGACGAGCCATTGACGTAGACCGCGTCCATCGCACGGATCCATGCACCGCTGCTGGCGTCAGTCACGTAACTCGCCGCGACTTCACTGGCCTGGCGGCCACGGGTGTAGCGACCCACATCTTGAAGATAGGTGAAAAGAGTGAGCGGCGAGTCGAAAAACTGCGTGTCGCCATTGTCGAAAATGACCTGCGCCGCCCACTCGGGCGAGCGCGCCGGGTACATGCCGCACACCGGGCAGCGCGCATCGGCGGGTACTGGTCGGGGCGCATGCAGGCCCAGCCCCGACTTGGGATCATGGGGCACGGGCGGCGCAACCACACAGATTTCATCCGTTTCAACCAGCACGGCATCATCCGGCGACTGGGAACGCCACGGCGCCAGCAACAGGCCACCCAGAAGCACCAGAGTGGCGAGGCCGGCGAAGTGCAGCGGTCTGAGTGCAAGCCTGTGCAGCATCATGGGCTACATCTTGCTGTCATGCAGCGCGCCGCCGCTCAGATCCACCATCCCGGGTTTGACCTCGTCATAACGCAGCAGCCTGCCGCCCCATTGTTCGATGAATTTCCTGGCATCAACCTCCTGCGCGAAGCTGCCGATGGTCGGCCCCATCGAGCCATGGCGCTTGCTGCCCAGCACAAAAAAGCCGCTTCTGGCGTCGATCCAGTGGCCGCGCGGCTGGTCCCAGTCGGCTTTGCCCATGTCCTGCACGTACACCGCCGCCACTTTACGTACCTGCTCGGGCCGCAGCAAAGTGTTGAACAGCTCCACGGTATCGCAGAAGAAGACCGGCGCTTCCTGCCCGGCGTAGCGGATCTGCGCCTTGGGACCGGGGTAGTCGGCCAGCAGCATGCCATCCAGCTCGCACGAGGTGGCCGCGTCGATTTCCATCGGCCCCAGCCCCCCCGCGCCGCCTGAGCGCTCGCCGCACCCGGCAAGGGCACTCAGGGTGGTCAGCGCGACCAGACCGAGCAATCGGCGGCGTACGCCGCAGGCATCACCGCCGCCAGTACGGCGACAGGAACATGTGTACTTCATGGTCTGAATCTCCAGTTTGCCAAAGCCAGCGGCACAACAATCCACGCCACCATGACCGAGCCCATCAGCCAGGGCCTGGCCAGGGCGGGTGGCACGATGCTGGCCAGGCCATACAGCGTGCGAACATCTTCGAGCGAAAACACATTGAGGATGCGAAACACATCCGCCGGATTGAGCAGCAACAGATAGGCGAAAGCGTCACCACCGTAGGCGCCGCCTGTGGCCACCAGTCCGCCCAGCAGCAGCAGGTCAAATACCAGTACAAAGAAGAACCACATCGCAATCGCCAGGCCCGAAGCGCGCGTGCGCTCCCGCGCGATCACCGACATCAATACCGCCAGGCTCAGAAACGCCAGGCCCAGCAGCACCGAACTGACCATGAAGCCAACATAGTGGTACAACCCCGCCCAGCCATACTGCTTGAAGAGCAGAAGCGCCACCAGACCAAAGCCCGCCAATGTGGAGAGCGTCAGGGCCGCTGCCAGACCCAGGTATTTGCCGAGCAGCACTTCGAAGCGCGTGATGGGCAGGGCCAGCAGCAGGTCCAGCGAGCCACGCTCGCGCTCGCCCACCACTGCGTCAAAACCCAGCAGCAAAGCGATCAGCGGGATCAGATAGATCACCAGGCTGACCAGGCTGGCGATGGTGAATTCGATGGAGCGCAGGCCCACCTGGCCCTGGGCGGCGCCGCCAAAGTAGGCAATCACCAAAGAAAACACCGTGAACACCAGGGCCACCGCCAGCACCCAGCGGTTGCGCAGGCGGTCGCGAAACTCTTTCGCGGCCAGGGTCAGGATTTGGGACCATTCCATTTCTTTCACCTCAATCCGAAAATCCAAAAAACACGTCTTCCAGCGAGGGCTCACGGATGTTCAAGTCCAGCACCTTGGCACCCAGACCGGCGAGCGCCCCCAGCACCGCCATCTTGGACGCACGGGGGCAGCTGACCCGCAGCCCGTCGTCGGTGACCACGCTGCTCACGCCAATGAGCTGGCTCAGCGCCTGCTGGGCCAGCGCCACATCGTCCGGCGCCAGACGCAGCTCCAGGCCCAGCGGCATGTGCATCTGGTCGCGCAGGTCCTGCACGCTGCCCAGTGCCTGTATCTTGCCGGCGGCCATGATGGCGAGACGGTCCACCCGCTCCTGCAGCTCGGCCAGGATGTGCGAGGTGATGATGATGGTCACGCCCGTATCGCGCAAGCCGCGCAGCGTGGCGTAGAAGTCGCGTATGGCCTGCGGGTCCAGCCCGTTGGAGGGCTCATCCAGAAACAGCACCCGTGGCGCGCCCAATAGTGCCTGCGCGAAGCCCAGACGCTGGCGCATGCCCTTGGAATACTCCCGCAGCGGCCGTTTTGCCGCATGCGACAAGCCGACACGCGCCAGCGTCGGCTCGCATTGCGAACTGGGTGCGCCCTTGAGCCGGGCGAAGAAACGCAGCGTCTCCAGGCCGCTCAGGTTGTCATACAAAACCACGTTCTCTGGCAGGTAGCCGATGTGACGGCGGGCCTTGCGGAAGTCGTTTCCCCGTACCGAAGCGCCATCCACCAGGATCTCGCCCGCGCTGGGCTCGATCAGCCCCAACATCATTTTGAAGAGCGTGCTCTTGCCAGCGCCGTTGTGACCGATCAGGCCAAAGATCTCGCCATGCTGCACCGTCAGATCCACGCCGTCCACAGCATGCAGGGCGCCATAGTGCTTGGCCACGCCACGCGCTTGAATCGCGGGACCGCCGGTGACGGGGGCATTACTGACCGGGATAGTGCTTGTCACGCCACTCACTCCATTGTTTGTTGTTCGGTTGCATGCGAGGTTTCGGGTCCACCACGCTGGGAACACGCAGCACCGGGAATTGGTGGGCCACCAAGCGCAAAGCCTGCACCGCCGGGCTGGCCAGCAGTAGTTTGATGCTCGGGTAGCGCCAGGTGAGACGGTCGACCAGGTCGTTGGCCTCGTAGCGCACATCGCCGATGCCATTGCCATCGCGATCCCAACCCAGGTAGTTGTCCCAGTGGTTACCGCTTTTGGCGCCCCACACCTCGTCGCGCGCACCCACATAACGCACCTGCTCCCGGTTGGCAATGAAATCATTGCCTTCCACCACATTGCGCGTGGAGCCCGCCGCCAGATGCACGCCCACGTGGTTGTCGACGATCAGATTGTTCTTCAAGGTGGCATATTCCACATCGTAGATGAAGAAGCCGCGGTTGTTGCCGGCGACGACGTTGTTCTCCACCAGAGAATCCTGGATCGTGCGCAGCATGATGCCGTGGTCCGAGTTGCCCCAGGCCCGGTTGTTGCGCACCACCTGGTCGCGCACTTCCATGAGCGCCAGGCCACCGCGGTTGTAGTAGCTGTCGTTGTCTTCCCACAGGTTGTAGTAGGAGTTCATGTAATGCGTGCCGTAGCGGCTGTGGTGCAGCTTGTTGCCCCTGAAGATGGCGTGGTGTGAAACATCCACGTAAAGCGCGTCGCGTACAAAACTGATGTTGTTGCCGATGATGCGCGCGCCCGTGGTGTTGTACAGTTGCACGCCGTTGCCGCGCTGCGAGGAGTTGTACTCGCGCTTACCGGTGATGACGTTGGACTCGACCACCACATCGTTGGCCTTTTCTATCCACAAACCGAACAGGTTGTAGCTGAGGTCGCAATGCCGTACCACCGCGCGGTGCGCACCGGGGTAGACATAGATGCCGGCATTCTGGTCTTTGAGGCTATCGCCCGAGTCGCGCACGATCAGGCCTTCGATGGTCACGTCGGGTGCCGTCACGCGCAGGGTGTCGCCCTGCTGCCCGCCACTTAACGTGGGGCGGCCGATGCCACGCAAGGTGAGAGGCTTGTCAATCAGCAGGTTGGCGCGGTAGAAGCCGCGTTGCACCTCGATCACATCGCCGGGCGCCGCAGCCCGGATGGCCGCCTGCAAATCCTGTCCGGGCTGCACCGTTGCAGTCGCAGCGCTGGCAGCATGTGCCGCGACCAGACCCAGCAAGCCGATGCTCGCCAAGCGGCGTAGCGCACCCCTCATAAAATCAGCCAACCCAGCGACTTGAGCGCAAGGAACAGCGTCGCGCCGATCAGGAGGTTCTTGAATCCCACATAGCTCACCATGTCCATCACGCCGGCCACGCGATATTGATCACGCCACCACGGGCCATCCTTCACATAACGCCGGCCCGACAGGCGGATCAGCACTTCGTAGACGCTCCAGCCAAACCACCAGCCAATGATGGCGCCCGAGGACAGGGTACCCATCGCCGTCATCACCCAGGCCACGCCGACAGCCACGGCCAGCGAGAAACCGGCCACCTGCAGCGCACGCTGCGAGTGCCAGCCCTCGCTGCTCCAGGGCCACAGGTGGTCACGCAATTCCAGCCACAGCCACTGCAGGCCGCGCACGCCTGCCTTGTGCGGAGGCAAGGCGGGGTCCGTGGGCATGCGTGGGTCCGGGCCCTTGGCGGCCTTGGCGCTGATCTGCTCGGTGAAGCTGCTGGCCGGATAAATCGGAATGAAGTAGCCATTGACGCCAATCGGCGTGATCTCCAGACCGTCCTTTTCACGACGCTTGCGCTCCTTGGCCAGCGGCGGACAACCTTTGGTGTCGGTATACAGGATCATGCAGTCGAGGCAGTGCAGGCATTCACGGTGATCGATGCGGCCGTCGACATCGATGGCCTGGGCCCCGCAGCCCACGGCACAGGCCTTGCAGCTATTGCAGTCCTGCTTGCGCTTGAGACCAAACCAGCGGAAAGTGCTGGGCATGGCGAGCGACGCGCCCAGCGGGCACAGGTACTTGCAGTAGGGCCGCTCGATGAAGATCGACAAACCCAGCAGCACAGCCACAAACAGGCCATAGGGCCAGGTGCGGTTGCTGATGCCGACCAGGAAGGTGGTCTTGAACGGCTCGACCTCGGAGAGCTTCTCGGCCAATCCCATCGAGAACATGGACACCGTGATCAGGCCGAAGAACACCACGTACTTCAGCCACTTGAGGCGGTCGTGCCACACCTGTGGCAACTTTGTCTGAAAGCGCTTGAATCCGACGACGCGCGCCACCTTGTAGATCGCCTCGGAAAGCGAGCCAAACGGACACATCCACCCACAAAATAACCCGCGTCCGAAGAGGAACACAGTGACGATGATGAAGATCCAGAACAGGAAGATGAACGGGTCCGACAGGAACAGCGACCAGGTCCACTGGAACAGCAGGGCGTGGAACCAGGTCAGCACCTGGGTGATGGACGGCTGGGCCATAACACCAAAACCGACAAATACGATACTGATGGCCCAAGCGCTGTATTTGAAGGCGTTGACAGGCCACTTGTTCTTGTGGGTGGACAGACGCGTGAGTTTTTCGCGGTAAGCGTAGACGACGGTCACGACGACCAGCAATAGTGCGAACAAGGCAATCTCGAGAGCCCGCCCTTTCCAGATTCGCACCCAGGGTGCGTCCGACTCCTCAATCTTCGGCCGCCCACCTTCCAGAGTAGCCGCAGGCAGCCAGTAAGGAGCGTCAAAGCTGGTGAAGCTGCGTGCGCCGGTGGCGCGATTGACGCGGTTACCCAGGAAGCTGAGCTTCCATGGATACGAAGGCGAAAACGATTTCGAGCGGATGATGAAAATGACCGATTCGTTGAACGATGGCGCACCCGCCGCCTCGATGCCGTAGAGGTTCAATGCGTCGAGGTCGCGAAAGGTAAAGGCATCAGCCCCCTGACGCACCTGCACGCGGTCATAGAGGCCACCTCGCACAAAACCCGAACCCTTGAACGACTCGGCGCCACGGGTGCGGATCACGAAGACCGCGTGCTCCCCGTCCTTGAGTTGCATGCGCAGGTTATTCCAGCTGTTCTCGCCGAGCACGCTTTTCCCGATGTCCGGGTGGTTCAGGTCACCAAACCACAGTTCGATGAAGGGCTCGGGCCCCCGCTCCAGCCCCACCTGCTCGGGCAAGACCCGCAGGCGCTGCACGGTTCCCTGCTTGACCAACTCGTCCCATGTGGAGCGCTTACCGCCAACAAGATAACGCGCGGGTTCCCGCACGGTGGGCGCCAGAATGCCGACCTGGCGCGCCACGACCGTGCCGGAGGCCATCATGACCTGGTTTTGCGCAATCACGGTGACGGTAGCGCCGGAAATCGCGTCCAGGCCCAGCACGCCTTCATCGGGGCGCGACTGTCCCACTTCTATCTTGTCGGCCACCGACTTGCCGATGTATTGCGCATTGAAGCGCAGCAGCGCTGACTCGGGAATGCCGAGCAGCAAAATCGGCTCGGAATGCTTGAGCACCTTGACGCCCACGAAACGGCCGGCCTTGTCCATGCCGATCAGCGTCACCACCGGCTTGCCCGAATAGGCCGGCGTGTCGGTGATGTCGGTGGACAGCATCACATAGCCCAGCAGTTTCTTTTGCGCGCTGGCGTTGTCGTAGGCCTCCACGTAAGGCGGCTGGCCCTTGCGCTCGGAAAAACTCGTTGCGCCGGGGAATACCTCGGCGCAAGGCACCAGGGCGCACATGTCCCTGGCGGTATTGAGTTCGGGCGGCAGCGCCGCCTCATAGGCGCCTGCGCGCGCGCCGCCCGCCGACATGGCGAGCACGAGAAAAAATGCGGCCAGGCAGGCATACCCCCTGGCTGCCAACTGTCGGCATCTCAAATACATATCTTCCCTGAAGGACAAGCGCCGCGCGGATGCGGCGCTTGCAAGGTTCAACCCGTCAAATCAGGCTTCAACGATCATACGCGTGCGCATTTCCAGGTGCAGCGCATGACAGAAGTGGGTGCAGTAGCACCAGAACACGCCGACTTTGTCGGCCACGAAGGTGACCGAAGCGGTTTCCAGCGGATTGACGATGAAGTTCACGTTGTGGTTGGGAATCGCGAAGCCGTGCGTCAGGTCCTCGATCTTGTCCAGGTTGGTCAGGATCAGCGTGACCTCATCACCCTTCTTGAGCTTGAACTCACGCATGCTGAAGGCCGGCGCCTGCGACGTCAGCTTGACGGTGACCTTCCTGCCGTTGCGGAACACGCCGGATTCCTTGGGGTCCTTGATGGCCAACGGGAACTCGTCCAGCGTATAGACCTGTTTGGGACGCACCAGATCGCGCTTGAAGATGATGAAGTCATGCGGCTCGCCGCGCACCGGGTGGTCGGCCAGCAGCACCATCTTCTCGCCAGAAATGTCCACGAGCTGCTCGTTCTCGGGGTGCAGCGGGCCCACCGGCAGGAAGCGGTCCTTGGAGAACTTGCAGCCCACGGCCAGGTACTTGCCATCGGCCGCTTTGGTCTCGGACTGCGAGGCGTTGATGTGGCCCGGCTGGTAATGCACATCCAGGCGATCGACCACGTACTTGGCGCTCTTGTCGCCCTTGTGGAACTTGATGGCGGCTTCCACATTCCACTTCACCACCTGGCTGTCCAGGAACAGCGTGGTGTAGGCGTTGCCGCGGCCGTCAAAGGCGGTGTGCAAGGGGCCCAGGCCCAACTCGACCTCGGCGACGATGACCGAGTCCAGCTTCTCCAGCTTGCCTTCGAACCAGTCGAGCACCTTGGCGAGTTCGATCACGGTGCCGGTGGGCGAGAGCTTGCCGGCGCAAATGAAGTATTTGCCGTCCGGGCTGGCATTCACGCCATGCGGGTTCTTGGGCACCGACACATAGGCCGTGAGCGCGGTCTTGGGGTCCTTGTTGGCCTCGTGCGTGCCGTCCACCACCGGCACCTTGGAGCCCGCAATGGTCTTGAACTTGCCGGCCTTGACGGCGGCCTCGATGCGGGCCACGTTGAAGAACAGGCAGGCGTCGCGCTCGGCGGACATCATGTCCTCGTACTTGGCGCCCATCTCGGTGTTGTACTGGTTGACCGCGGCCAGCTTGCCGTCATAGGAAGTGGCGACCAGGTCGCAGTTGCCGTCGATCTGCACCTGCCAGCGCACTTCCATGCTTTCGGCGTCCACGCAGCTGAACAGCGAGCGGTACTTGCTGGCGTCTTCGGTGGCGGTGTTGGGCAGGGGGATGGAGAACTCGCCGCCGCAGAACACGCGCGTGGTGTAGTTGATCTTCTCGTCCACCGGGTCGCGCTTGTCCGGGAAGATGCCGTGAAAGCCCTGCACATTGGGCAGCTCGGTGATCTTGTCGCAGACGAAATAGTCCAGGCGTATGCGCGCGATGCGGCTGTTGATCTTGTCGTTGATCCAGGCGTAGCGGCCGTCGTAGTTGCCGTCCTTGTAGGAGGCATGGGTGTGGTGGGAGTCGCCCACCGTGTACCTGAGGCTGCCGTCGGCCTTGGTGCCCATCACCTTCTTCGATTCATTGGTGATGCCCCAGCCCACCAGCGCATCGGGCACAAAGCAGGGGATGCGGTGGATCTCGCGGCCCGAGGGCAGGCCCAGCACCCGCATGTCGCCGGTATGGCCGCCGCTCCACAGGCCGTAATAGGTGTCGAGCTCGCCCGGCTTCAGATGCGTGGCATTGTCGCCACTCTTGCCCCCCGCAGCGGGCGCCGAAGCGGCGGGCGCAAAAGCGCTGGTTGGCTTGTCGGTGCAGGCCGCCAGGCCTGCCACGCCGACCAGGGCAGCAGAATTGATGAACCGGCGGCGGCCGATGCCTGCCTCTGCAGCGGGTTTTACTTGTTTGTCTTGGCTCATGAGAAGGTCCTCGTTGAATGGCCTTGTCGGAACAGGCACACTTGGTTGGAATTACTGTCGCTACCAAGGTGAATACTGAGCGACGAATGAAAAGATTCGTTTGATATAGATTAATCAGCCGGTAAAAACCCTGGTGCACCTACGCCGATGACGACCCGGTGTGCGAATATCGGTCTGTCGAATTTCGTATGACTATGCCTATTCAATTTCCAGGAGAGAAGCAATGAACAAACCCACCCTGCTGTTGGCCACATTGAGCTTGGCGCTGCTGGCCGCTTGCGGGCAAAAGGATGCCGCGGCTCCGGCGCCCGCGACCACCGTAGCGCCTGCTCCCGCCGCCGCACCTGTCGCCGAAAACACGCTGGGCAAGACGGTATACGGGAAGACTTGCGCGCTGTGCCATGCGGCCGGGACAGCCGGTGCGCCCAAGCCGGGCGACAAGGCCGATTGGGGCCCACGCATCGCCCAGGGTGATGATGTCCTGTACAAGCATGCCCTCGAAGGTTTCACGGGCGCCAAGGGCCAGATGCCGGCGCGGGGCGGCGCCGCCTCGCTGCCCGACGACGAGGTCAAGGCCGCCGTGGCGTATATGGTGGATCAGTCGCGCTGATCTGTCTTGGCGGGAGACATCATGCGTTCTCATCTCCCTAATCCCGTTCAGCCCGGCCGGCGCCGCGTGGTATTGGCCTTGCCGCTCATGGCCTTTGGACTGCTCGTTGCGCCCGTGCAGGCCAAAGCGGGCGTGCACCAGTCCGCGCAGGCATTGATGGGGACGCGCGTGGACCTGACACTGCAAGGTCCGGACACCTCGGCCCTGGCTGCCGCGGCCAAAGCAGCGTTCGCCGAAATGACGCGGCAGGCGAACATGATGAGCCGCTACCGCAGCACCAGCGTGCTCAGTGCCATCAATCTGTCGGCCGGACTGCAGCCGGTGCCGGTGCCGCCGGAGCTGCTGCGGGTGCTGCTCATGGCGCGCCAGGCCGCGCAGGCCAGTGGTGGTGATTTCGATGCCACGGTCGGAGCCCTGCGGGACTGGAATTTCGATCCCGGCCACCCGTCCATCCCCTCTGCGCGACAGATAGCGGAGCAATTGCCTCTGGTCGATCCCAAGGGGCTGGTGATTGATGAACGCGCCGGCACCGCCTACCTTGCGACAAGAGGCATGCGCCTGGATCTGGGCGGCATTGCCAAACTCCCCATCCTGCAAGCCGGCATGCGCAAGCTGCAGGAATTCGGGATGGCCAACGCGATGATCAACGGCGGCGGCGACGTGCTGGTGATGGGGCAGTTGAACGGACGCCCCTGGCGGGTGGGACTGCGCGACCCGCGCCAGCCCGACCGCTTGCTGGGCGTGGTGTCCCTGACCCAGGGCTTCGTCGCGTCGTCCGGCGATTACGAACGCTTCGTGATGCACCAGGGCCGGCGCCTGCACCACGTCCTCGATCCCCGGACCGGCTACCCAACCCGGGGGCCGCATGGGGTGGCGCTGATCAGCGAGCGACTGGAGGCGGTCAACGGCGTGGGCACGGCCATCATGGTGGCCGGCGCCGAGGCCGGGCGTGCCAGGGTGGCGCAGACACCGGGACTCGATGCGCTGATCGTCGATGCGGACGGCAGCGTCTGGTGTTCACGCGGGATGGCAACACGCCTTGCCTGAGGCCGGCACCTTTGCGCTGCAAAATCAGGCGCCCGAATCTGTTGGGCATGCGGACCTCCCTGAGGCGTATCCGTTGGCTAAGAAGTCCGTTTCAGAAATTCGCACACGTATTGCTCACGCGGCCAGCTTCAGGGGCTGGCTTTGAGCCCATCGATCACGCATGCGTGCGACCAACGCATTGAGATTAGCGCGGGTGAACTTCCACTCGAATGGACGCGCGATGCCTTCGAAGTGGCGCTCGAAGTTCGCCAGCCGCTCGGCGACCGCCTCCAAGCAAGCAAAGTCGTTCGGGGTCAGCACCTTGCGCTGCACGATCGAGAAGTAGATTTCAATCTGGTTGAGCCAACTTGCATGGACTGGGCCGTGAACCGGAACCAATGTGGGATGGGCTTGTGTGAGGCGGCGCACCGACGCCGGGCCACGATGTGACGAGCCGTTGTCCATGACCCAGAAGACGCGGCGAGCGGTGTTGTACGGCGCTTGGCTCATGACTTGTTCGACCAAACGCTCGAAGGGCGCGATGCCGGTGGTCGCTTCGCAGCGACCGAACACTTTGGTTCGATGCACATCCAGTGCAGCCAAGTACGCCCAGGCGCCACCGCGCGCGTACTCGTGCTCAACGCGCATCGACTTGCCAGGCTCGGTGGGCAGACTCGGATGGATACGCAAGCGAGCCTGGATGCTGGTCTTCTCGTCGGTGGAGATGACGAACTCGTCGGAGCGCAGTGCCTGTCCTTGCCAGCGCCGCTCGTACAGGTCCAGGATCCGCCCGGCCTTGACCTGGAAGTGCGGATCTCGCGGAAAGATCCAGCAACGGTGCCGCCAAGGGCGAATCGCGTCCTCGTGCAACCAACGCCAAACCGTGCTGTCGCTGATGCTGGCTACCAGACCCGAGCGCTGCGCGTATCGCGCCACATCGGCGACGCTGAGTCGCGACAGCGGCAAGCCCAATGTTGTGGGCAACTCGCATGCGAGCGCCCGGATCTCAACCGTGAGCTCTGGGGGGAAAGACCCGAGGGCGTCCCGGGCGAACCCTCTCCTGGAGGCCCGCCAATCGCTCCTTGAAGAAGCGCTGGCGCCACTGGCTGACCACCTCGCGTCGGGTGTCCAGCCGCGCGGCGATCTCGTCGTTGTCCATGCCTTTGGCGGCCATCAAGATCATCTTGGCTCGAAACACTTCGAAATAAGGCAACGTATATCTGGTGGCACGACGATTCAACTCGGTGGACTCATCCACAGACAACTCGATATAAAATGGGCTCTTCCTTGGCATGTGCAACTCCTGGTCGAAAGATTGCAGCACGATGCCATACGTGGTCAAACTTATCAAGTCAATACGTGGCTTTATTTATGAATATGCCTACTCAGGCCTTTCGCTTGGTCTGGGGCTGGTCTTGATTTTTTAGGGGGACGCTGTTCCGCTTTGCAGAATTCCGAGTGTCGCGCAGGTGTCCATCCGGGCCTTGCAGCCGCATGTCTTCGGGGCAAACCCTGGGGTTGACGCTGGACAGATAGCCCAGAATGGGTTTCCTCTTGTGGAGAAGCCATGTCTGAACTCAAGTTCCCCCGCGTTGTATCTCGCCGCCGCTTCAATCTGGCCATCACGGCCGGGGCGGCCACCGTCTGCGCGCCCCTGCTGGCCCAGAGCGCCTGGCCGAACAAGCCGATCCGCATCATCGTGCCCTACACGCCGGGCGGCTTCACCGACCAGATGGCGCGCATTGTGCAGGTGGGCCTGCAGAACCGCTTGCAGCAAACCGTGACCATCGACAACAAGCCGGGCGCCAACAGCATCATCGGGGTGGACTTGCTGGCCAAGGCGCCGGCTGACGGCAGCACCTTTGCCGTGGTGATTGCCGCCTATGCCGCCAACACCACGCTGTACCCCAAGCTGCCCTACGACCCGCGCAAGGACCTGACCGGCGTGTCCCTGATGGGCGTGTCGCCGCTGCTGGCTGCCGTCAACAACGACGCCCCCTTCAAGACGGCAAAAGAGCTGATTGGCTACGCGCGTGCCTACCCCGGCAAAGTCAGCTTCGGTTCTTCCGGCAACGGTTCAGCCGCCCACCTGACCAGCGAGCTGCTCAAGTCCATCACCAAGACCTACATGGTGCACATTCCCTACCGCGGCGCGGTGCCGGCCCTGACGGATTTGATAGGCGGGCAGATCCAGCTGTTTTTTGACGCACCGACCGGGCTGATCAACCAGGGCAAGGCAGGCCGGGTGCGGCTGATCGGCGTCGCGAGCGACCGCCGCCTGCCGGCGGTACCGGACGTCCCGACCTTCATCGAGCAGGGTTTTGCCGGCTTCACCGGCAGCACCTGGGCCGGCATGCTGGCACCGGCGGCCACCCCGAAGGACATTGTCCGGCGCATGTCGGACGAAGTCGGACGCATCATCCGCAGCGATGAAACACGTGCGCGGCTCGATGCCATGGGGACTTTCGGTGTTGGCAGCACGCCGGAGGAGTTCGACGCCTTTATTGCGCTGGAGACGACCAAATGGGCGAAGGTGATCCGGGAGGCCGGCGTCAAGGCCGATTGAGGCCGGCCTGCCGAAGCAGGGCAGGCAGGAAAAAAGACGGAAAAGAGAAGAAGAGCGAGGAAGGGCGAGAAGAGGGCCGCGGACGGCCGCTTATTCGCCGGTCGCGTTGGCCTGGGCGGTGCGCTGGACGCGGCGCGCACCGTCGAAGCGGCGGGCCCAGTAAGCGACGCTCAGGCTTTCAACCCGCACTTCGGCACCGGGCTTGGGCGCATGGATGAATTTGCCCTCGCCGACATAAATGCCGACATGGCTGAAGGCCCGCTTCATGGTGTTGAAAAACACCAGGTCGCCGGGCTGCAACTCGGTTTTGTCGATGTTCTGTGTGGCGGCGGCCTGCTGTTCGGCGCGGCGCGGCAACACCAAGCCCACGGTCTGCTCGTAGATGGCTTTCACAAAACCGCTGCAGTCCACCCCGGTCTCGGCCGTGTTGCCGCCACGCCGGTAAGGCACACCCAGGAAACCCATGGCATTGACCACCAGCTCGGAGGCCTTGTGGCTGACCGACTGCCGCACCTGGTCCATCCTGTTGAGCAGACCCTTGTCGGCAAGGAATTTGTCCATGTCGTCACCAGAATGACCGGGCGCAGCCTGCACAGTGGCAGCCAGCAGAAGGCAGGTGAGGAGCAGGGGGATACGCATGGCCGCAAGGGTACTTGAAGGACAAGTCCTACGTCAAGCTAAAGTTTTTTCTAGATTGCGTTGGTAAGCCATTGATTTGTAACGATTTACGACAATTAGCGTCTTTGAGGCTGAAAGGCAGCGTCTTCCTCAGGGAAAACCCACAGGCCGATATCCGCAAGGCGACAGTGGCATATTGCCACATGGACCGGCGCCCTCCCTGGCGCAGATCTCTTGTCTGAATCCAGGAGTGAAATATGCACTTACCCCTTATGTCGTTTGCTCTGTATGCTACTGTTTTGATAGCATTTTCAGGTGTGGAGGCACAGGCGCAGACGGTTCGACCGGAGGCCGTCGCCACGGGCCTGCAAAACCCCTGGGCCCTGGCTTTTTTGCCGCAGGGGCGCTTCCTGGTCACGGAAAGGCCCGGCCGCCTGCGTGTGGTGGAGGCCGATGGCTGGCTCGGTCCGCCCGTGCCCGGGCTGCCCGCCATTGACGCCGGCGGGCAGGGCGGCCTGCTCGATGTCATCACGGACGCCAGCTTTGCGGTCAACCGCCGGATCTACTTCTGCTTTTCCGAACCGGCTGCCTCGGGCGGCGGCAACAGCACGGCGCTGGCCCGCGCCACCCTGGCCGCTGACAACAGCCGGCTCGAGGACGTGCAGGTGCTTTTCAGCCAGAAGCCCAAGTTTTCCAGCAGCGCGCATTTTGGTTGCCGCATCGTCGAAGCCCACCAGGACGGCAAGCCCGACGGCACGTTGTTCCTGACCCTGGGTGATCGTTATTCGCGCATGCAGGACGCGCAAAAACTCGACAACCACCACGGCAAGGTGATCCGCATCAACAAGGACGGCACCGTTCCGAAAGACAACCCCTTTGTCGGGCGGGCGGGTGCCTTGCCGGAAATCTGGAGTTATGGCCACCGCAACATGCAGGGCGCAACCTTGGCGCCAGACGGTACCTACTGGACCCACGAGCACGGCCCGCAGGGCGGCGATGAAATCAACCTGCCGCAGCCCGGCCGCAACTACGGCTGGCCGGTCATCACCTACAGCGAAAACTACGGTGGCGGCAAGATGGGCGAGGGCATCACCGCCAAGGCCGGCATGGCGCAGCCGCTGCATTACTGGGTGCCGTCCATTGCACCTTCGGGCATGGTGTTTCTGACGAGCGGGCGTTATGGCCAGGCCTGGCAGGGCAACCTGTTTGTCGGTTCGCTGAAGTTCGGCTACCTCAACCGCATCGAATTGACCGCGCCTTTCAAGGGCCAGGTCGTGCGCGAGCACAAGCTGCTCGATGGCGGCGGTGAACGCATTCGCGATGTACGGCAGGGACCGGACGGCCTGCTCTATGTGCTGACCGACAGCCCGCGCGGCCGCCTGCTGCGGCTGCAGCCCGGCTGATGCAGGGCGTGCCTCTATAGAATGGGCGTTTCTCCAGACCACAGTGAGCCCGCGTGTCCGAACGATTTGATGTATTTTTGCAATACCTCCTGCCCAAGCAGGCTCTGACGGAATTCGGCAGCCACATTGCCTCCATGCAGGGCGGGGCGGTCACGACACGCATCATCCGCTGGTTTGTCGGCAAATACGGCGTGAACATGGCCGAGGCTGCCAACCCTGACCTCGGCAGCTACCCGACGTTCAACGAATTTTTCACGCGGGCGCTCAAGCCGGGCGCCCGTCCGCTGGCTGCAGCCGACCTGGTCTGTCCGGTGGACGGCGCGATCAGCCAGTTCGGCGCGATCGAGGGCGACCGGATTTTCCAGGCCAAGGGCCACCACTACTCGACCACCGCCCTGGTCGGCGGCGACCGCGAGCTGGCCGCACAGTTCGAAGGCGGCAGTTTCGCCACCATTTACCTCAGCCCCAAGGACTACCACCGCATCCACATGCCGATGGGCGGGCGCCTGCTGCGCATGATTTACGTGCCGGGTGAGCTGTTTTCGGTCAACCCGGCCACGGCGCGCGGCGTGCCCGGGCTGTTTGCGCGCAACGAGCGTGTGGTCTGTGTGTTCGCGTCGGCGCGCGGGCCGTTTGTGCTGGTGCTGGTGGGCGCCACCATTGTTGGCAGCATGGCCACGGTCTGGCACGGCGTGGTCAACCCGCCCCGGACGAAACAGGTCCGAGAGTGGCGCTACGACGGGCAACCGCCGGTGGAGCTTGCGCAGGGTGACGAAATGGGCCGCTTTTTGCTCGGCTCCACCGTGGTCATGCTGTTTCCCCGGGGGCCCTGCCGCTTCAATCCGGACTGGGCACCGGGCGCAGCGGTCCGGCTCGGGGAGATGATGGCGAACTGCGCGGCGCCCTGACGTTGGCGGCTGCGCCGAAGCGTCATTTCATTGCTATGAATAACATAGCTTCCTGCGACCGTCCCATATGGGCTGGAGGCCATTTTTACTTAAAAACGCAGGCGTTTTAGCCGGTTTGGCCGCGCCCGGGCTGATAGATAGCCGGGCCAATACCGCGCACGAGGCGCGGCGCCTGTTGCAAACCCAGTCGCTCTTTAGCCTGCAGAAATTGTCCGTGTTTACCGGCCACCCCTGTCAGAGTTGACAGGGGTCTTGCTGCACGCCCTCCACAAGGCGTCTAAATTCAAGCACTGGGTGTTGTGCAAACGGCGGCAACGGGCCTGCCGTGATGGATAAACGTCCCTGCAGCTTCCCGGGAAACGAGGATGTGATGAATTACCTCATACGGTTGGTGGACAACGAGGGATTTCCGGAGGAACAATGCCGCCTCATCGAGCAGCGGTATGACCGAGCCCTGGTCCAGCAGCTCGGCAGTCCGGAGGAGGTGGCGCAGGCGCGCCGCGCCTGGGTGCAGGCCAAGACCCGGGAGGACGAGGCGACGGGCTCAGATCTCTCACTGGAAGAAAAGCAGGCCATCGTGCGCTGGGAGCGTGCGGAAGCTGCAGCGCGACTGCTCGCTTTCGAGGGCTACACCGGTGCGCTGGAAGAGCTTTACATCGACGTCAGGCTTGCGCCTGTACCCTAGCCTGCGCCCTCGATCGCCTGGCGGCCTTTCTTCTTTTTGCATGGGACTGCCAGCATGCTTGATGGCGGCCACGGCCTGCCGTGCCCACCAGAATTTTCAGAAAAATCAATCAATATAAATCAGCCGCCTGTTTCTTTTTGTAGTCCTTTTTCCATAGTTGGAAGGTTTGCTGGCCCCACCCAACACCTGGTTGTGTTTTTTTGAAAATGGCGTTTGCTTCTGTTGTCTCCCCTTGTTCTGAACGGTAAATTCGTGGTGCGGTAACCAGACTTATTTACTTCAAAAAGGGACACTTCCATGGAGGCACTAGCAGGACGGCCCTTGGTCGAGCGGGATACCGAACTCAAGACATTGCTTCAGGCCCTGAGTGCCTTGCGTCGCGGCGATGCCAAAGTCAGTTTGCCCACCGAGTGGGAAGGTATTTACGGCAAGCTGGCTGCAGAATTCAACCAGCTGGCGGCTGTCAGCAGCTTTACCGCCAGCAGGCTGAAGGCGCGCCACACACGCAAAGTGACAGGCCAGCGCTCGTCGCAACGGCCGGAGCCCCCCGCGTTGTCGGGCTTCTGGCAGGACAGCGTCGCCGCGGTCGACAGCGCCTGCGCGGAAACCGAGGCCGCGGCAGAACAGCACCGGGTTTTTCTGTCGGCCCTGGTGGCCTTGCGCAAGGGTGATGTGAAAGCGGCCTTGCCGCAGGACTGGACCGGTCTTCCCGGCAAGCTGGCCGACGCATTCAACGACGTGGTTGCCGAAAACGTCAGCATGGCCGAAGAGGTGGCCCGCTTGAGCCGCGTCGTTGGCAAGGAGGGAAAACTCAGGGAAAGAGCCCGGGTGCCCAATGCCAGCGGTTTCTGGCGCGAGTCGGCCGAGTCCATCAATTCCCTGATTGCCGACCTGGTGCACCCCACCAGCGAAGTCGCGCGTGTGATCGGCGCCGTTGCGCAGGGCGACCTCTCCAAAAGCATGGCACTGGAGGCGGAAGGCCGGGCCCTCGAGGGCGAGTTTTTGCGCACGGCCATGATCATCAACAAGATGGTCGAGCAGCTCGGTACCTTTTCGGCCGAGGTGACCCGTGTGGCGCGCGAGGTGGGGACCGAAGGCAAGCTGGGCGGCCAGGCCGACGTGCAGGGTGTGGCCGGCACATGGAAAGACCTGACTGATTCGGTCAACTCCATGGGTTCGAATCTGACGGCGCAGGTGCGCAACATTGCCGAGGTGACGACCGCGGTGGCGGCCGGTGACCTGTCCAAGAAGATCACGGTGGACGTGAAGGGCGAGATCCTCGAACTGAAAAACACCATCAACACCATGGTGGACCAGCTGCGTTCGTTTGCTTCGGAAGTGACACGTGTCGCACGAGAGGTCGGGACCGAAGGAAAACTCGGCGGCCAGGCCGACGTGCAGGGTGTGGCCGGCACATGGAAAGACCTGACCGATTCGGTCAACTCCATGGGTTCGAATCTGACGGCGCAGGTGCGCAACATCGCCGAGGTGACCAAGGCCGTGGC
>NZ_NBZV01000111.1 GCF_002379095.1 Polaromonas sp. AER18D-145
TCAGTAGTGTCCCAACGTTTGCACACCAGGACGTCGTAAGTTAATGATTTACTTGTTGAATTTGGCATTTCAGTCTGGTCTCGATTTGAACGTCGAAAGTCAGACTGTCGGTTTTTTGCGGATTTCCGCCCAAAACCGCCATGCACCAAGGCAAGCTCGTATTTGCGCAACTCATGCTCTACCTGCCACTGAGCACGTTTCGCCGCTGTGTGGCCGACCACCGAGGCGAGCACAAGGTCAAGGACTTCTCTTGCCTGGACCAGTTCTTCGCCATGGCCTTCGCCCAGTTGACCTACCGCGAGTCCTTGCGCGACATCGAAGTCAACCTGCGCGCTCAGGCTCGACGGCTGTACCACATGGGGTTTCGCTGCCAGACGATTTCGCGCAACACGCTGGCCAATGCGAACGCCACGCGCCCATGGCAAATCTACGCCGACTTTGCTCAGCACCTGATTGCCCTTGCACGCCCGCTGTACGCCACGGAGCCCTTTGGCTTGGCGCTCGACGCGGCGGTTTATGCGTTCGACGCCAGCACCATCGATCTTTGTCTGTCGGTGTTTGCGTGGGCTCCGTTTCGCTCGACCAAGGCCGCCATCAAGCTGCACACGCTGCTGGACTTGAGAGGCAACATCCCCAGTTTCATTCACATCACCGACGGCAAGACGCACGAGGTCAATGTGTTGGACGATCTGGTGCTGGAGCCGGGGGCGTTCTACTTGATGGATCGGGGCTATCTGGATTTTTCCCGCCTGTTCGTGATTCACGAGGCCAAGGCCTTCTTTGTGACTCGCGCCAAGAGCAACCCCAAATTCAAACGGCGCTACTCGCATCCGGTGGACCGGATCAATACGACGGTGATCTGCGATCAGACGGGCGTTCTGACGACCTATCTTTCGAGCAAGGATTACCCCACGACGCTGCGCCGGGTGGTGGCCAAAGACGACAAGGGAAAACGCCTGGTGTTTCTGACCAACAACTTCACCTTGAAGCCAGAGTTGATTGCCGATCTGTACCGCCAGCGCTGGCAGGTGGAATTGTTCTTCAAGTGGATCAAGCAACACCTGCGCATCAAGGTGTTCTTCGGCACCAGCGAGAACGCGGTGAAGACGCAGATCTGGATTGCCATATCGACCTACTTGCTGATTGCCATTGCGAAGAAGCGTTTGCATCTTGACCATCACAGCCTGTATGAAATCCTACAGATCTTGAACCTGTCCATGTTTGAAACTATCCCTATAAATCAACTACTTACGCCACCATCGCCGGATTCAGACCCGGATTTCGAGCCCGATCAGCTCGCTCTCCTCTGAAGAACGTTGGGACACTACTGA
>NZ_NBZV01000112.1 GCF_002379095.1 Polaromonas sp. AER18D-145
TGTATAGACAGGAGACATGGGAAACAGGTGTTCGGAGACATAGGAAACACCTTGGATTCTCAGCCAGCAGCGTTGAGTGCGCTCAAGTCCAGCCGCATGAAGCGGTGATGGCAGAAGAACACATCGTAGCAACCGTCGCGCGTGGCGTCTGCCCGGAAAGCTATCGGAAGCTTGAGCAAGGCGCTCGACACGCGCAGCTTGTTGCCCTTGAAGGTGACCTCCCCGTTCCATGTGACGACGGCCACCGTGTCCTCGTCCGGGTAGTCGATGGGTGGCAAAGTTTGCGGGTAGCTTCTCGGGCTGGGCCGATAGCGCCTGGCTGGCGTCTGAAGGTCCAGTGCATCGTGGGGCCGCTCGTGGTTGTAGACTCCGCGCCAGCGTTCGAAGGCACTTTGTGCCTGCTGCAGGTCCGCAAAGCTGCGTCCGGCCAGTACCTCGGCTTTGAGCGAGCGGTGAAAGCGCTCGATCTTGCCGTTGGTCTGCGGGTGATAGGGCGCGCTGTGGCTCACGCGTATGCCCAGACGGATGAGCCAGACGCTGAGCTCGCTCAAGCCGTGCCCGGGCAGGCGAGGGCTGCCCCAGGGCGCGCCGTTGTCGGCATTGAGGCGTACCGGCAGCCCATAGCGCTGAAACACCTGGGCAAGATGGGGCTGTACGGTGGTGGTGGCCACCCCGGAGCAGGCCTGCAAGGCCAGATTGAAGCGGGAGTGGTCGTCCAGCACGGTCAGCGGGTAGCAGCGCCCCTGCCCGGCGGCAAAGTCTCCCTTGAAGTCGATCTGCCACAGCGCATTGGGCTCGGGGTGCTCGAAGCGCTGCCAATGCTGGGCCGCCGCACTGGCAGCCGGCGTAATCAGGCCGTGGCGGTGCAAGATGGCCGTGACAGTGGCCGCAGAAGGTACGTCCCGGTGTCCCAGCTCGGCCAGGCGCCGCGCAAGCTTGCGTCCGCCCCAGGCCGGATGATCGCGCCGCAGCTCGAGCAAAGTTTCCTCCATGGCCGCCGGGGTGCGCAGCGGGCTGGCATGCGGGCGACGCGAGCGAGGTTTGAAGGCGCCGTCGCCTTCCTGGGCGTAACGCGCCAGCAGCGCATACGCGGCTTTCGCTCCTATGCCAAAGCGCCGGCACAGCTCGCGCCGGTTGGCGCCTTCTTGCAAGGCCAATTCCACGAACTCGCGTTTGGTGTCCATCAGGTCTCTCGGTTGCCAGGGCATGTGCTTCTCCTTGCGCCAATGGCGCTGAAGAAGTGTTTCCTATGTCTCCGAACACCTGTTTCGTATGTGTCCAGTCCATACA
>NZ_NBZV01000113.1 GCF_002379095.1 Polaromonas sp. AER18D-145
TGGTCCGGCAAGACCCGCAACTGGTCGCCCGTTGGCCCCGTGACTCTCAACCCCGAGCGCGACTCCTTCGTCAGGGCGCATTCGGAGTGCAACGATATTCAGCAGTTGGCTGCATGAATGAGGCGACAACTACCTTGACGCGCGCCGGGTCTTTGATGTTCCGCCTGGGCACCGCGTTGCGCGGCACTGGATGAACTCATTCGGGGATTTGCTGGCTGCTCGATACTGAACCCGACCCTTCGTAGCGGTTCCGCCTCGATACCTACCTTAGTGTATTGAAGGGGCGCTATTTGTCGGCCTCGGCCCCCGTTGTCTTTGTGACGGTTGCCTTAGCCTCTGTCACCGTATTTAAGTCAAGGCTCTTAGGGTGGCGTTGGGTGATTCGCCAGAGCGTTACACACCCCAGCCCACCGTAAGTGAGTGAAATAACCCACAGCATTGAACGTATAAAAATCTCATCGAGATTTGTTGGCTTAGATGACGCTGCAAGCATGTTCGTTACGGAAAACGGCCAGGAGGGCGGCGCCAAAACCATGGCTAATGTCATCGCTCCAAGGCCCACCATCACCCAAGGCAGCACTTTTACTATCCGTCTTTTAGATCTTGCTAAAGGTCGAACTTTAGATCGCTTGTTTAGTGATACCTTTGGTTTGTGTCCCTTAATGGTGCCTGAAAATTTGGGCATGGACACATTAGAACTGTGTAAAAAACCTATTGCTACGCCCTCTTTTGGGTCCACGTAGTCGAAGGTGAAATTAACAATTTTGGGATCTGCTGGATCAATCGATACAGTGAACTGGTTCGTTTTGTTTGTTTCCCTGGTAACCCCAGCGAGTAAAAATTCGCCATCTTCTAACACTAACTTTAGCGGGTCGTGTTTGCTGATCAAGTCGGAGGTCAGCGTGTCTGACCCGTCATTCCAAAAGCGAAACACTCCACGCGATACTCGATCAATATTCTTGCCCCTAAATTGAAGTGCAAAGCCTGGCGGAACGTTAGGGCTGTTACCCCATGTCAGTTCATGTGAGGCCGTAATCGATACCCGAGGAACCGCCCGCCGCCGGCCCAAAAAAAACAGGATGAGGCCGAGAGCGCAGCCTATCGCGATTCCCACCCATCCCTGATTAAAGAGCTTCGTCAGTAAAATCTGTGGGCGAGTTGCGGCTCAGGAAGCTTGCCAAGTACGTGATATAGGGCGAGTTCAGTGATTCTGAAGGTCCGAAACCCGTAGGATTTTCTCATGGTCACTTTGACCTTGTTGTTCAGACCCTCGACGACG
>NZ_NBZV01000114.1 GCF_002379095.1 Polaromonas sp. AER18D-145
GAGATTGTGGACAGCGTCAAACGCGTGACCGACATCATGGCCGAGATCATGGCGGCCAGCCAGGAGCAGAGCTCAGGCATCGAGCAGATCAACCAGGCGATCACGCAGATGGACCAGGTGACGCAGCAAAACGCGGCGCTGGTGGAAGAAGCCGCTGCGGCAGCGTCCTCGCTGCAGGAGCAGGCCAGCGGGCTCAGTCAGGTGGTCAGTGTGTTCAGGTTGGAAGGCGGGCAGATGGCGTCCGCACAAAGGCCTGCGCGCGCGGTGTTGTCCCCTCTGGCCCGCTCCTTTTCCAAGCAAACAATTTTTACTGATATTGCACAGGAGCCAACATGAACATCAAGAATTTTAAAATCGGTACCCGTCTGGGGATGGGCTTCGCGGTGGTTCTCCTTTTTCTGGGCGTGATTGCCGGTCTCGGCGTATGGCGACTCCAGAGCGTCGGCCATGCCACCGCGGCGATGGCCAGTGAGGCGCTGCTCAAGGAGCGTCTCGCCGCCGAATGGCTGGTGGCTACGAGTACCAACAGTGTCCGGACATTCGCGCTGGTCAAAAGTACGGATTCGGATGACCAGAAGTACTTCCAGAAAAGCATCGCCGCAACCAGTCTGAACATCACCGGAATTTCCAAAAAACTGCTGGATATGCTGGATACAGCAGAAGAAAAAAAGCTGTATGAAGACAGCATGCTCAAGAGAACCGCGTATATCGGGTTTCGCACGGCAGCCTTGAAACTGAAAGCGGATGGACAGCCTGCACAGGCGGTGGAGCTGGTTGACGGAAAACTGGTGCCGGCCCTGGACGCCTACGATGCGAGCATCAAGGCCATGTTGTCTCAACAGAAGGCCAACATTGACCAGACCGTGAGCTCGATTGACTTGTTGTATCGCTCCGGCCGCTTCATGCTGATCTCCCTGGCGCTGGTGGCCCTGGCCTTGGGTGGCCTGCTTTCCTGGTGGCTGACGGTCGGCATTACCCGTCCTCTGGATCGCGCCCTCCAGGTGGCAGAAACGGTTGCCGCCGGCAACCTGACCAGCCAGATTGAAGTGACAAGCAAGGACGAAACCGGCCAGCTCATGCAGGCGCTGAAAGACATGAACGACAGCCTGTCCAAGGTGGTCGGCGAAGTCCGCAGCGGCACCGACACGATAGCGACAGCGTCCAGCCAGATTGCCGCCGGCAACCACGACCTGTCGTCCCGGACCGAAGAGCAGGCCAGCTCCCTGGAAGAGACCGCAGCGTCGATGGAAGAGCTGACCAGCACCGTCAAACAGAA
>NZ_NBZV01000115.1 GCF_002379095.1 Polaromonas sp. AER18D-145
ATTGGCTATGGCGCAGGCCATGGTCTGGAGCGCGACTACGAAAGCTTGCTGGCGAAAGCCGAGGGTGAGCCGCACTGGCCAGCGCTGGCGCCCGACGACATCCTTTTTGTCAGCTACACCTCCGGCACGACCGGCGTGCCCAAGGGCGTGATGCTGCCCCAGCAGAGCAGTGTCAACTGCATCGTTCATTCGTTGAGTCACTTCGGCTTCGGTCCAGACGACGTTTGGAGTGTTCCAGGATCTTCGGCGTGGGTACTTGTCATGTGTTATGTGTTGGGACTTGGCAACGGGATGACGACCATAGTTCCGGATGGTGGGTTTAATCTCCCGGCCTACCTGCGCGACATCGAACGCTTCCGCGTCACGGTTGGCTTTATGGTGCCCACCGTGTTGCATCGCGCGATTACTGAAATCCGCGCCAATCAGGACTACGATCTGTCCTCGCTGCGCATGATGGTGTACGGTTCGTCGCCCGCCACGCCCAAGTTGATCCGTGATGCGAGGGCGACCTTCAAGGGGATCAAGCTGCTGCAGATCTATGGGATGACCGAAACCGCAGCTGGCTGGATCAGCTACCTGACCGATGCCGACCACGAGCATGCGCTGCGCGAGGAGATAGAGCTGCTCAAGTCTGTCGGCCGCATTAGCATGAGCTACGACTGCTCGATTCGCGACGAGGCGGGCCAACCGGTGCCGATCGGCCAATCCGGCGAGATCTGGCTGCGCGGCAATACCATGATGAAGGGTTACCGCAACCTGCCTGAGGCTACGGCGGAAGCGATGCCGGACGGCTGGCTGCGCACCAACGACATCGGGCGGCTCGACGAGCGCGGCTATCTGTATCTGCTGGATCGGCAGAAGTTCCTGATCATCACCGGCGCGGTGAAAGTGTTTCCGACCACGGTCGAGGCGATTCTGGTCGAGCACCCGGCGGTGGAGGAGGTGGCCGTGGTCGGCGTGCCGCACACGGAATGGGGCGAGGCAGTAGTCGCTGTGGTCGTCCGAAAACCTTCGCACAGCGATGTGACGGGGCAGGCGCTTATCGATTTTTGTCACGGCAGGCTCAGCCGCCCCGAAACGCCCAAGCATGTGGTGTTTGTCGATGAACTGCCCAAGACATCCAACGCCAAGCTGAAGAAAGGCGAGTTGAAGAAATGGCTGTCTGGCGGTGCAGTGCCCC
>NZ_NBZV01000116.1 GCF_002379095.1 Polaromonas sp. AER18D-145
GGGGCACTGCACCGCCAGACAGCCATTTCTTCAACTCGCCTTTCTTCAGCTTGGCGTTGGATGTCTTGGGCAGTTCATCGACAAACACCACATGCTTGGGCGTTTCGGGGCGGCTGAGCCTGCCGTGACAAAAATCGATAAGCGCCTGCACCGTAACATCGCTGTGCGAAGGTTTGCGGACGACCACAGCGACTACCGCCTCGCCCCATTCCGGGTGCGGCACGCCGACCACGGCCACCTCCTCCACCGCCGGGTGCTCGACCAGAATCGCCTCGACCGTGGTCGGAAACACGTTCACCGCGCCGGTGATGATCAGGAACTTCTGCCGATCCAGCAGATACAGATAGCCGCGCTCGTCGAGCCGCCCGATGTCGTTGGTGCGCAGCCAGCCGTCCGGCATCGCTTCCGCCGTAGCCTCGGGCAGGTTGCGGTAACCCTTCATCATGGTATTGCCGCGCAGCCAGATCTCGCCGGATTGACCGATCGGCACCGGTTGGCCCGACTCGTCGCGAATCGAACAGTCGTAGTGAATGCCGATGCGGCCGACCGACTTGAGCAGTTCGATCTCCTCTCGCAGCGCATGCTCGTGGTCGGCATCGGTCAGGTAGCTGATCCAGCCGCCGGTGGTTTCTGTCATCGCGTAGGTCTGCAGCAGCTTGATCCCCTTGAAGGTCGCCCTCGCATCACGGATCAACTTGGGCGTGGCGGGCGACGAGCCGTAAATCATCATGTGCAGCGAGGACAGGTCGTAAACTGGATTGGTTTGGATTTCAACAATCGCGCGCTGCAGCATGGTCGGGACGAGCAACCCGACCGTAACGCGAAAACGCTCGATGTCGCGCAGGTAAGCCTGTAATTGGTATCCGCCATCCGGAATCACGGTCGTCATCCCGTTGCCGAGCCCGAATGCGTACATCATCACGACCACCCAGGCCGATGCCGCCGGTATGTACCAGACATCGTCAGGTCCAAAACCAAAAGAAATCAGCGAGTGGAGGATGCAGTTGACACTGCTCTGCTGGGTCAGCATTACGCCCTTGGGCACGCCGGTCGTGCCGGAGGTGTAGCTGACAAAAAGGATGTCGTCGGGCGCCAGCGCTGGCCAGTGCGGCTCACCCTCGGCTTTCGCCAGCAAGCTTTCGTAGTCGCGCTCCAGACCATGGCCTGCGCCATAGCCAAT
>NZ_NBZV01000117.1 GCF_002379095.1 Polaromonas sp. AER18D-145
GGCGGATTCAAGTACAAAGCGCAACAGAAGGCAGTGTAATCGGCTGCATCTTCAAGCCATAGAAGACCTCGTGCGGGGTGAGGTAACCCAGGCACTTGCGGGGTCTGTGGTTGAGCCGGTACACCGCATCATCGACCTCATGCTGGCGCACCTTCAAGAAGTTGGTCTTCTTGGGAAAGTACTGGCGCAGCAAGCCATTGTGGTTCTCATTGAGCCCCCGCTCCCAGGAGCAGTACGGGTGCGCAAAGTACACCTTGGCGTTCAGACACTGGGAGATAAAGACGTGCTCTGCAAACTCCTTGCCATTGTCAAAGGTCAGCGTGTGGCACTGCTTTTTGTGCGGTCGCAGCAGCTCGATCACGGCCTGCGTGACCCCCCCGCTGTGGCGTGAATCCAACTGGCAGGCCAGCGTGTAACGGCTCTTGCGCTCGACCAGCGTGAGCAAGATGCCTTTGTGATCCTTGCCTATGACCGTGTCGCCCTCCCAGTCGCCGATCCGGCTGCGCTGATCGACCACCGCGGGACGCTGTTCAATGCCAATGCGATTGGCCAGCATGCCCCGTCGCTCCTGGCCGCTGGCGTAACGTTTGCGCCTGACTTTCTGGCAGCGCAGGTAGCTCACCAGATCCCCGCCCTGGGCTTTATCGCGGTAGGCTCGCTGGTAAATGGATTCTGTGCTGATGCTCATGGCTTTCTCCAGCCGGAGCCGGCCGCTGGCCTGCTCGGGAGAGAAAGACAGGCGCAGCAGGCCTTCGACGTCACACCACTGGGTGGCGCTGAAGTGCCGGGCGTTACGCCGCGCGTGCTGGCGCCCGCGGGCTTTGTCGTGGGCGTGCGCAGGCTTGTAGCCTGCCGGCGTGCTGTTGCGTTGGAGCTCCCGGCAGAGCGTTGATCGATTGCGGCCCAGTTCGGCCGCAATGCGTCCCAGGCTGACGCCTTGGCGCTTGAGTACGTGAATTTGGTATCGTTCTTCTCGGGTCAAGTGTTTGTAGGTCATGGTGCTTCGTTGAGACTGGCTGGTCACAAAGAGCCCATCCTATTGACTCTTGGCCCACCCTATTTCTGAACGTTGCACTTCGTACTTGAATCCGCC
>NZ_NBZV01000118.1 GCF_002379095.1 Polaromonas sp. AER18D-145
GTCTTGAGCGCCGGCTGCACTTCCAGCACCACCCGCGCGCCCAGTGCCGCCACTTGCCGGACGTAGCGGCAGAACTGCAGGGTGTCGCCTAGACCTTGCTCGGCGTGTAGAAGTATGGTCTTGCCTTGTAGCGGCTCTTTCCCCAGCCACAGCGGCTGGCTGAAGTTGCGAAGCTTGTCCTTGTTGAGCTCTCGCTTCCAGCGCCATTCGTAGTTTTGCCAGCCTTGGACAAAGTCGCCCAGCAGCAGCCGGCACAGCGCTTCGTTCCAGTGGGCTTCGGCATAGTCGGGTCTGGCTCGCCATGCTTTTTGATAACTTGCCAGCGCTTCCTGCGGACGCCTCAGCTCCAGCAAGGCCACGCCCCGGTTGTTCAAAACTTCTGCATGGTTCGGACTGACCTGCAGTGCGCGCTCATAACTTGCCAGCGCTTCTTCAACACGCTGAAGCCTTCGCCAGGCATTGCCGCGATTGACAAGAGCGTCCACAAAGTCCGGCTGAACGTCCAGCGCGCGACCGTAACTCTGAAGCGCCTCCTCCGTTTTTCCCTGGGCTTGCAATACATTGCCCAGATCATTGAGTACGCCCACATGGTCAGGCCGGGTACTGAGCGCCTGCCCAAACAAAACAACTGCGGCAGCGTTGTCCTTGCGATGCGCCGCAATGGTCGCCAGCATCTGCAGCGCACCAAAGTGCCGGGGCTGCGCAGTCAGAATCTCCTTGTACAAAGCCTCGGCCTTGTCCAGATCGCCATTTTTATGCAGGGCCAAAGTGCTGGTCAGCTTGCCCGCCACGCTACGCGTGTCTGCAGCCGCGTTGTCTGTGTCTCGGCCCAGACACACCGCCAGCGCCTGCTGCACCTGAGCCAGCACACTGGCCCAGTCGCCCCGGGCGGGCTGCCTGAACAGCCGCGCTGAGCCGTACCACGGGCTGTCGCTTCGCTCGAGCAGCCAGCGCCAGTCGGGACTGAAGGGCAGCATGATCCACACTTCCTTGCCCATGGCCCCCGCCAGATGCGCCACGCTGGTGTCCACCGTGATCACCAGGTCCATCA
>NZ_NBZV01000119.1 GCF_002379095.1 Polaromonas sp. AER18D-145
AAAAATGGCAAAAGGCAAATTTGAGCGGACCAAGCCGCACGTCAACGTAGGCACGATTGGACACGTTGACCATGGCAAGACCACCCTGACGGCAGCGATCACGACCGTGCTTGCAGCCAAGTTCGGCGGCGAAGCCAAGGGTTACGACCAGATCGACGCGGCTCCGGAAGAAAAAGCCCGCGGCATCACCATCAACACCGCCCACGTCGAGTACGAGACGGCCAACCGCCACTACGCCCACGTCGACTGCCCCGGCCACGCCGACTATGTGAAAAACATGATCACCGGCGCCGCCCAGATGGACGGCGCGATCCTGGTGTGTTCCGCCGCTGACGGCCCCATGCCCCAGACCCGCGAGCACATCCTGCTGGCCCGCCAGGTCGGCGTGCCTTACATCATCGTGTTCCTGAACAAATGCGACATGGTTGACGACGCCGAGCTGCTCGAACTCGTTGAGATGGAAGTGCGCGAGCTGCTCGACAAATACGACTTCCCCGGCGACGCCACCCCCATCATCCACGGCAGCGCCAAGCTCGCCATGGAAGGCGACAAAGGTCCCCTGGGCGAGCAGGCCATCATGAGGCTGGCCGACGCCCTCGACACCTACATCCCCCTGCCAGAGCGTGCCGTGGACGGCGCCTTCCTGATGCCCGTCGAAGACGTGTTCTCCATCTCCGGCCGCGGCACCGTCGTGACCGGCCGTATCGAGCGCGGCGTGGTCAAGGTCGGCGAGGAAATCGAGATCGTCGGCATTGCCGATACCCAGAAAACCATCTGCACCGGCGTGGAAATGTTCCGCAAGCTGCTCGACCAGGGCCAGGCCGGCGACAACGTCGGCATCTTGCTGCGCGGCACCAAGCGCGAAGACGTCCAGCGCGGCCAGGTGCTGTGCAAGCCCGGTTCGATCAAGCCCCACACCCACTTCACTGGCGAGATCTATGTCTTGTCCAAGGACGAGGGCGGCCGCCACACCCCTTTCTTCAACAACTAC
>NZ_NBZV01000120.1 GCF_002379095.1 Polaromonas sp. AER18D-145
GAGGTCGGGACCGAAGGAAAACTCGGCGGCCAGGCCGACGTGCAGGGTGTGGCCGGCACATGGAAAGACCTGACCGATTCGGTCAACTCCATGGGTTCGAATCTGACGGCGCAGGTGCGCAACATCGCCGAGGTGACCAAGGCCGTGGCAGCGGGCGATTTGTCCAAGAAGATCACGGTGGACGTGAAGGGCGAGATCCTCGAGCTGAAAAACACCATCAACACCATGGTGGACCAGCTGAGTTCGTTTGCCTCCGAGGTCACCCGTGTGGCGCGCGAGGTCGGTACCGAAGGCAAACTCGGCGGCCAGGCCGACGTGCAGGGTGTGGCGGGCACATGGAAAGACCTGACCGATTCGGTCAACTCCATGGGTTCGAATCTGACGGCGCAGGTGCGCAACATCGCCGAGGTGACAACGGCGGTGGCGGCCGGCGACCTGTCCAAGAAGATCACGGTGGACGTGAAAGGCGAGATCCTCGAACTGAAAAACACCATCAACACCATGGTGGACCAGCTGAGTTCGTTTGCCTCCGAGGTCACCCGTGTGGCGCGCGAGGTCGGGACCGAAGGAAAACTCGGCGGCCAGGCCGACGTGCAGGGTGTGGCCGGCACATGGAAAGACCTGACCGATTCGGTCAACTCCATGGGTTCGAATCTGACGGCGCAGGTGCGCAACATCGCCGAGGTGACCAAGGCCGTGGC
>NZ_NBZV01000013.1 GCF_002379095.1 Polaromonas sp. AER18D-145
AGCGACACCTACGTGTTCCAGAGCGGTGACGGCCTGGACACCATCCTGGACAGCGATGGCAAAGGCAGCCTCCTCCATGATGGCGACACCCTGGCGGGCGGTGCGCAATATGGCGACACCCGTGTTTACAAAAGCACCGACGGCAAACACCTGTATACCCTTGCCGGCGAGAGCACCCTCATCATCGATGGCCAGATTGTGGTGCAGGGTTATGACAAGGCGCGTGCTGACTTGGGAATCACCTACAGTGACGCGCCTGTGGTGAACAATCCGGACACCAACAACGACATCAAAGGTGATCTCAAACCGAAGGACGCCAACCTTGCTCTGGAAGGTAACCAGTACGACAACGACTCTCTTGGCAATATTATTGTCGGAGCCGAAGTAGAGGCGGATCGGGTTGACGTGCTAAGAGACAGTGGCGCGAATGATCACATCATCAGCGGTGGAGGAAATGACCGCATCTACGCGTTCCGCGGCGGTGACGACCTGATCGAAGCGGGAACAGGACAAGATGAAGTCTATGGCGGGGCCGGCAACGATGTCATCATGGGTGGAGCCGACGGCGACATTCTCAGCGGCGAAGTCGGCAATGATCGTATTTACGCCGACAGCCAGATGACCGTAGCTGCCGCGATAGCGTCTGGCAACGCCTCGACCGGTAGCGGTCAAAGGGGCGATTGGCTGGCTGGTGGATCGGGTGACGACACGCTGGTGGGAAGCACCGGCAACGACGTCTTGGCAGGCGGTGGCGGGCAAGATTTGCTTATAGGCGGGGCCGGCGATGACGAACTTCTAGGCGACCACGACTGGGTCGCTCAGAGTTTCACGTGGACCGTCACCGATCTGCCGACGGTTAGGTGGTTCGAGCCAGTCACGGGAACGATATCTCCATCGGACAGTGGAGCCGACGTCATTTACGCTGGGCGAGGCAACGACCACGCCTGGGGCGGAAGCGGCAATGATGTCATTTTTGGTGAAGATGGCAACGACTCCCTCGTGGGCGATGAAGGTAACGACATCGTTATGGGTGGCGACGGAGAAGATAAGCTGTTCGGGAAGGTCGACAACGACTATCTGGATGGCGGCGCGGGCGCTGACCAGATAAGCGGAGACGCTGGCGATGACATTCTGATCGGCGGCACTGGAAATGACACCTTGGAGGGTGGCGCTGGTCAAGACATTTACATCTTCAACAAGGGTGACGGCGTAGACACCATTGTTGACGCCAAATCAGAGAACAACATTTTTCGCTTTGGCGAAGGAGTTAATGCCAGCGACATTACCCTGCGCCTGGGCTCGCTGCTGCTCGACATGGGCAATGGCGACCAGGTGCACATAGACAACTTCAACCAGCACGATGTGTACAACAGTGTGGCGATCGACAGTTTCGAGTTTGCTGACGGATCCATCCTGAGCAGTAGTGCCTTGCTGGCTCGAGGTTTTGACATTCACGGAACCGAACAGAACGATACCCTTACCGGCACCAACATCACCGACCGGATGCACGGTTTTGGCGGCGACGATCTTCTTTTTGGCGGCGCGGGAGCAGATACCCTATCCGGGGGTGATGGCGTTGACGAGTTGCAAGGCGAGGATGGCGATGATCTGCTGAACGGAGATGCCGGCGCTGATACTCTGTTTGGGGGTGCCGGCCGGGACAATCTTTCTGGCGAAGATGGTGCGGACTACCTGGACGGGGGGGAGATGACGATCTGCTATCGGGCGGAGCAGACGACGACAGTTTGTTTGGCGGCGCGGGGGCGGACTACCTACTGGGTGGAACCGGCAACGATTTTCTGGCGGGCGATATGGAAACGGACGCCTTTACAGCCCAAGGCGCAGACTTTCTGGACGGCGGCGACGGTAACGATGAGCTTCGCGGCGAGGGGGGCAACGACACCCTCATGGGCGGCAAAGACAATGACTTGCTGTACGGCGACGCAGGCGATGACGATCTCTCCGGGGGAGACGGCGTTGACGAACTGCAAGGCGGTGAGGGCAATGACCTGCTGAATGGTGGTGCTGGCATCGATAACTTGTTTGGGGATGCAGGGCAAGATGAACTCCAGGGGAGCGAAGGCGCAGACCGGTTGAATGGCGGAGCGGGCAACGATGTCCTCATGGGTGGTGCTGACGGCGACTCGCTGTGGGGTGATGATGGCAATGATTTGCTGAACGGGGATGACGGCGATGACACGCTGACCGGCGGCGCTGGAAATGACACGCTGACTGGTGGTAGTGGCTCAGACGGATTGTTCGGCGGTGAGAACGACGACAAGTATGTAATACGCACCAGCGACGCTGTCACAGGTCATATTGACATCATTAGCGATTCGCAGGGCGTCAATACGTTACGAATAGAAGGTGCCTCGCTTGCGGATATTCAGCTCAGTATTGCCCAAAGCGGTAGTACCGAACATTTGTTCATGACTTACGATGCCACGGGCGCGAAAGTGGCAATTCAAGACGGCCTGGCCGGCGGTGCCATCAAGTGGCTTGAAGTGGACGGTCAGACAATTGATTTTCTGGAGTTTATTGGAACCCGTCTGCAAAGCTGGATTTATGGCCGAACCGCTCAGGAAGGACGAATTTTGGCCGGGGGCGCTGATTCTGACTACCTCCAGATAGAGCACAACAACACACTGATTTCAGGCGGCAAGGGCGACGACGATATAGGCCTGTACAGCACCGGGAACACGGTGTTGATCAGAGAAGGGGATGGTGTTGATCGAATCGACGGATCAGCCCCGACTGCCGGGGAAGCCAACTTGCTTGAATTTGGCACCGGCGTTGTGCTTAACGACATAGTGATTGAGCGTGGAATCCAGGGTGAAGTTCTGATCCGAACGGTTGATGGAACAACCGGCGCGCAGATTCGAGGAGGAATTACTGAAGTAAGGTTCCAGGACGGCGATCAATTGTTCGAATTGTCTGAACTGGTCCAGAGGGACCTCGCAGAGCGTGCAACTGAAGGCGACGATCTTGTAGTGGGGTCGGTGTTTGATGACGTTGTTCGAGGGGAAGCAGGTAATGACGTTCTCCTTGGCTATGAGGGCGATGACACCCTGATTGCGGATGGCGGCAATGACATCCTGATTGGCGGAGAGGGCAACGACACCTACGTCATTACTCCCGGTGCTGGGAGTGTGACTTTGCTGGTTGGACTGGATCAAGGTGAAAGTGCGGCACAGGCCGGAGCGGACCGTATTGTTTTCCGCGGTACAAAATCCCAGTACACGTGGACGACCAGCCGTGTAGACAACTCCCTGGTCGTCACTGCGCATCTCACGGAATCTGGCTCCAGTTCAAGTGTGCGTCTGGAAGGGTATTTCGACTCAGGTGTGGGCGCCGCGGTGTGGTCTGCCGCCACAGTGGGATTTGAGGACGGCAGCGTGCTTTCGATTCATGAACTGCTGTTCTCGTTCACGCCAGCTACGGAAGGCGACGACATTATTTATGGTCACCCTGGTGCAGAGGTGATTGATGCCTTGGGTGGAAATGACAATGTCTTCGCCCTGGATGGCAACGACGTTGTTGACGGCGGTGACGGAGATGACATTGTTGACGGCAGTTACGGCGATGATCTGCTGCATGGCGGTCTGGGGCAAGACGTTCTGACGGGCGGTGTTGGAGCAGATGTATTGCACGGAGGGGATGGTGATGACCTGCTTGCCGGTGGCGGAGGCGACGACATTCTATGGGGTGATGCGGGCAATGATTTCCTGATAGGCGAGTTGGGCAACGACACCTTGTACGGTGGCGCTGGCGTGGATAGCTTGCAAGGCGGAGAAGGGGAGGATCATCTGGACGGCGGAGAGGGGGACGACCTCCTGTTTGGAAATGATGGCGATGATGTGCTGCTCGGTGGCAGCGGGAACGATGTCTTGAATGGGGGGCTGGGGTCAGACACTTTGAATGGAGGCGAGGGGGACGACTTGTACGTGTTTGATAGTGATCCGCTTAGCGCCAGCCGCCTTGGCGAGGTAGATCGGATTATCGACGAGCAGGGCGCAGATGTCATTCAGGTTCGGGGGGCGTCAGCGTCGGAGGTCAGAGTATTTTCTTTAGGCAATCAGGAATACAGTGTTTTGTGGGGCACAGGTGGCGTCAAATTAAAAGGAGGGAGCGATGCACTGACGTGTTTTCAATTGGACATAGACGGCGTGCGCTCTTCGCTTGCAGACTACCTGGTTGCACCCCCGACAGAAGAGCCGCCGACGACGCCTGCCCAGGCGAATGCCAACTTCATCGCCCGGCATGAATATCAGGCGCGCATGCAGATTGAATATGCCGGCAGTATTGGCGCTCTGGTATGGCGTTATGACTCGAGCGATACGATCGGATCGCTGATGGAAAAATTCAGCACTGACGAATTGAATACCGATGTGTCGCGATCGTCGTATACCGCTGGAAGCACGCCTTATTACTACACGGTCAGCGGCTACCGGGATCCGCAGGGCAACGTCTTCGCAACGAACTACTATACGCAGACGACGTATAGCGAAACCAACACGCTGACAACAATCACACCAGGATACTCATACACCAGGCCTGACGGGTCAGTTGGACTAACAATGCCGACGTACGTCATTGTTACCAACCCGATGGTGACGTCGGTGACATATGCCATACCAAACCTGACTGCGTTTACCGAACAGAGGATTGGCTACACCACCGGTTACACGTTCCATGCCGCACCTACATCCGTAGACGCACAGCTAGGCTCTTCTGCCAATACGTTTACATTTTCTGCTGGGCTGGTCAATGGGGGCGACGGAGACGACCACATCTGGGCGAATATGGCCTCTTTCGCGCGATGGACATACATGAATGAGAGGCCGGACGGCTATGGTGTGCACAGCTATTTCAGCGTGGATGGCGGTAGAAGCGTAGCTCTAACGGAGCGTAACAAAACCTTATTGACAGGACAAACTACCGCCAGCTGGATAAATGGTGGAGAGGGCAACGACACCATTGTCGGCTCAGAAGTGTCTGATGTGATTTATGGCGGACCAGGCTTTAACTCTTTGGATGGAAGTACCGGTCCTGATCGCTACCTTGTTCTGGATCAGGGTGCAGAAAACCTAGGGTTCGACTACATCGCGGATAACTCAGTGGCGCATCCGCTGGAAAATCGTTATTACGACTCTTATGGCGGTATACCTGAAGAAATTCTGCCGCCAGGCGCAGATATCGACACGGTCGAGTTCGGCCCCGGCATCTTTCTGGAAGATCTTCAATTCAGCGTCAAAACCGCCGGAACCGATTCCGAGTATTTCCTGCCCAATGTTGGGAGTTATTGGGATCCACAACCCTATCTGGTGGTGGAGCGGGACGGCCGGAGACTGGTTTCAATCGAGCTGGCCAGCGACGGTACCTCCACTGAGCCGCCGGCCGATCCGCTGGGTGCAGGCGTAGAAGTTCTGGAGTTCCAGGATGGGCAGAAGATTACTCTGGCGGAGGCCTTAGAGATTGCGCGGACCCAGGTGCCGCCCGCGGCCAATCGAATTACCGGAACAGCCGGTGACGACGTTTTGGTGGGGACGGTTAATCGGGATGTGATCGACGGTGCTGCTGGTGTGGACCGTATGACGGGCGGCGTAGGAGACGATACGTACTATGTTGACAACAGCGCAGACGTGGTGGTGGAGAAGGCAGGAGAAGGCACAGACACGGTGATCACCACGGTCAGTGACCGCCTGTCGGCGCATGTAGATAACCTGACGCTTGCTGGGGTGGACGCCATCAACGGGACCGGCAACAGCCTGAACAACGTGTTGACCGGCAACAGCGCCAACAACACCCTGAACGGCGGCGCCGGTGCGGACACCATGCAAGGCGGCCTGGGCAACGACAGCTACTATGTCGACAACACCGGCGACCAGGTGATCGAAGAAGAAGGCCAGGGCACAGACCGAGTACTCGCATCCATCAGCTACACCCTCGGCGCCAACCTCGAAGACCTGCAACTCACAGGCACGGCTAACATTGACGCCACCGGCAACGAAGGCGCTAACAAACTCACCGGCAACGCCGGCGCCAACACCCTGGTCGGCCTGGCCGGCGACGACCGCCTGCTGGGAGGTTTGGGCGCAGACACCATGCTGGGCGGAGAAGGCGACGACCTGTACGAAGTCGACAACACGGTTGACGTGGTGACCGAACTTGGCGGCGAAGGCGTGGACACGGTAGAAGCCTCGGTGACCTACACCCTGGGCGCCAACGTCGAGAACCTCCTCCTGACCGGCACAGCCGTCGTCGGCGCCACCGGCAATGAGCTCAACAACCTCCTGCAAGGCAACCTTGTCGCCAACACCCTGACGGGCGGCGCCGGCAACGACACCTTGAACGGCATGAAAGGCCTGGACACCCTGATAGGCGGAGCCGGCAACGACACCTACCTGTTCGAAGACGACTTCGACACCATCGTGGAAGAAACCAATGGAGGACGCGACACCCTCATCAGCCGAATCAGCGCAGCCACCCTGGCCGCCAACGTCGAAGACGGCGTCCTGCTCGGCGCGGCTGTGGCCCTGACCGGCAACGAACTGTCCAACGTCCTGACCGGCAACAACGCTGCCAATACCCTGGACGGCGGTCTAGGGGCCGACGTCCTGATAGGCGGCAAAGGCAACGACCTGTATGTGGTTGATACCAAGGCCGACACCGTGGTCGAGAACGCGGCAGAAGGCAGCGACACCATTGAATCGAGCGTCAACTACAGCCTGGGCAGCAACGTCGAGCACCTCACGCTGACCGGCACAGCCGAAGTCGGTATGGGTAATGAGCTGGCCAACAAACTCACCGGCAACGCACAGTCCAACAAACTCTGGGGCGGCCTGGGCAAGGACAGCCTGGACGGCGGGCAAGGCGCCGACATCCTCATCGGTGGGTTGGGCCACGACAAATACTGGGTCGACTCCTCCGACGACCTGGTGGCAGAAAACGCACTGGAAGGCACCGACACCGTCTACGCCAGCGTCTCCTACGCGCTTGCAGACAACGTCGAATACCTCACCCTGACCGGCAGCGCCAACATCAACGCCGTCGGCAACGCCGGCAACAACCGCCTGGAAGGCAATACCGGCAACAACATCCTGTTCGGCGGACTGGGCAACGACACCTACGTGTGGGGCCGCGGCAGCGGCCAGGACATCATCGTCAACTTCGACGCCGGCAAACCCTCCGGCGACACTGTGCAGCTGGGTGCGGGCATTGCCGAGGCTGACCTGGGCCTTGCACGGCAGGGTAACGACCTGATTCTCAGCATCAACGGCACCAGCGACCAGCTGACGGTGGCCAACTACTTCCAGAACGCTGGCATAGGTGCCAACGCTCTGGAGAAGATACGCTTTGCCGACGGCACCAGCTGGAACCATGCGGCTGTGCTCAGCCGTACCACGACGCAGGAAGGGGCTTTCAGCGCCCAGATGCTGCCACCCGAGGTGCTGGCCGGCAACCCGACCGCCCTGTTTGACGCCCCCGCGCCGGCGCAAACCCAAACCAGCGATGCCGCCACAGCGCCGCAAAGCGTGGCCGAGTCGATTGCGGCGGCCAAAGAGCGCTTCGAGCAGGGCTTGCAGAACCTGACCTACAGCGTGGACGAGCAAGGTGGCCTGAGCCGCAGCGAGTTTGCCGAGCGCCGGGCCTTGCCGCTGCTGTGGAACCTGCAGGATGCCTTGCTGGACCTGCAGCTGGCGAAGAACCCGGACGGGCGCTTCACGGCGGACATCTCTATGGACAGCCGGGCCACGCGTGACCTGGGCCTGGGCATTGCGATGCTGGGCGGGGTCAACGGCATGGCTGGCAGGCTGGACCAGGTGGCCAGGCCTCAGGAGATTCTGCAGTTTGACCTGGCGCAGATGCAGTAGGGAATAGGGCAATCTGGCGGCACTCCAAGAAAGCACGCGTGACCAAGACTGTTCTGATTATTTGGGAGCACGGTGGCAATCTGGGACATCTTTCCAGATTGCTCCCGATTGCAATTGCCTTACGAGATGCGCAATGGAAAGTGATTTTTGCAGTTGCTGATAAAGTCTCTGCACAGCGATTTCTGGCTCCTGCGGGCTTCAACTGCATCAAGCTGCCTCGAATCGCACCAAAAGTGGCAGCAGCGATATCAGGCCCCCTCAACCACGCTGAGATACTGCTTCGTATGGGCTTTGAAAGAGTAGACCAAGTTCGATCTGTGCTGGATCGCTGGTACGCCCTGTTTGACGACATCAAACCCACAGCGGTGCTCGTGGATGCCTCACCTGTGGCGCTGTATGCGGCCCGCAGCGCAGGTATTCCGACCGTGGTGATCGGACATGGATTTGAAATCCCACCAGAGCAGGCACCGCGACCCTGCTTTATGCCATGGGTTGAAAACTCTGTAGCGAGGGCCGAGGAGCTTGAACTTCGTCTGGAGAGAGCGCTGGAAGAGCTGGCAAAAACCATACCGGCGCGCCTTCGCAAAAATGCCCCCAAGTCAATGAATGATCTTTTTAGTTCTGACAGCATAGCTTTGTGCGCGTGGTCGGAATTGGATCATTTCGATCGACCGGCCGGAGTTCGTGACGCTTCTGATGTCTACTTCGGACCGATTTGGTCAGAATCGCCGGGAGGAGAGCTTTTGAGCTGGCCAGATGGAGACGGACCGAAAGTACTGTGTTACCTCAACTTGCGGGATAAACGGTATGACCTGACCTGGCAGGCGCTCAAACTTCAGGGGGCAAACGTGCTGGTGATTTCACCTTCAGGCCTACCCAGGGCCTGTGAAGCCGCACGCGGATGGGGCATCAGAGTTGTCGAGCATCCGGTGCAGCTGGATCCGCTCATACGAGATAGCGCAGCCATTGTGGGGAACGGAGGCATGGGCCTGACAAGCATGTCGCTGCAGGCTGGTAAGCGGATACTGCTGCTCCCTGAGCATATGGAGCAGGCCATCCTGGCCTACCGCTTGAGTAAACAGGGGTTGGCCCTGGCGACCATACGGAACAAGATAAAAACTGTAGTCGCCGAAAAAGTTGATCAACTTCTGAGCGGTGAAATTTCTGCCGAACGCATTAAGAATTTTTCCTTGAGACACGGTGACTATCGACCCGGAGTGGCTGTACAAAAGACAGTCGCCACACTCTCGAAATTAGGACCACGCTGAGTAAGCCCCGTCAAAGAGTCCAATCTGGCTCACGACGGAGCGATGTGGCTTCAGCAGGGGCCGAACGCACTTTCATGCAGCGCCGTTGGTCTGTTTTTCGGGCCTTTCGGCGCATTTGCAGCCCTCATAGCCGAATTTACTAATCGGCCAAAAGTGAAGCCATAGACATATTGTCCAGAACGGCAAGCTACTGTGCGCCGTGCAGGACTCAACGAACAGTAAACTGCAGCCATGGATTCAGCCGCCCTGCCTTTGCCCGGTGACAGCCGTCATGTCGTGGCAGACATCGCCGCACGTGATGACTGGGTGGAGGCCAAGCTGACGCGCAACTTCATGCGCAATGCGCGGCCGGCGCTCAATTCAGCCGCGCTGGTGATTCCCGTCATCGTCCTTGTCCTCTACAACAACGTCAACCATTTCGCATTGCTGAGCTGGACGCTGGCTGCCGTGCTTCTCATGGTGATGCGCTACCGGGTGGTCCGGATCTACCAGCGGGACTATGCCGGCTCCGGCATCGTCCAGCAGCGGGCCTTCATTGCACGGTATGGCTGGACCTGGACCCTGGGGGCCGTGGTCTGGGGCTCGTCGATGTTTCTGTACTTTCGCAAGGCGCCGGTTTTCGACCAGTTCATCTGCCTGATTGTGCTGGTGGGCATGGCGGGTTTTGCGGTGGGTGCGTTTGCGGCGTGCCTGCGCTGCTTTCTCGGGTACATCAACGGGCTGGCTTACACCATCCTGGCCGCGATGGCCTGGAGCGTGGCGATAGAACGGCCTTTCCCCGGCACCGTCACCACTTATGCGCTGGTGTTGCTGGTGCTGATTTACTGGTCGGCGGTCCGCATGGCCGGGCAACGCCTGAACCGCGTGCAGCGCTCCAACCTGGAGCTGCAGTTTGCCAACGCGCAACTGATCGCCTCGCTGACCGAAAAGACACGCGTGGCGCTGGAGGCGGTCGAAGCCAAGAACCGGTTTATTGCAAGTGCGGCCCATGATTTGCGCCAGCCTGTGCACGCTCTCAGCCTGTATGCCGACTGGTTGCGTGCCGAGCCGGAACTGGTGCTGCAGATCACGCCGAAAATTGTGCAGTCCACGCAGGCCGTCAATGAGCTTTTCAATTCGCTGTTTGATCTGGCCAGGCTCGATGCCAGTGTGGTGGAAGTGAACTGGCAGCGGGTGGACTTGCCGTCGCTGGTCGGGGAGCTGGAGTTGCAGTACGCTCCGTTGGCGAAAGAGAAGGGGCTGGACCTGCGCACCCATGTGCTTGCAGGGGCGGTGCGCTCCGACCCGGTGCTGCTCAAGCGGCTGCTCGGCAACCTGCTGTCCAATGCGATCCGCCATACCGAACAGGGCGGCGTGTTGCTGGCGGTCCGTCCGGGCGAGGACGGCTGGCGGATGGAGGTGTGGGACACCGGCGTCGGCATTGCGCCGGAGCACCAGCAGGCGATTTTTCAGGAGTTTTACCGCGTGGCCAGGCACAACGGCACCGAGGAAGGCTTCGGGCTGGGTCTGGCCATCGTCAGGCGGCTGTGTGAGGCTCTGAACCATCGCCTGAGCATGAAGTCAAACCCCGGGCAGGGGACGGTGTTCCGGCTGGACATGGAGGCCTTTGACGACGGGGAGCTCGCCCGCGGGCGACCATACAGCCACCACTGAAGAGGCTAGAGCAGGCCTTGGGTACGGGCCAGATGGCTGGCCTGTGATCGGCTTTTGACATTGAGCCTGCGAAACAGGCGCCACAGATGCACTTTCACGGTGTGTTCGCTGATCTGCAATTCGGCGGCAATGTCACGGTTGCTCATGCCTTTGTCCAGCATCACCAGCAATTGCTTCTGGCGTTTGGACAGCTTCTCGGGTTCCGTGTTGGCCTCCGGATCGGCACTGTCATCCAGAAAGGTTTTCAGGACCTTGGCTATCTCGGTCGCACCGACGGATTTTTCGATATACACATCGGCGCCGGCTTCCAGCGAGAGATCCTGGTAGTCCTGTGCGGGGGCAGCTGACAACACCACGATAGGCACCTCGGGAAACTGCTGGCGCAGCTCCCGCACCCCCGATACGCCATGGGTATCCGGCAGCTTGAGGTCGAGGCAGATGATGTCCGGGATGCCATGCTGTTCCACGGCCGGGCCAATGGCCGCCAGCCTGTCGAGCTCGATGACGGACGCTTTTGCATGCAGGCGGCGAATAAGCATCACCACGGCTTCCCGCATGAGAGGGTGGTCATCGATGACAAAAATACGCATGGGGCCTGGCGGTAAGAGGGTGAAAAACTGTCAGTATTTGGATCAAAAAGTAAGCATACCTGCGGACTGTCAAGTTGGCGAGTAAGCGATAGATTTTAAGTCCGGAATTAATGCACTGTCCGGAGCTGAAAACTGATCCTTTCTTATTACTTGTCGATGTTGCGCTCCTGCGCCCGCATGTGTTTTGACGGCCTCTTCCCGACCTTCAGGACCGCGCTTCGACCAGTTGCTGCAAAGCCGAATTCAGTGTTGCCGCAGTGATGCCGGGGAGAGGTTGCAGTTTTTCCCGTAGACCGTCGAGTGCGATGGCGCCCTGGGTTTGCAGCAGACCAATCGCCTGCGCGGCCTCCTTGGGGGCATCGAAGCCGTAGCTTTGCAGCAACAGCTGGCCCTGGGGGTCGACCAGCTTGAAGTGGAACTTGCCATCGGCCTCCCGGTATTGCTTGAAGACCGGCAGGGATGCCTTGGCGGCCTTCGCTGCGGTGACGGCGCTCGTCTGGGCGCCGAGGTTGCGCAGGCCCACCGCGTGGCGCAGTTCCCGCATGAAGGGGCCGGCGAGCTGGCGTGCCTTGTCGGCGCCGGCCTGCAGGATGGCTTCTATCCTGGCGGGGTCTTTCATCAGGGCCTGGTACTGGGCACGCATGGGCGCCACTTCCTGGTCAATCCGTTCGAACAGGCGCTGCTTGGCGTCGCCCCAGGCAATACCTTCGCTGTAGGCCTGGCGCAGCGCGGCGGTTTCAGTCTCGCTGGCAAACGCCTGGTAGATCTGGAACAGGGCCGAGCCTTCGGTCTCCTTGGGCTCGCCCGGTGCGCGCGAGTCGGTGACGATGCCGGCGATGAGTTTTTTCAGCTGCTCGCGCGGCGTGAACAGCGGAATGGTGTTGTCGTAGCTCTTGCTCATCTTGCGGCCGTCCAGGCCGGGCAGCAAGGCGACGGACTCCTCGATCAGCGCCTGCGGCAGCACAAAGTGTTCGCCGTAGAGGTGGTTGAAACGCTGCGCCATGTCGCGCGCCATCTCGATGTGCTGGATCTGGTCGCGGCCGACCGGCACTTGGTGGGCCTTGAACATCAGGATGTCGGCGCCCATCAACACCGGGTACATGAAGAGGCCCGCGCTGACATCGGCGTCGGGGTCGTTGCCGGCGGCGGTGTTTTTATCCACCGAGGCTTTGTAGGCATGGGCGCGGTTGAGCACGCCCTTGGCTGTCACGCAAGTCAGCAGCCAGGTGAGTTCGGGAATCTCGGGAATGTCGGACTGGCGGTAGAAGGTCACGCGCTCCGGGTCCAGTCCGGCGGCCAGCCAGCTGGCGGCGATCTCCAGCGTGGACTGCTGGATGCGCGCCGGCTCATCGCACTTGATGAGCGCATGGTAGTCGGCCAGGAAATAAAAGCTCTCTGCGCCGGCGCCGGTGCTGGCGGCGACGGAGGGACGGATGGATCCGACGTAGTTGCCCAGGTGCGGCGTGCCGGTGGTGGTGATGCCGGTGAGAAAGCGCTGGGGCGAAGGCGAAGTGGCGGGGCGCGCGGCGGCGTCGGAAGGCTTGTTTGTCATCATTTGTCCAGGGTCATTGCACCAGCATCGCCAGAGGCGTCAGCACGATTTCAAGAAGGGCGTAGGTCAGCGTCATCAGCGGGCGCATCCACAGGTTGGTGATCACGCCGGCAATCACCAGCGCCATCACGATGAAAAACCCCCAGGGCTCCACGCGCGAGACCAGCATGGCCTGTTTCCAGGGCAACAAACCTACCAGCACACGCCCGCCATCGAGCGGCGGCAAGGGGAACAGGTTGAACACCAGCATCACGACATTGACCAGAATGCCGGCCTGGCACATCTTGATGAAAAACGGTTCGCTGATGCCCGCGCCCTGCAGCAGGTAGAGCGCGATGCCCCATAGCAGGGCCTGGACCAGGTTGGCGCCCGGGCCGGCCAGGGCCACCCAGACCATGTCGCGCTTGGGGTTGCGCAGCTTGCCGAACTGCACCGGCACCGGTTTGGCATACCCGAACAAAAAGGCACCCGAGGTCGCGAAGTAAAGCACCAGCGGCATCAGGATGGTGCCCACCGGGTCGATGTGTTTGAGCGGGTTGAGCGTCACGCGGCCCAGCATCCAGGCCGTGTTGTCGCCGAAGTGCCGGGCCACATAACCATGCGCCGCCTCGTGTACGGTGATGGCGAACAGCACGGGAAGCGCGTAAATGGCGACGGTTTGAATCAGGTTGGCAAAGTCCATGCCCGGATTGTCTCAGACGACGCTGTGCCCCCAGGTTCGCTGTGTTCCGTTCGTCCTGAGCCTGTCGAAGGATGCTCCCGAGGGGGAGCTTTTCAGACCAGCCGGGGCCGCGGAACCGGCCTTGGCCTGTCCTGAGCTTGCCGAAGGGCCGGGCCGCAGGCGCAGCGGCCCCCGAGGGGCTGGAGCCTGCGGCTCCAAAGCTGCTTGAGCAGCTTTGGACAGGCGACAGAGGTGAAGCGTCTCGCGAGCCGCGGCCTGCAAGGCCTCGGAAGCTACACGCAGTGAGCGCCCGTGGGGGCTCTACAAGCCCAACGCTGCGAGGTCTCCGCGCCCCTGCCGCACCACCACGGGGTCACCGCCCTGGCCCATGGGGGTCAGGTCGATCACCGTGGTGGCTTCCTTGGGGCAGGCGCCGGCATCGATGACCGCCGCCAGATCGTGTTCCATCTGGTCGCGAATCTCGCCCGCGTCGTTCAGCGGCTCGGTCTGGCCCGGCGGGATCAGCGTGGTGGCCAGCAGCGGCGCGCCGTGCAGCTCCAGCAGGCATTGCAGGGTTTTGTGCCCGGGCACACGCAGGCCGATGGTCTTGCGCGAGGGGTGGCTCAGGCGCCGCGGCACTTCCTTGCTGGCCTCAAGGATGAAGGTGTAGGGCCCTGGCGTGGCAGCCTTGATCAGGCGGAACTGCTTGTTGTCGACGCGCGCGTAGTTGGCCAACTCGCTGAGGTCGCGGCACAGCAGCGTCAGGTGGTGTTTGTCGTCCACCCCGCGGATGCGCCGCAGGCTGTCGGCGGCGGTTTTGTCGTCAAGATGGCAGACCAGCGCGTAGCTCGAATCCGTGGGCACGGCGACGACCGCACCGCGTGTCAGCAGCGCTACCGCCTGTTTGAGCAGGCGCACTTGCGGGTTGTCGGGGTGAATCTCGAAATACTGGGCCATGGTGTGCGTTTCGCAATGATGTCAGGACTCTGCCGGACGCACACTGAACTCTTTCAGCGCGCGGCTTTCACGCGCGGTCAACCAGGCGCCGGCGGCGCCGCACAGGGCAATCATCAGCATGCCGATCATGGACCAGCCGTCCGGCACATGTGAAAAAACAATCCAGCCGCCGACCATCGCAAAAGCGATCTGGGCATACAGGTAGGGCGTGAGGGTGGCGGCCGGCGCCCGCATGTAGCCCAGAATCAGCATGAAATGCCCGACGGTGGCCGCCACGCCCATCAGCAGCAGCCAGCCCCACAACGACCACGAGGGCAGGGCGGTCCAGACAAACGGCAGGGCCAGCGAGGCCAGCAGCGTGCCGACCCAGCCGGTGTACAGGTGCATGGTGATCGGGTCTTCGGTTTTGGCCAGCCGGCTGGTGAGCACCTGGAAGCCGGTGTTGGTCGCGACCATGCCCAGCGGCAGCAGCAGGGCCCAGGTGAAGTCTTCGCCGCCGGGGCGGATGATGATCAGCGTGCCGGCAAAACCGCCGAGTACCAGCGACCAGCGCAGGGCCGAGACCTTTTCGCCGAGCGCGGTGGCGGCCAGCAGCGTGATGAGCAGCGGCACGATGGCGCCGATGGCGGTGAACTCGGCCACCGGCATGTATTTGAGGCTTAAAAATGCGAAAAGGCTGCTCAACAACAGCAGCAGGCCGCGCAGGCACTGGAATTTCGGGTGGGCGGTGCGCAGCACGCCCAGGCCGCGCAGCGGCAGCACCACGGCCGTGGTGGCGACCGCCTGGAAAAAGTAGCGAAACCACAGGGCCATCAACAGCGGCACGCTGGCACTGACAAATTTGGTGGTGGTGTCCAGCGTTGCAAAAAAGCCGGTGGCGGCAATGACCAGCGTGATGCCCGCCAGGGCCGATGGCGCGCGGCTCACCGGATGCGGTCTTCCAGAAGCTCCCAGACGGGGGTCAGGTGGCCGGGCAAAAAGGGCAGGGTGCCCAGGTCGGTGTGGCTTTCGTCGGGGCTGTGGAAGTCGCTGCCGCGCGAGGCGGCCAGGCCGAACTCCCTGGCGGTTTCGGCGTATTTCACGTATTCCTGCGTGCTGTGGCTGCCGGTCACCACTTCCACCGCCTGCCCGCCATGGGACTTGAATTCGGTGAACAGTGCGTATTCTTCGTTGGGGGTGAATTTGTAGCGCCCCGGGTGGGCGATCACCGCCACGCCTTTGGCGCTGGTGATCCAGGCCACGGCGTCCTGCAGGCTGGCCCAGCGGTGCGGTACGTAGCCGGGTTTGCCTTCAGTCAGGTACTTGCGAAACACCTCGGAGGTTTCCTTGCAAACGCCCGTCTCCACCAGGAAGCGCGCAAAGTGGGTGCGCGAAATCAGGTCCGGGTTGCCGACAAACTTCAGCGCGCCCTCGTAGGCGCCGCGGATGCCGGCCTTGGCCAGCGAGTCGGACATTTCCATGGCGCGCTGTTCGCGGCCACCGCGCGTGTTGCGCAGGCCCTGCTGCATGGCCGCGTCGTCGGGGTCGAACCCCAGGCCGACGATGTGCACGGTTTCACCGGCAAAAGTCACCGAAATTTCCGTGCCGGTCAGGTAATGCATGCCCTGCGCCCGGGCTGCTGCTGCGGCCCGATGCTGGCCGCCGATTTCGTCGTGGTCGGTCAGCGCCCAGAGCTCGACGCCGTTGGTTTTGGCCCGTTCGGCCAGCGCTTCGGGGGTCATGGTGCCGTCCGACACCACGGAGTGACAGTGCAGATCAGCGTTGAGAATGTTTTTGGGGGTCACCAAACCATTTTAGGCTTTATGCCCTGTTAGCGTTGAGCACTGCGCCAGGGCCTACCATGGCAACACTTCCTGACCTTCACCGGATTTTCTCCATGATCACCGTCCATCACCTCAACCACTCCCGCTCGCAACGCATCCTCTGGCTGCTGGAAGAGCTGGGGGTTGACTACGAGATCCAGCGTTACGAGCGTGACCCCAAGACCATGCTGGCGCCCGCGGCCCTGCGCGCCGTGCATCCGCTGGGCAAGTCGCCGGTCATCACCGACGGCGAGCTGACCCTGGCCGAGTCGGGCGCCATCATCGATTATCTGGTCGAGCGTTACGGCGCCGGAAAATTCTCTCCGGCGGCGGGAACACCGGCGCGCCTGCGCTATACCTACTGGCTGCATTACGCCGAGGGTTCGGCCATGTCGCCGCTGCTGCTCAAGCTGGTGTTCGACAAGATAGAAAGCACACCCATGCCGTTTTTTGCCAAGCCGATTGCCAAAGCCATCAGCAGCAAGACCAAGGCGGCCTTCATCGAGCCGCAAATCAGGCAGCACCTGGACTATCTGGAGGGAGAGTTGGGAAAGAACACTTGGTTTGCCGGAGAGGCGTTCAGCGGCGCGGACATCCAGCTGAGTTTTGTGCTGGAGGCGGCCGAAGCGCGCGGCGGGCTCGATGCCAGCCGTCCGAAGCTGATGGCTTTCCTGAAGCGCATTCACGCGCGGCCGGCCTACCAGCGGGCCATTGCGCGCGGCGGGGAATACACCCTGCTGCACTGAATTTTCAAGCCTTTTATGCCTGCAGCCCTTGAGGCGCGGGCGCTAGTAGCTATCGATTTAATAGCGGATTCAGTGGCGTTTGCTGCGCCGGCCAGGATGTCAGCGAAAGCCGAAGTAGGACAGGATGTCAGCGAAAGCCGAAGTAGGACAGGATGAAGCCGATGATGACGACCAAACCGACGATGTAAATGATGGTGTTCATGTTTTCCTCTGGGCGGTTTCTGGGTGCACCGGGGGCACACCTTCTGTCCCAGATCATGAACGCGGCGGCGGCCTCAGGCTGTAGGCTGCCCCTGCCTGCGGCCGTCGGACAAGGGCTACAGCGCCGCGGCCGCCACGCAAGGCCCTGGCGCGGCCCCGGCCGGGGTTCATCCCCGGCGCGTCAGGCCTTGTTTTTCATGGAACAGGTGTTCCAGCCGAACAGGGCGTAAGGCGGGCACCAGCCGATGGCACCGGTGGCCAACGGAACGATGCCTATCCAGCCCCACAGGCCGACCGTGCCGGTGGCCGCCAGCCCGATCAGGACCAAGCCGAGGACGATGCGAAGGATGCGGTCGATGCCGCCGACGTTGGATTTCATGGTGGTTCCTTTGAAAAAGGGAAAGAAGGACTGATGACCGCATTGGGCGCCTTGGCGCGGCCCGGGTCTGTGACCTGGGTCACGCAGCGGCCCTGCGGCCGCCCCGGGGTTCAGGCGGGCAGGGCCGCGGCCATGGCGCGCAGTGCGGCGCTGTCGCGGATATGGATGTGCTCACGCGCGAGCTCGACCCAGCCTTCGCGCTCAAAGCGGCGCAGCAGGCGCGAGACGATTTCACGCACGGTGCCCAGCTCGTCGGCCAGCGCCTGGTGCGTCAGCGCCAGATCCTGGCCGCGGCCCAGCAGCGCGGCCGCCAGCCGCTGGTCCAGCCGCTGGAAGGCGATGGCATCGATCAGCCCGGTCAGGTCGGCCATGCGTTCGGCAAACAGGCCCAGCACCTCGTTGCGGAAAACCGGGGTTTCCAGCCAGCGGGCGAACACCGGCGGGGCAATCAGCAGCAGGGTGCTGGGCCGGGTGGTCACGCCCTGGGCCGACAGCGGCTGGCTGCGAAACAGGCAGGCGCTGGAGACCAGGCACAACTCGCCGGGGACCACGCGGTAGAGCTCCAGTGAGCGCCCGTCGCCGGAATGGCGCGAGACCTTGACCTCGCCGCTGAGCACCAGCGGAAAGCCCTGGCAGGGCGCGTGTTCGTCGAACAGCACGGTGCCGGCCGGCACGCTGAGCGGGCCGGCGTCCGGCCCCAGCTCGGCCAGCGTGGGCACGACTTCGGCCAGGGCGGGGTACAAGGCGAGGGGGTCGTTCATGGGGCTGACGCTCGGTTTCGGGGTGGTGGCAGGCTGTGCCGGTGGAAGTATGCTACCAAATCAATAGCTGCTTGCGCCCGTGTTTGTTGGGCTGGACGCCAAAATCATTCAAATCTCCGCCGCCTCCACCAGAAAACGCACACGTTTGATGCCCTGCCATTCGTCGGCATCGAGCCGGAAGGCGAGTTTGACGCGTGCCGGCAGCGTCTCGGTGTGGCCGAACCAGATGCCGTCCACCGGCTGGCCCTGGTGCTTGAGCTTGAGCGACAGGTGTTTTTCGCCAACCAGCCGCTGCGAGACGACCTCGACCTCCTCGCTGAAGGTTGGCGCCGCAAAACCCTGGCCCCAGACCTCTTTGTGCAGCGTGTCCACCAGGTCCGCGCGCCGGTACTCGGGCGCCAGCGGGCCGTCGGTGTCGAGGCGGCGCAGCAAGGTGGCGGCGTCCAGCCACTCGTGCGCCACCTGCTGCAGGGCCTGCTCAAACAGCTCGAACTGCTCCTCGTTGATGGTGCAGCCGGCCGCCATCGCGTGGCCGCCAAAACGCAGCAAGACGCCGGGGTGGCGTTTGGCCACCAGGTCCAGCGCATCGCGCAGATGAAAACCGGCAATCGAGCGGCCCGAACCCTTGAGTTCGTGTTCCTTGCCCGGCGCCTGGCTGGCGGCAAACACAAAGGTCGGGCGGTGCAGCTTGTCCTTGATGCGCGAGGCCACGATGCCGACCACGCCTTCGTGGAAGTCGGGGTCGAAGATGGCGATCGCCGGCGGCGGCACCTCATCCTCGTCGATCATCGCGTCGGCCGCGTACTGCGCCTGCTCGCGCATGCCGGCCTCGATGTCGCGCCGCTCACGGTTGATGCCGTCCAGCGTTTTTGCCAGCTCGTCGGCGCGGCCCGCATCGTCGGTCAGCAGGCACTCGATGCCCAGGGTCATGTCGCTGAGCCGGCCGGCGGCGTTGATGCGCGGGCCGACGGCAAAACCGAAGTCGAAACTGGTCGCCACCGCCGCGACGCGCCCGGCGGCGGTGAACAGCGCCGCCAGGCCGGCCGGCAGGGCGCCGCTGCGTATGCGCTTGAGGCCCTGCGCCACGAGGCGGCGGTTGTTGGCGTCCAGCCTGACGACGTCGGCGACCGTGCCGAGTGCGACCAGAGGCAGCAATGCATCGAGCTTGGGTTGTGTGGTGGCGTCGAACACGCCGCGCTTGCGCAGCTCCGCGCGCAACGCCAGCAACACATAAAACATCACACCGACGCCGGCCATGGCCTTGCTCTCAAACGCACAGCCGGGCTGGTTCGGGTTCACGATCACGTCGGCGTCGGGCAGCACGATGGCACCGTCCCTGAGTGCCGGCAGGTGGTGGTCGGTCACCAGCACCTGCATGCCCAGTTCGCGCGCGCGCGCCACGCCGTCGATGCTGGCGATGCCGTTGTCCACCGTGACGAGAAGGTCAGCGCCGGTGGCTTTGACGCGCTCGGCAATCGTCGCCGTCAGCCCGTAGCCGTCGACCACGCGATCGGGCACGATGTAGCCGACCTGGGTGGCGCCCAGCAGGCGCAGGCCGCGCAGCGCGACGGCGCAGGCGGTGGCGCCGTCGCAGTCGTAGTCGGCCACCACGCATATTCTCTTGTTCGCGGCGATGGCGTCGGCCAGCAGCACGGCGGCCTCCGCCGTGCCTTTCATGGCCGACGGTGGCAGCAGCCGCGCCAGGCCGTCGTCGAGTTCATCGGCGGTGCGCACCCCGCGCGCGGCATACAACTGCGCCAGCAGCGGGTGGACGCCGGCCTGCTGCAGTGCCCACACGCTGCGCGGCGGTGCTTCGCGTACTATTATTTTCATAGCTGCTCGAGCAGGACCGACAGGGGCTGCTGGCCAAAAAGACTTTTCATTCGGGAGAAAATTCCGGTGGAGGTGGTTTCAAATGTCCGGGCGTTGCGCTCGCCGCACAGGCTCAGCCGGACGGTCGCGCCGCCTTGCTGCAAGGCGAGCAGCCGCACGCCTTCGCCGGCATCGAGGGCCGTCCAGGCTTGTGTGTAGGCGGCCCAGTCGTCACTGAAAGCGGCGTGCGCCAGGCTGCGTGAGATCGTGGTGTCGGGGGGCACCCTGGCATGAAAGGGGTCAGGCAAGGCGCCGCTGCCGCTGATCCAGAAGGAGTTGACGGCCGGCTGCCTTCTTGCCGCACGCGCATCGTTGACCGCATGGGTGTAGAGCAGCATCTGCATTTCGTTCTGGAGCAACCTCATGGCCCGGCCGGGAACGCCGCCGGGCAGCCAGGGGTCCACATTGCGGCCCAGCACGCGGTCCAGCGAGGCACTGGGCAGGTCGCGAAACAGCTCGCCTTCGGCCAGCCAGCGTGTCGGCGCCGCATGGTGCAGCGTGATGCCATAGGTCTCGAAATAGGGCTGCATGGCCGCCAGCAGCGTGTGCGACTCGGCCTCGGACAGGTCCAGCGCGGCCGGGTCGGTCATCGTGGCGTGTTCGCGGCCCATGGCCCAGTGGCAGGGCGTGATGAATGCCCAAGCCCGGGCCGCAGGGACGCCGCCGCCCTGCAGGTGTTGCCAGGCGGCCCAGGGGATCAGGCCGTCGGGCGCGGGCAGGCCCAGCGCACGGGCCAGCACCCGCTCGTGCGGCGGCGACAGCGAGCGCACATCGCCGCTGTCGGTGTGGACCAGCTTCATGCCCTGCAGCAACTTGCCAAGGTGACGCGAGGCGGCGGGAGGCATGGCCTGGATGGCAGGCAGCCAGTCATCGGAGGCGCAGGCGGCAAAGGGCAGCACCCAGTGGTGTTGAGGCGGGGGGGGGGCGGCGGACATCCGCTTATTGTCCGGGATTGCGGGGTCCCCGGCTGATGCCACAATCGTCCCATGCAAATCCCCTACGAACTGATTCTGGGCTGGCGCTACACGCGCGCCGGTCGCGCCACGCGGCGCAACGGGTTTATTTCCTTCATCTCGGGCGTCTCCATGCTGGGCATTGCGCTGGGCGTGGCGGCGCTGATCATCGTGCTCAGCGTGATGAACGGTTTCCAGAAGGAAGTGCGCGACCGCATGCTGGGCGTGATCTCGCACATCGAGGTGTTTGCGCCCAACGGCGCCGCCCTGCCCGATGTGCAGAAAACCCTGGCCGAGATCAGGCAGAACCCGAACGTGGTCGGGGCTGCCAGCTTTATTGCCGCGCAGGCGCTGCTGGCCCGCGGCGAGGACATGAAGGGCGCGATCGTGCGCGGCATCGACCCGGCGCTGGAGGGGCAAGTCACCGACCTGGCCGTCGACCTGAAGGACACGGCCTTGCCCAAGCTGGTGTCCGGCGAGTTTGGTGTGGTGCTGGGCAGCGAGCTGGCGCGTTCGCTGGGCGTGCGCGAGGGCGACCAGGTGACGCTGATTGCGCCCAGCGGCCAGGTGACCCCGGCCGGCGTGGTGCCGCGCCTGAAACAGATGACGGTGGTGGGGGCGTTTGATTCCGGCCACTTTGAGTACGACTCGGCGCTGGTCATGCTGCACCAGGACGACGCCGCGAAAATTTTCCGCCTCGAAGGCCCGACCGGCATACGCATCAAGCTCAAGGACCTGCACCAGGCGCGCGAAGTGGCGGCCCAGTTGTCGCGCAGCCTCAGCGGCGATTTGCTGATCCGCGACTGGACGCGGCAGAACAAGACCTGGTTTGCCGCCGTGCAGCTGGAAAAACGCATGATGTTCATCATCCTGACCCTGATCGTGGCCGTGGCCGCCTTCAACCTGGTCAGCACCCTGGTGATGACGGTGACCGACAAACGCGCCGACATCGCCATCCTGCGCACCCTGGGCGCCAGCCCGAAAAGCATCATGGGCATCTTCATGGTGCAGGGCGCGATGGTCGGTGTGATCGGCACGCTCTCCGGCCTGTTGCTGGGGCTGGGCATCGCGCTCAACATCGATGTGATCGTGCCCGCGCTGGAGCGCCTGCTCAACGCCAGCTTCCTGCCCAAGGACATCTACCTGATCAGCCGCATGCCCAGCGATCCGCAATACGCAGACATCATGCCGATCGCCGTGATTGCGCTGGTGCTGGCCTTTCTGGCCACCATTTATCCGAGCTGGCGCGCCAGCCGTGTCAATCCCGCCGAGGCCCTGCGTTATGAATGAAAAGACTTCTGCAAATCCGGTTCTCGGGCGCATAGCTTCGTTGCGCGGTGCTCGGAATCCTCACGTACCTGGGTACGTTCCGGTGTCCTGCGCTCCGTGCGCCTCACTCTGCATCCCGATAACCAAATTTTCAGAAGCCTTTTGGGGGCGTGTATGAGCGAGATAGTTCTGCAAGCCCAAGGCCTGACCAAACGCTTCCACGAAGGCCCGATCGACCTGACCGTGCTGCACGGCGTGGACCTGCAGGTGATGGCGGGCGAAACCCTGGCCATCGTCGGCGCCTCGGGTTCCGGTAAAAGCACCTTGCTGCACCTGATGGGCGGGCTGGACGCACCCACCAGCGGGCAGGTCGAGCTCAAGGGCCAGCGGATGTCCTCGCTGTCGGCGGCCGAACAGGGCGATCTGCGCAACCGGCACCTGGGCTTTGTCTACCAGTTCCACCACCTGTTGCCCGAGTTCAGCGCCCTCGACAACGTCGCCATGCCCTTGTGGATACGGCGCGAGGACCGCCAAAAAGCGGCCCAAACCGCCACCGCCATGCTGGCCAGTGTGGGCCTGAAAGACCGCATCCACCACCGTCCCGCGGAACTCTCGGGCGGCGAGCGCCAGCGCGTGGCGATTGCGCGCGCGCTGGTCACGCGGCCGGCCTGCGTGCTGGCCGACGAACCCACCGGCAACCTGGACCGGACCACCGCCGACGGCGTGTTCGAGCTGATGCTGCAACTGGCCCGTGAGCACGGCACGGCCTTTGTGATGGTGACACACGACGAGACGCTGGCAGCACGTTGCGGCCGGCGTTTCCGGCTGGTGTCGGGGCGTTTGTCGGAATGGGCGTGAGGCCGCGGGCCGGCCTGACGGCGGTCCCGCGGGCGGCAAGCCCGGCGCAAGGGCATTAGCCGGCCTCCCGCCCTGAAAAGGGCCGGGCGTGCATAATCTTGGGTCCCCTCGTCGCCCGCGCCTGCGCTTTTTCCTGCCGGTGAGCCCTTCAACATGCCGTGGCAGTGCCTTGCCCGCGGCCCAGGACAACGCCACCTGCGCATGACCGATCACTACACCGCCCTCGGGCTGGACAGCGCTGCCACGCTGGCCGACGTCAAGAAAGCCTTTCGCCAGCAGGCGTCGTTCTGGCATCCCGACAAAAATGCCGATCCGCAGGCGCCGGCGCGTTTTCGGGCGGTGCAGGAAGCCTATGAAGTGCTGTCGGACGCGGAAAAACGCCAGGCTTACGACGACAACCGCCGCCGCAACCTGCTCGACAGCCCGCTGGCCAGTGCGACCGGGATCTGGCAAAACTATTTCAACCCGCTGCTCTCATCTGAGCCCCGCTGACCCATGGAACTGAACAATGAAAAACCCGGCGGCATGAGCATCTCCCCCTATTTTCTCGACCTGCGTTCGGCCTACCAGTCCGAAATGGATGACCTGCGCTTCGACTCCGAGGGACGCGACGTGCTGCACCAGCGCCTGGCTGGCAAACGCCAGGAAATCGGTTTTCTGCTCCAGATGATGGAGCTCAGCCCTGAGATGGTGGCGGTGGTGTTCCACCAGGGTTTTGACTTCACCGGTCGGGTCGCCATGGATCACCTGCTCACCCATGACGCCGATCTGTTTCCTGCCTGGAGCAGCCTGGCGGGCAGCTGTGAGCTGGCGCCCTGGGCTCAGGACCTGGCGCAGATCGTCCTGGAGTCGCCAGGCGGCGACCGGTTCCTGACACTGACGGCAGGCCTGGAATACATGGCGGGCCTGCCGGTCGCTGCGTCGGGGCTCGCCCTGGGCGGCGACGAAGAAGACGACGAAGACAGCGACCAGGATAGCGACGACGACCTGGTGATCTTTGAGGACGATGGCGAGGGCGGGCGAGGCAGCGATGCCCGCGCACGCCAGGAAGCAGGTGCCGACTGGCTGGTCCAGCAGGGCTTCGACCAGAAAGACTGATGGAATCAACCATGACATGGAATGTGAAGCCTTGACGATGACGAACCACCTCGCCCTGATCGAAAAAACCCAGACCCTGATTGCGGCCGGCGACATCGTGGGCGCCGAGTCGGCCCTGGTCGGGCTCGCCGACACCGAAGGGGATGCCGCGCTGATGGTGGTGCTGGAGCAGCTGCCGCCCAAGGACATTCTGGCCGTCATCCGCGAATACGACCATTCGAAGGAGTCGGTGGTCAGCCTGCTGGTGTCGCCCGCGCAGTTCGCCCGCGCCGTGGTGATCGAAAAACTCTACAAGGACCTGACCCGCACGCACCTGCGCGGCATGGTCAACGCGGTCATCTTCCGGGAGGACGCCGACCCGCTGGAGTTTCTCAATGCGATCGGCGACCTGGACGGCGGCAGCGAGGCCCTGGCCGACTATTTTTCTGACCAGTGGAGCCGTGTCGAGGGTTTTGCCCGTAGCGGCAGCTTCGAGGCGGCCGACGAATACGGCAAGATGCTGTCGCAGGCGGCCTTGCTGGCCTCGGCGTACGAAAAGCCGCGTGTCCAGCAGGATGAAATCGCCGACCAGGACTGGATGCAGCTGGCGTGGATTCTGCGTTACGAACTGCCGGACCTGTTCATCGAGATGCTGATGGTGTTGCGCGCCAAGGTCAGCGCCCACCAGGCGGCCGCTTCCGAGGAAGAAGACGAGGAGGACGCCGAGGACGACGGCAAGGTCGAGACGGGCGACACCGACCGTGGCAAGGCCACGCCGACGGCGCGCGAGTCCGACGAGGAATCGGCGATCTGAGCGCCCGACCGGGCTCTCCCGCTTCGACAACCGTTTGACCTTCATTGACCCAGCTGCGACCCTGCCCATGACTTCGCCTTCCGTCATCTCGCTGTACGACGCGCGTCCTTTTTTCGAAAAGGCGCTGCAGTACGGTGTGCAAAGCGGCATCATCGGCGCCGAAAAAATCGAGGCCATGCGTGTCGAGGGGCCCAAGGGCATGGTGCAGATTGCGCGTTATTTCGGCAACGAATTCTTGCGCCCTGAGCTTGAAAAGGCCCGCGACCGCATGATCAACCTGGTCAGCCTTTACCTTGAAAGCACGAGCGGCGGCGACCTGCGGCAGGCGGCCGGGCAGCTGCGCGATTTTTCCCTGCTGTCGCGCTCCAAGGGCGGCTCGGACATGCTCAAGGCCCTGATCGCCATGCCGCAAAACAGCCACTTCGGCATGAACGAGCGCGGCGGCTTTCGCGACGAGCACATTCCGCTGCTGGCCAAATGGTCGCTGCGCAGCCTGGCCGACTACCAGGCCGAACTCGCCAGACGCAGCCAGGTGGCGCAGGTGGTGGATGCGGCCCTCTGGCTGGCCGGCGAGCTGGGTATGGACGCGGACGAGCTGGACGAGGCAGGCAAGGATGCCGAAGCGGTGATCCGCACCGCCTTGCTGGTGCTGGCGATGGGCCGCATCGAGATGCCCGACTGGGTCGCGTTCGAGAAGATGGTCGTCGCCCTGCGCAAGAAGCATGGGGCCGCTCCAAAGGCGCTGCCTGTCGCTGTACCGAAAAAACTGCCTGCCCATCTGCATGGCGTGGTGGAGGTCGTGCGGCGGTCGGTGATCGCCGACGCGCCAAAAATACTTGACCCGGCCTTGCCGGTGCGCCAGCTGTTTGACCGGAGTCCGGCCTTCATGGGCCGGTATTTCTGGGTGGAAGACGGCCTGAACGAAGTCGACCACCATGACCGCCAGGCCTCGGCGGCATGGAACAAGGTCACCGGCGGCAACAGCGACGATGGTTCGCTGCTGACCCTGCTGCTGTGCGTGGCCGCCGGCGCCGCCCCGAAAACCATGTTGACCGAAAAAAGCGCTGCGACCCTGGTGCGCAAGATCTGGAAGTCAGGTTTCCATCCCGCGCTGGCCCACCAATATCTCCTGGATCATGCCCCGGCGCAGCATCAGGAGGCTTACGCCAGTTTGTGGGAAGACTTTGTGGAAGAGGCCCAGCCCACGCTGCAAAGCGATGCGGTTCATGCGCTCAATGACGCCCTGGCGCTGCTGCGGCGGGAATGCCATGTGCAATAGGCGCTTGCCGCTTGTGATGACGGTATTTCTCTAAGAAATTTATGATCACAGCCCTTATCCCATGGGCGCAGGCAGCTATTGAAGTTATAGCGACTTCTCTCTGTAGCTTGTCATACCGGCCTTGATCCGGGAGCCATGTGGGCGGTGCTTTAGGCGCTGTTCGGGCTGAGCTTGTCGAAGGGTCGAAGCCTGCGCGGCTGACCATCGTGAAACCAGCGGCCAAATTAAAAAACCGCCACCCAGGAAACCAGGTGGCGGGAAAACTGCTTAGTTATTTTAGAAACCGAAATCGAGTTGACCCGGATGAGAGCGCCAGTGCTGGCATACGTGTTCGAGGCGGTTAAACCGCATGCGAACGTACGCGCAGACATGCACACTCTTTCGACGATATGGCGACATATCGTTCTCCTCAAGTGAGCGAGGGCGACATTGACCAAATCCCCTCCAAAGTTTAGAATGGAGGCTCCCTAGTAAGGAATGGACTTAGTGGAAAGGGTTCGCCCCCAGACCGAGTTCCATAAATCCTGATGCGCTCTAACGCATCAGGTCGTGACACCAGCCTCATGGCTGGATAGTTGCGGGGATGAGCCGCTTAAGCAGTGGCCTGCCACGGCCGGCGTAGTGTTAGTTCCGCCAAGAATTTCCACACTACGCCGGCCTTCCTATTTCCGCCCCGGCAGGGCAGGCAAATAACCGCCGGGGACGCCTTATCTCCTGCTCATGACGAAGCTCCAGTAGTGATCGACAAGGTGCTTCCTTTCAATGTGATTGTTATCCCGGCAGTCTCGTCGTCTGCCGAATACATCAGGTCAAAAATATTTGCGGCGGTTGTAAGCCACTTAGCGCGCCCGGCTAAGTCCCATTGGGATTCTGGCTCTGGCAGTTTGTCGATCAAACCCTGAATAAATGGTGGAAGGTTCGACCCGCCCCCATTGCCCCCTCCCTTTCGGCGAGTGGTTTCCTCTCCATCGAAATCAGGCCCTGCAGCCGCTTTGGGTGGACCTTGATTAAGACTAGGGGGCAAGGAAAGACGTTCAGCTGATATCTCGAACAAGCCAGCGGTTTTTGCTGACCGCATGAAGGCTAGTCGCGCCTTATCTTTTTGCTTTGGAGCAACACCAAGTTGTTCGGCCATCCGCTCGACAGCCGCCGCCGGAGGTAGTGTTTGACCGTTCAGTTTTTCAAACAGCGCCCTGTACAAAGGCACCGCCATGAAGGCATCCACTCGGGCGGCACGTTCGAACTGCGGATCGACTGCCCGTAATCCGAGTTCAGTCAACTCAACATGCCCTCGGTCATAGTCCAGCAGCCCGAACGTTTTTGCGGTCATCATTCGAGAACGAAATCCGCCGCCCTCAGCGGTCATATTGAGCTTTACGGCTAGCTGTTTCCAGTCGGCAGAAGTGCCTCCTACCTGCTTAACAGCCTGCGCAACCTCAAGGGCGCTGGTTAGGTCGAAATAAGGAAACTCGATGGTTGAACGCCCACGAGCTTCATCGGGCTTGGGCGTAGTAGCTTGGCTTTCAGCAGTCATGGTGCGTCCTTTGCAAGTTGGTAGGACGAATTTTGACTGATGTTCGGGATGAATGCAAGTCGTCAAATGCTATTTTCAGCATTTATCCTAAAAAATCCTCATTTGTTTCGCAATACTGTATCTATGTCCAGTTCTTGAATTGGATGGGGTTGGTGAAATCTGGGTACGTAAAGTACAACATAGCCAAAAGAAAGGCGACCCGATGGGTCCGGGTCCCTCCGCTTCACTCCGGGGCAACCTGCGGTGCGCTCCTCGGCCCAGCCCGACGGGTGGGGAAACAAAGACAAAGACCAACGCCGAATGCGGGGAGTCATGACGCGCGCAGCGCGTCATGACGGAGTCAACAGACGTTCATGTTTGCACGCGAGTGCAGCACACGCGACCAAATGAAGTCCCCCTCCATCGCCCAGCGGGGCGAGGGCAGGGGCTAGGGGTGGGAGTGGGGAGTTCAACCTACTCCCCCAGGCAAACTACAGGCGCAGCAGCGTGATGCCGGATTCTCCCTGGCGGCAAAGCGGTGACGTCAAAGAATCCGGTTAAACCACAGCAGTGACAAGCCCGCCGACAGCAGGGCCAGCACCGACGCCACCAGCGCCAGCAAGCCGGAGATTTCGGTTTCCTTTTTCTCCACGGTCAGACGCGAACTCAAGGTCTTGTAGACCTTCCTCAGGTCCGCCGCGGTGCCGGCATAGAAGTATTCGGCCTGGGTCTTGTTGGCAATGGCCTTGAGGGTTTCCTCGTCGAGCCTGACGCGCATGGACCAGCCTTCAAACCCGATGGTCTCGCCATCGACCGTGCCCACCCCCACGGTGTAGACGCGTACGCCGCGGTCGGCCGCCATCTTGGCGGCTTCCAGGGAGTCCACCCCCGTGGTGCGCTGGCCGTCGGTCAGCAGGATGATGGCCGCCGAGGTGTAGGAACCGGGGGCTACGGGCGTGAACTCCTTCTTCGGCTCTTTCGGCGCCTGGTCAATCGCGATGCCGCTGTTGCGGTTGCGGCCGTAGGTCAGCGACGCCAGGTCGATGCCGGCATCCGGAAACAGCTCGGCCAGCGAGACGACGATGGCGTTGCCGATGGCCGTGGCGCGTTGCAGCTGGAACTTGTCGATGGCCGCGACCAGGTCCTCCCGGCTGAGCGTGGGTTGCTGCACCACCGAGGCGGTGCCTGCAAACGCGACAATGCCGACCCGCACGCTGCGCGGCAGGTCGGCCAGGAAGGCCTTGGCGGCGTTTTGCGAGGCGACCAGGCGGTTCGGCTGCACGTCGGTGGCGCGCATGCTCCCCGACACGTCCATCGCCAGGATGATGGTTTCCTGCTGCGAGGGCAGGGTGATCACGGCGAAGGGCCGCGCTGCAGCCAGCAGCATGGCGGCGATCGCCAGCAGGAAAAGCAGCGGCGGGATGTGACGCCGCAAGCTCTGGCCCGTGCCCATGGCTTCGCGCACGATGGACAGGCTGGCATACCGCAGTGCCATTTTCTTTTTGCGGCGCAGCAGCCACACATAAACCACCACCAGCAGGGGAAGGGCCAGCATCAGCCACAAAAAATGGGGCCAGAGAAAAGTCATGGGAGGTGTCATGGGGTCATCTCCTTGCGGCTCAGGCCGCCGCCTTCAGGTGGCCGGGCAGCTTGCCGCGGCCGTGTCTGCCGGCAGCGCCCGAGACCTGGCCGCGGCGCTTGCGCAGTTCGGTGAAACGCATGATGGCGTCGACCAGGTCGCCGTCGGTGGACAACTCCAGCGTGTCCACGCCGGCCTGCGCCAGCGCCTGGCGCAAGTCGGCTTCACGCTGGGCGGCAATGCGCGCAAAGCGCTGGCGAAAACCCGCGTCGTGGGTGTCGACCAGCAACTGCTCACCGGTTTCCGCGTCGCGTATCGGGATCAGTCCAAGGTCGGGCAGTTCGAGCTCCAGCGGGTCCAGCAGGCGCACCGCCACCACCTCGTGGCGTTGCGCCAGCCGGCCCAGCGCTTTTTCCCAGCCGGGTTCACTGATGAAGTCGGACACCACAAACACCGTGGAACGCCGGCGCAGCAGCTGGGCGGCCGATGTCAGCAGTTCGTCGAGGCGCGTGGTGACCACGCCGGTGGTTGCGGGACGGGTCTGCAGCCTGTGCAGCAGTTGCAGCACATGCGCGCGCCCGCCGCGCGGCGGCAGTACGGTGTCCACACCGGCGCCGTACAGCATGGCGCCCACACGGTTGCCGTGGCGCGTCAGCACGCGCGCCAGCACCGCGACGAATTCGCTGGAGACCTGGCTTTTGCGCTGGTCACCCGACCCAAAATCGACCGAGGGGCTCAGGTCCAGCAGGAACCAGCTGGCCATTTCGCGGTCTTCGGTGAACACACGCACATGCGGCGACTGCAGGCGCGCGGTCACGTTCCAGTCGATGTGGCGCACGTCGTCGTGGTGCTGGTACTCGCGCAGGTCGGCCAGGTCCATGCCGGTGCCGCGCATCAAGGTGCGGTAGTCGCCCTGCAGCAGGCCGTCGAGCCGGCGCAGCACGGTCCACTCGAGACGGCGCAGCACGTGCTCGGCGCTGCCATGGCTGCCAGCGTGCACCCGGGCCACCGACGCCTGGACGGGGGCTTCGGCAGGTTCGGGTTGGACGGATTTGCGGAACCAGTTTTTCATGACCGGTCACCACCTCGTGTAGGGCAACCGGCGAGGGGCCCTCTGCTTCAAGCAGGGGCCGCGGATCTGGCTTTGCCAGTCCGCAGGCGCAGCGGCCCCCGAGGGGCTGGAGCCTGCGGCTCCAAACCTGCCTGCGCAGGTTTGGACAGGCGACAGAAGCGAAGCCTCCGGCGAGCGGCGGCCTGCAAGGCCTCGGGAGCTACACGCAGTGAGCGACCGTGGGGGCCACATTTCTAGGCAACCAGTTTTTCATGTTCCAGTGGACGCGCAGGCGCCGGAACTTTGGCCATGATTCTGGCGATCACGGTGTCCGCGCTCAGGCCCTCGGACAGCGCTTCGTAGGACAGCACCAGCCGGTGCCGCAACACATCCGGCACCAGGTCCGTCATGTCTTCGGGCAGGACATAGCTGCGCCCGCGCAGCATGGCCAGGGCGCGCGCGCCTTCGGTCAGGTTGATGGTGGCGCGCGGGCTGGCGCCGAAGGTGATGAATCGGGCCAGGTCTTTCAGGCCGTTTTTTTCCGGGGTGCGGGTGGCCGATACCAGCCGCACGGCGTACTGGATCAGCGAAGGGTCCACATAGACCCGCCGGCATTCGCGCTGCAGTTCGGCCAGCTGCGCAGTGGTGGCGACGCTGGAGACGGCCACGGCCGGCCCGATCACGCGCTCGACAATCACGAACTCCTCCTCGTCGGTCGGGTAGTCCACCAGCACCTTCATCATGAAACGGTCCACTTGCGCTTCTGGCAGCGGGTAGGTGCCTTCGGTTTCGATCGGGTTTTGCGTGGCCATCACCAGAAAGGGCTCGGGCACTCGGTGGGTAACGCCCGCAATCGTGACCTGGCGCTCCTGCATGACCTCCAGCAGGGCGCTTTGCACCTTGGCCGGCGCCCGGTTGATCTCGTCGGCCAGCAGCAGGTTGGTGAACACCGGGCCCAGCGAGGTGCTGAAATCGCCATTTTTCTGGTTGTAGATGCGGGTGCCGACCAGGTCCGCCGGCACCAGGTCGGGTGTGAACTGGATGCGTTTGAAATTGCCCTGGATGGTGGCGGCCAGGGTCTTGACGGTCAGGGTCTTGGCCAGGCCCGGCACACCTTCAACCAGCAGGTGGCCCTGCGCCAGGATGGCCACCATCACACGTTCGAGAAAACGGTCCTGGCCGACGACCACGCGTTTGACCTCGTAGAGGATCTGTTCCATCAGTTGCGCGGTGTGGGGGTCCTGCGAGGCGGCGGGTGTTTGCATGGGGAGGTCCTTCAGAAGGGAGGCAAGCCGACGGCGGCCGCGGCGTTTTCAATCGGCACGGCAAAGGCGATGCCGACAAAGCTGCGCTGCTGGTTGGGGTTGAGGATGGCGGTGACGATGCCGACCACCTCGCCGTCCATGGTCACCAGCGGGCCGCCGGAGTTGCCGGGGTTGGCGGCCGCGTCAAACTGGATCAGGTTGGTCATTTCCTGCTTGCCTTCGGGAGAGCGGAAGGTGCGCTTGAGGCCGGAGATCACGCCCGCCGATGCCGACGGCCCGATGCCGAAGGGGTAGCCCACGGCCAGCACATGGTCGCCGGACGCCAGGTCGCCGGTGGAACGCATGGTCGCCGCAATCATGTCGTCGGGGATCTTGTGCGCCTGCAGCACCGCCAGGTCGTTTTCGGGCTGGGCGCCGATGATGTGGGCGGTGGACTCCAGCCCGTCGGAAAACACCACCTTGATGGTCTGCGCCCCCTGCACCACATGCAGGTTGGTCAGGATGATGCCTTTGTCCACAATCACCACGCCGGTGCCGACGCCGTACTCCTGGTCTTCCTTGCCGTTCTTGCTTTTACCGTAGCCAGTGACGCGCACCACCGAGGGGCGAATGGTGTCGTAGGCCTTGGCAACGGCCGAGGGCAACTGGGTGGTTTCCAGCGTTTTCAGGACGGCGGCGTTGATGTCGGCCTGCGTCAGCTTGCGTGGCTGCGGCCGCAGCGCCAGCGAGAGGCTGAGGGCCAGCAACAGCGCCATCACGGCCAGCGCGGTCCAAAGCAGGCGCGGGTTGGACAGCGAGAAGAAACGTGTTCGGGGGGCAGGCGCAAGGACCTGCCCGGCTTGCGCCTGCTGCCCTGGCGCCTCCGCGGGAGGGGGTCTGCTGGAGCTGCTGTAGAGGGCTGGCCTGCGCATCCGTGTCACCTGTGAAAAGGGTTTTTCCGGGATTTTTGGACTGACGATTGCACGGTATCACGTCTGGCGCAACCCTGCATATTCTTCAGGCATCCGTGGGGTCATCGCGGCTGGCGGGCGATCAGGCATCATGGAGAAATGCCTCACTGGATAGATACCCATTGCCACCTCGATGCCGCCGAATTCGACAAGGACCGTGTCGCCGTGCGGGCGCGGGCGGCGGCCGCCGGCGTGGCGCATTGTGTGTTGCCGGCGGTCGGGGTGGCTGACTTTGCGGCCGTGCGTACACTGGCGCACGATTTTGGGGACAGTTATGCGCTGGGCATCCACCCCTTGTTTGTCGGCCAGGCACAGGAGGGCGATCTGGCCGCGCTCGATGCCGAACTCGCCCTGCGAAAAACCGACGCCCGGCTGGTTGCGGTGGGCGAAATCGGGCTCGATTATTTTGTGCCGGCCCTGACACAAAGCCCTTTGCGCGAGCGCCAGGAGCATTTCTACCGCGAGCAGCTCCTGCTGGCACGCAAGCACGGCCTGCCGGTGATCCTGCATGTGCGCCGCTCCGCCGACAAACTGCTCAAGCACCTGCGCGAGCTCGCGCCGCAGGACGGCTGGCGCGGCATTGCGCACGCTTTCAACGGCAGCCGGCAACAGGCCGATGAATTCCTCAAGCTGGGCCTCAAGCTCGGTTTTGGCGGGGCCGTCACTTTTGAGCCGGCGCGGCAGCTCAGGCGCCTGGCGGCCGAATTGCCGCTGGAGGCACTGGTGCTGGAAACCGATTCGCCGGACATTCCGCCGCACTGGCTGTACGCCACGGCGCAGCAGCGCGGCGGGGGCCAAGCCCAGGGGCGCAACGAGCCGGCCGAGTTGCCGCGCATCGCCGCGGTGGTGGCTGAACTGCGTGGCATGACGCTCGATGCCCTGGCGCTGGCGACCACGGCCAACGCCGGCGCGGCCCTGCCCGGGCTGCAGGCCCTGTCGGCATGCTGACCGGTCTGGCGCCGCTGGTCAGCCGCCGGACCCGTGTGCTCATCCTCGGCAGTTTCCCCGGCGTGGCCTCGCTGGCCGCGCAGCAGTACTACGGCCATCCGCAAAACCAGTTCTGGAAAATTCTGCAAGCGATTTGGCCCTCCAGCCCAATACCAGTGGGCGTAGACAGCTATCAAAGTCGTAGCGAATGGCTGCTCGACAGGCAACTGGGCGTCTGGGACGTGTATGCCGCCTGCGAACGCGAGGGCAGCCTGGACAGCCGCATCCGCCAGCCGGTGGTCAACGATTTCGCGCAGATGCTGCAACAGTGCCCGGCGCTGGAAGTCATCGCCCACAACGGCGGCGAGAGTTTCAAACATGCCCGAAAAATTGCCCCCACGCTTGCCACTTCGTGTGCTGCGCAGCCCCCTGAGGGGGCTATTTCGCCTTGGGGCGGCCCGGCGGCGAAATGCCGCGAGACCGCCATCGCGTTTTATCAATTACCGTCCACCAGCCCGGCGAATGCCTCCTGGACGTTTGAGCGCAAACTCGCTGCCTGGCGCGACGTATTTGAAAAACACAGATTGACCGATTGACCCGATGGCCCGCAAAGAAACCAGCATCAACCTCAACAAGCTTCCACAGGCAGAACTGCCCGAGGTGAATTTTTCCGATTACGGCGACGTCCGCTACCTGCACCTGGGCACGCAGTGGGTGCAGGGCTCCATGCTGCTGGACAAACCGTTCGACATCGAGCTGGAATATGTCCAGCGCATGATGGTCTGGCTGCTGCTTGCCGAATCCGGCACGGTGGCTGCGCGACACGCGATGCAACTGGGCCTGGGGTCGGCAGCGCTGACCAAGTTCTGCTACAAGAAACTGAAGATGAAAACCACGGCCATCGAGCTCAACCCGCAGGTGCTGGCCGCCTGCCGGCTGTGGTTCAAGCTGCCCGCCGATGACCTGCGCCTGAAGGTCATCTTGGCCGACGCCGCGCAGGAAATCCGCAAGGCGGCGCACCACGGCACCGTGGACGCGCTGCAGGTGGACCTGTACGACCACGAAGCGGCCGCGCCTGTGCTCGACAGCGCGGACTTCTACGCGGATTGCCGCGAGCTGCTCAGCGAGGACGGCGTCATGACGGTCAACCTGTTCGGGCGCGACTCCAGCTACATCAGCTCGCTGGAAAAAATCGCCGAGGTCTTCGGCCCCGAATCCGTCTGGGCCTTCAAGCCGACGCGCGAGGGCAACACCGTCGTGGCGGCGCAACGTGAGCCGACCCGGCCCGAGCGGACGGAGCTTTCGCAACGGGCCGAGGTGATCGAGTCCCGCTTCGGCCTGCCCGCCAAAAAGTGGCTGAGGCTGTTCAAACCCGTTTTTTGAGAGTTCCCCGAGAAGTTCTCCGTCGCAAGGGGGTGATCAGTTAAAGTGCCTGCATGCGTGCTGCCGTGCCTCCCAAACACCCCCCTGAATCCACCACCCGGTCCGCCGCGCCGGCCGGGCCGCTGGACTGGCGCCGGCTGGTGGAGTGGCTCAGTGACGACGGGCTGATCTCGGCGGCCGAGGCGCAACGCACGATTGCGCGTTGCTCGCAGGTCCAGAGCGCGCAGCATCCGCTGATCCGGCTGGCCAGCGTCAGCATGACCCGCGTGTCCGACGGCAAGCCGCTGGACATTGAAACCATTTCCCAGTGGCTGGCTGGCCGGGCCGGCCTGGGCTACCTGCGCATCGACCCCCTGAAGGTGGACGTGGGCAAGGTGGCCGACACCATGTCGGCCGTGTATGCCGAACGCCACAAGGTGCTGCCGGTGCAGGTCACTCCGTCCGAGGTGGTGGTGGCGACCGCCGAGCCCTTCGTCACCGACTGGGTCTCCGAGGTCGAACGCCAGGCCAAGCGCAGCGTGCGCCTGGTGGTGGCCAACCCGCTGGAAATTGCCCGCTACACCGCCGAGTTTTTCGCGCTGGCCAAGTCGGTGAAGGCGGCCATGAAGGCCGGCGGCAACGCCGGCGCCGCCAGTTTCGAGCAACTGGTGGAGCTGGGCAAAACCAACAAGCAGCTCGACGCCAACGACCAGGGCGTGGTGCAGGTGGTGGACTGGCTCTGGCAATACGCCTTTGACCAACGCGCCAGCGACATTCACCTGGAGCCGCGGCGCGACCAGGGCGTGATCCGCTTTCGCATCGACGGCGTGTTGCACCCGGTTTACCAGTTGCCCATGGGGGTGCATAACGCGATGACGGCACGCATCAAGCTGCTGGGCCGCATGGACGTGGTCGAGAAGCGCCGGCCGCAGGACGGCCGCATCAAGACCCGCAACCCGCGCGGCGACGAAATCGAAATGCGGCTGTCCACCTTGCCGACGGCCTTCGGCGAAAAAATGGTGATGCGGATTTTTGACCCCGACACCACCGTCAAGGACCTCGACGCACTGGGCTTTTCCCAGCATGACGCGACGCGCTGGGAGCAGCTCGTCAAGCGGCCCTATGGCATCGTGCTGGTGACCGGGCCGACCGGCTCGGGCAAAACCACCACGCTGTATTCGACGCTCAAACGCATCGCCACCGAAGAGGTCAACGTCAGCACCATCGAAGACCCGATCGAGATGATCGAGCCGGCCTTCAACCAGACCCAGGTGCAGGCGCACCTCGATTTCGATTTCCCGGAAGGCCTGCGCGCGCTGATGCGGCAGGACCCGGACATCATCATGGTCGGCGAGATCCGCGACCTGCAGACCGCGGAAATGGCGGTGCAGGCGGCACTGACCGGGCACCTGGTCTTCAGCACGCTGCACACCAACGACGCGCCTTCGGCGGTGTCGCGCCTGATGGAACTCGGCGTCCCCTCCTATTTGATCAACGCCACCTTGCTGGGTGTGCTGGCGCAGCGGCTGGTGCGCACGCTGTGTCCGCAGTGCCGCGAAAAAGACGAAGGCAGTTCGCGCGAAACGCTCACGGAAATCGTCAAGCCCTGGCAGATCAACGGTGCCTATCAGCCTTACAAGCCGGCCGGCTGTGTTGATTGCCGCATGACCGGCTTCCTGGGCCGCATGGGGTTGTATGAACTGCTGACGGTGACCGAGGCCTTCAAGGACAAGGTCACCAAAGAGCCCAGCATCGACGCGCTGCGGCGCCAGGCCGTGGCCGACGGCATGCGGCCGCTGCGGCTGGCGGGCGCGCTCAAGGTGGCTGAAGGCCTGACCACCATCGAGGAAATCCTTTCCACGACGCCGCCCATGGCCTGAAGCCTGTCCCGGCCGGGACAGGCGGATTTTTTCTGCCGCTTTTTTGCGTAAGTGAAAGCCACATCCCCTTCAGGGGCAATTACATGCACAATCCAGCGATTCATTCTTTAGTTAGAGGAGACAAACCGTGAATATCAAGAGTCAGAAAGACTTTTTTTGCGGCCTGATGTTCATGGCCGTCGGAGGCGCATTCGCATGGGGCGCCAGTACTTACAACGTCGGTACGGGCGCGCGCATGGGCCCCGGCTACTTCCCGCTGATGCTGGGTGTGTTGCTGGCCGTCATTGGCGCCGCGATCACCTTCACCGCACTGGTGGTTGAAACCGAGGGCGGCGGCAAGATCGGCAAGATTGCCTGGAAGCCGCTTATCTTCGTGATTTCCGCCAACGTCGTGTTTGGCATCCTGCTGGCGGGCCTGCCCGCCATCAAGTTCCCGGCCTTCGGCATGATTGTGGCGATTTACGCCCTGACCTTCATTGCCAGCATGGCGGAAGCCGGCTGGAAATTCAAGACCACCTTGATCCTCGCGACGGTGCTGGCCGTCGGCAGCTACATCGCCTTTGTTCTGGCGCTGAAGCTGCAGTTCCCGGTGTGGCCGTCCTTCATCACGGGCTAAGGAAAATAAAATGGATCTGATTACAAATTTGTCCTTGGGTTTCAGCGTGGCATTCACGCCGATCAACCTGATGTATGCCTTTTTTGGCTGCGTTCTGGGTACGCTGATCGGCGTACTGCCGGGCATCGGCCCTGTCGCCACCATCGCGATGCTGCTGCCGGCCACCTATGCGCTGCCACCGGTGTCCGCGCTGATCATGCTGGCCGGCATTTATTACGGTTCCCAGTACGGCGGTTCGACCACCGCCATCCTGGTGAACCTGCCGGGCGAGTCGTCGTCTGTGGTGACCTGTATCGACGGTTACCAGATGGCCAGAAAGGGTCGAGCGGGGCCGGCGCTGGCCGCTGCCGGACTTGGTTCGTTTTTTGCCGGCAGCGTGGGCACGCTGATCATCGCGGCGTTTGCGCCGCCGCTGACCGAACTGGCCTTCAAGTTCGGCCCGGCCGAGTATTTCGCCCTGATGGTGCTGGGCCTGATCGGCGCCGTGGTGCTGGCCTCGGGCTCGCTGCTCAAGGCGGTAGGCATGATTGTGCTGGGGCTGCTGCTGGGCCTGATCGGCACCGACGTGAACTCCGGCGTGGCGCGTTTCAGCTTTGATGTGCCTGAACTGACCGACGGCATCGGTTTTGTCGTGATCGCCATGGGTGTGTTTGGTTACGGTGAGATCATCAGCAACCTGTCCCAGCCCGAGCATGAGCGCGAAGTCTTCACGGCCAGTGTGACGGGGCTGTTCCCCACCAAGCAGGATTTCAAGGACATGGCCCCGGCCGTGTTGCGCGGCACGGCCTTGGGTTCGGCCCTCGGCATCCTGCCCGGCGGTGGCGCCTTGCTGTCGGCCTTTGCCGCCTACACCCTGGAGAAGAAGATCAAGGGCCGTCCTGGTGAAGTGCCATTTGGCCAGGGCAACATCCGCGGTGTGGCCGCTCCTGAATCTGCCAACAACGCCGGCTCACAGACGTCGTTCATCCCGCTGCTGACGCTGGGCATTCCGCCCAACGCCGTGATGGCGCTGATGGTGGGCGCGATGACCATCCACAACATCCAGCCTGGCCCGCAGGTCATGACCAGCAACCCCGAGCTGTTCTGGGGCCTGATTGCCTCGATGTGGATCGGCAATGCCATGCTGGTGATCCTGAACCTGCCACTGATCGGCATCTGGATCAAGCTGCTGACCATTCCCTACCGCCTGCTGTTTCCTGCGATTGTGCTGTTCTGCGCGATTGGCGTGTATTCGACCAACAACAACACCTGGGACATCTGGATGGTGGCGATTTTCGGTGTGATTGGTTATGTTTTCATCAAGCTCGGGGCTGAGCCTGCGCCGCTGCTGCTGGGCTTCATCCTGGGCCCCATGATGGAAGAAAACCTGCGCCGGGCGCTGCTGCTCTCGCGCGGCGACTGGAGCGTGTTTGTGACCCGTCCGCTGTCTGCCGGCCTGCTTGCCGCCGGGGCGCTGCTGCTTGTGATCGTGCTTTTGCCGGCGGTCAAGAACAAGCGTGAAGAGGCTTTTGTCGAGGACTGACCCCTCGGCGACAGGCCCCAACGGCACCCTCGGGTGCCGTTTTTTTTGAGTGAAACTGTCCGAACCCTGCTATCCCGAAAACCGTTGCACAATGGCGAAATGAAACGTAGACATATCATTTTTCTGACGGCGGCCAGCGTTGTTGCAGCGGCCCTGCCTGCCGCGGCGCAGACTTCAGCGGCGGCTCCCGGGGCGGCTTACCCCGCGCGGCCGATCCGCATGATCGTGCCTTTCCCGGCGGGTGGCGCCACCGACATCCTGGCGCGCGCGCTGTCGCAGAAGCTCGGTGAAAAAATCGGGCAGACCGTGGTGGTCGACAACCGGCCGGGCGCCGGCGGGACCATAGGCGCCGACGCCGCGTCCAAGGCCACGCCGGACGGCTACACGCTGCTGCTGGCGACCTCGAGCACCCACAGCATCGGGCCGGCCATCAACCCGAAAATCCCCTACAACGCCGAGGCGGATTTCACGCCGATCGCCTACGTCGCCAGTTCGCCCAATGTCGTGCTGGTACCCAACTCCTCGCCGGCCAGGAGCATGCAAGAGTTCATAGCCCATGCGCGGAAAAATCCGGGGCGGCTGAACTACGCGTCCAGCGGCAACGGCACCATCGTGCACCTGACCACCGAGTACTTCAAGGCGCAGTCCGGCACCTTCATTCTTCACATTCCCTACCGGGGCACGGCGCTGGCCATGCCGGACCTGATCAGCGGCAAGCTCGATGTGCTGTTCGACTCCTTTGTCACCGGCATGCCGCATGTCAAGGATGGCAAGCTGCGCGCCCTGGCGGTGACCAGCCTCAAGCGCACCGCGCTCGCGCCTGATCTGCCGACGGTGTCCGAGGTCCTGCCGGGCTTCGAGTCCGTGACCTGGTTCGGCGTGTACGGCCCCAAAGGCCTGAACGCCGAACTAACGGCCCGGGTGAACCAGGCGGTCAATGCGGCCCTGGCCGACCCCGACGTCAAAGAGCGTTTTGCCCGGCTGGGCGCCGAGCCCACCGGCGGCACGCCGCAGGCTTTTGCGGCGATGGTCAGGACCGACAACGCCAAGTGGAAAAAAATCATTTCCGAACGCAAGATCACCACCGACTGACAGCGTTTAACCGGCGCCAGGGCTTGGCGCCAGCCCTCCCATTTCCAGAGCCATTCATGAACTTCGACTACAGCAATCCCTACACCTCCACCCGCATTCCCCTGTTTGCCCGCAATGTGGTGTCCACCTCGCACCCGCTGGGCGCACAGGCCGGGCTGCGCATGCTGCTCAAGGGCGGCAACGCGGTGGATGCCGCCATTGCCGCTGCCGCTGCCATGACCATCGTCGAGCCGGTCAGCAACGGTCTGGGCAGTGACGCCTTCTGCATCTTGTGGGACGGCAAGGAATTGCATGGCCTCAATGCCTCGGGCCGCGCACCGCAGGCCTGGACGCCGGACTACTTCAAGCGCAAATACGGCGACAGCGCCGCCACCCCGCCCAAGCGCGGTCTTGATTCGGTGACCGTGCCCGGTGCCGTCGCCGGCTGGGTGGCCATGAGCGAGCGTTTTGGCCGGCTGCCGTTTGCCGACCTGATGGAGCCCGCGATCGAGATTGCCGAGCGGGGCTACCTGCTGCCGCCGGTGGTTCAGCAGAAGTGGGCGGCCGCTACCAATGAACTGAAATCGATGCCCGGTTTTGCCCAGTCCTTTCTGCCCTGGGGCCGCGCGCCCAATGTCGGCGAGCTGTTCCGGTTCAAGGCCGCGGCCAGGGCGCTGCGGGCCATTGCCCAGAGCAAGGGTGCGGCGTATTACGGCGGTGAGATCGCGCAGGCGATTGAAAAATTCTCTGCACAAAACGGCGGCAGCCTCACGGCCAAAGACTTTGCGTCCTACCAGCCGGAGTGGGTCAAGCCCATCGGCAAGGACTACCGCGGCCACACGCTGCACGAGATTCCGCCGAACGGCCAGGGCATCTCGGCATTGATTGCGCTGGGCATCCTCGACAAGTTCGATGTGGCCGGCCTGGCGGTCGACGGCGTGGATTCGCAGCACCTGCAGATCGAGGCGATGAAGCTGGCTTTTGCCGACGTCTACAAATACGTGGCGGAGCCATCGTCGATGGAGGTGAGCGTCGATCAAATGCTCGACGACAGCTACCTCGCCTCCCGTGCCAAACTCATCGACATGAAAAAAGCGCAGGACTTCGGCGCCGGCAACCCGGTCAAGGGCGGCACCATTTACCTCACCGCGGCCGACGAAGACGGCATGATGGTCAGCTTCATCCAGAGCAACTACATGGGGTTTGGCTCGGGTTGTGTCGAGCCCGAGTTCGGCATCAGCCTGCAAAACCGCGGCCACGCCTTCAGCCTGCAGGCCGGCGTCAACCAGGTGGCGCCGGGCAAGCGGCCTTTCCACACCATCATCCCGGCCTTCCTCACGAAAACGGTCGGCCCCTCCGATGCCCAGTGGGAAAGCGTCAAGCATCTGGTGTCGGGCCCCGAGGGCCACTCCGGGTTCCGATCCCCTGAAGGGGCCCCTCTCCAGCCCTCCGTAACCCTCCCGGTGATGAGTTACGGCGTGATGGGCGCCAACATGCAGCCCCAGGGCCACATGCAGACGCTGGTGCGCATGCTCGACTACCAACAGAGCCCGCAGGCCGCCTGTGATGCGCCGCGCTGGCGCTACAACGCCGGCTTTGAAATCAATGTCGAAGCGTCGATGAACCCGCAAACCGTGCAGGGCCTGGCGGACCGCGGCCACCGCATGGAAGTCATCAACGACTCCTACCAGGACTTCGGCGCGGGCCAGTTCATCTGCCGCGCCGGCGATCCGAAGGTCGAAGGGTATGTGGCGGCCAGCGACAGCCGGCGCGACGGCCAGGCCGTCGGTTTCTAAAATTTTCTCTTGTCCAGAAGTTCAGAGCAAAAAGCACTTACAGCCCAGAATCCACGGGCGCAGGCAGCTACTAAAAGCATAGCGTCCGGCTTGCTGCTGGCGACGTTCGGCGCGATCGCCTTCAGCGGCAAGGCGATCATCGTCAAGCTCGCCTACCGCTACGGCGTCGATGCGGTCACGCTCATCATGTACCGCATGCTGTTTGCGCTGCCGATATTTGCCGTGATGGCCTGGTGGGCCAGCCGGGGCAAGGCGGCCCTGACCCGCAAGGACTGGCTGGGCGTGCTCTGGCTCGGTTTCACCGGTTATTACCTGGCGAGTTTCCTGGACTTCGCCGGGCTCGCCTACATCAGCGCCTCGCTGGAGCGGCTGATCCTCTACCTCAATCCCACGCTGGTGTTGCTGCTGGGCCTGGTGCTGTACCGCAGGCGGATCAGCGCGCCGCAAATCATGGGTATGGCCATCAGCTACAGCGGCGTGGTGCTGGTCTTCGGCCACGAGATCACCCTGCTGGGGCCGGAGGCCGCCTGGGGCGCGCTGCTGGTGTTTCTCAGCGCCGTCAGTTATGCGCTCTACCTGGTCTACAGCGGCGAGATGGTCAAGCGCCTGGGCGCCTTGCGACTGGTGGGGCTGGCCACAACGGTCGCCTGCCTGTGCTGCATCCTGCAGTTCCTGCTGCTCAGGCCGCTCAGCGCTGCGGCGGTTGCGCCCGAGGTGATCTGGCTCTCGGTGCTCAATGCCACGCTGTGCACGGCGGCTCCGGTGCTGATGGTGATGATGGCCATTGAGCGAATAGGCGCCAGCCTGGCCGCGCAGACCGGCATGGTCGGCCCGATGTCCACCATCTTGATGGGCGTGCTGATTCTCGGGGAGCCGTTCACCGCCTGGGTAGCGGCCGGCACGGTGCTGGTGATCGCCGGCATCTTCGTGTTCAGCCGTGGGGGCAAGTGATATTCGTTCGGCTTTTGCGTCACGCTGCGTTCCCGGTTCGCTCTGGACAGTAGGCACAACTCCCCACTCCCACCCCTAGCCCCTGCCCTCGCCCCGCTGGGCGATGGAGGGGGACTCATTTGGCTGCGTGTGCTGCGACCGCGTGCAAACACAACGGCCGCTTGACTCCGACATGACGCGCTGTGCGCGTCATGTCTCCCCGTATCCGTATTCGCTTCCCCCACCCGTCGGGCTGGGCCGAGGAGCGCAGGCAAAAGCGGATCAAGGGCTCGCGATTGTTTGAGGCGAAGCCGAGTTCGAGCGAGACCCCGCTTTTGTCAAGCACCACAGGTTGCCCCGAAGCGCAGCGCAGGGGACCCAGACCATCGGGTCGCCTTTCTTTTGGGTACTTTTCTTTGGCGAAGCAAAGACAAAGTGTCTCGCCCGCCGGGGCGAGACCCGGCCTGCCTGAAGACCCACAGCCGCGCGGGCTTGCACAGGCTTCGACAGGCTCAGCCCAAACGGTAGTAAGGGCGGTTCGACCCATAGTCCACCTTAGTCCGAATGCTGAAAAAACCGCACTTACTTTTTCGCCGGTATCCGTCGCCCAGGCGGCGCTGTGACCGCTGGCACATCTGCACTTCTGGCCGTGCGTGCGGCCGCCAGGCCTTCCAGGCGTTGGGCCACGGTGATGACCTGCTGTCCGCTCAGGCCGTCCATGCGGTTGCCCATGGCCTGCTCCAGCAGGTCCAGCCGCTGTTGCGCCGGCGGGTGGGTGCTCAGCGACAAGGCAAACAGCGGGTTGTCGGGCGTCGCGGTGCGCAGCTGCTGCAACACGGCCACCAGCCCGTAAGGGTCAAAACCGGCGCGTGCGGCCAGCGCCACACCGCTGCGGTCGGCATCGAATTCATCGGTCTGGTCCAGACCGCGCGAATACAGGTCGCGCCCCAGGTTGAGAAACTGGGCCGACACCGCGCCCGCCAGTTCGCCCTTGACCTGCGAGCCGATGACCTGCGTGAGCAGGCCGGCCCGCGCGGTTTTGGCAATCGCCTGCAGGTGGTGTCTGGCGGTCACGTGGGTGATTTCATGCGCCAGGATGCCGGCCAGCTCGGCCTCGTCGGCAACACGTTCAACCAGCCCCTTGGTCACGAACACATAACCGCCGGGCGCGGCGAAAGCGTTGAAGCCGGCATCGTCCAGCACCACGAAGGTCCAGGGCAGGTGCGGCCGCGAGGACTGCAGGCTGATCCAGCGCCCCAGCTGGTTGACGTAACGCTGCAGCGCCATGTCGGGGTGCAGCGGCTTGCTGCCCAGCAGCACGGCGGCCAGTTGGCGGCCGATTTCAATTTCCTTTGGCTCGTCGATCTGCTCGAGCGACTGCGCCAGCAGGCCGATCAGGTCGCCGGCGCGGGATGCCTGGCCAGCGCCGGCCGGCGCGAAGCCGGTGCCCAGCATGTTTCCCAGCAGTCCGCCGGGCGAGGCCGGCTGGGCGGGCGCCGGCGCTTCGGCAGGGGCGGCCTGGCGCAGAAAGGAGCCCAGCAGGTTCAGGGCCTTGCCGGCGTCCTGGCCGTGCGCCGGCATGCAGGCCAGACCGGCGGCCAGCGCCAGCGGCGGCAGCCAGGCCGGTTGCGGGAGGCGGTGTGGCAGGTTCATGGGCGGCTCCCGTTCTAGTTGTTGTTATTGACCGCTGGGTTGCTGTTTTGCAGCGGCGCCGGCTCGGGCAGGGCGTCCACCGGCCGGCTGCGGAGTGCTGCCGCGCTGGCGAACTGGCGGGCCTGGTCGGCATCCATGCGCAGCGTGTCGGCTTGCGCCACCGCTGCCATGTTGGGTTGCGCGCGCGCCAGGTCTTCCGCGCCCAGCCCGCGTATGCCCACAGTAGACGTGGCGGTGGTGGCGCCGCCCTGGGCGCTACCCTTGTTGAAAAAGCTGGTCAGGCCGCGCAGCGCATTGGCGCCGGCGCTGGGCGCCGCGACGCTGCTGGCCGGGGCCACGTCGAACATGTGGACCCAGCCGCTGGCGCCTTCGGCGGTACGCACCTGGATCCACGCGCCCTGGCGCGCGCCCGAGCGCGTGACTGGCGTGCGCGCCGCCAGCGGGGCCACGCTGCGCGGTGTTTCCCCCGGCGCCTCGCGCAATTCAGTGGTTCGCTTGACCAGCACTGATTCGGGTTGCGCATGGGCCAGGGCGCTGGCCAGCAGGAGGGCGCAAGAGCCCAGCCAGTGAACGCGCTTGGATTTACTCAGTATCATGGCCCATCAACTTTCAACGAAGAAGCGGAAATTATTATGGATTTAGGTATTGCAGGCAAATGGGCATTGGTGTGCGGCGCAAGCAAGGGCCTTGGTCTGGGCTGTGCCCAGGCGCTGGTGCGCGAAGGCGTGAACGTGCTGATCGTCGCGCGCGGCGCCGAGGTGCTGGAAGCGACTGCTGCAAAATTGATAGCTGATAGCGCCCGACCGGCGGGCGCCAGCGTACAGTTTGTTGCGGCGGACATCACAACCGTGGAAGGCCGCGCGGCGGTCTTCGCGGTGCGCAAGGATTTCGACATCGTGGTGACCAACGCCGGCGGTCCGCCACCGGGCGACTTCCGCGACTGGGACCGCGACGCCTGGATCAAGGCCGTGGACGCCAACATGCTGACCCCGATCGAGCTGATCAAGGCCACGGTCGACGGCATGGCGGCGCGCGGTTTTGGCCGCATCATCAACATCACCTCCAGCTCGGTGAAGGCGCCGATTGATATTTTGGGCTTGAGCAACGGTGCGCGCAGCGGGCTGACGGGTTTTGTCGCTGGCGTGGCGCGTACCAAACTGGCGGCCCAGGGGGTCACGATCAACAACCTGCTGCCGGGCAAGTTCGACACTGACCGCATCGCCACCACCGTGCGTGCCGCTGCTGAAAAGTCCGGCAAGAGTGTCGAAGAGATCCGCCGCGCGCAACAGGCGCAAATTCCCGCTGGTCGCTTTGGCACGCCTGACGAGTTCGGTGCGATCTGCGCCTTCCTGTGTAGCACGCATGCCGCTTACATGACGGGGCAGAACGTCCTGGCCGACGGCGGGGCTTACCCCGGGACTTATTGATCCTGATCCGCAGAGGGCGTTCCTTCGCAACTTCCGCGGTTCCCGGAGCGCGGACCCGTCCGTGCACTGCATAGCGGCGTGCCTTGTGTGGGTGCATGTCCGGGTTCACATCGGACCTGACTGACGCTTTTGGCTGGCACGTTTGTCAGCCTGCTGGTTGGGGCAGGCGCTGCAGCACCCTGACTTGCGAGCCAAAAATAATCCACGCCTGCACGGCGAACCCCGCGAGGGCCAGCACCAGGCAGGCGGGTTCGCCCCAGGTCGCGCCCACGAAACCGCCCAGGGCGGCGCCGATGGGTCTGGCCCCGGTATTGGCCGCCAGAAAAATCGCCGAGACACGCCCCAGCATGGCGCCGGGGGTGACGGTTTGCCGCAAGGTCGTGGACGTGATGGTCCAGACAATCGGGCCGGCGCCGAAAAGAAAAAACGCCACGCCCGCCAACACGCCGGACGGAAGGGCGAGTGTGGCGACCATGGTCAGCGCCGCCAGCACCGAGACGGCCGGACCGAGTTGAATCGCCCGGCCGAAGGGCAGCTTCGCAACAAGGTGCGGGGCCAGCAGCGCGCCCACCACCATACCGGCGCCATACGCGGCGAGTGTCATGCCGACGGCCGCGGCGCTCAGGCCGAGCAGCCGGATGGCGTAGGGCACGTACGCGGCCTGCAGGACAAACCAGGAAATGTTCCAGGCCACAGCCGTCAGAAAAATGGGCCGCAGCAGCGCATGGCGCCAGACCCAGTGCGCGCCGTCCCGAATGTCGAGCAGCGGGTGACGCCTGGCCATTGGCGCGCGCGGCGGCTCCACCAGCTGCAGCAGCAGAACCACCGCAGAGACTGACAACACGGCGGCCAGCACAAACGCAGCAGGTGCGCCGGCCCAAGTGACCAGCGCCCCGCCCAGCGCGGGCCCGGCAGCAAACGCGGCACTTCGGGCGAGTTCCAGCCGGCCGTTGGCTCGCGCCAGGGCTTCACGCGGCACCAGCGCGGGCACCAGGGCAGGCGCAGCGACGCTGAAACCCACGGTGCCGACGGCACCCAGAAAGCCCAGCACGGCCAGCAAGCCGATGGAGAGCTGGCCGGACATCACGGCTGCCAGCAGGCCGAACAAGGCCAGGGCGCGCAGGGTCTCGGCCCACACCATCAGGCGGCGCCGCGAGGTGCGGTCGGCCAGCAGGCCCAGGGGAATCGATAGCAGCAGAAAGGGCAGCGTCTGGGCGGTCGCCAGCAAGCCGATGTCGCCGGGCCCGGCGCCCAGGACCAGGACGGCGACGATGGGCACCGCCGCCAGACTCAGTTGCTCGGCCGACTGTGCCGCGAGGTTGGACCCGGTGAGGGCCAGCAGGGAGCGGGGAAGCGGGGGTGCCATGGGTGCCTGTTCTCTGGAAACACGCATCATGCCCGGTCTTCCGGCCGCCACTGGCCATTTGCGGACCTGTCGGCGAAGCAAGGCCCTGTCGGTCGACGGCTGCGCTCAAGGCTATAGTCCAGCCTATGAAAAAGGCAGCGTTGATCCTGGTCCTGATTATGGCGGTGACCGGTGCTTACCTGAGCTGGTGGCCAGTACCGATAGAGCCTGTCCGCTGGAACGCAAGCACGGCCCCCGGCTACACCGGACCGCACGCGGTCAACAACAAGCTGGCGGGTCTGCAGATGATTTCGCTGGGTGCCGAAGAAGGCCCAGAGCATGTGGTGATGGCCAGGGACGGCAAGCTGTATGTGACTGTTGTCAGCGGCACCATCCTGCGCATGGCCCCGGACGGCAGCGCGCGGGAGGTGTTTGCCAACACCGGAGGCAGGGTGTTGGGGTTTGACTTTGACGCCGCTGGGCATCTGATTGCGGCCGATGCGGTCAAGGGCCTGCTGTCCATCAGTCCGGACAAAAAGATCACGCTGCTGACCGACAAAGTCGGGAGCGACCCGATTCGTTATGCGGATGCGGTCATCGTGGCCGGCAACGGGAAAATTTATGTCAGCGATGCCTCCACACGTTTTGCGCCGGCCCGCTGGGGCGGCACGTTTGAAGCCAGTGTGCTGGACATTCTCGAGCAGTCCTCGACCGGGCGGATTCTGGAATTCGACCCGGTGACCCAGGTCACGCGTGTGGTTGCCCGGGGCCTGGGTTTTGCCAATGGTGTTGCCCTGAGTCAGGATGGCAAGACGCTGTTCGTTGCGGAGACTGGCAAGTACCGGGTGTGGAAAGTATCCGTCGACGCCAGCGACCTGGATGTCGCGCGGCCGGGTCCGCAAGCCAGTGTGTTGCTGGATAATTTGCCCGGCTACCCGGACAACCTCATGCGCGGCCTGGACGGCAGGATATGGCTGGGCCTGGCCAAGCCCAGAAACCCGACGGTCGACAAACTCGCGGACCAGCCCTTTTTGCGCAAACTCACCCTGTGGCTCCCGCGTGCCATGTGGCCCATTCCGCCTTCCTACGGGCATGTCATGGCCTTCACGGAAGACGGAAAAATCGTCACCGACCTGCAGGACCCCAGCGGGGCCTACCCGGAAACCACCGGCGTTACGGAAACACCCGACAGGCTTTACATCCAGAGCCTGCACGCCAAAAGCCTGGGCTGGCTGGCGAAGTAAATCGATCGACACAGGGCCCACGGGTTAGGCGGGCACTGTGGAGATTCAGGCTTTCACTGTGTACTTTCCACATCCCCTGTTCCGGGGATGGCGCGGGCAGGTCCCTGCATCTAAGCTTCCCAATCTGTGGTTGGCCTCGCCCGGGCAGGGCCAATTTTCCGAAAAGCGGACTGTGGGGAGAGAACCATGAAGCACCGATATCTGCTGGCCTTGTTGCTGGCCTTGCTTGCGACGGGCGCATCAGCGGCCGGCAACCCCGGACGGAGTGCCATGGAATGTGTTTCCGCATCGCGCGACAAGCAGGACATTGTTTTCAGGAACAGCTGCAACTACAAGGTTTTTGTGGTCTGGTGTGGTGAGCAAAAGTACACCAAAAAGAAGTGTGGGGACGGGCCAGCGGGAAACAGTTTTTACACTCACTCCAACAACATCGAAGCAGGTTCAATTACCCGGGCCAGCGGCATCCAGGAATACCGCTATGCGGCCTGTGAGGGCGGTATCGGCTTTGGAAAATCCGAAATCAAGGACTCGCCCGACGGCAGTTTCCAGTGTGTCGGCCCTGGATCCGGCAAGCAGGCCTTGAACACGAAAGTTGAGACGGCGCTACCTGCCAGCGTTGCCCCTCAACGACCGGTCGCGCAATCCACGCCGGTGGGTATCTGGCAGGTGGTCACCGAGGCTGGTGAACGCGCGAGGCTGATCATCCAGGGGGATGGTGCTGCGAATTATGCGGACAAATATCCGGCGCGCTGGAGCCGGCAGGGCGACAGGATCACTGTCATTGTGTACGCCAATGACGGCGCAATGCAGGCCAATCGGAGCGCAATGACTTACGAGCTCGAGATGGCTGGCAGTACCATGACAGGCACCAAGCTCGCGACGCGCATTAACAACCAGGACTTTCCGGCGCTTGCGCTGACGCTATCGCGACTCAATTAGGCGCCGTCGCCATCTGCGTGGCGCGCGTCAGATCGGGGGTCAACCTGCGCCTTATCTCCGCGCCGACACCACAATCCCGCCCACGATCAGCGCGAAAGCCAGCCCGTGGTACAGGTGCGGCAGCTCGCCCAGGAAGGCGGCCGACATCAGGGCCGCAAACAGTGGCGTGAGGTTGGCGAAAAATCCCGCCACCGCAGGACCGGCGCGCTGCACACCCACGCCCCAGCAGCGGTAGGCCAGGATGGCCGGGCCGAGGGCGACATACAGCAGGGCGGCGGCCAGCGGCCAGCCCCAGCGGATGTGGGCATCGGTCAGGGCCCACTCGCTGGCCGCGAACAGGCCGGACCAGCCCAGCCCGAAAATCATTTGCGCCATCAGGAACGCCGCCCAGTCGTTGCGTATCTCTGGCGGCTCCGCGGGTTTGGCCAGCAGCCAGCTGTAAAACGCCCAGGCCATGGTGGCCAGCAGCACATACAGGTCGCCGGGCACCAGCCGCACCTGGGCCAGCAGGGACCACTGGCCGCGCGACAGGACCACCAGCACGCCGGCGATCGACAGGAGCGCCCCCATGATCTGCCGCCGCGACACCTTCTGGGAAAAACACAGCCAGCCTATGCCCAGCATCCACACCGGCGTGCTGGCCGCGACCAGCGTCACATTGAGCGGGGTCGATGTCTGCAGCGCCAGGTACTGCAGCGCGTTGTAGGCGCCCACGCCCAGCAGGCCCAGCAGCGCAAAACGCCGCCAATGGGCCCACAGGCCGCTGCGGCGGCGCAGCACCCAGCCGGCCAGCGGCAGCAGGATCACAAACGCCAGCGCCCAGCGCAGGAAGTTCAGCGTGATCGGCGGCACGAGCTGGTTGACCAGCCGCCCGACCACGGCATTGCCGGCCCAGAGCAGCGGCGGGATGATCAGCAGCAGGGCGGTGCGAGGGTTCAGGCCGGGTGTCATGCGGCGACTGTACCCAGCACGCGGCGGGATTGCTGAGGAAAGCCTGAACACCCGCCCGGTGCCCGGGCCGGCCGCGTCCGCGGCGAGCGCATCCTGGTGATTCGTGGCAGGATGCAGGCCGCATTCTTCTTTTCGCATCCCTTTCATCGTATTCAAGGAAAACCACCATGGCCCAGACCACCTCACTCGCCGTCCAGATTGACCGGAACGGCGGACCTGAAGAACTCAAGCTGGTGGAGGTGACTGTCGGCGAACCCGGGCCCGGCGAGATCCGCATCCGTCACAAGGCGGTGGGCCTGAACTACATCGACGTCTACCAGCGCGCCGGCCTGTACAAGCTGCCCATGCCGCTGCAGCTGGGCATGGAAGCCTCGGGCGTGGTCGAGGCCGTCGGCGAGGGCGTCACGCACCTGAAGGCCGGCGACCGCGCGGCGTATGCGAGCCAGCCCCCCGGCAGTTATTGCGAGCTGCGCGTGATGCCCGCCAAGTGTGTCTGCAAGCTGCCCGACGACATTTCGTTCGAGACCGGCGCGGCCATGATGCTCAAGGGCCTGACGGTGCAGTACCTGCTGAACCGTACCCAGCCGCAGGGCGGCTTGCAGGCCGGCGATTTTGTGCTGTTTCACGCCGCGGCCGGCGGTGTCGGCCTGATCGCCTGCCAGTGGGCCAGGGCCATGGGCCTGCAACTCATAGGCACGGCCGGGTCGGACGACAAGTGTGCTCTGGCCAAAGCGCAGGGCGCGGCCTTTGTCATCAATTACGCGAAAGAGGATTTTGTCGCCCGCGTCAAGGAGATCACCGGTGGGCAGGGCGTGAAGGTGGTGTACGACTCGGTCGGCAAGGACACCTTCCTCAAGTCGCTCGACTGCCTGCGTCCGTTTGGCCTGCTGGCCAATTTCGGCAACGCCTCGGGCAAGGTCGAGCCGCTGGACATCGGCCTGCTGGCCGCCAAGGGCTCGCTTTATGTGTCGCGCCCCACGCTGTTCACCCACATTGCCACGCGCGAAAGCACGCAGGACATGGCCGACCAGCTGTTTGCCATGGTCAGCAGCGGCAAGGTGAACATCCAGATCGACCAGCGCTTCCCGCTGGCCCAGGTGCAACAGGCGCATATTTCCCTGGAAGCGCGCAAGACCACCGGCTGCACCATCCTGACCCTGTGACCGAAGGTGGGGAACCCGCGGGCTTTTGACCTGAGCTGGCTGCGTGCCCAGCGCGCCGCCGCCGCTCAGCCGCCCTTGCGCCCGCGCGTGCCGCTGTGGTCCGGTGCCTCGCTGATCGGATCGGTTGAGCCTGATTTTTTACATCAAATCGACCTCCAGCCCTTGCCGGACGGACGCAAGCAGCTATTAAAAGAAGAGCGCGATGGGCTGCCGGGCTGGCACCTGCTGGGCGATGTGACGGCCGGCCTGAATCGCGTGGCTGCCGCCCTGCACGCGGCCGACCTCGCTGGCGCCTGGCGCGGAGAGCAGCTCGCGGTGAACGATCAGCAGGGGGTTCGCCTCGGTACGGTGGAGCGCGCGGCGGTCCGGCCGCTGGGCATCGCCACCCAGGCCGTGCATCTGGTGGGGCAAACCGTGGACGGCCGTTTCTGGGTGCAGCAGCGCGCCCTCGACAAACCCAACGATCCCGGCCTCTGGGACACCTTGATGGGTGGCATGGTGTCCGCCGAGGACACGCTGGCGACGGCACTGGTGCGCGAGACCTGGGAGGAGGCCGGCCTGCATCTGGACCAGCTGCAGAGCATGGTTCGCGGCGGCCATGTCGACATCCGCCGTCCCTGCGACGACGGCCGCGGCGCCGGCTACGTGGTCGAACACATCGACTGGTACCACTGCACCGTGCCGGACGGGCAGGTGCCGGTGAACCAGGACGGCGAGGTCGAACGCTTCGTGCTGATGGATGCCGGCGAGATGCTGGACAGGATGCACGCCAACGAATTCACCAGTGAGGCCGCGCTGATTCAGGCAGCTTTGCTGGACCTGCGCTCAGGCAGCTCATCCGCGCAGTAAGCGAATCGACAAGCTCAGGACTAACGGAGCTGGGAGGCGCCTGTGGCTGTCCTTCAAGCAGGGGCCGCGGGTCCGGCTTTGCCGGCCCGCAGGCGCAGCGCCCCCTTGGGGGGCAGCGACCCGCTCAGCGGCGGAGCGTGGGGGCTTTAAATTCGGCCGATCTCCGGCCAGCGGTGGTGCAGGTACAGCCAGGCCAGCAGGCCGATGCCCATCATCAGCAGCGACACGGCCGCCAGCGCCACGGTGGAGTGCATGATCAGCGGCGCGATCACGCCGGCCACAATGCCGTTGGCGGTCGAGCCGATAAAGGCCTGCAGCGACGAGGCCATGCCGCGCCGTTCGGGGTAGAGGTCGAGCACCAGCAGCGTCACCACCGGCACCATCAGGGCCCAGCCAAAGGCAAACACCGCAATCGGAAACAGCGCCCAGGAGACATGGGCCTTGAACAGCAGGTTGGCCGCCAGGTTGAGCACCGCAATCACCAGCATGATCACAAAGCCGTGACGGATCTGCTGCTTGGGCGCAATCTTGCCGGCCAGGCGGCCGCTGAGCCAGGCGCCGGCCATGATGCCGGCAATCGTCAACACGAAGAACCAGAAAAACTCCGTCGGCGCCAGGCCCAGGTGCGAACCCAAGAATTCAGGCGCTGACAGCACGTACAGAAACATGCCGTTGAAGGGCACGCCGCTGGCCAGCGCCAGCAGGAAAAAACGCGCGCTCGAACCCAGCTGCCAGTAGCCGCGCATCAGGTGTTTCACATTGAAGGGCTGGCGCTGCGTGATGTGCAGCGTCTCGGGCAGCAGCTTGTAGTTGGCGGTCCAGAGCAGCACGCCGATGCCGGTGAGGAACCAGAAAATCGCATGCCAGTTCAGGTGCACAAACAACCAGCCGCCGATGATGGGCGCAATCGCCGGCGCCACGCCGAAATAAATCGTCACCTGGCTCATCACCTTCTGCGCCTGCACCGGCGGGAACATGTCGCGGATCACGGCACGCGAGACCACGATGCCGGCGCCGGTGGACAGGCCCTGCAGCGCCCGGAAAAACACCAGCTGCTCGATGCTTTGCGACAGCGCACAACCGGCCGAGGCTACGGTGAACATCGCAATGCCCCACAGCACGACCGGTCGGCGGCCGAAGCTGTCGGCCAGCGCGCCGTGGAACAGGTTCATGAAGGCAAAGCCGAACAGGTAGGCCGACAGCGTCTGCTGCATCTCGACCGGCGTGGCGCCCAGCGAGCGCGCAATGCCCGAAAACGCCGGGATGTAGGTGTCGATGGAAAACGGCCCGAGCATGCCCAGCAGGGCCAGCAGCACCGCCAGTGCCCAGCGCGGTGCGCGCCAGAGCTGGTCGGCGTCGGGGTTCATCGCTGCATATCCTGCCGGTCAGCGGGAGATTGAATCACTGAAGGCGCTTTGGCGCAGGCGGTTGGGCACCAGGGCGCCGGCGGAGTCGAGGATGGGGTAGGCGATCGAGCAGATGTGCGAGTTGATGCGTTTCAAGTCGCTGATCAAATCGATGTGCAGCGAACTGGTTTCCATGCTCTGCATGGTGCGGTCGGACAGGCGGCCCAGGTGGGTGGTGGCGTAGGCGCGCTCCAGGTCGCGAAAACGCGCTTTTTCTTCCAGCAGTTTTTTTGCATCGCGCACATTGCCGTTCAGGAACACGCTCATGCCCAGGCGCAGGTTGTCGAGTAGTCGCTGGTGCAGCTCGCAGATCTCGGCCATGCCGGCTTCCGAGAAGTTGCGGCCCGGCTTGATCTTCTTGTCCTCGATGTCGATCAGCACGCGTTCGATGATGTCGCCGATCTGCTCCATGTTGATGGTGAAGCTGATGATGTCGGTCCAGCGCCGGCTTTCCTCCTCGCCCAGGGCCTCGCGCGAGATCTTGGTCAGGTAGTACTTGATGGCCGAATACAGTTCGTCCACCGTGTCGTCCATCTTGCGCAGGTCTTCGGCCAGCCGCAGGTCGTTGTGGCGCATGACTTCCAGCATGCCGATCAGCATGCTTTCCACCACGTCGGCCTGGTGCAGCGCTTCGCGGGCGGCGCACGAGATGGCCAGCGACGGCGTGGACAGCGCCGTCGGATCCAGGTGGTGCGGCCGGCCACCGGCGGCACCGCCCTTGACCGGACGCGGCAGGAGTTTTTCAACCCAGCGCGCCACCACCTGCGTCGATGTGATGAACACCAGGCCGACCAGCACGTTGAACATCAGGTGAAACAGCACCACCGTGGTGGCCGCCTCGCCAAGAAAGGGCCGCACATGGCGCAGCCACAGGCCGACAAAGGGCACGGCCGCGGCGACACCGAGCAGCTTGAAAAGGAAGTTGCCCAGCGGCACCTGCCGCACTTCGATGGTGGAGCGGGCCGTGGTCAACACCGCCAGCAGGCCGCTGCCGAGGTTGGCCCCCAGCACCAGCCCCAGCGCCACGTCCAGCGGAATCACGCCCGAGGCCGCCAGGGTGGCCGTCAGCAGCACGATGGCCAGGCTGGAGTAGGACACCACGGCCAGCACCGCACCGACCGTGATCTCCAGCAGCAGGTCGCTGCTGAGCGTGCCCAGCAGGGCCTTGACGGCGGCGTTCGAGGTCAGCACCGCGGTCGAGTCCGTCACCAGGCGCAGCGCCAGCAGCATCAGCCCCAGGCCGATCAGGATGCGGCCGAAGCGTCCGACATTGGTGGTCTGGCGCGAGATGAACAGCACCACGCCGGTGAAGATGAGCAGGGGCGAAAGCCACGACAGGTCAAACGAGAACACCACGGCCATCAGGCTGGTGCCGATGTCGGCGCCCAGCATCACGGCCAGCGCCAGCGGCAGCGCGATCAGCCCCTGGCCGACAAAGGAGGAAACGATCAGCGAGGTGGCGGTGCTGGACTGCACCAACGCGGTCACGCCGAGACCCGACAGGGCGGCGGTGAATCGGTTGCCTGCGCTGCGCGACAGCACGTGGCGCAAGTTGGCCCCGAACACGCGCAGGATGCCGGTCCGAACCAGGTGGGTGCCCCAGACCAGCAGCGCGATGGCTGCCAGCAAATTCAACAAATGCTTCATAAGTGTGGAGGACCACTATAACGCCGGTGTGCGAAGGACTGGCGCTTTGCGGCGGGTGTCGTGCATTTTTCACCACGCTGCCAGTTGCAGGCAGGTGGTGCGCAGGCGCAGGAAGCGCTTATTTCGCCTTCCGGACGCGCAGCAGTTCGTCCAGCACCAGGCAGATGGCCCCGACGGTGATGGCGCTGTCGGCCACGTTGAAGGCCGGGAAGTGCCAGCCGGCGTAGTGGAAGTCCAGAAAGTCGACCACATAGCCATGCAGCGTGCGGTCAATCACATTGCCGACCGCGCCACCCAGAATACAGGCCAGTGCAAAGGAAAACAGCTTTTGCCCCGCGTGCGACTTGAGCATCCACAGGATGAACAGCGCCGCCCCGATGCCGATGGCCGTGAAGAACCAGCGTTGCCAGCCCGACGCGGAGGCCAGGAAGGAGAACGCAGCGCCGGTGTTGTGCACCCGCACCACGTTGAAAAAGCTGGTGACATAGGTCGCGTCGCCGAGCTGGTAGTAGCCCAGGATCAGCACCTTGGTGAACTGGTCGGCAATCAGCAGGATCAGCGCCAGGCCCAGCCAGGGCAGCAAGCTGGTGGAGGTGGTGCGGAAGGTGGTCGTGGCCATATCAATGCCCGCCCGGCCGCCCGAAGGGCATTGAGCGCCCCCTCAGGGGGCAACGAACGTAGTGAGTGTGGGGGAGTGTCATCATGCAAATTTCCTGTCTTCACCCGCGCCGTAGAGATTGCTGGTGCAGCGCCCGCAAATCGTCGGGTGCGCAGCGTCGTGGCCCACGTCGTCGCGGTAATGCCAGCAGCGTTCGCATTTGACGGCGGAACTGGCTTCGGTCCTGATGGTTTGTGCGCCTCCAGCTATTAAATCAATAGCGGAGGTGATGAAGGCGAACTTCAGGTCATCACCGAGGCTGGCCAGCAATGCGTGGTCGTCGGCCGTGACTTCCAGCGTCACTTTGGCCTGCAGCGACGAGCCGACCTTGCCGTCGGCGCGCAGGGCCTCGATGTCCTTGTTGACCGCATCACGCAGTTCGCGGATGCGTGTCCATTTGGCCAGCAGGGCCTCATCGGGCGCGGCCAGGTCGGCATAGGTTTCCATGAAGATGGACTCCGAACTGCCGAACACCTGCCAGGCTTCTTCTGCCGTGAAGCTCAGGAAAGGCGCCATCCAGCGCAGCATCGCATGGGTGATCTGGTGCAGCGCGGTCTGCGCGCTGCGCCTGGCCAGCGACTTCGGCGCCGTGGTGTACAGCCTGTCTTTCAGGATGTCGAGGTAGAAGGAACCCAGGTCCTCGCTGCAGTAGATCTGCAGTTTGGAGACCACCGGGTGGAACTCGTACACCTCGTAGTGCACCAGGATGTCGGCCTGCAGCTGCGCCGCGCGGCTCAGTGCGTAACGGTCGATTTCCAGCATCTGCTCCAACGGCACGGCGTCTTTGGCCGGATCGAAGTCGCTGACGTTGGCCAGCAGAAAACGCAGCGTGTTGCGGATGCGTCGGTAGGCGTCCACCACACGCGCGAGGATCTTGTCGTCGATGGCCAGGTCGCCCGAGTAGTCGGTCGAGGCGCACCACAGGCGGATGATTTCGGCGCCCAGCTTGCCCGACACTTCCTGCGGTGCCACCACGTTGCCTTCGCTCTTGCTCATCTTGCGGCCCTTGCCGTCCACCGTGAAGCCGTGTGTCAGCAGGCCCTTGTAAGGCGCGTGGTCGTACATCGCGCACGAGGTGAGCAGCGACGAGTGGAACCAGCCGCGGTGCTGGTCGTGGCCTTCGAGGTACAGGTCGGCCGGCCAGGCGGACTGGTCGGCATGGCTGCGCCTGAGCACGTGGAAATGCGTGGTGCCCGAGTCGAACCAGACGTCGAGGATGTCGGTGCTCTTGATGTAGTTGGGGGCCCCATGTTCGCCATCTGCGCCGATGATGGACGCGGCGCTGGCCTTGCTCCAGGCCTCGATGCCGCCGGCCTCCACCATGGCGGCGGCCTGTTCCATGATTTCCATGGTGCGCGGATGCAGCTCGCCGGTGGCGGTGTGGATGAAAAACGGCAGGGGCACGCCCCAGTTGCGCTGGCGGCTGATGCACCAGTCGGGCCGGCCGGCAATCATGTCACGCAGGCGGGTTTTGCCGTTTTCCGGGTAGAAGCTGGTTTCCTCGATCGCATCCAGCGCGAGTTGGCGCAGGGTGCGCGGCGCCTTGTCCTTGGTGAACACGCCTTCGCCCTCGTCCATGCGGATGAACCACTGGGCCGCGGCCCGGTAGATCACCGGCGTCTTGTGGCGCCAGCAATGCGGGTAGCTGTGCACGATGTCATGCGTCGCAAACAGGCGGCCGGCCTCGCGCAGGGCCTCGATCACCAGCGGCGCGGCTTTCCAGATGTTCAGCCCGCCGAACAGCGGCAGCTCATCGACATAACGGCCGTTGCCCTGCACCGGGTTCAGGATGTCGTCGTAGGCGATGCCGTTGGCCACGCAGGAGTTGAAGTCTTCCACGCCATAGGCAGGCGAGGAGTGCACGATGCCGGTGCCGTCGTCGGCAGTCGCGTAGTCGGCCAGGAAGACCGGGCTCAGGCGCCGGTAGCCGTGGTCTCCGTTGCTGTCTTTCACGTCGTACAGCGGATGTTTGAAATTGATCAGCGCCAGGTGTTTGCCGGCGGTGGTGGCCAGCACCGTGCCGGTGAGCTGGTAACGCTCCATGCACTTGTCCACCAGCGAAGCGGCCAGCAGCAGGATGCCGCGCTCGGTATCGACCAGCGCGTAGTCCAGGTCGGGGTTCAGGTTCAGCGCCTGGTTGGCCGGGATGGTCCACGCGGTGGTGGTCCAGATCACGGCAAAAGCGTCTTTCGCCAGGCTTTTCAGGCCGAAAGCGGCGGCCAGCTGGTCGGGCTGGTCGCACTGGAAACCGACGTCCAGGGTCTGCGATTTTTTGTCCGCGTATTCGATCTCGAACTCGGCCAGCGAGGAGCCGCAGTCAAAACACCAGTACACCGGCTTGAGGCCGCGGTAGACAAAACCGCGTTCCATGATGCGTTTGAGCGCGCGGATCTCGTCGGCTTCATTGCCGGGGTTCATGGTCAGGTAGGGGTTGGCCCATTCACCGAGCACGCCCAGGCGTTTGAAGTCCTCTTTCTGCTGTGCGATCTGCTCGGTGGCAAAGGCGCGGCTCTTGGCCTGCACGTCGTCTCTTGAAAGATTGCGGCCATGAAGTTTTTCGATGGCGTTTTCGATCGGCAGGCCGTGGCAGTCCCAGCCGGGCACATACACGGCGTCCAGCCCCTTGAGCTGACGCGCCTTGACGATCATGTCCTTGAGAATCTTGTTGGCGGCGTGGCCGATGTGGATCTGGCCGTTGGCATAGGGCGGGCCGTCGTGCAGCACAAACTTCGGCTTGCCGGCGCGCACATCGCGCAGCTTTTTGTAGATGCCCTTGTCGTCCCATTCCTTGACCCAGCCGGCTTCGCGTTTGGGCAGGTCGCCGCGCATGGGGAAAGGCGTGTCGGGCAGGTTCAGGGTGCTGCGGTAATCGGTTTTGTTGTCGGACATGGGATGCTTTTGTTGAAGCGGCTTGATGAGGCCAAGCCGCCGGAATACGGGTCGGGAAGAAAGCCGTTCGCCCGGAGGGAGGGGCGGGGCCAGAGGCGACGAGATCGTCTAAATTCGGTCGCGCGTGGTCTGGCGGCTGGTTTCCGTGTGCATGGAGGCTGAAAATGACTTCGCGGCCTCGGCAAAAAACGCCCGCGCATCGTCGCAGTCCCTGGTAATCCCCGCCTTGAGGCTGTCCAGACCGTCGTATTTCAGTTCGTCGTGCAGTTTGTGTAGCAGTTCCACCCGGATGATTTTACCGTATGCCTCCTCCGGTCCCAAGCCGGCGGGCCAGGCCAGGCAATGGGTCTCCAGCAGCACGCGTCCGCCATTGACGTCGGCGGGGTCCAGCGAGGGCCGGATGCCCAGGTTGGCCACACCGGGCAGGGGCTGGTCCGACAGGCCGAACACCTGGACCGCAAAAATCCCGCTGGCAGCCGGTTTCCAGTGGGAAAAGCGCAGGTTCAGCGTGCGAAAGCCCAGGTCGCGCCCGAGCTTGCGGCCATGCACCACATGGCCGGAAATGCTGTAAGGCCGGCCCAGCAGGCTCGCCACCCGTGTCATTTGCCCCTGGGCCAGGGCTTCACGCACGGCCGAACTCGACACGCGCGTATTGCTCACTTCATAACTGTTCATGCGGGCCACGTCAAAACCCAGCTGCTCACCGGCGGCGTCGAGCATGGCGTAGTCGCCGGCGCGTTTGGCGCCAAAGCGGAAGTCGTCGCCCACCAGCACGTAACGCACGCCCAAGCCTTTGACCAGCACGTCTTCGATGAAGGACTGGGCCGGCTGGGCCGCCAGCCGCGCGTTGAAGGGCAACACCACACACTGGTCGATGCCGCAACGTGCGAGTTCGGTCAGTTTGTCGCGCAGCGTGGCAATACGCGCCGGCGCCAGCTCGGGCTTGCGCGCCACGGCGGCGAAGTAGTCGCGCGGATGGGGCTCAAAACTCATCACGCAGCTGGGCACGCCGCGGTGCTGCGCCTCATTTTTCAGCAGCGCCAGCATGGCCTGGTGGCCGCGATGCACGCCATCGAAGTTGCCAATGGTCAGCGCGCATTGGGGCGCCAGTGCCGGATGTTGGTAGCCGCGGAAAATTTTCATGGCGCAATTATCGTTTTAATAGCAGCTCGGGCCGATCTGATGCGGGCTGAAAGGCCAAACAGGGCTTGTGACCGGGCTTTGTCATGAATTGCCTGTATATTGAGGGCTCAGACAGTTTGAGTCCGGTTTCCAAGCGTTTTTTTAAATGTTGGAGGTTCGTTTGAAGGTCTTGAAGCTCTCAGCCCAGGGGTTGCCGCAATCGTGGATCAGCCTCGAACAAGCCGTGTTGCACTACGCATCCGATGAAGTGCGCTGGGAGATGGGTGCGCAGGTGGCCACGTTTCACGGGGGCCATAACGCGATCACCGGTAACCAGTCCATCATCACCGTCAACAGCATCATTGGTACCAAGGGTGTGCCCAACATCAACCCCTTCAACCTCAAGCCGGGGCTGACCAACGGCAAGCTGTTTGCGCGCGACCGCAATGTCTGTGCTTATTGCGGTGACCATTTTTTTGAAGAAGACCTGACCCGGGAGCACATCATTCCGTTTGCCCAGAATGGTGTGGACACCTGGATGAACGTGGTCACGGCCTGCCGCGCCTGCAACCACCGCAAGAGCAGCCGCACCCCCGAGCAGGCCAACATGCCGCTGCTGTACACGCCTTATGTTCCCAGCCTGTGGGAAGACTTCATTTTGCGCAACCGCCGCATTCTGGCCGACCAGATGGAGTTCCTGATGGCGCATGTGCCCAAGACCTCACGCCTGCTGGCGTGAGCCGGCGCTAGTCGGGCGAGACTTGCGCCACTGGGAAACCGCCGTCTGTTGGCAGCACACAACCACAGCCGTTGTTCGGGACTTTGACCCGACTCGGTGTTCCCGCGCTACAAATCTTTCGTGACAGCGCCGGCAAGCCGGGTCGGGATCGCTCTGCGGCGGCGACGGTGGCTTCGCCCTTATGAAGTCGACCGTTGAAGCAGGGCTGTGTGCGCTGCTGCACAAACGTCGGCAATATGTCAGAGCCGATTGATTTCGACGGTACGGATTCCGAAGCTGTTTTGTCCTGTGCCTTACACGGCTATAGCGGATATATCGTCTGACGGTGCTTGAGGAGTTCGGACTACATTGCCCGGATTCGCGCGGCCGCATGCTGGCCTTTCGGTCTCAAGCGCCCTTTGCCGGCGTAGTCCGATAGTTTCTTCGTTTCAACAAGGAAAATTCATGAAAAGTTTACTTGCCATGGCTGTTGGTATGGTGCCTCTGTTGGCCCCCGGCGTCTCTTTCGCGCAGAGCGGAAATATGATGGGTGGCACGTGGGGCGGCGACTGGATGGGCGGATACGGCGGATACGGCGGGATATGGATGCCGATCTTGCTTGTTGTCGTGGTTGTCGCTCTGGTGGTGTGGGTCGTCAAGCAAAAGAACAAGTGATCGGAGTCAGGAAGTCTGCGGAGCACCGCGAGGCGTCTTGAATGGCGGGCACGGTTGCAGGTGAAAGGTCTGGGAGCCAAGTCCCAAGCCGGACAGCTGGCTCGGCTGACGCGCCGAAACGTCTCCGCTGAGCCAAGGCATTGTTTGTCCGTCACAAAAATCGAGGTGACTCATGTATTACATCGTTGAAACTGAAAAATCATTCACCCAAGCGTCAACAGACCTGGACTCAGCCGTTAAACGCCTGGGCTTCGGGGTATTGCATGTTCACGACTTGGGGGCCACACTTCGCGCCAAGGACATTGCATTTGATGAGGAGTGCAAGGTTTTTGAAGTCTGCAATCCGGCTCAAGCTGCCAAAGTTTTGGCCACCGATATGCGCCTGAACATGGCCTTACCGTGTCGCATCTCGGTGTTCACGGAGAAAGGCACGACGAAGATCGGTTTGATCAAGCCAGTGCAAATGCTTTCGGCGTTATCCCAGGATGCAGCCTTGGTTGAAGTCGCCAAAGAGGTTGAGGAAAAGACTATCCAGATGGTTGACGAGGCGAAGTGACTACTCGCCACCTAAGAACTCCATGAACATGGACGTTAGTACTGCCGCCGGTTGCCATCTTCTTTCTGGCATGGCGTTTTGGCCCGCTCCAGCCATTCAGGTCATGACCGACGCGCGCCTTGGGCCTTGAGCGTGCTTGCCTGCACTTCAATTGATCCAGGCCAATGCGGGTTTCGGGCTGGCCCCTACATTCAAGCCGATTGATACGAAGACCCTGGCCCATGCTTTTTTGCTCTCATCCCTGCGCTAGAGGTAACACTCTCATGGTGATGCCAGTGGCGCGGGTGTTTGCGCTGGCGGCAGGGTCCGCCAATGGACCGTTACCGCAGGACGCCTTCCCTCCCCTCCCACATTTTTCACAGTTAGCCCCATCCAACAGGAGTTTGTCATGACGAATTCTCGATTCATTCCACTCGCTGGCGCACTTTTTGCCGCCAGCACATTGATCGCGTGCAACACCGCCCCGTCCATGCCCATAGGTACCGCGGCGGCCAGCAGCATGGCCACGCCCGACCAGATGGCCAAAATGAATGCGCAGATGAAGACCATGCGCGACATGCACGGAAAAATGATGAACGCCAAGACCCCGGAAGAGCGCAACAAGCTGATGGCCGAACACATGAAAACCATGCAGGACTGCATGAAGATGATGGGCGGCATGAGCGGCGCGGGTATGGGCGACATGAAAGGCATGCCGGGCATGACTGGCGACATGGGCGCGCGCCAGCAGATGATGGAAAAGCGCATGGAGATGATGCAGTCCATGATGGAAATGATGATGGACCGGATGCCGGCTGCGCCTGCCAGGTGAGGCGCCGTCAGGCCTCGCTGGCGATGTCCCGGGCCGTCTTGCACTGGTCCCGGCGCTCCGGCAGTCTCCGACATGTGTGAACTCCTCGCCATGTCGATGCGCCACGCGGCGCATTTGACCTTTTCGCTGGAGGCATTGGCCAGTCGCAGCGGCCCGACAAGCGGCACGCGCGATGGTTGGGGCGCCGCATTTTTACCAGGGCAACGATGTGGCGCAGTTTCGGGAGTCGATCGCGGCCAGTGACAGCTCACTCACTGGTGCGTTTGCTGGAACAGCAGGGGCCAAGTACCACACTTGCGATCTCGCACATCCGACGTGCCACCCTCGGAGCGGTTGCCTTTTCAAACACCCAGCCCTTTGTGCGCGAACTGGCCGGGCGAATACATGTGTTCGCCCATAACGGACATCTGCCGGGTATCGCGCGATCGCAAGGCCTGGCGTTCGACCGCTACCATCCGGTTGGGGATACAGACTCCGAACACGCTTTTTGCGCCTTGCTGGAACGCATGCATGGTTTGTGGGGCCGCACGACTACGCCGCCATCAATCCAGGGGCGACTGGGAGTGGTCGCTGAATTCGTCGCTGATTTTCGCCAATTGGGGCCGGCCAACTTTCTCTATGCGGATGGTGAGGTCCTGTTTGCCCATGGCCATAGACGCATACAACGCGCGAGCGGCCGCATTGCGCCGCCTGGTTTGTTCCGCTTGTCGCAACAATGCAGTATGGCAGACCAGTCCCTCCATACCCAGGGCGTGTCGGTTGTGCCTGGCTTTCAGGCCGTGACACTGATCGCCAGCGTGCCGCTCAGCGCAGCACACTGGCAGCCGTTCGTCGAGGGCGAAATCGTGGCCGTGTCGGCCGGGATGGTGACCACACAAGGCATCTGAGCCGATGCCGGGCGCATCCTTGACCGGCATGCGCGCCTCCAGGGTGCCCGCAAGAGCGCAACATCCCACCAGCATCAATAGGTCAGCTCCAGCACCACGAGGTGGTTGTCTGCGGCCGGCCAAGTCCGGCCGGTGATTTTTTCGCCGTTGAATTCGGCTGAAATCGGGCGAATGCCGTCCTGGCTCAGGTTGATCTTGGTACTCGACACGCCTGCACCGGCAGGCGGCACGCCCGGCAGGGCCTTGCCGTCGAACGACATCTTGTCCCGCATCGCGTCGAAGTAGCCGCGTGGCCGCGTCAGCGTGATGCTGGACTTGGCGCTTTTGTCGGCGTCGGCCGGGCGGTCGGCGCGCAGGTGGATGAGGTTGCTGGAGCGCGGGAAGGGGCTGCGGTAGATGTGGGTGGTCGCATAACCCGGCGCGGTGATCACAAACTCGTAGGGTGTGCCGGCTTGTGCGCTGAAGGGCCCCCAGAGGCCGTCGGCACCCACCGTCTTGCTGTGCACGGCGTTGCCCAAGCGTGCACCGGTGGCGGCGTCAGTGGCGTACACCGCGAGTTGTGCGCCGGGCAGTGGCAGGTTGTTCGAATAGTTGCCCGAGGCCGGGTCGGTGGGCCGCAGGCCCAGGCCGGTGATCTTGCCGTTCAGCACCAGCGGTGTGTTGGGCTGGATGGCCGTCGACTGCGGCGCCCGGCCGGTGATGAAGCGGTAGGTCGCCTCGAACGCCGCTGGCGAAAACGAGGTCTCGCGGTGGTCGACGCGCGGCAGCACGAGATTGGTCGCACCCTTGAGGGCCGGGCCCTCGAAGGTCACGTTGGTCGGTGTGCCTTTGGATCCTATCCACACGCCGTCGGGCTGGGCGAACTTGTCGTTGTTGTCAGAGCGCAGGGTCAGCCACTTGACCGGCCCGGTGACTTCGTCGCCGGCGCCGTTTTTCGGGGCGTTGAGTGCGGTCAGGAAAGGCCCGGTGCCGGAAAACTCGTTCGCTTCGCGGAAACCCTTGATGGCCCAGACGCCGCGGTTGGGCGCGCCGCCCAGGATGGCGTGGCTCACGCGGCTGCTGCCGCCGCCGTTCTGGATGTAGTTGCGAATCGCATAACCACCGCGCGAGTTGCCGACCAGCACCACTTGGCGTGCGCCCGTGGCCTGCAGCACTTTGTCGACTTCCGATTTCAGGTAAGCCATGTGTTCCGCGGTCGAGGTGCGTCCTGGCTGGGCCTTGCCGTCGTCGTCGCGCGCCAGCGGGTAGGGCAGGTCGATGGCATGCAGGCGTTCGCGTGGCCAGCCGTTGGACTCGAAGCGCCAGACCGTGCTTTGCCAGATGGAAGCGCTGTCACCGTTGCCGTGCACAAACACGATGGGCGGGTGTTCCCCGGATGTGGGCGTCGTGGCACAACCCGCCAGCACCAGGCCGGTGGCAGCAAGCACGAGAAGAAGGCGGCGGTGCAACATCATGTATTTGTCTCCCAACGGTTTTAAAGGGGCTAGTGACTAAGCGGCAGAGCTCAGTTTCTCAATACAAGCAGGGGCCGCGGATCTGGCTTTGCCAGTCCGCAGGCGCAGCGGCCCCCTCGGGGGGCAGGGAGCTACACGCAGTGAGCGACCGTGGGGGCCACATCTTTAGGCAAACACGCCCGCGGTGTCCTGCATGCGCGACGACACTTCACCCAGGTGATGCAGGGTGTCGCCAAAACTCATTTCCATCTGGGTCAGCCGCTTGAAATAGTGGCTGACGATGTATTCGTCGGTCACGCCGATGCCGCCATGCAGCTGCACCGCCTGCTGGCCGACAAAACGCATGGAGACGCCGAGCTGGTACTTGGCACGGGCCATGGCGGCGCGGCGTTCTGCGGCCGGCGCGTTGAGCTTGAGCGAGGCGTAATAACTCATGGAGCGGGCCAGCTCCAGCTGCATCTTCATGTCGGCCACGCGGTGGCGCAGCGCCTGGAAGCTGCTGATCACCACGCCGAACTGTTTGCGCGTGTTCATGTACTCGACGGTGATGGCCAGGGTCTTGTCCATCACGCCGACGGCTTCGGCGCAGGTGGCGGCGATGCCGATGTCGGTGGCATGCTCCAGCGCGGCCAGGCCGTCCAGCGTGATCAGTGTGGCCGGCGCGTCCTTGAGCAGCACGTCGGCCGCGCGGCCGCCGTCCTGCGTGCCGTAGCCGCGGGTGGTGACGCCCTTGGCCGTGCGCTCGACCAGGAACAGGGCGATCTTGCCGTTGGCCTGCGCCGGGACGATGAAGGCATCAGCCTGGTCACCGGCAGGCACTATGTTTTTGGTAGCTGTCAGCGCCCATCCGGCGCCGGCTGCAGTCGCTTTTGCTTCACACACATCGAGTTGGTAGCGGGCGGCACGCTCCTGCGACGCGAGCACCACCAGCGCTTCGCCGCCGGCAATTTTCGGCAGCCAAGCGGCTTTGACGGCTTGTGGGGCATAGGCGGACAACACGGCGCCGGCGATCAGGGCCTGGGCCAGCGGCTCGAGCACGATGCCGCGACCGAGTTCCTCCATCACGACCATGCCTTCGACCGGGCCCATGCCGAGTCCGCCGTCGTCCTCGGGAATGTAGAGGCCGGTCAGGCCGAGTTCGGCCAGCTGGCCGTAAGCCTCGCGCGAGAAACCGCCGGCCTTGGCAATGCCGCGGCGGCGCTCGAAGTCGTAAGCCTTGGCGACCCACTTGCCCACGGCATCGCGCAGTTGTTCCTGGTCGTCGGTGAAATCGAAATCCATGATGTCTCCTAAAAGTATTTGGCAAGGGTCCAGAAATTCAGCTTTTCGGGATGAAGTGCGAGGCGTCCGGAGCGCAGCAACCGGAATGTACTTGGGTACATGAGGATTGCGAGCACCGCGCAACGAAGCAATTCGCCCGAAAAATGGATTTATGAAACCTTGCTAGCCCAGAACGAACTGCGACACGATGTTGCGTTGGACCTCATTGGACCCGCCGTAAATCGTGGTCTTGCGCATATTGAAATAGGTCGATGCCAGCGGCGCGTCGGCGGGAATGCCGCCGGGGAAGTCGCCTTGCCAGCCGGCTTCCATGGCTTCCTCGATGAAGGGCAGGCTGAAGGGGCCGGCGGCCAGCATCATGAGTTCGGTGTAGCGCTGCTGGATCTCGCTGCCGCGGATCTTCAGCAGGCCGGCGATGTCCAGCGAGTTCTTGCCGGACTTTTCGGCGGAGAGCACGCGCAGCACCAGCATTTCGAGGGCCACCACATCCACTTCCATTTTGGCGATTTCGTCGCGGAAGCGCAGGTCGTCATAAACGCCCTCGGCCTTGGCGATGCGTTTGAGGCGTTCTAGTTCGCGCTTGGCGCGGTTCACGTCGGCAATGTTGGTGCGCTCGTGGCTGAGCAGGTGTTTGGCGTAAGTCCAGCCCTTGTTTTCTTCGCCGATCAGGTTCCCGGCCGGGACTTCGACGTTGTCGAACCAGACCTCGTTGACCTCGGCCTCACCGTCGAGCAGCACGATGGGCCGCACGGTGACACCGGGCGACTTCATGTCGATCAGCAGAAAGGAAATGCCGGTTTGCGGCTTGCCCTCGGTGCTGGTGCGCACCAGGCAGAAAATCCACTCGCCGTACTGGCCCAGTGTGGTCCAGGTTTTCTGGCCGTTGACGATGTATTTGTCGCCAACACGTTCGGCGCGGCATTTGACCGAAGCCAGGTCCGAGCCCGAACCCGGTTCGCTGTAACCCTGGCTCCACCAGACTTCACCGCTGGCAATACCGGGCAGAAAGCGTTTTTGCTGTTCGGGGCTGCCGAAAGCCATGATCACCGGCGCCACCATCACCGGGCCAAAAGGCACGACGCGGGGTGCACCGGCGAGTGCGCATTCTTCCTCGAACAGGTGTTTTTGCACCGCGTTCCAGCCCGGGCCGCCAAATTCCTTGGGCCAGCCATGGCCGAGCCAGCCTTTTTTGCCGAGGATTTTGGCCCAGCGCTGCATGTCGTCGCGGCTCAGTCGCAGGGCGTTGTGCACCTTGTGCGAAATGTCGGCGGGCAGGTTGGCATGAACCCAGGCGCGAATGTCTTCGCGGAATGTCTGTTCTTCGGGGGTGAAAGCTAGATCCATAAGATGCGTGTCTCCGTCGGGTTCGAGTTACTGCTGCATTTTTAGCACGGTCGTTCGGAATTTTATGTCCCAGTTGGGACAAATAGCGAGCGATTCCGCCTAGCAGAATCGGGCGCGGACCAGCGTGTCGTCGCGCCCCGGATAATCACCCCACTTTGCCTTCCTACCGCACCATCATCAGCGCCCTCAGTGTCGGCCAGATTCTTGTCTGGGCCATCATGTATTACGGCTTTTCGTCCTTCGTGTTGCCCATGCAGCGCGACATGGGCTGGAGCCAGCCCGACATCATGGGGGCGTTCACGCTGGGCCTGATGGTCTGGGGCCTGGCGACCTATGCGGTCGGCGCGGCGATTGACCGCGGCCGCGGACGCGCCGTGCTGACCGGCGGGGCGCTGCTCGGTGCCGCCGGCTGTGCACTTTGGTCGCAGGCCTACAGCCTGCCGCTGCTGTATGCGGCATGGGCGCTGCTCGGACTGGCGATGGCGATGACGCTGTATGAGCCTGCCTTCAGCGAGATCACCAAACGTTTCCCTGACCGCTACCGCCAGGGCATCACCACCATCACGCTGGTCGGGGGATTTGCCAGCACGCTGTCCTTTCCCGCGGTGGCCTGGCTGCTGCTCACGCTGGGCTGGCGGCCCGCGCTGCTGGTGATGGCCGGCGTGCTGCTGCTGGTGGCGCCGCTGCATGCCTGGGTGCTGCGCGGCCCCTGGAAACGCCCCGCCATGCCCGGCGGCGCTCCAGTGGAAGTGGCGCAGGACCAGGCCACGCTGCGCCAAGCCATGCAGGGCCGCACCTTCTGGCTGCTGACCGCCACCTTCACGCTGTACGCCTTTGCGCTGTCCACCGTGTGGGCGCACCTGATGCCGGCGTTCGAGTCGCGCGGGCTGTCGCAGACCGAGGCGGTGGCTGTCATGGTCTGGTTCGGACCGGCGCAGGTGGCCGGGCGTTTTGCCTTTTTGTGGCTGGGGCGGCCGCTGAGCCACCGCAGCCTCGGGCTCATGGTGCTGGCGCTGTTTCCGCTGGCCCTGATGGTGTTTGTGCTGGGCCGCCAGCCCCTGGTGCTGGTGGGCTTTGCCGTGCTGTTTGGGGTGGCCAACGGCCTGATCACCATCGTGCGCAGCAACATCGTGCCGGACTTCTATGGCCGCGAACATGTGGGGCGCATCAGCGGCGCGATGTCGGGCATTGCGCTGTGCACCCGCGCGGCGGCGCCTTTCCTGACTGCCTGGGCCTTGCTGGGGCTGGGCGGCTACACCGGGCTGCTCTGGCTGCTGGTCGGCATGGGCGTGGTGACGCTGGCGCTGTTTGCCCTGGCCAGGCCGCCGCAGCCGCGCTCGTGATCGCGATAATCCCTGTACCCATGCCAAACCTGATGCCACGCCAGCCCAAAAACATCGTGATCCTGATCTCGGGCAGCGGCTCGAACATGGTGGCCATCGTCCGGGCCGCGCAGGCGCAGCACTGGCAGCAGCAGTTTGGTGCCCGTGTGGCCGCGGTGATCAGCAACCGGCCCGACGCGGCCGGGCTGCAGCTCGCGCAGTCGCTGGGCGTGGCCACGCAGGTCCTGAGCCACCAGGCGTTTGCCACGCGCGAAGCCTTTGATGCGGCGCTGATGGAACTGATCGACGCCCACCAGCCCGCGCTGGTGGTGCTGGCCGGGTTCATGCGCATCCTCACGCCCGGGTTTGTCAGGCACTACGCGGGACGGCTGGTCAACATCCACCCGTCATTGCTGCCGGCTTTCACCGGCCTGAACACGCACCAGCGCGCCATCGATGCGGGCTGTCTGGACGCCGGCTGCACGGTGCACCAGGTCACCGCGGAGCTGGACCATGGCCCCATCCTGGCGCAGGCGGTCGTGCCGGTGCTGCCGGACGACACGGCGGACACACTGGCCGCGCGCGTGCTGGTGCAGGAGCACCAGCTGTACCCCCAGGCGGTGAAGGCCTGGCTGCAGAGCCAGCCCTGAATCGGTTTGGCGTTTTTTCAGCCCGCCTTCAACTGGTGCAACGCCGCCTGGACGATGCTTGACGCATCGACCCCGAAAAAGCTGCGCAGTGCCGCACGCGTGTCGCTGCGGCCGAAACCGTCGGTGCCCAGCGTCAGGTAGCTGCGGCCGGCCGGCAGGAAGGCGCGGATGCTTTCGGGCACGGCGCGCACATAGTCGGTGGCGGCGATGATGGGGCCTTCGCTGTCCTTGAGTTGTTGCGCGATGAAGGCCTCCGGTATGGATTCGCCGGCCAGCGCGCGCTGCTGGCAGGCCGCGCCGTCACGTGCGAGTTCGCTCCAGCTGGTCACGCTGTACACCGTCACGTCCATGCCTTGCTCCGCCAGCTGCTGCGCCGCCTTGATCACCTCGGTCAAAATCGCACCGGAGCCCAGCAGCGTCACTTTTTCAAGCTTTTTGGGGTTCTGGCCCTTGTCTGGTTTGCGCGAGTAGCTATTGAATTTATAGCATCCGCGAACAATGCCGGACTCGGCGTCCGGCCGCAGGTCGGGCTGGGCGTAGTTCTCGTTCATCAGCGTGACGTAGTAAAAAACATCCTGCTGCTCCACCATCATTTCGCGCATGCCCTGGTCGATGATGACAGCGAGTTCGCAGGCAAAGGCCGGATCGTAGGCCTTGCAGTTGGGAATGGTCGCGGCCACCAGGTGGCTGGAGCCGTCCTGGTGCTGCAGACCTTCGCCGCCCAGCGTGGTGCGGCCCGAGGTGGCGCCCAGCAAAAAGCCGCGGGCACGCTGGTCGGCGGCGGCCCAGATCTGGTCGCCCACGCGCTGGAAGCCGAACATCGAGTAGTAGATGTAGAAGGGCAGCATCGCCAGCCCGTGCACGCTGTAGCTGGTGGCGGCAGCTGTCCAGCTGGCCAGCGCGCCGGCTTCGCTGATGCCTTCCTCGAGGATCTGGCCGTCGAGGGCTTCGCGGTAGCTGAGCACCGAGCCGATGTCCTCGGGCGCGTACTTCTGGCCGACGCTCGAATAAATGCCGACCTGCTTGAACAGGTTGGCCATGCCGAAGGTGCGCGCCTCGTCGGCGACGATGGGCACGATGCGTGGCCCCAGCGCCTGGTCCTTGAGCAGACCGCCCAGCATGCGCACAAAGGCCATGGTGGTGCTCATCTCCTTGCCGTCGGCGGCCAGCGCAAAGTTCGCGTACACGGTCAGGGTGGGGACAGTGACGGTGTTGACGCTGGTTTCGCGTTTGGGCAGATAACCGCCCAGCGCGGCGCGCCGGGCGTGCAGGTACTGCATTTCCGGGCTGTCTGCGGCCGGCTTGTAAAACGTCAACTGCCTGGCCTGTTCGTCGCTGAGCGGCAGGTTGAAGCGGTTGCGGAATTCGAGCAGATCGTTTTCGTCGAACTTCTTCTGCGAATGCGTGGTCATCTTGCCCTGGCCGGCGCTGCCCATGCCATAACCTTTTTTGGTGTGCGCCAGGATCACCGTCGGCTGGCCGGTGTGGTTCGCGGCGGCGGCATAGGCGGCATGGATTTTCACCAGGTCGTGGCCGCCGCGTTTGAGCCGGTCGATCTGCTCGTCGGTCATGCCCTGCGCCAGCCGGGCGAGCTCCTCGTTCTGGCCGAAGAAGTTGTCGCGGTTGAAGCGCCCGTCCTTGGCGGCGAAAGTCTGCATCTGGCCGTCGACGGTGTGCGCAAAGGCCTGGGTCAGTGCGCCGGTCAGGTCACGTGCGAACAGGCCGTCCCAGTCGCTGCCCCAGACCAGCTTGATGACGTTCCAGCCGGCGCCGGAAAACAGCTTCTCAAGCTCGTCGATGATGCGGCCGTTGCCGCGCACCGGGCCGTCCAGGCGCTGCAGGTTGCAGTTGACGACCCAGACCAGGTTGTCCAGGCCTTCGCGTGCGGCCAGGGTCAGCGCGCTCATGGACTCGGGCTCGTCCATCTCGCCGTCACCGAACACGCCCCAGACCTTGCGGCCCGCGCAGTCGAGCAGGCGGCGGTGCGTGAGGTAATGCATGAAACGCGCGTGGTAGATCGAGCTGATCGGGCCTATACCCATGGAGCCGGTCGGGAACTGCCAGAAGTCGGGCATCAGGTAAGGGTGCGGGTAACTTGACAGTCCCTGTGCGCCTTGCGTCGCCGCCGAGAGTTCCTGCCGGTAAAAACCCAGGTCCTTCTCGCTCAGCCGGCCTTCGAGGTAGGCGCGGGCATAGACGCCGGGCGCACTGTGTGGCTGGAAAAACACCAGGTCGCCGCGGTGCTGGCCTTGACCCAGCCCCTCGCGGGCATGAAAGAAATGGTTGAAGCCGGTTTCAAACAGGTCGGCCGCGCTCGCGTAACTGGCAATGTGGCCGCCGAGCTCGGCCGAGCCGCCCGACTCGGCCTGGTTGGCGCGCACCACCATGGCCAGCGCGTTCCAGCGCATCAGCGAGGCCAGCCGTTCTTCCATGGCCAGATCGCCCGGAAAGACCGGCTGCTCGTTGACGCCCACGGTGTTGACGTAGGGTGTGGCGAGTTCCGGCTTCCAGCCCACGCGTTGCTCGCGCGCCAGCCGCGCCAGTTCATCGAGCAGGTAACGCGCCCGGGACGGGCCTTGCGTTGCTGCCAGTGCCATGAAGGCTTCGCGCCACTCGGCGGTTTCCTGGGGATCGGTGTCGGGTACGGGCATGGCAGGCTGCTGCAGGGCGTGAAGGGGGACGGGTGCATTCATGCCCTCCAATATAGGCCGGTTGGCACCACATGAGCTGTCAAAATACGTCGCCAGAGATCTGTTTGACGGCATAAAATGCTTCAAATTGTTGATTTGAAAAGCCATGAAGCTGGATGCACTGGATTTACGGATACTCGACGAGTTGCAGCGCGATGGCGCGCTGTCCAATGTGGAGCTGGCCAGGCGCGTGCATTTGAGCCCATCGCCCTGCCTGGCCCGGGTCAAGGCGCTGGAGGCGGCCAGGGTGATCGACCGTTACGTGGCGATCGCCAGTGCCGCGGCGCTGGGGCTGGGCTTGAGTGTGTTCATTTCCATCAGCCTGCGCTCGCAAAACAAGGACTCGCTCGCCGAGTTCGAGCGGCGCATTGCCGAGCATGACGAGGTGATGGAGTGTTACCTCATGACGGGCGACAGCGACTACCTGATCCGGGTGGCCGTGGCCGACATCGCGGCGCTCGAAAAATTCATCCTTGAGCAGCTCACGCCGATTCCGGGCATTGAAAAAATACGCTCGAGCTTTGCGCTCAAGCAGGTGCGCTACAAAACCGCCTTGCCGCTGCCCGCGCCGTGAAGACGGGAACGCTGCTGGTCGTTCAGTGCCGGATGGGATGATTCGATCGCATTGATTTTGGCCATCAGGTCTTCGCGGCTGGTGCTGTCCTCCGGCGGAATGCTCGCAGGCCCACCCGCGGAATCGACAAACTGAACGTAGCGCTTCGGCCCTGACGCCATCCGGCGCAGGCAGGTTTTCAGGCTTCCCAGGACTTGCTGGTTGGTGTGTTTGCGAGGCGTGTCATGCCAGATGGCGATGTGCAGGTTGAACGCCTTGGGATCGTCCAGTTTTTGCGACAGGCGTATGCAGTCCGCCAGGATCTTGGTGGCGACCTCGGAGACGGCCTCGCGGTTGACCGGGCCTTCGACGAGCATCAGAAAGAGGTTCTCGTCGCAACGAACCACCGTGTCCATGTCACGCGCGGCCCGGCGCAGGATTTCGCCAATGCGCGACAGCGCGGTGCTGCGCTTGTGGTCGCTCAGCTCGTCGGGGCTGGGGGCCTGATCCAGCCAGCTCAGCATCAGCAGGCCGCATTCCGAGCGCTTGCGACCTGCGCGCAGCAGCATTTGCTCAAGCCTGGGTTCGATGACCCGGGGCAGCATCAGTCCGCTGGCCGGGTCATAGGTTGCGAGGGCAGCGCCGCGTTGGTTGGAAAACAGCGCTGCCCGGCTGCGCCAGGCCAGCACCAGGAAGATCCAGAGCAGTCCGACCATGGCCGACAGCACGCCGGCCGCCTGGGCCGCCTCGATGTTCCGCACCCAGCCCGCGTTGTAGGAAAGCCGCGCCAGTGCTGCCAGCGCGATCGGTGCCGTGCCCAGCAGGAGCAGGAGGTTCCACGCCTGTCCGCGCAGGGACATCCATACCAGGCTGCCCAGGACCGCCAGCGTGGCCAGCGCCAGCCACAAGTTGCGAAGGTCGCGCGCGATGAAGTCCCGATCGATGGCCACCAGGCTGGCCATGAGCAGGCTGCCCGCTGCGACGGTGGCCAGCAGCCGGTAGATGCGCGGATGGCTGCTCCGGGCGTAGCTGGCCTGGGCGCAGAACCAGGCCCCGGCGGCCATGCTCAGCGCGGACGAGACCCAGCCCATCACCTGGTTGAGGTGCGCGCTGCCTGGCCAGATGCGCCAGCCACCGTAGCCGATCAGCACCAGCTGCGTGAACATCAGCGTCACCACCACCGCACCAAACCACAAAAACACCCGGTTGCGGGCCATGGAGAACGCGGCCAGGCTCAGCATGGCCAGCACGCTGAACATGCCCCACATCAGTCCAATCACCACGCCCACGCGGGAGGCGCCGTCGACGTACTCGATGGGAGACAGCAGCATGGGCCGGCCCGTCAGGGCCCGGTTGTTCTCGAAGCGCAGGTAGTAGGTCTGGACGCGGTCAGTGCGGGTCTGCAATTCAAAGCTCGGCACGCGGGTGCGTAGTGACCAGTCGGCCGGTGCGATGGCCTCGCCGGCCGCCTGCACGAGCCAGTCGCCCCGGGGCCCGCGCGAAAAAAGGCTGGCCCTGACGAGCGCCTGGCCCGGCAGGCGGATGAACCAGGTTTGCAGGGTTTCGGTGGCCGGCAGCGAGAAGGTGGCCCAGACGTCCTGCCCGTCAGAGGTGGGCAGGACCGTGCTGTCGGTGTAGGGCTGCAAGCCCCAGGGTCCGGCGGCGGTGAAGGCCTCCGGCGAGGCGACCGTGCCTTTGGGCACCGCCACCCACTGCAGCGGTTCGGCCAGCGTGATGGTGACGCTGTCGCCGTAAAGGCGGCCAAAGTCCTGCGTGTGGCCTGCCCGCAGCACCAGGCCCAGCAGCACCAGAAAAAAAATGCGCAAGCTGGCCGTTCCGTACATGCGCATAGCTTATTGCATAACCTATTGCTTAAGCGCCTGTTGTCCGGCCGCGGACCGCCCAGTCATCACGATGTCACAAGAGTTGACCACCATGCGTCTTTCTTCAACAACGGATGATTCATGCCTTATTTCCGCCTCACCCCAATCCGTCGCCTGCTTGTCCGGTCGGTTTTGCCCGCGCTGACCGCCGCGCTGCTGGTTGCACCGCTGCATGCGCAGACCGCCTTCCCGGCCACCCTGGCCGGCCATGTGGTCATGCCCGCGCAGTCTTTCATCGCCGCACCGAAAGATGCGCCGCAGGACCTGAAGAACGCCGGGAAATTCACCACCGGCAAACGGGTCGAAACCCTGGGCGCGGTGGAGGGCCTGTCGGCAGGCCGACCCACCGGTGTGTCGCTGCCGTTTCGGGGGCAGCCGCTGCAAGGCCACTCCGGCATCAAGAAAATGCCCGACGGCAGCTTCTGGATACTGACCGACAACGGTTCGGGCGCCAAGGCCAACTCACCCGATTCCATGCTCTACCTGAACCGCTACGCCGTGGACTTCAAGGGCGGCAGCATGAAGCGGCTGGAAACGATTTTCCTGCACGATCCGGACAAGAAGGTGCCGTTTCGCATCGTTCACGAGGGCACGAAGCAGCGCTACCTGACGGGCAGCGATTTCGACACCGAGAGCTTCCAGATCGCCGGCGGCGCCTTGTGGATCGGTGACGAGTTCGGCCCCTTCCTGATCAAGGCCGACATGAAGGGCAAGGTGCTGGCCGTGTTTGAAACCCAGGTGGACGGCAAGCTGGTGCGTTCGCCCGATCACCCGGCCGTGACCACGCCGGGCGTGCCCGGCGGCGCGGTGGATTTCCAGGTGCGCCGCTCCAAGGGCTACGAAGGCATGGCCGCCTCGAAAGACGGCAGCAAGCTGTATGCCTTGCTGGAAGGCGCCTTGTGGGATGCGTCCACCAAAGGCAATGAAAAGCTCGACGGCAAGGACTACCTGCGCGTGCTTGAGTTCGACGTGAAAAGCGAATCGTGGACCGGCCGCCACTGGAAGTACGTGCTGGAAGGCGCCAGCCACGCGATCGGCGACTTCAACATGATCGACGGCACGACCGGCCTGATCATCGAGCGCGACAACGGCGAAGGCACGGCCGACAAGGCCTGCCCGGAAGGCCAGAAAAGCAGCAACTGCTTCCACGACCTGGCCAAATTCAAGCGCGTCTACAAGATCGAGCTCAGCGAGGCCAACGTCGGTGCCGCCGTACGCAAGATCGGCTACATCGACCTGATGGCGATTGCCGACCCCAACAAGCTGGCGCGCAAGCCGCTGAACAATGGCGTGTTGACCTTCCCCTTCTTCACGATCGAAAACGTGGACGTGGTCGATGCCACGCACATCATCGTGGGCAACGACAACAACCTGCCGTTTTCCAGCAGCCGCGAGCCCAACAAGGCCGACGACAACGAGCTGATCCTGCTGGAAGTCGGCGATTTCCTCAAGGCGCAGTGACGGGACAGGGCGTAGCTGCTATTTAATCAATAGCTGCTTGCGCCCGTCCCTGCTGGGCTGGAGGCCGAAAAGACTAGATTTTCGACTGGAAGACCAGGCCCGCGTGTTCGCGCAGCGCGTGGAACCTGATCTTGGGCCACTGCTGCTCCACCGCACGCAGGGTGGCGCTGTGGTCCACCAGCAGCGTGGGCGCATCCACGGCGTCGAGCGCCACGCGGTGTGCATTGGCGTCGATGAATTTTTTCAACTCGTTCGGGTCATCGCAGGTGACCCAGCGCGCGAGGTTGAAGTTGCTGGGCATGATGCGCGCCTTGACGCCGTATTCGTGCTCTAGCCGGTGCGCCACCACTTCAAACTGCAGCTGGCCCACGGCGCCCAGCAGCAGCAATGAGCCGGCAATCGGCCGGAACACCTGGATCGCGCCTTCTTCACCGAGCTGGGTCAGGCCGGCACGCAGCTGCTTGCTGCGCAGCGGGTCGGCGACCTCGACCGCGCGGAACATTTCCGGCGCGAAAAAGGGCAGGCCGGTGAACTGCAGCGCCTCGCCTTCGGTCAGCGTGTCGCCGAGCTGCAGGATGCCGTGGTTCGGAATGCCGATGATGTCGCCGGCAAAAGCGGTGTCCAGCAGCTCGCGGCGCTGGCTCATGAAACTCACCACGGTGTTGGGCCGGATTTCCTTGCCGCTGCGCACCACCTTCAGGCGCATGCCCCGTGTGAATTCGCCGCTGGCCACACGCAAAAAGGCGATGCGGTCGCGGTGCGCCGGGTCCATGTTGGCCTGGATCTTGAAGACCACGCCCGAGAATTTCTTTTCTTCCGGGTGCACCACGCGCTGCAGGGCAGTGCGATCAGCCGGCGCCGGCGCCAGGTCCACCAGCGCGTCCAGCACCTCCTGCACGCCAAAGTTGTTGATGGCCGAACCGAAAAACATGGGCGTCTGCTTGCCGGAGAGAAACGCGGCGCGGTCAAATTCCGGCGAGGCGCCTTCAAGCAGTTCCAGTTCGCCCTGCGCCTGGGTGAACTCGGCGCCAAAACGCCGGGCCGCTTCCGCGTTGTCCAGGCCCGCCAGGATTTCATCGTCGCCGCCGGCCTTGTCCTCGCCGGGGCTGAACACACGCATGCGTTTTTCGCGCCGGTCGTAGACGCCGTGAAACAGCTTGCCCATGCCGACCGGCCAGGTGAAGGGCACAACGGTCATGCCGAGCTCCTGCTCGATCTCGTCCATCACGCTCATCGGGTCCTGCACCTCGCGGTCCATCTTGTTGACAAAGGTCAGGATGGGCGTGTTGCGCGCGCGGCAGACCTGCAGCAGGCGCCGCGTCTGCGGCTCGACGCCGTTGGCCGCGTCAATCACCATCAGCGCGGCATCGACGGCGGTCAGCACGCGGTAGGTGTCTTCCGAAAAGTCCTGATGGCCGGGCGTGTCGAGCAGGTTGATCACGCAGTCCCGGTACTCCATCTGCATGACCGAGCTGGCCACCGAGATCCCGCGCTGCTTTTCGATCTCCATCCAGTCGGAGGTGGCGTGGCGCGCGGCCTTGCGCGCCTTGACGCTGCCGGCGATCTGGATCGCACCCGAGAACAGCAGCAGCTTTTCGGTCAGCGTGGTCTTGCCGGCGTCAGGGTGGGAGATGATGGCAAACGTGCGGCGGCGCTTGACCTGTTTTTCGATTTCGGAGGTTTCGGACATAACCCACGATTATCGTTGACCAGCTAAGGCCCCCACGCTTTTCACTGCGTGTAATACGCTGCCCCCGCGGGGGCTGGCCTTGCTTGGGGCGGCCCTGCGCTGCGGCCGCTTGTGTTTTTAGCCGGCTTGACGTGTAAAGCGGGGTTGCCTCACGCCGTTGATGTCGACCTCTTCATTGAACATCGCGGCCGGTCGCACCCACAGGCCGTGTTCGCCATACAGCGCGCGGTAAAGCGTCAGGGGTTCGAGGGTTTCGCTGTGGCGTGCGGTGCCCAGCACTTCATACAACAGGCCCTTGTAATGGCGGTACAGGCCGGGCGGGGTGGTGATCAGCGGGGAGAGGTCGTCAGACATGGTCATCCAGATGCAAGAAGGCACGCCGCGGGCCCGCGGTGGGACAATAGGGGCATGCATCCTAACGCCTTACTCGACAGTTGTGCCACGCTTCTCAAGCAGGTCCTCCGATTTGAACACCCCGCCGACATGGTCGTGTCGCGCCATTTTCGTGAGCAGCGCCTCGGCCCGCGCGAGCGCGCGACCGTGGCCGAGACGATTTACGGCGTCTTGCGCAAAAAGAATCTCTATACCTACCTGGCCCAGCACGGCAGCGGCCCGACCGAGCGACGCCTGGCCATTCTGGGTTTTGCGGCGGACCGCGATTTCCTGCTGGGCGCCCTGACGGACCAGGAAAAGGACTGGCTGTCGCGCTGCGACCAGGTCAAACCGGACGACCTGATGGAGCCGCACCGCCACAACCTGCCGGCATGGCTGGTGGAGCCGCTCAAGGCCCAGCTTGGGGCCGATTTCTGGCCGCTGGTGGAAAGCCTCAATGCGCCGGCAGGGCTGGACCTGCGGGTCAACACCCTGAAAGACAAGCGGGCAGACATCCAGAAGGAGTTGGCCAAGGCCGGCATCAAGGCCGTCGCAACGCCTTATTCCCCTTGGGGCCTGCGGCTGGCCGGCAAACCGGCGCTGAACAAGCTCGACGCCTTCACTCGCGGCGCGATCGAGGTGCAGGACGAGGGCTCGCAGTTGCTGGCCTTGCTGGTCGATGCCAAACGCGGGGAAATGGTGGTGGACTTTTGCGCGGGTGCAGGGGGCAAGACGCTCGCCTTGGGCGCCAGCATGCGCAACACCGGCCGGCTCTACGCCTTTGACACCTCGGGCCACCGGCTCGATGCGCTCAAGCCGCGGCTGGCCCGCAGCGGCCTGTCCAATGTCCACCCGGTCGCCATCGCGCACGAGCGCGACGAGCGCATCAAGCGCCTGGCCGGCAAAATTGACCGGGTGCTGGTCGATGCGCCGTGTTCGGGCCTGGGAACCCTGCGCCGCAACCCCGACCTCAAATGGCGGCACAACCCCCAGGCCATCGAGGAGCTGACCGCCAAGCAGACCGCCATCTTGCAGAGCGCCGCACGGCTGCTCAAGCCGGGCGGACGGCTGGTTTACGCCACCTGCAGCATCCTGCGCGAGGAAAACGAGGCGATCGCCGAGGCCTTCAGCGCCGCGAATAAAGAATTCACCGTCCTTGAAACCGGGCCGTTGCTGACCCATCTAGGGGTGGAAGCGGCTGAAACGCTGTGCCGCGGTCCCTACCTGCGGCTTTGGCCCTACCTGCATCAGACGGACGGCTTTTTTGCTGCAGTGTGGCAAAAGGCTTGATTTTTTTGGCGGGAAAAGGCGGTGAATAAGCCGACGTTTCCTGTTTATCGTTAATTTTGTCCGTTTTCCATCGCTTTTGGTGCGGGTGCGCCGGCTTGCTGTTTGGCACGGTCCCAATTACAATGGAAAGTTGTCCGGCGCAGCCTCCGGAGATAACTTTGGTATGCGTGGCTGGTGACTGTTTAAAGGATTCTCATGGTCTTGTTTGATGCCGCCCTTGACTGGCTGGCCAATGGTTTGCTCGCCGCCAGCTGGTGGCAAATTGTGCTGTACACACTGGTGACGACCCACATCACCATTGCCAGCGTGACGATTTATCTGCACCGCCACCAGGCGCACCGTGCAATGGACCTGCACGCCATCCCCTCGCATTTTTTCCGTTTCTGGCTCTGGCTGGGTACCGGCCAGGTCACCAAGGAATGGGTGTCCATCCACCGCAAGCACCACGCCAAATGCGAAACGGCGGAAGACCCGCACAGCCCGCAGGCCTACGGCATCAAGAAGGTGTTCTGGGAAGGTGCCGAGCTGTACCGCGCTGAAAGCAAGAACAAGGAAACCATGGTCAAGTACGGCCATGGCACGCCAAACGACTGGATCGAGCGCAATCTCTACACCCGTTACAGCTGGCAGGGCGTTGGCCTGATGCTGGTCATCAACCTGGCCTTGTTCGGCGCAGCCGGTCTGGCGGTCTGGGCTGTTCAGATGATCTGGATCCCCGTGACGGCCGCCGGCATCATCAATGGCATTGGCCACTACTGGGGTTACCGCAATTTCGAGGCACCGGATGCCAGCACCAATGTGTCGCCCTGGGGCATCATCATCGGCGGCGAAGAGCTGCACAACAACCACCACACCTACCCCACCTCGGCCAAGTTCTCGGTCAAGCCCTACGAGTTCGACATTGGCTGGGTGTACATCCGCGCCATGGAAAAAGTCGGTCTGGCTACGGTCAAGAAGGTGCCACCCCGGCTTCAGCTCGGGGATATCCAGCCTGTGGCTGACGAGAAAACCCTCGAAGCCCTGATTGCCCACCGTTACGAGGTGATGGCTGGCTTTGCGCGTGAACTGCGCCGCGCCGGCAAGGCTGAAATCGAGGCGCTCAAGGCCCGCAAGGCCGACATCTCGGTACTGCAGGCGGCCAACCGCTGGTTGCATCGCGACGATGACAAGGTTCCTGCCGCTGCCAAGCCCCAGGTGGCGCAGGCCCGTGCCGAGCACCCGGTGCTCGACAAGATGGTCACCATGCGCGAAGAGTTGCGTCAGATGTGGCTGTCGAGGTCGGCGTCGCGCGAGCAGCTGGCCGCCGATTTGCAGGCCTGGTGCCGTCGTGCTGAAGAAAGCGGCATTGCCGCCTTGCAGGAGTTCTCGATGAAGTTGCGCGCCGCCCGCGCCTGATTCTCCGCCGTCGGGGGCTTGCCTCCTCGCGCTGCCAACCGCCTCGGTGCCTCGCGCCCAGGCGGTTTTTCTTTGGGCCCCAGGTGTCGCCAATCAATAAGGGCGGGGGGCGATAGTGAGCACTCCGGCGGGTGCCTGCCTCTGTCTGCTGGACAGCCTTGTGACACCGCGAGGAGGCCTTGCGGATCCTGCCTTTAATGATCCATGGCTGCGCCGGAGCAAACCGGAACGGCCATGAAAAAACCCGCCGGAACGCAGCGTTCCGGCGGGTTTTTTCATGGTGCAGCACTGGGTGCTGCAGGTTCAGGCTGAATTACTTCAGCTTGATTTCCTTGTATTCCACATGTTTGCGTGCCTTGGGATCAAACTTCATGATCAGCATCTTGTCAGGTGTGGTCTTCTTGTTTTTGGTGGTCGTGTAGAAGTGACCCGTGCCGGCAGTCGATTCCAGCTTGATTTTTTCGCGTGCGCCTTTTGCCATGATGATTCTCCTTAGATTTCACCGCGGGCACGAAGGTCCACCAGGACCGCGTCGATGCCGAGCTTGTCAACAAGGCGCAAACCGGCGCTGGACGTACGCAGGCGTACCCAGCGGTTTTCCGTCTCGACCCAGAAACGGCGGTATTGCAGATTAGGCAAAAACCGACGCTTGGTTTTGTTGTTCGCGTGAGAAACGTTGTTTCCCACCATCGGGCCTTTGCCCGTAACCTGACAGACGCGTGCCATGAGCACTCTCCGTATAAAAAAAGAAAAAAAAAGGGATGCTGGCACCCGTCGGATACTCAGCCAAGCCTGCGATTATAGCCTGAAAACCAGCCGCCCTCAAGTCTCAAGTTTCCTGCGGTGAAGGTGTAGAGCCTGATTGCCCGCCGCACCCGAGAAAAAATCAAGCAGGGGCCGCGGATCCGGCTTGGCCGGTCCGCAGGCGCAGCGGCCCCCTCGGGGGGCATCCTTCGACATGCTCAGGACGATCGGTTAAGAAGTGAACGTCCGCGAAGGCTCTCCAACCCAGCCAGGGCCGCGGATCCGGCTTCGCCGGTCCGCAGGCGCAGCGCCCCCTCGGGGGGCAGCGCAGTACGCGAAGCGACAAGCGTGGGGGCTCTAGCTCTGTTCCAGAAAACGCTGGGCGTCGAGGGCCGCCATGCAGCCGGTGCCCGCACTCGTGATGGCCTGGCGATAGACATGGTCCTGCACGTCGCCGGCGGCAAAGACGCCGGGCACGCTGGTCATGGTGGCAAAACCCTGCAAGCCGGACCGGGTGACGATGTAGCCGTCCTTCATGTCCAGCTGGCCGGCAAAAATGTCGGTGTTCGGCTGGTGGCCGATGGCGATGAAGCAGCCCTGAACGGGGAGATCTTCGGTGGCACCGGTTTCCGTGTTCTTGAGGCGCACGCCATTGACGCCGGCCGCATCCCCCAGCACCTCATCGAGTGTCTGGTGCAGCTTCAGCACAATCTTGCCGGCGGCCACTTTTTCGTGGAGCTTGTCGATCAGGATGGCTTCGGCCTTGAACTTGTCGCGCCGGTGGACCAGATAGACCTTGCTGGCAATGTTGGACAGGTACAGGGCCTCTTCCACCGCGGTGTTGCCGCCGCCGACCACACAGACTTCCTGGTCGCGGTAGAAAAAACCGTCGCAGGTCGCGCAACCCGACACGCCCCGGCCCATGAAGGCGGTTTCGGAGTCCAGGCCCAGGTACTTGGCGGAAGCACCGGTGGCAATGATCAGCGCGTCGCAGGTGTAGGTGCCGCTGTCGCCGGTCAGCGTGAAGGGGCGCTGGCTGAAATCGACCTTGTTGATATGGTCGAAGATGATTTCTGTCTTGAAACGCTCGGCGTGTTCCAGAAAGCGCTGCATCAGTGCCGGGCCCTGCACGCCCAGTGGATCGGCCGGCCAGTTGTCCACGTCCGTGGTGGTCATCAGCTGTCCCCCCTGCGCGATGCCGGTGATCAGCACCGGGTTGAGGTTGGCGCGCGCGGCATAAACAGCTGCCGTGTAGCCTGCGGGGCCAGACCCCAGAATGAGAACTTTAGAATGTCGCATGGTGAAAATCTGTAGGGGAAAGCATTTGGACTCAGTTAGAGTCGGGGCTGACCACAGGGTTTAAAACCCCTGGTGGGCGGAAATAGTTGGCACAACACACGCTATTGTAAGAACCCGTTCCAGAAGTTTGCATCAGCCGGGGCCGCTTCCCGGGGCGTCGGCGGACTTTTGGATTCTTGAGTGGCGTGGTCTGGAGAAGTTTGTCATGTCTACGATGGTGTCTAACCTTGAACTGATTCGTCGGGTGCCCCTGTTCTCGATGCTGACGACCAGCCAGGCCGAATCGGTGGCCCAGGCGGTGATCAAGCGCCGCTACAAACGCGGTGAAGCCATTGTCGAGCAGGGCAAGAAGTCCAACGCCCTGGCCATCCTCCTGACCGGGCGGGCGCGCGTCGTGACCACCGATGCGCGCGGGCGGGAGGTGATCCTGGCCACCCTGCACCCGGGCGACTATGTCGGCGAGATGAGTCTGATCGACAACGAACCGCATTCGGCCACCGTGCGCACCGAAGTCCAGACCGACGTGCTGGTGGTGGGCCGGCCGGAGTTTGCCCGCTGCCTGCCCGAAAACAGTTCCATGGCCTATGCGGTCATGAAAGGCCTGGTGCAGCGCCTGCGCCATGCCGACCGCAAGATCGAATCGCTGGCCCTGATGGATGTCTACGGCCGCGTGGCCAGGGCCTTGCTGGAGTCCGCGGTGCCGGACCGCGAGGGCAACACCGTGATCCGCGAAAAGGTCTCGCGCCAGGACCTGGCCAAAATGGTCGGGGCCTCGCGCGAGATGGTCAGCCGCGTGATGAAAGACCTGGAAGAGCGCGGCTTTATCGAGACCCGCGCCGATGGCTCAATGTGGGTCAAGGACAGGCTCAATACCCTGGGCTGACAGCAGTTTTTCTGTCACCTTTTTGCGTCATGCAGGCTTGGTTAACTGAGGTAAGCTCAGTGCTTGCCCTATGACTTATTCGCTTGACACCCTGAACTCCAGAACCTCTTCCGCCACCGGTCCCGCAGGCGGCGTGAAACGCTTTGCGCATGAAGTCAGCCTGATCCTGGGCCTGCTCGCGCTGGTTTTCTGGCTCGGTGCCCTGCTCAGCTATTCGCCGCAGGACGCGGCCTGGTCCACCACGGGCAGCAGCGAAGCGGCCAGCGCGCTCAAGGCCGGCGACGCCGTCACCCGCAACTGGGGCGGACGCCTGGGCGCGCACCTGGCCGATGCCAGCTATTTCCTGTTTGGTTTTTCCGTCTGGTGGGCGCTGGCGGCAGGTGTTCGTGCCTGGCTGGGTTCGCTGGCGCGTGGCCTGCGCAGCCAGCCCGCTTCCAGCACGGCGTTTGACCGGGTCAGGTTCTGGTCCTGCCTGGCCTTGCTGCTGCTGGCCAGCACGGCGCTCGAATGGTCGCGGCTGTATCGCTTTGAATTCAGGCTGCCCGGTCATGCGGGCGGGGTGCTGGGTTACCTGGCGGGCCCTGCCGGCGTGAAGTGGTTGGGGTTTACCGGCTCCGGCCTGGTCTGGATTGCTGTCGGTGTGATTGCGGTGTCAGTGGTGTTTTCTTTTTCCTGGGCCCGCACGGCCCAGCGCTTAGGCGCCTGGATTGACGAGCTGATCGAGTCGCGCCGCGAAAAACGCGAGATGGCCGAGGATCTGGCCGTGGGCCGCGTCGCAGCCCGCGAGCGCGAGGAAATCCTGCACGAAGAACGCATCGAGATCGAGGAGCATCATCCGGTCCCGGTGCTGATCGAGCCGACACTGGCCGAGATTCCCAAAAGCGAGCGGGTGGCCAAGGAGCGGCAAAAACCGCTGTTCAGTGAAATGCCCGACTCCAAGCTGCCGCAGGTAGACCTGCTGGACGGCGCGCTGACACGTCAGGAAACCGTGGCGCCCGAAACGCTGGAGATGACCTCGCGGCTGATCGAGAAAAAACTCAAGGACTTCGGCGTCGAGGTGCGTGTTGTGGCGGCCGCGCCCGGCCCGGTCATCACGCGGTACGAGATCGAACCCGCCACCGGCGTCAAGGGCGCGCAGATCGTCAATCTGGCCAAGGACCTGGCGCGCGCGCTCAGCCTGGTGTCCATCCGCGTGATCGAGACCATTCCCGGCAAAAACTACATGGCGCTGGAGTTGCCCAATGCCAAACGCCAGTCCATCAAGCTCAGCGAAATTCTGGGTTCACAGGTCTACAACGAAGCCAAATCCATGCTGACGATCGGCCTGGGCAAGGACATCAGCGGCGCGCCGGTGGTGGCCGACCTCGCCAAGATGCCGCACTGCCTGGTGGCCGGCACCACCGGCTCCGGCAAGTCGGTGGGTATCAACGCGATGATCCTGAGCCTGCTCTACAAGGCTGATGCGCGCGATGTGCGCCTGCTGCTGATCGACCCGAAGATGCTGGAGATGAGTGTCTACGAAGGCATTCCGCATCTGCTGGCCCCCGTGGTCACCGACATGCGCCAGGCCGCGCACGGCCTGAACTGGTGCGTGGCCGAGATGGAAAAGCGCTACAAGCTGATGAGCAAGATGGGCGTGCGCAACCTGGCCGGCTACAACGTCAAGATCGACGACGCCAAGGCGCGTGGCGAGTTCATCTACAACCCCTTCAGCCTGACGCCGGAGCAGCCCGAGCCACTGGAGCGCCTGCCCTACATCGTGGTCGTGATCGACGAGCTGGCCGACCTGATGATGGTGGTCGGCAAGAAGATCGAGGAGCTGATCGCCCGGCTCGCGCAAAAGGCGCGCGCCGCCGGCATCCACCTGGTGCTGGCCACCCAGCGCCCCAGCGTGGACGTGATCACCGGCCTGATCAAGGCCAACATCCCGACGCGACTGTCCTTCCAGGTCAGCAGCAAGATCGACAGCCGCACCATTCTTGACCAGATGGGCGCCGAAGCGCTGTTGGGCATGGGCGACATGCTGTACATGCCGAGCGGCACTGGTTTTCCGGTCCGCGTACACGGCGCCTTTGTCAGCGACGACGAGGTGCACCGCGTCGTCGCCTACCTGAAGCAACAGGGCCAACCCAACTACATTGACGGCGTGCTCGAGGGCGGCACGGTGGACGGCGAGGGTGACCTGCTGGGGGATGGCAACGGCGGCAGCGAGGGCGACAAGGACCCGATGTACGACCAGGCGGTCGAGATCGTGCTGAAAAACCGCAAGGCGTCGATTTCGCTGGTGCAGCGCCACCTCAAGATCGGTTACAACCGGGCCGCCCGCATGCTCGAAGAGATGGAGAAAGCGGGCATGATCAGCGCCATGTCGGGCAGCGGACAGCGCGAAATTCTGGTGCCCGCACGCGCCGAATGACGACAGCAGGGGATTTACCGGGGCGATACATTGTTCAGGCAACCAATGCCCGCCGCTTGAGTCCCACAAGCACTGTTCACCCAACGGGGCTTACCCCTCTATTTGCCATGACCCATTCCCTCCGATTTTCCGCCACCGCCCGCCGTCCCCTGGCCGGCGCATTCCGGGCCACACTGGCCGGCCTCTTTGCCGTTTTTGCCGTCGCTGCCAGCGCGCAGGTGAGCACCGCCAATGGCCTGGAAAGCCTGGAGGCATTTGTCAAGAACACAAAAAGCGGACGGGCCGTTTTCACCCAGGTGGTGACCAGCCCGGCACGCGAAGGGCAGACCGCCAAGACAAAAACCTCCAGTGGCAGCTTCGAATTTTTGCGCCCCAACCGCTTCAAGTTTGTCTACAAAAAACCGTTTGAGCAAAGCATCGTGTCCGACGGTCAGACCCTGTGGCTGCACGACGTGGACCTGAACCAGGTCACCGCCCGCAAGCTCACGCAGGTGCTCAGCGGCACGCCCGCGGCCGTGATCGCGGCGGCGGCAGACATCAAGGCCTTGCAGGCCGATTTCACCCTGGTGCCGCAGCCCGACAGAAACGGCCTGGAGTGGGTGCAGGCCACACCCAAGACCAAGGACGGCCAGGTGCAAAACATCACCGTCGGTTTCAGGAACACCGGCAAGGGCAGCGAGCTGGCCGTGCTGGAAATCCTCGACAGCTTCGGCCAGCGTTCGGTGATGACCTTCAGCCAGTTCGAGGTCAACCCGGCTCTGGGCGCCAGCGGTTTCCAGTTCAAACCGCCCGCCGGCGCGGACGTGATTCGCCAATAGAAAAACAGAAGAAGATACATGGCCTCTCTTGACGGGACCCCTTTCGGGCAGGATGCCGAGGCCCGGGCGGCGGCCCCGCTGGCCGAACGGCTGCGCCCAAAAAACCTCGGTGAGGTGATTGGCCAGCAGCACCTGCTCGGCGAGGACATGCCGCTGCGCATTGCCTTTGAATCGGGTCAGCCCCACAGCTGCATCCTGTGGGGCCCGCCCGGCGTCGGCAAGACCACGATCGCGCGCTTGATGGCCAGCAGTTTCGATGCCCACTTCATCACCATTTCGGCCGTGTTGGGCGGTGTCAAGGAAATCCGTGAAGCGGTCGAGCAGGCCAGCATCTGGCAGGGGCAGGGTGGCAAACGCACCATCGTGTTTGTCGACGAGGTGCACCGCTTCAACAAGAGCCAGCAGGATGCGTTCCTGCCGCATGTGGAAAGCGGCCTGTTCACCTTCATCGGTGCGACCACCGAGAACCCCTCGTTTGAAGTCAACTCCGCCTTGCTGTCACGCGCGGCGGTGTATGTGCTGCAGCCCCTGGGCGAGGAAGATCTCAAGCAAATCATCGCCAGGGTCCTTGCCGAGAGAGCGCTGCCAGCTATCAAAAACATAGCGACCGAGGCTGCCGACCAGCTCGTGGCCTATGCCGACGGCGATGCCCGTCGCCTGCTCAACACGCTGGAGTCGCTCAACGTGGCGGCCCAGCGCGAGAAAAAGGGCGGCAGCCTGGAGGTCACGGCGCCCTGGCTGCTCAAGGTGCTGGGCGAACGCATGCGCCGCTACGACAAGGGCGGCGAGCAGTTCTATGACACGATCTCGGCGCTGCACAAGTCGGTGCGCGGCTCCGACCCGGACGCTGCGCTGTACTGGCTGGTGCGCATGCTCGACGGCGGTGCCGAGCCCAAATACATGGCGCGGCGCCTGATCCGCATGGCCAGCGAAGACATCGGCCTGGCCGACCCGCGTGCGCTGCGGCTGGCGCTGGACGCCGCCGAGGTCTACGAGCGCCTGGGTTCGCCCGAGGGCGAGCTGGCGCTGGCCGAATGTGTGGTCTATCTGGCCATCGCCCCCAAGTCCAATGCGGTGTACAAGGCCTTCAACGAGGCCAAGTCACTGGTGAAAAAGGACGGCACCCGGCCGGTGCCGCTGCACTTGCGCAATGCGCCGACCCAGCTGATGAAAGACCTCGACTACGGCAAAAACTACCGTTATGCCCATGACGAGGAGGGCGGTTTTGCCGCTGGCGAAAGCTACTTCCCCGACGGCATGCCGGTGCCGGTGTTTTACCGTCCGGTGAGCCGGGGCCTGGAGATCAGGATTGCCGATAAGTTGAATGAGCTGAAGGCGATGAACAAGCAGAAAAACTAATGAAAAACAAAACCTGCTGATAAAGCCTGATCCGGTTCGATAAATACGGTTTCTCAAGGGTAAACCCCGCGAAAACCGGCTTGCTGGCCCGTTTCTCGCTAGAGACGCATGGCTACAATTTGCGGATTAGCTCGCCACCCAATCCAGTTCTCATCTGGTGTTGATAGGCGGGCTTTTTGTTAACTCACGCGGCCTCATGGTGATCCCAGGAGGTTCGTGGCCGCCAGGCGGAGTTGACAATTTCAACCAATCGGGAGAGTGAGTTATGGAAGTTTTGCTTCAGCAGATCATCAACGGGCTGGTGCTGGGCAGCATGTATGCCCTGGTCGCCCTGGGCTACACCATGGTGTACGGCATCATCAACCTGATCAACTTCGCGCACGGCGAGGTGCTGATGGTGGGTGCGCTGACAAGCTGGACCATCATCGTCTGGATGCAGGAAGCCATGCCGGGCACGCCGGGCTGGATCATCCTGGTGATCTCGCTGCTGATCGCCTTCGTGGTGTGCGGCGCGCTCAATTTTGCGATTGAAAAAATCGCCTACCGGCCGCTGCGCAACTCGCCCAAGCTGGCGCCCCTGATCACCGCCATCGGCATGTCCATCCTGCTGCAGACCCTGGCCATGATCATCTGGAAGCCCAACTACAAGCCTTACCCGACCCTGCTGCCGTCCGAGCCGCTGCAAATCGGCGGCGCCGTGATCACCGTCACGCAAATCTTCATCCTGGCTGCCACCGCCGTCTCGCTGTCCATCCTGATGTACCTGGTCAACTACACGCGGCTGGGCCGGGCGATGCGCGCGACCGCCGAGAACCCGCGCGTGGCCGCCCTGATGGGGGTCAAACCCGACACCGTCATCTCTGCCACCTTCATCATCGGCGCCGTGCTCGCGGCGCTGGCCGGCGTGATGTACGCCTCCAACTATGGCACGGTGCAGCACACCATGGGTTTTTTGCCCGGCCTCAAGGCCTTCACCGCCGCGGTGTTCGGCGGCATCGGCAACCTCGGCGGTGCGGTGCTGGGCGGCATTCTGCTGGGGCTGATCGAAGCCATCGGTGCCGGCTACATTGGCCCGCTGACCGGCGGTGTGCTGGGCAGCCAGTATTCGGACATCTTCGCCTTTATCGTGCTTATTTTTGTGCTCACGCTGCGGCCTTCAGGGCTGCTCGGGGAACGTGTGGCGGACAGGGCTTAGGAGAACTTCGATGAAAACCAAAAAAATCGTCACTTTTCTCATCGTCGCGGCGGCACTGCTGGTGCTGCCCCTGCTGCTGCAACAGGGCGGCAACGCCTGGGTGCGCATTGTCGACATGGCCCTGCTGTATGTCCTGCTGGCCCTGGGCCTGAACATCGTGGTGGGTTACGCCGGCCTGCTGGACCTGGGTTACGTCGCCTTTTTTGCGGTGGGCGCCTATTTGTATGCGTTGCTCGCTTCGCCACACCTGTCTGATGCCTTCCCGTTCATTGCTGCCAATTTCCCGAATGGCCTGCACCTGCCTATCTGGGCCATCATCCCGCTGGCGGCCGGGATCGCCGGGTTTTTCGGCATCCTCCTGGGTGCGCCCACGCTGAAGCTGCGCGGCGACTACCTGGCCATCGTCACGCTGGGTTTTGGCGAAATCATCCGCGTCTTCCTGAACAACCTGGACCGCCCGATCAACCTGACCAACGGGCCCAAAGGCATCAGCCAGATCGACTCGATGAAGTTTTTCGGCTTTGACCTGGGCAAGACCCACAGCTTTTTCGGCATCGAGGTCACCTCGGTCTCGATGTACTACTACCTCTTTCTGGTGCTGGTGATTGTTTCGGTGGTCATTTGCCACCGGCTTGAAAACTCGCGCATCGGCCGCGCCTGGATGGCGATTCGCGAAGACGAGATCGCGGCCAAGGCCATGGGCATCAACACCCGCAACCTGAAGCTGCTGGCCTTTGGCATGGGGGCCACGTTTGGTGGCGTGTCCGGCTCCATGTTTGCCGCCTTCCAGGGTTTTGTCTCGCCCGAGTCCTTCAGCCTGATGGAGTCGGTCATGATTGTGGCCATGGTGGTGCTGGGCGGCATCGGCCACCTGCCGGGTGTCATTCTCGGTGCACTGCTGCTGGCCGCACTGCCGGAAGTGCTGCGCCACGTGGCCGGGCCACTGCAGGCCATGACCGGCGGCCGCCTCGACTCCGCCATCCTGCGCCAGCTGCTGATTGCGCTGGCCATGATCACCATCATGCTGTCCAGGCCGCGCGGCCTGTGGCCGGCGCCCGACCATGGCAAATCGCTGGTCAACACCGGCAACGGCAAATAAGGGCAAGGCCATGAGCGAAACCATTCTCAAAGTCTCCGGCGTCTCCAAACGTTTTGGCGGCCTGCAGGCCCTCAGCGATGTCGGTATCCATATCGAGCGCGGCCAGGTCTACGGCCTGATCGGCCCCAACGGCGCCGGCAAAACCACCTTCTTCAATGTGCTGACCGGGCTGTACACGCCCGACAGCGGCACTTTCGAGCTGGCCGGCAAGCCCTACAAACCTTCGGCCGTACACGAAGTGGCCAAAGCCGGCATTGCGCGCACCTTCCAGAACATCCGCCTGTTTGCCGACATGACGGCGCTCGAAAACGTCATGGTGGGGCGCCACATCCGCACCAAATCGGGCCTGATCGGCGCGGTGTTTCGCACGCCGGGTTTCAAGGCCGAGGAAGCGGCCATCTCCAAACGCGCGCAGGAGCTGCTCGACTACGTGGGCATCGGCAAATACGCCGACTACAAGGCACGCACGCTGAGCTACGGCGACCAGCGCCGCCTCGAGATCGCGCGGGCACTCGCAACCGACCCGCAGCTGATTGCTCTCGACGAACCTGCCGCCGGCATGAACGCCACCGAGAAGGTACAGCTGCGCGAGCTGATCGACCAGATCCGCAAGGACAACCGGACCATCCTGCTGATCGAGCACGACGTCAAGCTCGTCATGGGCCTGTGCGATCGCGTCACCGTGCTCGATTACGGCAAGCAGATTGCCGAAGGCCCGCCTTCCGAGGTGCAGAAAAATGAAAAAGTGATCACCGCCTATCTGGGCACAGGTCATTGAAGGAAATCAAGAACATGGCCACCACAAGTCATACCACCCTGCTCAAAGTCACCGGCCTCAAAGTGGCTTACGGCGGCATCCAGGCGGTCAAGGGCGTCGATTTCGAAGTCAAGGAGGGTGAACTGGTCACGCTGATCGGCTCCAATGGCGCCGGCAAGACCACCACCATGAAAGCCATCACCGGCACGCAGCCGCTGCTCGACGGCGACATCGAATACCTGGGCAAAAGCATCAAGGGCCAAGGCGCCTGGGACCTGGTCAAGGAAGGTCTGGCCATGGTGCCGGAAGGCCGCGGCGTGTTCACCCGCATGACCATCACGGAAAACCTGCAGATGGGCGCCTACATCCGCAACGACAAGTCCGAAATCGCTGCTGACATGGAAAAGATGTTTACGCTGTTTCCGCGCCTGCGCGAACGCAAGGACCAGCTCGCCGGCACCATGTCCGGCGGCGAACAGCAGATGCTGGCCATGGGGCGCGCGCTCATGAGCCGTCCCCGCGTCTTGCTGCTGGATGAGCCTTCCATGGGCCTGAGTCCGATCATGGTCGACAAGATTTTTGAAGTCGTCAGGGACGTGTCGGCGCAGGGCGTCACCGTGCTGCTGGTCGAACAGAACGCCAGCCGGGCCCTGGGCATTGCCGACCGCGGTTATGTCATGGAGTCGGGCCTGGTCACGATGAATGGCGAGGCGAAGGCCTTGCTGGATGATCCGCGGGTGAGGGCGGCTTATCTGGGGGAGTGATTCTTCAGGGATTTTGTGCGTCTGGCCCTTGTGTGGTGGGTGCAAGCAGCTATTTAATTCATAGCGCCATCTGATTCCAACCTTTCGGGCTGAGCCTGTCGAAGCCTGTTTGAATTGTGACGATCCTTCCGCAGGCTCCGGACGAACGGGCTGGCGGCACTTCAATGACCAGCATGCGCCCTGGCGCATGAACTATTGATCCGGCCCGATGATGTATTAATTTCCGTTCGGGTTGAGCTTGTCGAAACCCTTCGACAAGCTCAGGGCGAACGGTTCATATTTCATAGGGCCGGATCAATAGGGAATGCCACGGTCACCCCGGTTCCCGGTTTTGTCACAATCAGGGCCATGAAAACATCTTGCCTCCCTTTTTTCGCAGCCCGCGCGCTGGCCGCGGCCTCCATCGCCGTGCTGGCCCTGTCGTCCACCCTTGCCGTCGCGCAGCCCAAGGTCATGCGCATCATCGTGCCGTATGCCCCCGGCGGCCCGATCGACGTGACCGCGCGCCTCATGGCCGAGCGCGTCAAGGACACCCTGGGCACCGTGATCATTGAAAACCGCCCCGGTGGCGGCGGCAACATCGGCGCCGATGTGGTGGCCAAAGCCGCGCCTGACGGCCTGACCATCGGCATTGCCGCCGTGGCCACCCACGCCATCAATCCGTGGCTTTACGGCAAGATGCCGTACAACGCGGCCACCGACTTTGCGCCCATCACGCAGATGCTGCGCGTGCCGAACGTGCTGGTCATGAACGCCGACACCGCCAAACGCCTGAACATCAACACACTGGCGGACCTGATCGCCTATGCCAAGGTCAATCCGGGCAAACTCAACTACGCCAGCGGCGGCAACGGCAGCGCGGGCCACCTGGCCGGCGAGATGTTCAAGAAGGAAGCCGGCATTTTTGCGCTGCACATTCCCTATAACGGCGGCAACCCGGCCCAGCTCGCACTGCTCAGTGGCCAGGTCGATTTCAACTTCGACAACCTTGCAACCGCCTCCGCCAACATCAAGGCCGGCAAACTCAAGGCGCTGGCCGTGACCACCGAAAAGCGCAGCGCAGCGTTGCCCGAGGTGCCGGCCGTGGCAGAAACACTCAAGGGTTTTGCCATCGACACCTGGTGGGGTCTGGTGGCCCCGGCGGCGACACCGAAAGACGTGATCGCCAAACTGAACCAGGCCTTTGTCGCCGCCCTCAATTCGCCGGAAGCCAAAACCCGCTTTGCCGCGCTGCTGGCCGAGCCGGTGGCGAGTTCACCGGAACAGTTTGGCGCTTTCATGAAAAGCGAGCTGGCCAAGTATGAGAAGGTGGTGAAGGCTTCCGGGGCTCGCGTGGATTGATTTTCCGGAGTCTTTTGGGCTTGTAGCCTTGATGTGGCGGGCGCAGGCAGCTATTTAATTAATAGCAACTTTTCGCTGTCTCGATTCTTTCGGTTTGAAGCCTCTTTGCGTCCACCGTTCGTGGTTGGCCAGCAAGCCGGGGGTTGCCCGGCGGCAACTCACTTTTCTTTTGCGTCGCCTGTATGGACTGGACACATACGAAACAGGTGTTCGGAGACATAGGAAACACTTCTTCAGCGCCATTGGCGCAAGGAGAAGCACATGCCCTGGCAACCGAGAGACCTGATGGACACCAAACGCGAGTTCGTGGAATTGG
>NZ_NBZV01000121.1 GCF_002379095.1 Polaromonas sp. AER18D-145
AAATCGATCGCCACCCGCACCGTTTCGCCGGGCCAGACCAGCACGGTGTCTTTCCAGCCGAGGTCGCTCACGGTGCGGCCCTGGCCGAAGCGCGCCGTGGCCGCGACCTGGGGCGGGCTGCCAATGCGTTCGAGCACCTGGAACGAAAAACCGTGGATGTGCATCGGGTGCGGCATGCCCAGCGTCGGGTTGCTGATGTTCCAGATTTCCACCGCCCCGCGTTTGACGTCGAACGCGATCTCGTCCATGCGGAAGGTGCGTCCGTTGATGAGGAAACGCATCTGTCCCATCGACAGCTCGATCTTGCGCTGCGCGGCGCCGGTGGTCGGGATGGGCTTGACCTGGGACAGCGTGGCTGGCAGTTTGGCGACAACGCGTTCGCCGGCCGTTACCGACAGCTTCAACACGTTGAACTCCGCACCCAGCGGCAGCCGTGACGAGGTCATGCTGGCCATCATCCGCCCCATGCCCATGCCGCCAGCAGGCCCTTCGTTTTCCATCGCATCGAACGCCAGGCTCCTGAGGAAGATGTCCTCACCGGGCTGCGCCTGGCCCGCGTCGAACAGCACATCGAGGCGCTCGCCCGGCGCGAGAAAGGCTTCGCTCACCGTTTCCGGCCGTTCGATCAGGCCGCCATCGGTGCCGATGACGGTGAAGTCCAGCGCTGTCTTGCCCTTGACGAAGGCGAGCCGGTAGAT
>NZ_NBZV01000122.1 GCF_002379095.1 Polaromonas sp. AER18D-145
TCGATGGAAGAGCTGACCAGTACCGTCAAACAAAACGCCGACAACGCCCGCCAGGCCAACCAGCTGGCCGTGACGGCCTCCAGCGTCGCGGTCAGGGGCGGCAGCGTGGTGTCCCAGGTGGTCGACACCATGGGCGCGATCAACGCGTCATCGAAAAAGATCGTCGACATCATCAGCGTGATCGAGGGCATTGCCTTCCAGACCAATATTCTTGCTCTGAACGCCGCGGTCGAAGCGGCCCGGGCCGGGGAACAAGGCAGAGGCTTTGCGGTGGTGGCCGCCGAGGTGAGAAACCTGGCCCAGCGAAGTGCGGCCGCGGCCAAAGAGATCAAGACCCTGATCGGCGACTCCGTCGACAAGGTCGAAGAAGGCAGCAAACAGGTAGCCGAGGCCGGCAAGACCATGGACGAGATTGTGGACAGCGTCAAACGCGTGACCGACATCATGGCCGAGATCACGGCGGCCAGCCAGGAGCAGACGGCTGGGATTGAGCAGATCAACCAGGCGATCACGCAGATGGACCAGGTGACGCA
>NZ_NBZV01000123.1 GCF_002379095.1 Polaromonas sp. AER18D-145
TCGCGCAAGGGCTCGATCCGCATCAACGGTGAAGAAACCATCAAGCTGGCGCCGCACAAGGTGGCGCACATGGGCGTGGGTTACTGCCCCGAAGAACGCGGCATCTTCGCCAGCCTGACCGCCGAGGAAAACCTGATGCTGCCGCCCACGCTGGCACCGGGCGGCATGAGTATCGAAGAAATCTACGGCATGTTTCCCAACCTGAAAGAGCGCGCGTCCAGCCCCGGCACACGCCTGTCGGGCGGCGAGCAGCAGATGCTGGCGGTGGCCCGCATCCTGCGCACCGGCGCGCGCCTGCTGCTGCTCGACGAAATCTCAGAGGGCCTGGCGCCCGTCATCGTGCAAAAGCTCGCCGAGATGATTCTGACGCTCAAGGCCAAGGGTTACACCATCGTGCTGGTCGAGCAGAACTTCCGCTTCGCCGCGCCACTGGCCGACCGCTTTTACGTGATGGAGCACGGCACCATCGTGAAACAGTTTGCCCAGAACGAGCTGACCCAGAACATGGGCATGCTGCAGGAATACCT
>NZ_NBZV01000124.1 GCF_002379095.1 Polaromonas sp. AER18D-145
CTGGCCTTGGGACTCGCAGGACGGGCGGGCGCCTGGTGAGCCTGGTGCTGCACCTGGTCGCTGCCCAGCCGGAACACGCTGACCACCTGACTGAGCCCGCTGGCCTGCTCCTGCAGCGAGGACGCTGCCGCAGCGGCTTCTTCCACCAGCGCCGCGTTTTGCTGCGTCACCTGGTCCATCTGCGTGATCGCCTGGTTGATCTGCTCAATCCCAGCCGTCTGCTCCTGGCTGGCCGCCGTGATCTCGGCCATGATGTCGGTCACGCGTTTGACGCTGTCGACGATCTCGTCCATGGTCTTGCCGGCTTCGGCCACCTGTTTGCTGCCTTCTTCGACCTTGTCGACGGAGTCGCCGATCAGGGTCTTGATCTCTTTGGCCGCGGCCGCACTTCGCTGGGCCAGGTTTCTGACTTCAGCGGCCACCACCGCAAAGCCTCTGCCTTGTTCCCCGGCCCG
>NZ_NBZV01000125.1 GCF_002379095.1 Polaromonas sp. AER18D-145
GTAGTTGTTGAAGAAAGGGGTGTGGCGGCCGCCCTCGTCCTTGGACAAGACATAGATCTCGCCAGTGAAGTGGGTGTGGGGCTTGATCGAACCGGGCTTGCACAGCACCTGGCCGCGCTGGACGTCTTCGCGCTTGGTGCCGCGCAGCAGGATACCGACGTTGTCGCCGGCCTGGCCCTGGTCGAGCAGCTTCCTGAACATTTCCACGCCGGTGCAGATGGTTTTCTGGGTATCGGCAATGCCGACGATCTCGATTTCCTCGCCGACCTTGACCACACCGCGCTCGATACGGCCGGTCACGACGGTGCCGCGGCCGGAGATGGAGAACACGTCTTCGACGGGCATCAGGAAGGCGCCGTCCACGGCACGCTCTGGCAGGGGGATGTAGGTGTCGAGGGCGTCGGCCAGCTTCATGATGGCCTGCTCGCCCAGGGGACCTTTGTCGCCTTCCA
>NZ_NBZV01000126.1 GCF_002379095.1 Polaromonas sp. AER18D-145
TCGACCTTGAGCAGCGCGACGGCCAACCTGAGCGAGACCAACGCGGTGCTGAGCACCGGCGGCACCTTGACGCTGAGCGACCTGGACGCGGCGAGCGCGACGGTGGTGGCGCAGACCGGCACGGCCGGCAGCTACGGCAGCTTCGTGATCAACAGCGCCGGGGTGTGGAGCTACACCACCGCCAGCGCGCTGAACAACCTCAACGCCGGGCAGGCGGTCAGCGAGACCTTCACGGTGGCGACCAGCGACGGCGGCAGCGCCACGGTGACGGTCAACCTGACCGGCAGCGAAGACGTGTCGACCTTGAGCAGCGCGACGGCCAACCTGAGCGAGACCAACGCGGTGCTGAGCACCGGCGGCACCTTGACGCTGAGCGACCTGGACGCGGCGAGCGCGACGGTGGTGGCGCAGACCGGCACGGCCGGCAGCTACGGCAGCTTCGTGAT
>NZ_NBZV01000127.1 GCF_002379095.1 Polaromonas sp. AER18D-145
TCTCGGTTGCCAGGGCATGTGCTTCTCCTTGCGCCAATGGCGCTGAAGAAGTGTTTCCTATGTCTCCGAACACCTGTTTCGTATGTGTCCAGTCCATACAGTCGCCAAAAGAAAGGAAGCAAAAGAAAAGGCGACCCGATGGTCTGGGATCTTCCGCTTCGCTACGGGCAACCTCCGGTGCTCGCCGTTAGCGGGGGCTAGCTCGAACTCGCCTTCGGCTCAAACAATCGCTCGCCCTGATCCGCTTTCGGCTGCGCTCCTCGGCCCAGCCCGACGAGTAGGGAACAAATGCGGGTTCGGGATCGGGTGCGGGAAGACCTGACGCGCGCAGCACGTCAGGTCGAAGTCAAGCGGCCTTCATGTTTGCACGCGAGCGCAGCACACACGGCCAAATGAAGCTCCCCGCCATCGCCCAGCGGGGCGAGGGAGGGGTGG
>NZ_NBZV01000128.1 GCF_002379095.1 Polaromonas sp. AER18D-145
CTCGGCGGCCAGGCCGACGTGCAGGGTGTGGCCGGCACATGGAAAGACCTGACCGATTCGGTCAACTCCATGGGTTCGAATCTGACGGCGCAGGTGCGCAACATCGCCGAGGTGACGACCGCGGTGGCGGCCGGTGACCTGTCCAAGAAAATCACGGTGGACGTGAAGGGCGAGATTCTCGAACTGAAAAACACCATCAACACCATGGTGGACCAGCTGCGCTCCTTCGCGTCGGAGGTGACCCGTGTGGCGCGCGAGGTCGGGACCGAAGGCAAACTCGGCGGCCAGGCCGACGTGCAGGGTGTGGCCGGCACATGGAAAGACCTGACCGATTCGGTCAACTCCATGGGTTCGAATCTGACGGCGCAGGTGCGCAACATCGCCGAGGTGACGACCGCGGTGGCGGCCGGTGACCTGTCCAAGAA
>NZ_NBZV01000129.1 GCF_002379095.1 Polaromonas sp. AER18D-145
CTCCCTCGCCCCGCTGGGCGAGGGAGGGGCTTCATTTGGCCGCGTGTGCTGCGCTCGCGTGCAACCATGACGGCCGCTTGACTCCGCCCTGACGCGCAAAGCGCGTCGGGGCTACCGCACCCGATCCCGCATTTGTTTCCCCCACCCGTCGGTCTGGGCCGAGGAGCGCAGCCGAAAGCGGATCAGGGCGAGCGATTGTCTGAGCCGCAGGCGAGTTCGAGCTCGACCCCGCTTTCGGCGAGCACCGCAGGCTGCCCGTAGCGAAACGGAGGGTCCCAGACCATCGGGTCGCCTTTTCTTTTGCTTCCTTTCTTTTGGCGACTGTATGGACTGGACACATACGAAACAGGTGTTCGGAGACATAGGAAACACTTCTTCAGCGCCATTGGCGCAAGGAGAAGCACATGCCCTGGCAACCGAGA
>NZ_NBZV01000130.1 GCF_002379095.1 Polaromonas sp. AER18D-145
ACGCCACGCGCGACGGTTGCTACGATGTGTTCTTCTGCCATCACCGCTTCATGCGGCTGGACTTGAGCGCACTCAACGCTGCTGGCTGAGAATCCAAGGTGTTTCCTATGTCTCCGAACACCTGTTTCCCATGTCTCCTGTCTATACAGGCGACGCAAAAGAAAAGTGAGTTGCCGCCGGGCAACCCCCGGCTTGCCAGCGAACCACGAACGGTGGATACAAAGATAGCTTAGACAAGCCCAGCCCAACCCGTGCACCGAAACGCTACAAATTCAATAGCTGGTTGCGACCATGGAACAAGGGCTGCAACCACTTTTTATCCAAACCATCCACCACAGCCGGCCGCCACAAAGGGAGGCAAAGGGACACCGAGGGATTTACCATAGCCCCATGCCCACCACCCACCTCCTCTACCTCC
>NZ_NBZV01000014.1 GCF_002379095.1 Polaromonas sp. AER18D-145
GCGACGGTTGCTACGATGTGTTCTTCTGCCATCACCGCTTCATGCGGCTGGACTTGAGCGCACTCAACGCTGCTGGCTGAGAATCCAAGGTGTTTCCTATGTCTCCGAACACCTGTTTCCCATGTCTCCTGTCTATACAGCGACGCAAAAGAAAGGGAGTCGCCCGCCGGGGCGAGACCCGGCTTGCCCGAAGCACAACAAGAGCCCAGGCGAGCAAGGGTCCGGCCATGTTCAGCCCGAAAGCTTCCATAAGCAACAGGCCATCAGCCCAATACGGACGATCGCAATATGCTATGAATTAAATAGCAACGGCACGAGCTGAACCCCTGCCATCAATCCGCCTTGATACCCGACACCTTGATGATGCGGCTCCACATGCCGCGCTCGGTGGTCTCAAGTTTGGCCAGTTCCGCGCTGTTCAGAAACACCGCCTTGGCACCCTGTTCTTCGGCGCGTTTGCGGAAGGTGTCGGACTCCACCACCTGCTTGATCGCAGCTGAAATCCGCGCCGACGTTTCGGTGGGGATGCCGTTCGGGCCATACACGGCGAACCAGGAAGATGCCACCAGCGGAACACCCTGTTCGGTCGCAGTCGGCACCTCCGGCAATGCGGCCAGCCGCGTGCGGCCGGTGACCATCAGCGCCCTGAGTTTGCCCGAGCGGATATGCGGCAGCAGCGGTGGCGGCGTCGTGATGGTGAAGTCGACAGAGCCGCCCAGCAGGTCGGTCAGGGCCTGGCCGGTGCCGCGGTAGGGGATGTGCACCAGGTAGGTTTTGGTCAGGTCCTTCAGCAATTCCGTGGTCACGTGCTGCAGTGACCCATTGCCGCTGGAGGCGTAGTTCACCTTGCCCGGGTTGGCCCTGGCGTACTGGAGGAACTCGGCAAAGGTGTTCGCGGGGAAATTGCTGCGCACCACCATCAGTTGTGGCGCGTCGATCAAATGGCCCAGGGGCTTGAGGTCCTTGCCGGGGTCAAAGCCGGCGACCGGCTGCAGCAGCGGCGTGATGCACTGGTAGCCCGAGTATTGCACCAGCAGGGTGGTGCCGTCGGCGGGCGCACGGGCGACCAGCTGCCCGCCGATGTTGCCGTTGGCGCCACCGCGGTTGTCCACCACCACCGAAGTGCCCAGGAGCTTGCCCAGCGGCTCGGCCAGCAGGCGCGCCGCAATGTCGGTGGTGCCGCCCGCCGGGGTGGGCACCACCAGCGTGATGGGCTTGCCGGCGGGCTGCGCGAAGGCGCTGGCCATGAAGGTGGGGGCTGCGACTACGGTGGCCGCGGCGGCGGCGCCGGTGATCAGTGTTCTTCTGGAAATTGGGGTCACGGGTTGTCTCCTGGGATGTTGGGAAAGGGAAGCAAGGGAAGCAAGGGAAAAAGGGAGGGGGCAGTGATCAGGCCAGCTCGGAAATCTCGATCAGGTTCAGGTCCGGGTCACGGACATAGACCGAGCGGATTTTTTGCGTGGCGCCGGTGCGCAGCACCGGGCCTTCGAGAAGGGGCCAGTTCTCGCGTTGCAGCCGGGCCATGACCTGGGCCAGCGGCACGCTCGCAATGAAACACAGATCCAGCGCGCCGGGCTGGGGCCGGTGCGCCTTGGGCTCGAACTCCGCGCCCTGGAGATGCAGGTTGATCTTCTGCTGGCCAAACCTGAAGGCCTTGCGCTCAACAGGCGGCGTGCCGCCGGTGAAGGTCTCCAGCGCCATGCCGAGCACACGGGTGTAAAAGTCCACGCAGGCCGCTTCGTGGGCTGTCGTCAACACCAGATGGTCCAGGTGATCGATCATGAAAACTGGCTGCGGAGTTCCTGCACAAAGTCGGGCGCCGGATGCAGGTCGGTGATGCGTCCCGCCTTGGCGACCTGGCCCGGCACTTCGTGGCCGACGATGTCCGGCATCTGGCGTGCAATCGCCAGCAGCCGGGGCAGGTCCATGCCGGTGTCGTAACCCATGGCATCCAGCATGTGGATGGCGTCTTCGCTGCTGATGTTGCCGCTGGCGCCGGGGGCGTAGGGGCAGCCGCCCAGGCCGCCGAGCGAGCCGTCGAAACGTGTGATGCCACCCTGCACGGCGGCCAGCACATTGGCCAGGCCCATGCCGCGCGTGTTGTGAAAATGAAGCGTGAGCTGCAGATTGGGAAAGCGCGCCTGCAGCGCCTGCACCATGCGGCTGACCTGGGCCGGGTGCGCCATGCCGGTGGTGTCGCAAATCGTCACGCCACGCACGCCCTGATCGGCAAAACGAGCCACCCAGTCCAGCACGTTGGCCTGCGGCACCTCGCCTTCCATCGGGCAGCCGAAGCAGCAGGACAGCGAGACATTGACCGGCGTTCGGCCATCGACGAGCTGGATGACTTCGGACAAGGCCGCAAAGCTGTGCGCCATCGGCATGCGCAGGTTGGCGAGGTTGTGCGTTTCCGAGGTGGACATGACCAGGTTGAGCTCGTCGGCCCTGGCCTCCAGTGCGCGTTCGGCGCCGCGCAGGTTGGGCACCAGCACCGTGTACTCGACACCCGGCACGCGCCGTATGCGGCCCATGACCTCGTCCGCATCGCGCAGCATGGGAATCGCCTTGGGCGAGGTGAAGGAGGTGACCTCGATCTTGGCGTAGCCGCATTCGCCGAGCGCATCGACCAGCGCCACCTTGGTGTCGGTCGGGATGAATGCGGGCTCGATCTGGAAACCGTCGCGCGTCGCGACTTCGTTGAAGAAAATGCGTTGTGTCATGCCACGATTCCTTTTTCCTTGAGGCCGAGAATCTGTTCGGGACTCAGGCCGAGTTCCTTGAGCACGGCGTCGCTGTCCTGACCGATCGCCGGTGCATTGCGCCGGTGGCTGCCCGGCGTGGCAGACAGTTTGGGCACGATGCCGGGCAGCATCAAGCTGCTGCCGTCGTCCATGCGGCGTTCGTCCAGCATGCCGCGCGCCCGGTAGTGCGGGTCGGCGGCGATGTCGGCCACGGTGTAGATGCGGCCGGCCGGCACCGAGGCCTGGTCCAGCAGCGCCAGCACTTCGTCGACCGTGCGCTGCGCCGCCCACTGGCCGATCGCTTCGTCGATCTCCGCGACCCGCGCGACGCGGCCGGCGTTGTCGGACAGCGCGGGGTCCGCCCCCAGGTCCTCGCGGCCAATCACGGTCATCAGGCGCTTGAAAATGCTGTCGCCATTGCCGGCGATCAGCGCATAGCCGCCGTCCTTGCAGCGGTAGGCATTGCTGGGCGCGATGCCGGGCAGGGCGCTGCCCGCCGGGCCGCGCACCGCGCCGAAAGCGCTGTATTCGGGCAGCAGGCTTTCCATGCAGTTGAAGACCGCCTCGTACAACGCGACGTCGATCACCTGGCCCAGGCCTGACGCATGGCGATGCTGCAGCGCCAGCAAAATGCCGATCACGCCGTGCAGCGCGGCCAGCGTGTCGCCTATGCTGACGCCGACACGCACCGGCACGCGGCCGGGCTCGCCCGTCAGGTGCCGCAGGCCGCTCATGGCTTCGGCCACCACGCCGAAACCGGGCCGGTCGCGGTAGGGGCCGGTCTGGCCGTAGCCGCTGATGCGCAGCATGATCAGGCGCGGGTTGAGTTGCAGCAGTTCGTCCGGGCCCAGGCCCCAGCCTTCCATGGCGCCGGGACGGAAGTTCTCGATCAGCACGTCGGATTCCAGAACCAGTTTGCGCACGATGTCCTGGGCCTCGGGCGTCTTCAAGTCCAGCGCCAGCGATCGTTTGTTGCGCGACTGCAGCTGCCACCAGACCGACGTGCCGTCCTTGAGAAGCCGCCACTTGCGCAGCGGGTCGCCCGCGCCGGGCGGTTCGATCTTGACCACCTCGGCGCCGAAGTCGGCCAGGGTCTTGGCGGCAAAGGGCCCGGCGATCAGCTGGCCGAGTTCGAGAACCTTGAGGCCGGCCAGCGGCCCGGCGGATGAAGAAGAAGAGGTGTCCATGGCCGCGCAGTGTGCCGCCCCGGGCACCCGGCGTCCATTACTTGTTGCGGTGCCCAGCCTTCGCCTTTTGCGAAGGCTGGGCGCCCGCCGCCAGAAAATCCACCAGCGACACAATCGCAGCTTCGTTGTCGCCGGCCGCCGTCGCCACCAGCAGGCGGCGCTGCGCCCAGGCGTCGCTCAGGGGCCGCCAGCCGAGTTTCATGGTCTTGACGATGGGCAGGCTGGCGCCCTTGGGCAGCACCGCAATACCCAGGCCGGAGGCCACCATGTGGCAGACCGCGTCGAAGCTGCGCACCTGCATGCGCAGTTTCAGCGGCCGGTTCGCGGCGAGCGCGGCCTGCTGTTGCTGCTGCAGCATGGCGGCGCCGGGCGTCAGGCTGATCCATTCCTCGTCCAGCGTGTCGGCAAAGGCGATGGGTGTTTTTTTGCCTGCCAGCGGATGTTTGGCAGGCAGCACCAGCACCAGCTCATCCTCGCGAAACAGCCGCGTGGCCAGGCCGCCGGTGTCCGGCCCCTCGACAAACACGGCGACGTCGGCGCGGCCCTCGCGCAAGGTGGTGACCACGGCTTCGGACACCTGCTCTTCGAGATCGACGCGCACCTGCGGATGCAGCCGGCCATATTGCGCCAGCAGGGTGGGCAGGAACTGGCTGATGGCCGCGCTGCTGGCACACAGGCGGATGTGGCGTGCAATGCCCTGGCGCAGGTCGGCCAGTTCGCTGTCCAGGTGCTCCATGGTCTGCAGCAGGGTCAGGCCGTGTTTGACGAAGACCCGGCCGGCCGCCGTCGGCAGCAGACCGCGCGCATGGCGCTCGAACAGCGTGTCGCCGAGGGCGCCTTCCAGTTCGCGGATGCGCCGGCTGGCGGCGGCCAGCGCCAGGTGCGAATCGCGCGCCGCAGCGGTCAGGCTGCCGGTTTGGGCGCAGGCCACCGCCAGCCGGATGGACACGAGGTCAAACCGCGCGAGGTTCAAAGGGCCCCCACGCTTGTCACTTCGTGTACTGCGCGAGGCCTTGCAGGCCGCCGCTCGCCACAGGCTTCGCTTCTGTCGTCTGTCCCAACCTGCACAGGCAGGTTGGGAGCCGCAGACTCCGGCCCCTCAGGGGCGCTGCGCCTGCGGCCCGGCCCTTCGACAGGCTCAGGACAGGCCAAGGTCGGTTCCGCGGCCCCGGCTGGTGAAGAGGGATCCCCCACGCCTCAGACCTTCTTTTTCGCCGCGGCCTTTTTGGCGGCCGGCGCCTTCTGGGCCAGCAGCGTGTCGAGGTTTTTCACGATTTCGCCTTCGATCCGGTCCTTGAAGGCGCCGAGCAGAAAGCCCAGTTTGGCGTCGAGCTCGAACTGGTCCTTGGTCACCTTGAGCGTGCCGCTGACGCCCGAGCGGGTGAAGCCGACTTCGTCACCGGTGTCGCCTTCCTCGTAGGTGCAGCTCATGTCGAACTTTTCCTCGACCTGTTCGGCCCACTGGAAGGCGATCTTGCGTGCCTGGGCCAGGCCCAGGCTGTGCTCGCGTTCGATATGGATGTCAGCCATGGGGTGTTTCCTTGCTTTGCGTCGTGAGGGAGGGGCGGAGGGCGTCGTGCCGCGCCTGTTTGGGCAGGGCGGCCAGCCGCCTGACCGCATCATAAAACCGCGGCCAGTCGCTGCCTTCGCGCGCAAACAGCGCCTCGAAGCCGGGCACCAACTCATCATAGGCGGCCAGCGCGCCCAGCGAGGCGTTGTTGGTGCGGGCCACCCAGGGGTCGTAACCGGCGTAGCCGTCCCAGCCGGCCTTGAGGGCGGCGTAACGCGTGTGGAAGGTCTGCATTGCTATCATTTTCATAGCTTCCTGCGCAGGACGGACAAGGGCTGGTGCCGTTTTTGGCTCATAAATCTCGCTGAGCTCGCGGCGCAGTCCCAGTGTCAGCGCGCGGAATTGCTGGCGGCGCTCGCTGTACAGCGCGTACTCCTGGCGGACGGCGGCGCTGCCGTGGGTGTCCAGCCAGCGTGCGCTGCCCAGGCGTTCCACGGCGGTGGCAAAGGATTCGTTGAAGTCCATGTCGTCGGCGGCATACACCACCTGATGCGCCAGCTCATGAAAGATCAGCCGCGCCAGTTCGCCCTCGGGGTAGCCGATGAAGGTGCTGAGCAGCGGGTCGCCGCCGGCCCAGTTCATCCAGCCCAGGGTGGAGTAGGCTGGCACGCCATAGACGCTGACTTCCAGCCCCTGCGCGCTCAGCTTGTCGGCTTCGGCACGCGCCTGGGCCTCGTCAAAATAACCTTTGTAACCCACGCAGCCGGTGACCGGAAAACACCAGGTCTGCAAGGTCAGCGAAAACTCGGGCGCGGCCGACACATTCCACACCACGGCCTTGCGCCGCAGGTCGGCGTAGCGCTGGTAGCTGGCGTTGTTGGGCAGCTTCAGTTCGCTCACTGCAAAGCGCCGGATCTGCTGGGTCAGGGCCAGCCTGGCCTTGAGTTTGTCGGGGGTGTCGCTGTCCTGGAGCCAGTCATCCACCGGCCGGGCGGCGTTCATCAGTTGCAGGTGGCCGCTGACCGACTGCCAGTAATAACCGAGGCTGGCGCAACCGGACAGACCCAGCAGCAGGGTGCCTGCCAGCAGGGCGGCCGTGCGGGGCGTGAAGGGGTTGGGTCGCACCAGGCTTAGAGCGCGGGCGCTCCATCAAGTTGCACCTCGACCACGCAATCGTAGAACACCGGGCCGCGCCCCAGGTCGGTCAGGTGCTGGCTGGTCAGTTCGTTGACATTGGTACCATCCAGGCCGAACTTGCGCCACCAGATGCCCAGGCCGTGGACCACGCCGGCGCGCGCCCGGTCGGACACCCTGGCCTTGCAGCGGTAGCTGCCGCGCTGGTTGAACACCCGCACCACGTTGCCGGTGAGGATGCCGCGCGCGGCGGCGTCCCGCGCGCTGATCTCCAGCACCGGCTCGCCCTCGATGTCGCGCAGGCTTTTCACGTTGACAAAGGTGGAGTTCAGGAAGTTGCGCGCCGGTGGCGAGATCATCGCCAGCGGGTAGCTGGCCGAGGTGCCGGCCGCCTCGTAATTGGGCACATGGTCGGGCAGGCCGTCCAGTCCCTGCGCGGCAAGCCGTTCGCTGAAAAATTCGCATTTGCCCGACGGGGTCAGAAAGCGGCCCTCGGCAAACGGCGCGTCGGGACCGGGTAGCGTGGCAAAACCCTTGTCCAGCAGTTCGTTGAAATCAATCCTGTCGCCGTCCGGGTGGCTGAAGGCCGCGCGGCACAGGGTTTCGTCGTCATCCGCAAAACAGGGCTCGGTGAACCCCATGCGGGCCGCCAGGCCGCGGAAAATCTCGGTGTTGGGCCGGGCCTGGCCCACGGGGGCGATGGCCGGGCGGTTCAGCAGCACATCGGTGTGGCCGTAGGCGCCGTGCACGTCCCAGTGTTCCAGCTGGGTGGTGGCCGGCAGGATGAAGTCGGCGTAGTCGGCGGTGTCGGTCTGGAAATGCTCCAGCACCACGGTGAACAGGTCCTCCCGTGCAAAGCCCTGCACCACCCTGCCCGAGTCCGGGGCCACCGCCACCGGGTTGCTGTTGTAGACGATCAGCGCTTCTACCTTGGGGCCGAAGGCCGGTGAACTGTCCCGAAGCAGGTCGTCGCCGACGGTGACCATGTTGAGGGTGCGCGGCTGGCGGCCGGCCAGCAGGTCGGGCCGCTGCAGGGCCGCACGGTTGATGGGGAACATGCCCGAGCTCGACAGCAACACGCCGCCGCCGCGGTGCCGCCAGGCACCAATGAGTGCTGGCAGGCTGGCCACGGCCCTGGTGGCGTTGCCGCCGCCGCGCGCGCGCTGCATGCCGTAGTTCAGGCGGATGGCCGCCGCTTGCCCATTGACGAAACACGCGCCGTAGTCACGCGCCAGCGAGCGCACCTGTTCCGCCGGCACCCCGCATACGTCTGCCACACGCTCCGGATTCCATAGCAGGGCACGCTCGCGCAGCAAGGGCCAGCCGACGGTATGGCTTTCAAGGTAGGCGTGGTCCAGCCAGTCGTGAACGATCAGCTCATGCATGATGCCCAGCGCCAGCGCGGCGTCGGTGCCGGGTTGCAGGGCGATGTGTTCGTGGCATTTCTCGGCGGTTTCGGTCTTGCGCGGATCGATGCAGATGACTTTGGCACCCTGGCGTTTGGCTTCCTGCACATGACGCCAGAAATGCAGGTTGCTGGCGATCGAGTTGCTGCCCCAGATCAGGATGAGTTTTGCTTCGGCAAAAAATTCGACCTTCATGCCGACCTTGCCGCCCAGCGTTTGCGTCAGGCCTTCGGTGCCGGCCGCCGAGCAGATGGTGCGGTCCAGCAGCGAGGCGCCCAGTTTGTTGAAAAAGCGTGCGGCAATGCTTTCGCTCTGCACCAGGCCCATGGTGCCGGCGTAGCTGTAGGGCGCGATGGCCTGCGGGTCGCGCTGCGCTATGGCCTGGAGCCGGGCTGCGATCTCGTCCAGCGCGCTGTCCCAACTGACGGGTTCAAACTGCCCGGAGCCCTTGGGCCCCACGCGCTTGAGCGGTTGCAGGATGCGGTCGGGGTGGTAGCTGCGCTCGGTGTAGCGCGACACCTTGGTGCACAGCACGCCGCCGGTTTGTGCATGTTCAGGATTGCCCTGGACTTTGACCGCCACACCGTTTTCCACGGTGGTCAACAGGGCGCAGGTATCGGGACAGTCGTGCGGGCAGGCGCCGCGCACCTTGGCCGTGCCGTTCACGAAACTGACACTAGGGGAGATGCTGATGGGAACCGTCATAAATAGAACTACATTTTCTTACAAGGAGTCGCCCTGCTTGCGTTTCAGCCAGGGCCATCAATATGAAAACATTACACACTCTGGGGCAGACCCTTATCGTAGCTGTCCTGGCGCTCGCCGGTGCGGTGGTGCACAGCCAGGACGGGGTCAGCAAAACCGCCATCGTGCTCGGCCAGAGCCTGGCGCTGACCGGCCCGGGTTCCTCGCTGGCACAGCCTTTTCATCAAGGCGCCAAGCTTTACTTTGACAACGTCAACGCGGCTGGCGGGGTCAACGGGCGCAAGATCGAACTGGTCACGCTGGACGACCAGGGGAGCCCTGCCAACACCGCCGCCAACACCAAGAAGCTGCTCGACCAGGGGGTGCTCTCCTTGTTCGGTTTTTACGGTTCGCCCCAGGTGACAGCCGCTTATCCCCTGATCAAGGACCGCGACATCATTTTGTTCGCCCCCATGGCGGCGGCCGACGAGTTTCGCGGCGCGCTTTATGCCAATGTGTACTCGCTGCGTCCCGGCTACTCGGAAGAGGCAGCGGCCATCACCAAACATGCTGCCGCCCTGGGCGCGCGCAAGCTGGCCATTTTGCATGCCAGCGATGGTGAGTCGCTGGCTGCACTGGACTCGGCGCAACGGACCATGACCAGCATGGGCGCGAACCTTCTTGCCAATGCTGCCTTTTCCAGCGGAGCCGTGGCTGGCAGCGTGGACAAGGCCTTGGCGCCCGGTCCCGAATCGGTGCTGGTGATCGGTGACTCGCAGAGTGCGGCGTCGGTGGTGCGGGAGCTGCGGGCCAAAGGGTTTCGCGGGCCGGTTTATGGTTTTTCCAATACCGGCGAAAGCCTGCTGGCCGAACAGCTTGGCAAGTCAGGTGCCGGCGTGGTGGTTGCACGCGTGGTTCCCAAAAGTGATGGCTCCAAGGTGGCCCTGGTGCGTGAACTGCAGGCCGACGCCGCCGCGGCCAAGCTGGGCAAACCCAATGTCTACATGGTGGAAGGCTACATCGCTGCGCGCGTGTACACCGAGGCCTTGCGCCGCATCAGCAAGGACCCGACGCGAGCCAAGCTCAGAAAGGCCATTGAGGCCCTGGACGATCTCAGTATCGGCGGCTTTCGCATTCACTTTGTTGAAGACCGCGTGGGTTCGCGGCTGGTCGAGCTGGGCTTGATCGACTCGCAGGGGCGGGTCAGGGAGTAGGGTGCAGTTGGTGAGGCGCGACACAAGGCTGACAGTTTTCTGACTTGATTTCGAGGGTTAACCCCTGGAGTTGGGATTTTTTAAAACCAAATCATTCAATTCCTCGCAGGGCGAAGCGGGGGGTGATCCGGCTGTCAGGTTCAGGGCATGTTGCATGCTGAAAATGTACGCATGCTTATCAATCGTCGCAAATTCTCATTCACCGCCGGCGCCGCCATGCTGGCCGGCTTCAACATTGCCCGGGCCCAGTCCGACAGCAAGATCATCCTTGGCCAGTCGGCCGCCTTTACCGGTCCTGCCGCACAACTGGGCATCCAGTTTTACCAGGGGGCCAAGGTCTGTTTTGACCAGGTCAACGCCCAGGGCGGCGTGGGCAAGCGCCAGATTGAAATCCGCAACCTGGACGATGGTTACGAGCCGGACCGCTGCGCCGAGAACACCCGCAAGCTGATTGCCGATGACGTGTTTGCGCTGTTTGGCTACATCGGTACCCCGACCAGCCTGGCGGCCCTGCCGCTGGCGGTCAAGGACAAGGTGCCTTTTATTGCCCCGTTCACCGGCGCCATGGGCCTGCGCGAGCCGTTCAACAAATACGCCTTTCACGTCCGCGCTTCGTACAACGACGAGACCGGCCTCATCGTCAAGCAGCTGACCAGCCTGGGACTGAAGAAAATCGCGGTGTTCTACCAGAACGACGCCTACGGCAAGGCCGGCCTGGACGGCGTGACGCTGGCCCTGAACGGCCTGGGGCTCAAAACGGTGGCGCAGGCCACGGTGGAGCGCAATTCCGTCGATGTGGCCAAGGCGGTCCAGACCCTGGTCGCCGCGGCCCCGGATGCCGTGGTGCAGATCAGCGCCTACAAATCCTGTGCCGCCTTCATTCGCGCTGCACGCAAGGCCGGGTACGGCGGCACGTTTTACAACGTGTCTTTTGTCGGCACGCAGGCGCTGGCCGACGAGCTGGGCAAGGACGGTGCCGGTGTGGTGGTGTCCCAGGTCATGCCTTCGCCCTACAACGCGGCGCGCCCGATCGCGCGCGAGTTTGCCGATGCCGTCAAGGCCGCCGGCAAGGATGCCCAGGTCAATTTCTCCAGCATGGAAGGGTATGTGGCTGCCAAACTGTTGGTCGAGGGCCTCAAGCGCGCCAGCGGCAAGCTCAGCCGCGAATCGCTGATTGCCGGCCTGGAGGGCCTGGGCAGCCAGTCGCTGGGCGGCTTTTCCGTGTCCTTCTCACCGACCGACCATGTGGCCTCGAACTTTGTGGAGTTGTCCATGCTGACCGGCGACGGGCGTGTGCGCACCTGAGCTTCATCGGTCATCGCCTCCCGAAAAAAAAGCGCCTGAATGTCGGGCGCTTTTTTTATGCCGATCGGGCGATCTCCGGTGCCGGGAATCAGGCGATGCTGGTCGTCGCAGCCAGCCCGCGCAGAAAGGCCTCGCAGCGTGCGAGTTGTTCCAGGCTGACAAACTCATCGGGCTGGTGAGCCTGCGTGATGCTGCCCGGTCCGCAGACCACAGTGGAAATGCCGGAGTTCTTGAAGATGCCGGCCTCGGTGCCAAACGCCACCTGCGTGGTGCGTGACTCGCCGCTCAAGCGCTGCGCCAGCCGCGTCACCGCATCGTTGGCCGATCCCAGAAAACTCGGCACTTCGCAAATCGTCTCAAAGCGGAAGCCAGCTTCGGGCGCTATACTTTTCATAGCTGGTTCCGCTTGCTGCGCATAGGCTAGCACCTCTTTTTGCATTGCGGCCGCGTCGGCCGTGGGCAGGTCCCTAAATTCGTAGCGGAACTCGGCGTCACGCGGCACCACGTTGTCGGCAATGCCGCCGTGGAACTGGCCGACGCTGGCGGTGCTGAAGGGCACATCGAAACCTTCGTAGCGCGGCTCGTCGCGCTCGAAACCCTCGGCCATGTCGCGCAGCTTGCCCACCACCCGCGCGGCCATCTCGATGGCGTTGACCGATTGCGGGGTCAGCGACGAATGCGCTTCCTTGCCGCGCACACAGCACTTGTAGCGGTAGACACCCTTGTGGGCGATGGCCGGCACCATGCTGGTGGGCTCGCCCACGATGCAGGCCAGCGGCGCGATGCCGGCGTCCTTCATGTCGGCCACCAGCTCCCGCACGCCGAAACAGCCGACCTCCTCGTCGTAGCTGAGCGCCAGGTGAATCGCAAAAGGCGCCGGGCTGTTCAAAAAGGCGTCCGCCTGGGCCAGCGCCAGCGCGATGAAACTTTTCATGTCGGCACTGCCGCGCCCATAAAGCTTGCCGTCGCGGACCAGGGCCGACAGCGGATCGACCGACCAGTCCTGCCCGTCCCAGGGCACGGTGTCGGTGTGGCCCGACAGGATCACTCCGGCAGGTTTGCCTTCTCCCAGCGTGGCAAACAGGTTGGCTTTGGTTTTATCGGCGTTCCAGGTGATGCGGCTGGCCACGCCGGACTTTTTCAGCGTGTCCCGCACGAAATGGATCAGCTCCAGGTTGGAGTTGCGGCTGACGGTGTTCATGCGCACCAGCGTCTGCGCCAGTGCCAGGGCCGGGGCGGACAGGCCGGAAGAGGGCAGGGTGTGGGGCAAAGTCATGCCTGATTCTGGCCCAATTGGCGCCGCTGCGGGGCGGTTATGCTTGAACCCGACCGCGCGCACGTGGTCTATGCTTGTCCCCGCCCGACCGCCCCAACCGAGTTTTCCTCCGCCCATGCGTTTATTGTTCCGCCTCGTCACCTTGATGCGCCCCCACCAATGGCTGAAAAACGCCTTTGTGTTTGCCGGGCTGGTGTTCAGCGAGAGCTGGGGCGACGGGCCGATGGCCTTCAAGGTGCTGAAGGCCTTTGCCGCGTTCTGCTGCTTTTCCAGCATGGTCTACATCCTCAATGACTGGCTGGACCGCGCCAGCGATGCCCGCCATCCGGTCAAGCGCCTGCGGCCGCTGGCCAGCGGCGCCGTGTCGCCCGCGCTGGCGCTGGCGCTGGCAGCGCTGCTGCTGGTCGCGGGTCTGGCTTTTGCCGCCGGCAACGGGACCTTGCTGGCGCTGCTGGGCATTTACGTTGCGCTGAACCTGGCCTATTCATGGCGGCTCAAACATGTGCCGGTGGTCGATGTGTCCATCATTGCCTCGGGCTTCATGCTCAGGCTGCTGGCCGGCACCCTGGCGGTGGGGATTCCGCCGTCGCGCTGGATGCTGCTGGCCGGCCTGTTCGTGGCCCTGTTCCTGGGATTTTCAAAACGCAAGGCCGAAACCTTTCACGACGAGGCCGCCCAGCGCGCCGTGCTCGATCACTACCCGCCGGCCCTGCTGGACATGTTCATGGCCGTGACCATGACGGCCAGCCTCATGACTTACGGCCTGTTTGCCACCAGCGCCGAAGCGCAGCTGCAGCACGGCAACCGGCTGGTCTACAGCGTGCCCATCGTCGTGTTTGCCATGTTGCGTTACGCCTACCAGGTGCACCGGGGGCGCGGCGAGGACGTGTCGCGCGACCTGGTGCGCGACCCCTGGATTCTGACGGCGCTGGTGGCCTGGCTGCTGGTGTTTCTGGGACGCCGCTTTTGAAGCCGTCGGCCCGGCCGGCGCCACGCCTGCCGCTCAAGCCGCTGCTGCTGGTTCTGGGCCTGGCCGCCACGGCGTATGCGGTGGCGCTGGCCGTGTTCGGCGAAGGCAGCGCCCTGGCAACCCTGCAGCGGCTGGGTTCGCTCGCGGGCCTGCAAGCCGCCGCCCTGTGCCTGTTGAACTACCTGCTGCGCGGCCTGCGCTGGCGCATGTGGATGGCCCATTACGGGCGGGCACTCGGTCTCGCGCAAGGTCTGCGCCTGTACCTGGCGGGTTACACCTTCACGCCGACGCCCGGCAACATCGGCGAGGCGGCGCGTGGGCTCATGCTGGCGCGCCGTCCGCTGGGCCCGGCGCAAAGCCTGGCGATTTTCGGTGCGGAACGTCTGGCCGACCTGCTGTGCCTGCTGCTGATGTGCCTGCCGGTGGCCTGGTGGCTGGCGGCGCTGGGCGGTCCCGTGGCTTACCGCCTGGCGCTGGGCAGCGGCGTTGCCGCGCTCGCCCTGCTGGTGCTTCTTTTTGCATTCCGGCGGCGCCTGCTGCTGCGGCTGTCCTGGCTGCGTGATGCCTGGCAGTGCCTGGCGACGCGTCCCGCTGTCTGGCTGGCGCTGACCGGGGTGGCTTGGGCCGCGCAGGGCCTGGCCGTCTGGCTGCTCTGCCGTGAGGCGGACCTGTCCATTGGCGTGCTGCAGGCCGCTGGTTTTTACGCCGTCGCCATGGTCGGCGGCGCGCTTTCCCTGCTGCCGGCGGGCCTGGGTGGCATGGAGGCGCTGTTGACCGGCCTGCTGGTGCTCCACGGCGCCGGTGCGGCGCAGGCGCTGGGCATCACCGTGCTGGTCCGGGTGCTGACCCTGTGGCTGGCGGTGGCCATCGGTGCGCTGGCGCTGGTCTATAGTGCCGCCATTCGCGACATCAGTTTCAGATAAGTCTTCCTGCCCATGCTTGAACGTTCCGCCGCCCCGGCTGCCCCCCTTCTTTCCCCTTTCCTGGTGCGCGGGCTGGTCGCTGCCGGTGCGCTGTCGCTGGCTTTGCGGCTGTGGCTCTCCGCCACCTTCCCGATCACCGGCGACGAGGCTTTTTTCTACTGGTGGGGCGTTTACCCCGACTGGGGTTATTACGACCATCCGCCCATGGTCGGCTGGCTGATTGCCCTGGTGCGCGCGACACTGGGCGACACGACCTGGGCGATACGCCTGCCGGTGGTCCTGCTGCCGCTGGCACTCGGCGGACTGGTGGCCTGGGCGCTGGCCCCGCTGGACCGCGTGCGTGCGGCCTGGGCCGTGCTGTTTTTCTGGCTGGCCCCGATCAACTGGCTCAACGTGCTGATCACCACCGACACGCCGCTGATGGCCTGGTCGGTGCTGTCGGTGGCCCTGCTGCTGCGCGCCGAGCGGCGCGAGTGCATGGACCGCACGGCCTGGGGCTTGTATGCGCTGTCGGGCCTGGCGCTGGGCTGCGCCTTTCTGTCCAAGTACTTCTCGGTGGTGCTGGGCCTGACCTACGTCGTGTATTTCGCGGTCTACCGGCGCGAACGCTGGGCGGCGTTTGCGCTGCTGGTGCTGTGCGCCTTGCCCGGCCCGGCCATCAACATCGCCTACAACATGTCGCACGGCTGGTCGAACATCATGTTCAACCTCTACAACCGCAACGAAGGCGAGAGCTTCGCCTGGAACAAGCCGCTGCTGTACCTGGCCATGCTGGTCTACCTGGTCACGCCGATGGCGGCCTGGCTGGCCTGGAAGCAGCGCGGGGCGCTGGTAGCCGCGGCGCGGCAGCAACGGCTGCTGGCTTGCGTGGTGGTCGTGCCGCTGCTGTTTTTTGCGCTGTTGTCGCTGAAGAAGGTGGTGGGGCTGCACTGGGTGCTGTCGTTTTACCCCTTCGGTTTTGCGCTGCTGGCTTTTGCCCTGCCGCTGGACAAGCTCAGAACCTGTGCACTGGGCATGGCCGCGTTTGCCGGCCTGCATGTGCTGGTGGTGGCCGGCCTCCATGCCAGTTCACTCGAGAACTGGAAAAGCACCAGGCTGTATCCGCAAATCATCCGCAGCTACAAGACCGCCGAGATGCTGCAGCAGGTGGCGGCACCCGGCGTGGAGCTGATGGCCAGTGCCTACACGTCCGCGTCCATCTATGGCTACACGCTGCGCAAGTACGTGCCGGTGTTCGGCCCGGGCAATTTCCACGCGCGGCAGGACGACATGCTGGTTGATTTTTCGCTGTACCAGGGAAAAACCGTGCGCATCCTGCGCATGGATGCGCCGCGCATCGAGGAGTACCAGCCCTACTTCGACAGCGTGCAGGTGCTCAGTTTTTCGCAGGAAGGCGTGCCTTTTTACGCGGTCGAGGGCCGGGGCTTCAATTACGCCGCTTATAAAAAGGGCGTGCTGGCCACCATTCACAGCCGCTACTACAACATCCCGGCCTGGTTGCCCATGACCGGCTGCCCGTTTTGCGAACGCCTTTGCGGCCAGGTGCGATGCACGAAGTAAAAGCAGGAGAAGCCGCAGGCAAAACCCCGGCCGTGGAAGTCGCGGCTTTCGACTTCGACGGCACCCTGACCCGGCGCGATACGCTGCTTCCCTACCTGCGCCGCAGCCTGGGCTGGCCGCGGTTTCTGCTCGCCTTGCTGCGCAGCAGCCCCTGGTTGGCCGCCTACGTCTGCCGGCTCACCAGCAACCACCGGGCCAAGGCGCGTTTGCTGCAGGCCAGCCTGGGCGGGTGCAGCGCGGCGCAGATCGAGCGCTGGTCGGCCGACTTTGTGGCGCAGTACCTGCCCCGGCAATGGCAGGAAGAGACGCTGGCACGGCTGCGCTGGCACCAGCAGCAGGGCCATGGCTGCGTGATGGTGAGCGCCTCCCCCGGCATTTACTTGCACGGGGTGGGTGAGGTGCTGCGCATGGATGCGGTGCTCTGCACCGAGCTGGAGGTCAGTGACGGCGTGCTCACCGGGCGCATGGCGACCCGCAATTGCCATGGCGAGGAAAAAGTGCTGCGCCTGCAGGCCTGGCTGGCCAATCGCGGCGTTCCTGCCGCTGCGGTCGTTTTGCATGCGTATGGCGACTCACGCGGCGACGTGCCGCTGCTAAATCTGGCAGACTATGCGCACTACCAAGGTCAACCCTGGGTCCGCCAATCATCCTGAAACCAGCGGGTGGGGTGGGCCTGATCACCCAAAGGTTTTCATGAAAGTCATTGATTCCATCGTCACCCAGGCCGCCGGCATTGCCGCCGTGCGCCGCGATATCCACGCCCACCCGGAGCTGTGTTTCGAGGAAGTGCGCACGGCCGACGTGGTGGCCCAAAAATTGACCGAGTGGGGCATCCCCATTCACCGCGGCATGGGCACCACCGGTGTGGTCGGCATCATCAAGAACGGCACCTCCAGCCGCGCCATCGGCCTGCGCGCCGACATGGACGCCCTGCCGATGCAGGAGTTCAACACCTTCGAACACGCCAGCCAGCATGCCGGCAAGATGCACGCCTGCGGCCACGACGGCCACACCGCCATGCTGCTGGCCGCCGCTCAGCACTTTGCAAAAAACCGCAATTTTGACGGCACGGTCTACCTGATTTTCCAGCCGGCCGAGGAGGGCGGCGGCGGCGCGCGCGAGATGATCAAGGACGGCCTGTTCGACAAGTTTCCCATGGACGCGGTGTTCGGCATGCACAACTGGCCGGGCACGCAGGTTGGCAAGTTTGCCGCCAGCACCGGTCCGGTGATGGCCTCGAGCAACGAGTTCAAGATCACCATTCGCGGCAAGGGCGGCCACGCCGCCTTGCCGCACAACGGCGTCGACCCGGTGCCGGTGGCCTGCGAGATGGTGCAGGCCTTCCAGACCATCATCAGCCGCAACAAGAAGCCGGTGGACGCCGGTGTGATTTCGGTCACCATGATCCATGCCGGCGAGGCCACCAACGTGATCCCCGACAGCTGCGAGCTGCAGGGCACGGTGCGCACCTTCACGCTGGAAGTGCTGGACATGATTGAAAAACGCATGCAGCAGATCGCCGAGCACCTCTGCGCTGCGCACGACGCCCAGTGCGAGTTTGCGTTTGTGCGCAACTACCCGCCCACCATCAACCATGCGAAGGAAACCGAGTTTGCGCGCAAGGTGATGGCCGAGATCGTTGGCGAGGCCAACGTGATTGCCCAGGAACCAACCATGGGCGCGGAAGACTTTTCCTACATGCTGCAGGCCAAGCCGGGCTGTTATGTCTTTATTGCCAACGGTGACGGCGCGCACCGCGAGATGGGCCATGGCGGAGGGCCGTGCATGCTGCACAACCCGAGTTATGACTTCAACGACGACCTGATCCCGCTGGGGGCCACCTTCTGGGTGCGCCTGAGCGAAAGCTGGCTGGCCCAGGACGCAGCATGAGCGGAGTGACCGACGCTTTTTCCGGCACCTATGCCGAGGCGCGCGGCAAATTCCTGGAAGCGGCCGAGGCGGCCGGCCTGCAGGCGGATTCGCAGCTGCACCCCGAAACCGGCCGCGAGGGGGAAGTGCTGGCCATGGACGTGGTGCTGGACGGACCGGCCGACGCCCGCTCCCTGCTGATCCTCAGCAGCGCCTGCCATGGCGTCGAAGGGTATTGCGGCTCCGGCGTGCAGGTGGCTGCGCTGAGGGACGCCGAGTGGCGTGCCAAGGCCAGCGCGCAGGGTGTGGCGGTGCTGTATGTGCATGCGCTCAACCCTTATGGCTTTTCGCACATCCGGCGCGCCACCCATGAAAACGTGGACCTGAACCGCAACTTCCATGACTTCTCGCAGACGCTGCCCGTCAACGAGGCTTACCGCGAGTTGCAGCCGCTGTTGCTGCCCGACCAGTGGCCGCCCAACGACGACAACAAGGTGGCCACCGACCATTACATCGGCAGCCGCGGCATGGATGCCTACCAGGCAGCCATCACCCGCGGCCAGCATGAATTCCCCGAGGGCCTGTTTTTCGGTGGCACCGTGCCGACCTGGAGCAACCAGACCCTGCGCAAGGTGCTGCAGACCCATGCGCGCCAGGCCAGGCGGGTGGCGTGGATTGACATCCACACCGGCCTGGGCCCCAGCGGTGTCGGCGAACGCATTTGCGCCTGCCGCGATGACAAGGCGGCGCTGGCCCGGGCACGCGCCTGGTGGGGCGGCGGCGGCGCGACACCGGTCACCTCGATTTACGATGGCTCGTCGAGTTCGGCTTTCCTGACCGGCCTGATGTGGACCTCGATTTACGACGAGTGCCCCGACGCGGAATACACCGGCATCGCGATGGAGTACGGCACCTTGCCGCCCTTCGAGATGATGCAGGCGCTGCGCGCCGAACACTGGCTCAATGTCCACCCCGATGCGCCGCCGGCGTTGGCGGCCCAGATCCGGCAGCAGATGATGGACGCGTTTTACGTGGACACCGACGCCTGGAAAGACCAGATCATCAGCCAGGCACGGGAGTCGCTGTTCCAGGCGGTGGACGGCCTGACTTCATAGTCTTTTCGGGCTCAAGCCCTTGAGATACGGGCGCACCCAGCTATAAAAAATATAGCGGATGCGCCTTTTTTTTGTGGCTCAGTTTTCCAGTTCGGCCTTGGCCATTTCCACGTCGAGCCGCTCCATCGCGTCCAGGGGTGTGCTGGCGGCGGCCTGCTCGTAGAGCTTGGTGGCCTCTTTCATCCGCTTGTCGCCTTCCAGCATCACCATGCCGTTGGCGTATTCGATCATGGCGATGGCCGAGCCCGGGTTGAGCTTGAGGGACTCCTTGAACAGGGACTGGCCCACGTCCTTCTTGGCGCCGTAGGTCATGCCGCCAATCAGGGAGCCGACCTTGTCAATCACCTCGGCGTGAAAGGCGGCCAGCGCAATGTGCGCGTCGGCATGTTTGGGGCAGAGCTTGATGGCCTGCTCCAGCGCGTTCTTGACCTTGCTGCCCAGGCCCTGGGCGAGCGCCTTGGCCACGCTGATGCCCTGGCTGTAGCGCCCGAGCGCGTAGGCCTGCCAGTACCAGGCGTTGGCGTTCTGGGGGTCGGCGGCTTGCTGGGCTTCGGCGCGCTGGGCGACGTCCATGAACAGCTCGAGCTTGGTCTTTTCCTTGTTCTCGAGGTAGTTGGCGTAAATGGACGTGGCCTTGTTGACCACGGTGATGCCGGCGCCGCCTGCCTTCAGGCCCGCTTCGGCGGCCTGCTGGAATTCGCCGTTGTGGAACAGCACCCAGGCCTGCAACACGGCGGCGTCCTTGGGCAGGGGCTCGCAGTCCCCCTGGTGCAGGCGTGCCCAGTTTTTTTTCAGGCTGGCGGCATCGAATGCATAGTCGCCCGCGTGGGGGAAAGCAGTCCATTTGGCCATCGGTCGTCTCCTTGGAATTTAGAACTTGTCCGCAAATAATTGGGGGTCGCGTTGGGGCGCAATCGGGATGAGTTGTCCGCCAACATGCCGCAGCATGGGCTGAATGCCCATGCAAGGAATTTGGTGGGCAAATCGCCCGATTTCGCCCCAACCCGGAGGGCAAACGGATTGTCGGGCGGTCTGCGGCGTTGCAAAATCAGGCAAGGCCAGCAGCCTTGCCTTGGATTTTGCGCCTTGCATCCCATCCCGAAAATCCATTTGCGCGACCCCCAATTATTTGCGGACAAGTTCTTGTTGTTGGTTGGCTGAAAAATCGGGGTCATGCGGGGCTGGTGTAGGCACCCACCAGGGCCTGCAAGTGCATGCGCTGGCCCTGCTCGAGATAGGGAATCAGCAAGTTGAGGACGTGGTGCGCACCGCGCAGCAGGGCGGCCTGGGCATTTTCCGGCTCCAGTGCATGGCGTGGGTCGCGCACGTATTCGAAACTCAGCCAGTAGGTCAGCACCACCACCATGCTGGTGGCCGTGGCCTCGACCTCGCGCGAGTCGATGCTGACGGTGTTGGCCCGGCTCATGCTGTCGAGCATGGTCTTGACCGAACGGGTCTTGTTTTTCAGCACCCACTGGAAATGCGTCTCGAGCCGCCGGTTCTTGCTGAGCAGGTCGTTGAGATCGCGGTACAGGAAGCGGTATTGCCAGATCAGCTCGAACAGCGTGTGCATGAAAAACCAGGCGTCCTCGACATCGCGCACGCTGTCGCTGGCATTGAGCAGCTCGCTCAGCGAGCGCTCGTAGCGGTCAAACAGCGAGTTGATCAGCTCGTCCTTGGCGGGGTAGTGGTAGTACAGGTTGCCGGGGCTGATACCCAGTTCGGCCGAGATCAGCGTGGTCGACACATTGGGTTCACCAAAACGGTTGAACAGATCAAGCGTCACTTCCAGGATGCGTTCAGCAGTTCGGCGCGGCGCTTTTTTCGCCATGGTGTCTACCTCGTATTTTTGTTCGACTCTAACCCACTCGCCCGGGTGTTGGAATTATTGATCTTTTGTAACTACTCAGGTAGTTTGGGCTGGTTTTACGCCCTCTCCCCCTGGGAGAGGGCGGGGGTGAGGGCAAGCGGCGTGTGCGTAGAGCTATCGTCTGTTGTGGCTTGCTGGCCCTCACCCCAACCCTCTCCCAGAGGGCGAGGGGGCAAGAAAAGCGCGCTGCATGCCGCGACCTGGGTAGTTACGATCTTTTCCAAATACACGACAGTGAGTTGGACGGCGCTCACCCTCGCCCCTTGGGAGAGGGACGGGGTGAGGGGACGAAAAAAAGGACGCGTCAACGTCCTTTGGGGGTTCGAGGTGCCAGGTATCAGGCGGACTTGCGGGCCGGCGCGCGCTTGGCGGCCGGCTTGCGCGCTGCGGTTTTGCCGGCAGCGGGTTTTGCTGTAGCGGCACGTGGCGCTGCCTTGGAGGCAGCCGGTTTGGCGCCCATCTTCTGCACGTTTTTGTTGAGCTCATCGATCCGTGTAATGAGGGCTTCCACGTCCTTGGCAGAGGGCACGCCCAGCTTGTTCAGGGCTTTGGCGACGCGCTCTTCAAAAATGTTCTCCAGCTTGTCCCACTGGGTGCCGGCTTTCGAGGTGATGTCGGTCGCCATGGTGGCCATCTTGCTGGTGGCGGTGGAAATCTTCTCTTCGGCAACAGCCTGCGTCTTGCGCTGGATGGACAGACCCTCCTTGACCAGGGTCTCGAAGACCTTGCCGCCTTCTGCCTGCGCCTTGGAAAAAGCCCCGAGGCCGGCCAGCCAGATCTGCTGGGCCGATTCCTTCACGGCGCCCGAGAGTTGGGGGCCGGATTTTTTGTCAGCGCTCATTTTTTGCAGTTTCTTGACCATGATGGACTCCTGTCGATAGGTGGATGGCTGGTTGGCGCCGCCGTTGGGCGACACGTTTGTCAAAATATAAGCGCTGCAGGAGCGCAGGTTTAGGTGTTTGCTCCTAAAACGCGAGTGATCCGCCCCTGCGGAAAAACGCTGCCAAACAGGGCGAGCGCGGGTTTCTGCTGACCGGCAGGCAACGGGGCTTGGGCAAGAATGGAGGTAACTACTCAGGTCGCCGCATGCAGCGCGCTTTTCTTGCCCCCTCGCCCTCTGGGAGAGGGTTGGGGTGAGGGCCAGCAAGCCACAACAGACGATAGCTCTACGCACACGCCGCTTGCCCTCACCCCCGCCCTCTCCCAGGGGGAGAGGGAGTAAAACCAGCCCAAACTACCTGAGTAGTTACAAATGGAGTTATCTTGCGGAGAACACAATGCAGTATTTCGTCACGGGAGCCACTGGCTTCATCGGTCAACGGCTGGTCAAAAAGCTTCTGGCGCGCAAGGGGGCGACGGTGTATTTCCTCATCCGCAAGGAAAGTGCCGGCAAGGTCGATGCCCTGCGTGAGTACTGGAGCGTCAGCGCCGCCAGGGCGGTTCCTGTGCATGGCGACCTCACGGCGAAGAAACTCGGCGTCTCGAGCGAAGACGCCAAAAAGCTCAAAGGCCAGATTGACCATTTCTACCACCTCGCGGCTGTTTACGATCTGAGCGCCGACGAGGAAAGCCAGATTGCCGTCAATGTGGACGGTACCCGCCACACGGTCGAGTTCGCCAAGGCCATCGAGGCCGGGCATTTCCACCATGTGAGTTCCATCGCTGCGGCCGGCCTGTACGAAGGCGTGTTCCGCGAGGACATGTTCGAGGAAGCCGAGAACTACGACCATCCGTATTTCATGACCAAGCATGAGAGCGAGAAAATCGTGCGCAAGGAGTGCAAGGTGCCCTGGACCGTGTTCCGCCCGGCCATGGTGGTGGGCGACAGCACCACCGGCGAGATGGACAAGATCGACGGGCCTTATTACTTCTTCAAGCTGATCCAGCGCATGCGCCAGCTGCTGCCACCGTGGATGCCGGCCGTGGGTCTGGAAGGGGGCCGCATCAACATCGTGCCGGTCGATTTTGTGGTTGATGCGCTGGACGTCATCAGCCACAAGGCCAGCATTGCCAAAAAATGCTTCCACCTGGTCGATCCGGTGGGTTACCGCGTCGGTGACGTGCTCGACATCTTCAGCCGGGCTGCGCATGCGCCCAAGATGAATCTGTTTGTCAATGCAGCCCTGCTCGGTTTCATCCCGCGCAGCGTCAAGAAAAGTCTGATGGCGCTGGCACCGGTGCGCCGCGTGCGCAATGCCATCATGGCCGACCTGGGCCTGCCCGAGGACATGCTGACCTTCGTCAATTACCCGACGCGCTTTGACTGCCGCGAAACGCTTGCCGCGCTCAAGGGCTCGGGCGTCGAATGTCCCAACCTGAAGGACTACGCCTGGCGCGTGTGGGACTATTGGGAGCGTCACCTCGACCCCGACCTGCATATCGACCGTTCGCTCAAGGGCACCGTCAGCGGCAAGGTGGTGCTGATCACCGGCGGGTCCTCGGGCATTGGCCTGGCGGCGGCCCACAAGTTTGCCGAAGCCGGCGCCATCACCCTCATCTGCGGCCGTGACCAGGACAAGCTCGACGAGGCCTGCAAGGAGGCCCGGACCAAGGGCTACCACTTCATTGCCTATCCAGCCGATATTGCCGACATGGCCGATTGCGACCGCTTTGTACAGACGCTGATCGAAAAACACGGTGGCGTTGATTTCCTCATCAACAACGCGGGCCGGTCGATTCGCCGCGCCATCGAGGCCAGCTACGACCGCTTCCATGACTTCGAGCGCACCATGCAACTCAACTACTTCGGCTGCCTGCGGGTCACCATGGGTTTTTTGCCCGGCATGGTCGCCAAACACAAGGGCCACGTGGTCAATATCAGCTCGATCGGCGTGTTGACCAACGCCCCACGCTTCTCGGCCTACGTGGCCTCCAAGTCGGCATTGGACGCCTGGACACGTTGCGCGTCCAGCGAATTTGCCGATCAGGGCATTACCTTCACCACCATCAACATGCCGCTGGTGCGCACACCGATGATCGCCCCCACCAACCTGTACAACAACGTCCCGACCCTGAGCCCGGAAGAGGCTGCCGACCTGGTGGCCCAGGCCTGCATCTTCAAGCCGGTGCGCATCGCCACCCGCCTGGGCATTGCCGGCCAAGTGCTGCATGCCCTGTTGCCGCGCGTGGCCCAAATCGCCATGAACACCAGCTTTCGCATGTTCCCCGATTCATCGGCCGCCAACGGCGCGAAGCCGGGCGACAAGCCGGTCAAGCAGACGCTGTCACCCGAGGCCGTGGCGCTGCAGCAGATGATGCGGGGCATCCACTTCTGACTGTCTTACGGTCTGCAAAAAAAAATGCTCCCAGAGGGCGATTTTTTGTTTGTGCTGCTGCCGACGAAGATGGGAGTTGGCGTGAGCGCCAAAGGCATAATGCAAGTGGGCGTCAAGCGGCGCAGGCGCATAGAGACATAGAGGGACAGGCTCATGATTGTGGTTGCCGGAGGCGCGGGTTTCATCGGCGCCAATTTTGTTCTTGACTGGCTGGCCGGGCGCGACGAGCCGGTTGTCAATCTGGACAAGCTCACTTACGCCGGCAACATGGAAACCCTGGCGACCTTGCGGGACGATCCGAGGCATGTTTTCATCAAGGGCGACATTGGTGACAGCGTGCTTGTGGGTGAGCTGCTGACCCGGCACCAACCGCGCGCCATCATCAATTTTGCGGCCGAATCCCATGTCGATCGCTCCATCTCAAGCCCGGAAGATTTCATCCAGACCAACATCGTCGGCACTTTCCGGTTGCTGGAGGCGATCCGGGCCTACTGGGGCGGCTTGGGCGCTGAAGCCAAGGCCGGCTTTCGTTTTCTGCATGTGTCGACCGACGAGGTCTACGGCTCACTCGCACCCACGGAACCCGCCTTCACGGAAACGCACCGGTACGAGCCCAACAGCCCCTATTCAGCCAGCAAGGCCGCCAGCGACCATCTCGTGCGTGCCTATCACCACACCTATGGTTTGCCGGTGCTGACCACCAACTGCAGCAACAACTACGGCCCCTACCATTTTCCCGAAAAGCTGATTCCCCTGATGATTGTCAATGCGCTGGCCGGCAAACCCCTGCCGGTCTATGGCGACGGCATGCAGGTGCGCGACTGGCTTTACGTGAAAGACCATTGCAGCGCGATCCGCCGTGTGCTCGAAGCCGGCAGGGCGGGCGAGGTCTACAACGTGGGCGGCTGGAACGAAAAGCCCAACATCGCTATTGTGAACATCGTCTGCGACCTGCTCGACGAACTTCGGCCGCGCTCCGATGGAAAACATTACCGCGAGCAGATCAGCTATGTCAAGGACCGCCCTGGCCATGACCGCCGCTACGCCATCGACGCCGGAAAAATCCAGCGCGAGCTGGGCTGGAAGCCTGCGGAGACCTTTGAAACCGGCATACGCAAGACGGTGCAGTGGTACCTGGCCAACCCCGAATGGGTGGCCCATGTGCAAAGCGGCGCTTACCGTGCGTGGGTTGATACGCAGTATGCGACTTCCTGATTCCGTGTTGATCGAGGCCGCCGCATCTTCTTCTGGCTCCCTCTCCCTCTGGGAGAGGGCAGGGGTGAGGGTAACTGCATTTGGGGGGAGCAATGCCATTCTTGCGGGCGGCGGGCTTTCTCCTTCTCCCGGAGGCAGAGGAGATCCTGCCCAAGTTTCTGCGACGCCCCGCACCATCTGCGCGAGAGCATCCACCCATGAAAATCCTCCTCTTCGGTAAAAATGGCCAAGTCGGCTGGGAGTTGCAGCGCAGCCTGGCGCCTCTTGGCGAACTCATCGCGCTTGACCGGCACAGCACGGACCTGTGCGGCGATCTCGCGAATCTGACCGGAATCAGCGCGACGGTGCGCCAGGTGCGGCCCGATGTCATCGTCAATGCCGCCGCCTACACCGCGGTTGACAAAGCCGAAAGCGATGCGGCGATGGCACATCTGGTGAACGCAGAAGCCCCGGGTGCGCTCGCCGAGGCGGCCAGCGTCGTCGGTGCATGGCTGGTTCACTATTCGACCGATTATGTTTTCGATGGCAGCGGTAGCCAACCCTGGAGAGAAAGCGACCCGACCGGCCCGCTCAACGTGTATGGCCGGACCAAGCTCGAAGGTGAGCAGCGCATCGCGGCCCAGTGCGCGCAGCACCTCATTTTGCGCACCAGCTGGGTCTACGCGGCGCGCGGTGGCAACTTTGCCAAAACCATGCTCAGGCTGGCCAGGGAGCGCGAGCGCTTGAGCGTCATCAACGACCAGTTCGGCGCGCCGACGGGGGCCGACTTGCTCGCCGACCTCACGGCCCACATGGTGCGCAGCGCGCTGTCTGGAGCCGCTGGCGATCTTGCGGGGATTTACCATGCTGCTGCTGCTGGCGAGACCTCATGGCACGGTTACGCGCGTTTCGTCATCGATTTCGCGTCAAAATCCGGCCTGGGCCTCAAGGCATCTCCCGCCACGGTGGATCCGGTTCCAACGACGGCGTTCCCCACGCCGGCCACGCGTCCGCACAACTCCCGCCTGAACACCGCTAAACTTCAGGCCAGCTTTGGCCTGCAGCTTCCCGCGTGGCAGCAAGGTGTTGCCCGTATGCTGGCAGAAATCATCTGACGACCTACCCATGACTCAACGCAAAGGCATCGTCCTCGCAGGCGGCTCCGGCACCCGCCTGCACCCGGCCACCCTGGCCATCAGCAAACAGTTGCTGCCGGTCTATGACAAACCCATGGTGTATTACCCACTGAGCACGCTGATGATCGCGGGCATTCGCGAGGTACTGATCATCAGCACGCCGCAGGACACACCGCGTTTTAAGCAACTGCTGGGTGATGGTTCGCAATGGGGCATGAAGCTTCAATATGCGGTGCAGCCCAGTCCCGACGGGCTGGCGCAGGCTTTTATCATCGGCGAGGAATTTCTGGCCGGTGCACCCAGCGCGCTGGTGCTCGGCGACAATATTTTCTACGGGCACGACCTGCACAAGCTGCTGCTGGAGGCCGATACCCAGCAAGCGGGCGCGACGGTGTTTGCCTACCATGTGAAGGATCCCGAGCGTTATGGGGTCGTGGCCTTCGACGCGGCCGGCAGGGCCTGTAGCATTGAAGAAAAGCCGGCTGCGCCGAAAAGCAGCTATGCCGTGACAGGCCTGTATTTCTATGACAACCAGGTCGTCGAGATTGCCAAATCCATCAAGCCGAGTGCTCGTGGTGAACTGGAGATCACGGCGGTCAACCAAGCCTATCTTGAGCGCGGACAGCTGAACGTGCAAATCATGCAGCGTGGTTATGCGTGGCTGGACACCGGAACCCACGACAGCCTTATGGATGCCGGGCAATTTATTGCGACGCTTGAGCACCGTCAGGGCCTCAAGATAGCATGTCCGGAAGAAATCGCCTGGCGCAACGGTTTCATCGACAGTGCACAACTGGAAAAACTGGCAGAGCCGCTTGCCAAAAGCGGCTATGGGCAGTATTTGCTGCGTCTGCTCAGGGATCAAGTATGAAAGCCACTGCCACCTCTGTCGTCGATGTGTTGATCATCGAGCCCAAAGTGTTCGGCGACGAGCGTGGTTTCTTTTTTGAAAGCTTCAATCAGCGGGACTTCAATGCCGCGACAGGCACAGACCTGAGCTTTGTGCAAGACAACCATAGCCGCTCGGCCAAAGGCGTGTTGCGTGGACTGCATTACCAAGTCGGTCAACCTCAGGGCAAGCTGGTGCGGGTGGTGCGAGGCTCGGTCTTTGACGTGGCGGTCGATATCCGGCCCAGCTCTGCGACGTTCGGCAAATGGTTTGGCATGGAGTTGAACGAGCACGATCACCGCCAGCTCTGGGTTCCGCCTGGGCTTGCGCACGGCTTTTTGGTACTCAGTGACAGTGCCGACTTCCTGTACAAGACAACGGACTACTATGCCCCGGCGCAAGAGCGCTGTATTGCGTGGAATGACCCTACGCTGGCAATAGATTGGCCTTTGGCAGGATCTGCCCCAACTTTATCTGTCAAGGACGCGGCAGGCCAATTTTTTGAGCGTCGTTCGGCTTAACTGTTCGCGAGGTTCACGAGGTCACCGTCCTGCGCGTCAGGTGTGAATCCACTGACGTGTTTTAAGAGAATGGCTCGCAAAGTTGAGGTGTCGTTGGCAACAATCGCTTGCTGCAACTTATCGAGATCGATGGCGAAGTCCTCCCATGGTACAAAATCTTCATGGGCTTTCAGAATGCGCGGGTGTACGGTGGGAACCGGGTTGTCGCCGATCAGCAGCTCTTCATAGAGTTTTTCTCCTGGACGCAAACCGGTCACCTCGATGGCGATGTCGCCGTCAGGCCGTGCCTCTTCCTGTACTGTGAAGCCTGAGAGTTTCACCATCCGGCGGGCGAGGTCGATGATCTTCACCGGTTCGCCCATGTCCAGAACATACACTTCGCCGCCTTCGGCCATGGCCCCGGCTTGCAGCACGAGTTGGGCTGCCTCGGGAATGGTCATGAAGTAACGGGTCACGTCAGCGTGCGTCAGCGTGATCGGTCCGCCCGACTCGATCTGGCGTCGAAACAGGGGCACGACACTGCCGCTGCTGCCAAGCACATTTCCAAATCGCACCATGGCAAGGCGCGTTAGGTTGTCGACGGGTTGTCTCTCCCCGTCAAAAGCGACGCGCGGCAAGGCCGAGAGTGCCTGCAGCACCATCTCCGCGAGGCGTTTGCTGGCGCCCATGACATTGGTCGGGCGGACCGCCTTGTCGGTCGAGACGAGCACGAAATGACCGGCACCCGTCTCGATTGCAGCGCGTGCCACATTGAGGGTTCCCAGAACATTGTTGGCGATGCCCTCGGCAGGGTTGTGCTCGACCAGCGGCACGTGTTTGTAGGCGGCAGCATGGTAAATCGTGTGCGGTCGGTAGGCCGTGCAGATATCGGCCATGCGGCGGTAGTCGCGCACATTCGCCAGAAGCGGTATCAGCTCGGGTGCTGTGCCCTGGCGCTCCGTCATGCGGGCGCAGAGCTGTTGCAGTTCCTGGTGGATGCTGTACAGGCCGTATTCACTATGTTCCACGAGCAGCAGGCGGCTGGGGCGTTCCTGGACGATCTGCCTGCACAGCTCGCTGCCAATGCTGCCCGCGGCGCCGGTTACCAGGATCACCTTGCCTGTGAGACTGCGTGCCAACAAGGCCCTGTCCGGCGGCACCGCATCGCGGCCCAGCAAATCCTCCACATCGAGATCCTTGATGTCCGCAAGAGCCACCCGCCCGTGGGCCAGGTCGGTCAGTCCGGGCAGCGACCGGACATGGACCGGAAGTGGCTGCAACTCGTTCAATATTTCGTTACGGCGCGCTCGACTGATTGACGGCAATGCCAGCAGCATGTCAGTGATCTCGCATTTCTCGACCAGACTGTCGAGATCGTGCGGCGCATAGACCGGCACGTGGTTGATGGTCAACCCTTGCAAAGCCGGGCTGTCATCGACGAACCCCATCAGTTTGAATTCGTGGGAAGTGGCAATGGCGTTGGCAATCTGAACTCCAGCGGATCCCGCGCCGTAAATCAACAGACGGCTGACCGACACGTTGCGGCGTTGGCCGGTAGAAAGGCTGCTAAGCCACTGGCGCGCTGCAGCCCGGCTCCCGCCGACCAGCAGCATCAAAATCAGCGGCTGCAGAAGGCCGATGGAGCGTGGCACATCAGGCCACTCCATCAACATCAACACGCTGAAAAAAAGCACGGCGTACAGCGATACGGCGGCTACCAGTGCCCGCATGGCAGCCATGCCGCTGTGCCGGAAGACGGCCCGGTAAAGGCCGTTGCGCCAGAAGATAGGCGCAGCCAGTGCCGGCGCGAGCACGTAGGGCCACCACTGATGGGTGCTGTAAGGCCAATGAAAAGTGTCGAGCCGAAGCGAGTAGGCCACCCATACGGCTGCGATGCCCATCAAAGCATCAGCCAGCAGGACGACCAGTTGCTTGACATGTCTTGGTTGATTCAATAATTTGGTTTTGATCATTGACTTTGGATCGTAGGTTCGGCTGTAATTGAATTAATGGGAGACGCCGTCGCGGCGCCATACTTTGACGGCCGTCATCCACAAAATCCGGATGTCGAACCAGAGCGACTGGCGGCGCAAATACTCAGCGTCCAGCGCCACCTTGTCGGGTATCGGCAACTCGTCGCGGCCATTGACCTGTGCCCAACCCGTGAGGCCTGGCAGTAGGTCATGTACGCCTTCCTGGACGCGCATGACAATTAGGTCCTCCTGATTAAATAGTGCGGGCCGGGGCCCTACGAAGCTCATGTCGCCGATGAGGATGCTCCAAAGTTGTGGCAGCTCGTCGAGACTACTTTTTCGCAGGAAAGGGCCGACCGGGGTTAGGTGCGCAACCGGGTTGGTCAGCAGATGAGTTGCTACGACGGGGGTGCCAACGCGCATCGTCCGGAACTTGGGCATGCGAAAAATTCTGTTGTGGCGGCCGACGCGATTCGACCAGTAGAGAGCCGGTCCAGGAGAAGTCAGGCGAACGACGACGGCGATCAGAAGAAGTGGGAGGGCGAAAATCAGCAAAATACCAGCTACCATGATTAAATCAAAGACCCGCTTCAAAACACGCTGCCGTTCGTTTCTGGACGAGCCGAGAAGAGTGCGCTTTAACATAGAAAGAAAGGCGGAAAAAACCGCCTTACTTGCCGATGTGGCAAGCGCAATTTCGTCAAATTAAGTATTCGAGTTGAATGTTGTCCCTCCCGCATAGAATCGCTCCTTCTCGTTAGTTTAAGCTCCATTACATTATGAAAACTGAGGCGCCAACATCCACAGCTGCTGAAATCACCGTGCTTGACCTGCTTATGGTGGCTGCAGGCAATCTCAAGCTCTTAGTGCTGGGTCCGATTATTGCGGGTCTGCTGGCTTGGGGCGTCGCGTCCAGCATGCCAAAGACGTTCATCAGCTACGCCACCATTGCTCTTCCTGATCGAGACTTGTTGGTCATGCCACCGACGGCATTTGCAGTGGTGTCAACACCTACGCCACAGCGTGTGGCCGTCATGATCCGATCACCGCGCGTTCTAGACCTTGCGCTCATTTCGCTGACGCCTTTGAATGGGCCGGCTCTTGAGGCGCAGCGCGTAGCCCTGGCCTCCAAGTTACAGGTCGAGGCTGCTGGAGACGGTACTATTCGCTTGTCTGTTTCGGCCGAATCGGCAGAGCAAGCGCAAAAAACTGCAAAAGCTATCGTCGACGCTTGGTTGACGACGACTGTCCCGCGAAAAAGAGACCGCGCCGATCTTGAATCAAGACTTTTGGAGGTGCGCTCTTCACTTCGTGCGTTGCGCCTTCTGATTAGCCATATAAATTCCACGCGGGAATTTGGTGACTCCTCCCCGCGTCTTGATGTTGAGGAGCGCAGTGCATTAATTTCGTCCTTGAATGAGCTTCAAGCCCGACGTCGGGACGACATAACAATTATTGAACGTGCTTTAGATGGGCTAGATTCAGATGTTGTGTTGCAGGCGCCTACCCTTCCCACTCAGCAAGTCAAGCCCAAGGTACTTTCAATAGTTCTTCTAGCCAGTGTGATGACAGGATTCTTGCTGCTGCTTTTTGTATTCATGCGCCACGCATGGCGTAGCACGATGTGCGTCAAAGAGATTTAGCAAACAGTGCAGGCTTGGTGTCAGACTGCTGGTTCAGGTGAGGTTGACCCAAATAGTGTCGCAGTCGCAGTCCCAGTGGGCCCCAAGTCGTAGGCTGTCATAGTCTCTATTGTCAGAGAGGCAATGCCTGCTATACTTGTTCAAATGATGAACGGGATGTAAATTGGCTGAAATTTCTAAGGCGCATGTTGTTTGTGGCGTGGTGGCCGCTTTGAATGATGGGGGTAGTTCATCAGTGTTCGGCTCAACTTTTTACTGATTTAATTGACGTAGTCTTTCGCATGTCCGTTCTTCAGCAAGAAAACCACCTTAAGGTCCTGCGCCTTGTAGATGGAAATCCGCACTTGAACCAGCGTGGACTGGCCGAGGCGTTGGGTGTCAGTTTGGGTAAAACCAACTATTGCCTCAAAGCGTTGGTCGACAAAGGCATGATCAAGGTTCAGAATTTTAGGGGTAGCCAGAACAAGATGGCTTATATTTATTTGCTGACACCTTTGGGAATCGCTGAGAAAGCCGATCTCACGGCACACTTTCTCAAGCGCAAACTCGCCGAATATGAAAGCTTGGAAGTTGAGATTCGCACCATGCAGCGCGAGCTTGAGGGTGCGAACGATCCCAAAGGGCTTAACCGATGATGCCTGGCCCAGATGGCTTGTCCCTCATGAGGCCGGCCCAAGATCAGAATTCCTTTGGTTTGCTCGCCCGCCTCTGGCGTCACCTAGACCGCCATCGGCGGCGTCAGTTTATGATGGTGTCCGGGCTAATGCTGGTAAGTGCCTTTGCCGAAATCGTTAGCCTCGGGGCCGTGCTTCCTTTCCTTGGAGTGTTGACAGCGCCTGAACGGGTGTTTAGTCAGCCCATCGTGTCGGCCCTGTCGCGGGCATTAGGCATCAGTACTGCAGATCAGCTCGTACTTCCATTGACGCTGGTTTTTGTCGCTGCAGCCCTGCTTGCGGGTGCCTTGCGCATGTTGCTACTGTGGGCGAGTACCAAGCTGGCATTTGGTGCCGGCGCAGATCTGAGTATGGAGGTTTACCGTCGCACGCTTTACCAGCCCTATCACGTGCATGTGGCGCGCAACAGCAGCGAGGTTATTAGCGCGATCACTAGCAAAGTTGGTGCAGCGGTCCAGGTGCTTTATCAGCTATTGACGCTGATGAGTTCGGCGGTGCTCCTGCTGGCTATAACTCTCGCCCTCTTGGTCATGAATCCAGTGGTTGCAATTCTGGCCATTGGCGGATTCGGTATCGCCTACGGCGCTATTACACTGGTCTCGCGCCAGCGTCTGCGTCGCAACGGCATGCGTATAGCAAAAGAGCAAACTCAGGTCATCAAGGCGCTGCAGGAAGGACTGGGAGGTATTCGCGACGTGTTGCTGGACGGCCTCCAGCCGGTTTATTGCGAAATCTATAGCCGCTCTGATTTACCCTTGCGTCGCGCTCAGGGCAACAATATTTTCATCAGTGGGAGCCCGCGCTTTGCTATGGAGGCGATGGGCATGGTGCTAATCGCGGCGCTAGCCTATGGGTTGAGTAGGCAAAGTGGCGGCATTTCCAGCGCTTTGCCTATCTTGGGTGCGCTGGCGCTGGGTGCGCAGCGCCTGCTTCCAACTTTGCAACAGGGCTATAGCGCTTGGGCCAGCATTAGCGGCAACCATAGTTCATTGGTTGATACGATCCAACTGCTGGAGCAGCCCATGCCAGCAGCTCAAACCTTGCTGACGAGGCTGCCGCTGGTCTTGCGGCATAGCATCCGCTTTGACGATGTACGGTTTCGCTATAACGAGGCGTCGGCGTGGGTGCTCAACGGGCTGAGTCTGTCGATTGCCAAGGGCAGCCGCGTCGGTTTCATTGGACGGACTGGTAGCGGCAAGAGTACTACATTGGATTTGCTCATGGGGCTGCTGCTGCCAACCGAGGGGGCGTTGGTGGTCGACGGAGAGCCCATAAGCGGTGCCAGACTGCGTGCCTGGCAGGGAGCAATCGCGCATGTCCCTCAAAGCATTTATCTGGCGGATGCCACCATTGCAGAGAACATCGCTTTTGGCGTACCGCGTGAGGCGATCGACATGACACGAGTAAAAAGTGCGGCACAACAGGCCCAAATCGCGGCATTCGTGGAAAGCCACCCAGAGAGCTATGGAGCATTTGTCGGCGAGCGGGGCGTGCGTCTGTCGGGCGGCCAGCGGCAACGAATTGGTATTGCCCGCGCACTCTATAAGAGTGCCAGCGTACTCGTGTTCGACGAGGCGACCAGTGCTCTCGACAATGCGACGGAGCAACTGGTGATGGACGCTATTGAAGGACTCGATCGCAACCTGACAATCCTGTTGATCGCCCATCGCCTGTCTACGGTCAGGCGATGCGACATGGTGGTGGAGCTCGACGGTGGGCGAGTGGCGGCACAGGGCACCTATGAACAGTTGATGGCAAGTAGCGTCAGCTTCAGGCAGATGAGCCATGTCGAGTCCTGAACCAAATTGCCGGCTGGCTGCCGCCAGTAAGCGCTAGTATTTTCCTGCTAATTTCCTGGTAAAAAAATGATTCCTTACGGCCGACAAGACATCAGTGAGCAGGATATTCAAGCAGTGGTGGATGTCTTAAGATCCAACACGCTGACGCAAGGTCCTGCAGTCACCCATTTTGAACGGGCCATGGCCGCTTATTGCGGCGCAAGCCATGCGTTGGCAGTATGCAATGCGACCGCGGCCCTGCATCTGGCTTGCCTAGCCTTGGGATTGGGGAAGGGTGACATCCTATGGACCGCATCCAATACCTTTGCGGCTTCCTCCAATTGCGCGTTGTACTGCGGTGCAGCCATTGATTTTGTTGATATCGATCCCCGCACTTACAACATGAGTGTTGCCGCGCTGGAACACAAGCTCCAAGTGGCTGAGCGCGATGGATGCCTACCAAAAATTCTCATTCCGGTTCATTTCACCGGGCAGTCTTGTCAGATGAGGGAGATCAAGGCGCTGGCCGACCGATACGGCTTCAAGATTATTGAAGACGCTTCCCACGCCATCGGTGGGAAATATCGCGGTGAACCGGTCGGCAATTGCCGCTACTCCGATATAAGTGTTTTTAGTTTTCACCCTGTCAAGATCATCACGACCGGCGAGGGCGGTCTGCTCTTGACGAATGACGCGGAACTCTCCTCCCGCTTGGATTTGCTTCGCAGCCATGGCATCGAGCGCGACCCCTCGCGCTTTGTGGGCGACGATCATTCGCCATGGATGCTGGAAATGCAAATGCTGGGCTACAACTACCGCATGACTGATATGCAAGCTGCGCTTGGCACCAGCCAATTGCGGCGGCTCGATGGATTCGTTGCAAGCCGGCATGCCTTGGTGGCTCGTTACAACACTGGACTAGCTGGCCTGCCTCTGACGTTGCCTTGGCAGGACGCCGACTGTTTTTCTGCATTTCATCTATACATGGTTCGCCTCGATCTGACCTGCATCCGCAGAACCCGGCGCGAGGTATTCGATGGTTTGCGCCAGGCCGGCATCTACGCCCATGTCCACTACAACCCCGTGCACTTGCATCCCTACTACCGTGAGATGGGATTCAAACCAGGAGACTTTCCAGAAACCGAGCAATATCACCGGGAGGCGATCACGCTTCCCATGTATTCCAGCCTCTCTATCAACGATCAGGACCACGTAATCAGTACGTTGAAAAAACTGGTTCTGTGAAGAAGTCTAAAGCCGAATGTCAGCCTAGCGCAGACGTCTAAAAAATTCTCATGAAGCAAAGTAGTATTTTTCTGCAATCCGAGGGCAACGCATGGTTTGAGCGGAATGCGGAGTTACTGGCCTCTCGCAAGCTTCCCGATTCGGATCCGACGCTAATGGAAATTTTAAAACTGGATATCGCAACAAAAAAGGGGAGAAAAATTCTGGAAATTGGCTGCGGTGACGGAACGCGGCTGGCTTGGCTGAAGGACAATTGTGGCTTTGATTGCTATGGTGTCGAATCATCGGCCCAAGCGGTTCAGGCGGCAGCTGCGCGCGGCATCACAGCATGTCAGGGCACGGCCGAAAAGCTGCCTTTTGCTGACAACTCATTTGACATCGTTGTTTTTGGTTTCTGTCTATATTTGTGCGGCCGTGATGACCTGTTTCGTGTGGCTTGTGAGGCTGACCGGGTATTGCGGAATCCGGGTTGGCTGTTGATCCTTGACTTTTACAGCCCGGCGCCACTCAAGCGCGAATACCACCACCGCTCGGGCCTTTTCAGCCACAAGATGGACTACCGCACGCGGTTTACGTGGAATCCCGGGTATACGAATTATTCGCATCAGGTTCGCCACCATTCGGATTCAGGCTTTACTGACGATCAGACCGAGTGGATGGCGACATCTCTGCTGCGCAAGAATCTTGAACGCAATGAGTAAACGTCTTGCGTTGGGTACCGCTCAATTCGGTTTGCCCTATGGGGTCGCGAACCATACAGGACAAGTTGGCCGCCATGAGGCGGGCGCGATACTGGCTCACGCCCGGGATGTCGGCATAGACACACTCGATACGGCGATGGCGTATGGTGAAAGCGAGCTTAGTTTGGGTGAAGTTGGCGTTGAGCGCTGGCAGGTCATCTCAAAGCTTCCGGCCATTCCACCGTCGTGCCTGGACGTCGCCGTGTGGGTCCACGAATCGGTGCTCGGGTCGCTGGCACGGCTCGGAATACCCAAGTTAAGCGGTCTGTTGCTACACCGCCCCCAGGAACTGCTCGGCGACCAGGGCCAAATACTCTATCGCGCGCTGAGTGCGCTCAAAGAGCAAGGCCTTGTCGCGAAGATTGGAGTTTCTATTTACGGTCCTGAAGAACTCGACGCACTATGTCCGTACTTCCGCTTCGATCTTGTCCAGGCGCCCTTCAATATAGTTGACCGCCGCATGGCAACTTCGGGTTGGCTGAAGAAGTTGCACCAGAGCGGCACGGAAGTCCACATTCGGTCGGCATTCCTGCAGGGACTATTGCTGATGGATGAGCAGCGGCGCCCGGCGTCTTTTCAGCGCTGGCAGCCGTTGTGGAAAGAATGGCACCGCTGGCTGATGGAACAGGCACTCAGTCCGCTGCAAGCCTGTCTCGGTTTTGTGTTGGCCCAGCCCGAAGTCGGCCGGGTGGTGTTAGGCATAGACAGCCTTGAGCACTTACGGGGAATTCTGGCGAGTGCCGACGCACCGGCCGTCGTGCCGCCAACAATGCTGGCCAGCCAGGACCTCGACCTCATCAACCCCGCCCGTTGGAGCTTAACTTGAAGACGGTTGCCATTGTCCAAGCCCGCATGGGTTCCACGCGTTTTCCCAACAAGGTTATGCGGCCAATCTGCGGCACCCCCATGATTGGCCTGCTGCTGGAGCGCTTGGCCAAAGCCAAGCTTGTCGACCAGATTGTGCTCGCTACTTCGCAAGATCCGCGTAATGACGCCCTGGCACGTTACGTGCGCGAACTCGGCTACGTGGTTTATCGGGGCAGTGAAGACGATGTGCTTGACAGGTACTACCAAGCGGCGAAAGAGGTAGGGGCTGATACGGTGGTGCGCATTACCGGTGACTGCCCCTTACTCGACCCGGCACTGGTAGATGCTGTCATCGAAAAATTTCGCGAGTCTGGCGCCGATTATGCCGCCAACACGTCACCGCCAACCTATCCCGATGGGCTGGATACCGAAGTTTTTTCCCATGAAGCGCTTGAAACCGCCTGGCAGCAAGCCAAGGAAGGCGGTCAGCGTGAGCATGTCACGCCTTTCATCCGCGAAGCAGAGCAGTTCAGTCAGACGAACGTGACTTTTTCAGATGATCACTCCGACAAGCGCTGGACGGTTGACGAGCCTGAGGATTTCCAAGTAGTGATCAGTGTTTTTGAGTACTTTCATCCCCGCCGTGACTTCAGTTGGCTTGAAGTACTGGCACTGTCCGAACAACATCCGGAGTGGTTTATGGCAAATGAGCATTTGATTCGCAACGAAGGTGCGCAACTCGGCGCCGGTCAGAAACTCTGGAAACGCGCCAAGCGCGTCATTCCCGGCGGCAACATGCTGCTCTCCAAGCGGGCCGAGATGTTCCTGCCCGACCAATGGCCCGCCTACTTCAGCAAGGCCAAAGGCTGCAAGGTCTGGGACCTGGACGGCAAAGAGTACATCGACATGTCCATCATGGGGATAGGCACCAATACGCTCGGCTACGGACACCCCGAAGTGGACGAGGCGGTGCATCAGACCGTCACGGCCGGAAACATGTCCACCTTTAATTGTCCGGAAGAGGTTTATCTGGCCGAGCGGCTGGTCGAGTTGCATCCATGGGCTGACATGGTGCGCCTGGCACGCAGCGGTGGCGAAGCCAATGCCGTCGCGATCCGCATTGCCCGGGCCGCTTCCGGCCGCGACAAAGTCGCCATTTGTGGTTATCACGGCTGGCACGACTGGTACCTGGCCGCCAACCTGGGAGACGAGCAGAACCTCGCGGGGCACTTGCTACCCGGCCTTGAGCCCAAGGGGGTTCCGCAGAATCTCCGCGGCAGCGTGCTGCCTTTCCGCTACAACAATTTCCCCGAATTGGAAGAATTGGTGAGAAATCACGAGATCGGTGTGATCAAAATGGAAGTCTCGCGCAATATGGGCCCGGAGGATGGCTTTCTTGAGAAGGTGCGCAAGCTCGCTACCGACAATGACATTGTTTTGATCTTTGACGAATGCACCTCCGGTTTTCGTCAGACCTTTGGTGGCTTGCACAAGCTTTATGGGGTTGAGCCTGACATGGCGATGTTCGGCAAGGCCCTGGGCAATGGCTACGCGATCACCGCGACCATAGGGCGTCGCGAGGTGATGGAGGCCGCGCAGACCACATTCATCAGCAGCACTTTTTGGACCGAGCGGATAGGCCCGAGCGCCGCGTTGAAAACGCTGGAAGTCATGGCTCGGGAGAAGTCCTGGGACGTCATTACCGCCGTCGGCAACACCATCAAACAGCGCTGGGGTCAGCTGGCCGTTCAGCACGGCCTGCAGATCGAGCAGTGGGGCATGCCGGCGCTTGCGGGCTTCACGCTTCCAGGCGTCAACTCGCTCGCGTACAAGACTTTGATCACGCAGGAAATGCTGGCCAAAGGATATTTGGCCAGCAACAGCGTTTACGCGTGCACGGCGCATACGCCTGACATCATTGACGGCTACTTTGAAGCATTGTCACCAATTTTCGGGGTGATTCGTGAGTGTGAAGATGGCCGTGACATTCACGCTTTGCTGAAGGGGCCGATCTGCCATGCCGGCTTCACGCGCCTGAATTGAAGCTTTCGCGCCGCATATGAACATCGTCTTCCGCACCGACGCATCGTCCATCGCTGGAACAGGACACGTGATACGCTGCCTGACGCTGGCGCGGGCGTTGCGTGAGCGCGGTGCGGTCGTGTCGTTCGTGTGCCGAAAACATACGGGCCATCTTTGCGCCTTGATTCTGGAAATGGGTTTTGCGCTGCACGCCCTTGAACGCGGCGATGAGCGGCAGATCGCGGGCATCAGTTCTCCGGCTCACGCGAGCTGGCTTGGGGCGAGCTGGGAGCAGGATGCAGCGCAATTCCTGGCCTTCCTCGAGACCATCGGGTTGAGACCAGATTGGCTGGTTGTCGACCACTACGCCATCGACTATCGTTGGGAAACATGCTTGCGGCCTGCCGTTGGCCGCATCATGGTGATTGACGATCTGGCTGACCGGCCGCATGACTGTGACATGTTGCTTGATCAAAACCTTGTTGCGCAGATGAAGGCCCGTTACGACGACAAGGTCCCTCCAAATTGTAGGAAACTTTTGGGTCCGCAATACGCGCTGTTGCAGCTCGATTACGCCGAGCGACGCGCGCACATCGCACCGAGAAATGGGGCCGTGCGCCGCATTTTCATATATTTTGGAGGCGCCGACACCAACAATCTGACCGGGCGTAGCTTGCGGGCCGTGCTGAGTTTGGAACGCCCCGATATCGAGATTGATGTGGTGGTCAGCGCGGTGAGTCCGCATATAGATGCGATTCGGCAGCAGGTGGAGGATCGGTCCAACGTCCATTTGTATAGTGGGCTTTCGACGCTTGCGTCGCTTATTGAAAGCGCTGATCTTGGGATCGGCGCTGGCGGCGCGACGAATTGGGAGCGACTATGCTTGGGCTTGCCCTCGATTGTGATTGCGCTCGCGGCCAATCAGATCCCGGTCGCAACGGAACTCGAGAGGCGCGGGCTGATTAGATTTCTTCAAGATGGCAACGATGTCGATGAAGTCACGATCGCCAAGGAGCTCGCCTTAATCCTGGAGGATGGCTTGAGCAATGACTGGTCACTTCAATGTCTTACCGTGGTTGATGGCTGCGGCGCGGAGCGGGTTTGCGCTGCCATGGTTGCTCCGGGGGCGGTCCATCTGCGAAGCCGTCCGGCCACTCCTTTGGACGAAGATATTTTGCTTGAATGGGCTAACGAACCGACAACCCGGCGTAATGCGTTGGTGCCGGCCAAAATCGATTCGACGACGCACCACCAGTGGTTTCAGCGCCGGTTAGAAAACAAAGCCGGCTGCCGGATTTACATTGCTGAAACGGACGAAGGTTTATCGGCAGGTCAGGTTCGTCTCGAACGCGTTGAAAATTCTTGGGAAGTGCACTATGCACTGTCGCCTGCGTTTCGAGGTCGCGGTTTAGGTCGCCAGATGCTCGAGCAGGCGCTTGCGAAGTTCATTGATGAGATCGGCGATGCGTCAATTTTTGGGCGCGTAAAAAGTGACAACCGTCCCTCTTTGAGGGTATTTGATTCGCTGGGGTTTAGCGCCATGTTTAACGAGCAGGCGAACGTCGTAACAGTAGGCAAGTTTGTACAGCGAAAGTTGACCCAACCCACACCGAAAGGACAAGAATGCAAATAGGTGATCGAAAGATTGGTCGGGATGCGACGCCGTTTGTGATTGCCGAAATGTCGGGCAACCATAACCAGTCTCTCGAACGTGCGCTCGAAATTGTCGAGGCCGCGGCGAAGACTGGCGCGCACGCGCTGAAAATCCAGACTTACACGCCGGACACCATGACGCTTGATCTGGACGAGCGCGAGTTCCGTATCAGTGACCCCAAAAGTTTATGGGCAGGCACCTCGCTTTACAAGCTTTACGGCGAAGCGTACACGCCATGGGAATGGCACAAACCGATTTTTGACAGGGCGCGCGAGCTGGGCATCATCGCCTTCAGCACCCCTTTTGATGACACGGCCGTGGACTTTCTCGAAAGTCTGGATGTGCCATGCTACAAAATCGCGTCCTTTGAAAACACAGACCTTCCGTTGATCCGCCGTGTGGCAGCCACAGGTAAGCCGATGATCATCTCCACTGGCATGGCCACTGTGGCAGAACTCGATGAAACCGTGCGGGCAGCTCGCGGGGCGGGTTGCAAAGACCTGGTGCTGCTCAAATGCACCAGCACCTATCCGGCCTCGGCAGCAAACACCAACATCCTGACCATTCCACATCTGCATGAATTGTTTGGTTGCGAGGTCGGCCTGTCCGACCACACCATGGGCGTGGGTGTTTCTGTGGCCAGTGTAGCCTTGGGTGCCACTGTCATCGAAAAACATTTCACCCTCAGCCGCGCCGATGGAGGTGTGGACAGCAGCTTTTCCATGGAGCCAGCGGAGATGAAGCAACTGGTCGTGGAGACAGGCCGCGCTTGGGAGGCGTTGGGTCACGTAAGTTATGGGCCCATCGACGCAGAGAAGAAATCTATGGTGTTCAGACGCTCGATTTATGTTGCACTGGACATGAGTGCTGGAGATGTTTTCACCCAAGAGAGCTTGCGGTGCATACGGCCAGGCATGGGCTTGCCTCCAAAATTTTATGACATTCTGCTAGGACGTCGGGTTAATCGAGACGTTACCAAAGGAACGCCAATGGATTGGGATCTGCTAGGGTAAGGCTACCCCCCTTTGATTTTTCTAAGTTTGGCCCCCTGCATGAGTGCCACGGATTGGATTCTTGGCGGGAACCAGTGGCGGTATTCGGCGTACGAATTAGAAGATTAACATCAAGAAATCTATAACTCCATGAAATTTGAAAGTCAGGAACTTCGGCGTCTCATGCTCGGAGCGCGTAGTGCTTATGAGCGCGGAGATAACGACATGGGGGAATGGGCATGGCTGAAATACACCAAGTACGGCCCCACTGTTGTCTCGACGCTAGTTGCCTGCGACCAGCGAGTTGACAGCGATGTTGCAGAGGTGCGACGCAGGCCCGATTTTCAGAAGTGTGGGTGCGCGGAACTGCCCGATCTGAGCCGATCTGCGATCCAGCCAGGGGATCGAATTTTTGAAGTGAGTGCGGGCGAGGTGCGGAGTAGTGTTTACCAAAGCATATGCCGGCAAGCCGATTGAGATGGTCAAAAAAGTAGCAAGGTTTTTGGTAACCACTGCCGACGAGCGCACATGGAAATTAGACCGCCCGGTCGTATTCCTTGGTGAGTGGTGTCTTCGATATGACCGAAAACACCTCTGGTCGCAGATGGACGCGGTGGTGGCCCGACCTTATGGTTTGGGTCAGACGCAGAAGGATTCCGACCACATGGAGGCACGTGCGATTGAAGCGGAAATTTTCCCCTGCCTGTGTGAAGTCCTTAATCATCACCATGGAACGCAGCATGGGCCGCGCTTCTGGCGGATGGTGATTGGGCACTGGTTCTCCCGTTGCGTTGATGTTCTCTTCAATCGTGTAAGGACGCTGGAACAATGCCTGCACGAATACGAACCCAACACCACCGTCGTCATTGACGATCATCGATATTCACTTGCGCCATTGGATTCCTACGCTGCCATTTGGGCTTTTGGCGATGAGCGATGGAATCACGTGCTCTATGCACGTTTGCTTCAACTAATGGATATGGGTGACTGTATTGCAGAAAAAATCCCGGGTGATGACTTTGAGGGGTATCGCAGGCCTGAATCGAGTGCTAAAACCTCACTCAAGTCACAGGTGGTGGAGTGGGGTTACAAGACCGTACGGGGAATAATGAAATTTTTCATCCAGGATACGGACGGTCTTGTTCTCAACAGTTACTTGTCGAAATATCTCGAAATCAAACTCCAGGTGCGTTTGGGGCAGTTTCCCCAAATGCACCGCTCGCCCAACTTGGCGCAAACTGCATTGCCGAACTCAACATTACGAATCTCCCTATCGAAAGCGCTTGAGAGGGGGATTTGCGATAGCGATTTGTCTCGCGTTGTGCGAACCATGGTTTTTGAATTAATGCCGGTGTGTTATTTGGAGGGTTTTGCGTCACTCGCTGGACAGGTCGCCGGTTTAGCTTGGCCCAAGCAGCCGCGATTTATTTTCACCAGCAACAACTTCGACACTGACGAGGTTTTTAAATTATGGGCTGCGACCAAAGCAGAATCGGGAGCAACCTATTGCGTGGGGCAGCATGGGAATAACTATGGTGTATCGCGAAATCATCTGGACCCTAGCATCGAAGAATTGACGGCGGACAGATTTTTTACGTGGGGTTGGCTTGGCGAACTGCCTCAGCATGTCCCCGCTTTTATTTTCAAGACGGCAGGGCGTCCAGCGTTGCAATGCAATCCAAGCGGGGGCTTGTTGTTAATTGAAGTTTGCCTGCCGCAGCGGATTAATACATGGGACAGTACAAGCGAATTTTCAGACTATTTTTCAGAGCAACAGGCATTTGTCCGCAAGTTGGATGATCAACCTAAGAAAAACTTGACCATCAGGCTTCACGGCCTCTCTCGCCAACTGTACTGGTCTGAGGAAGAGCGCTGGTTGGAGCAGGATCCAGAGTTGAAGATTGAACGAGGCGATTTGCCTATGCAAGCCCTAATTTCCTGCAGCCGACTCATCGTGCATAGCTACGATTCAACCGGGATCCTTGAAACGTTGTCGCAAGACATACCTACATTAGCTTTCTGGCAAAATGGGTTTGACCATCTGCGCGAAAGTGCAAAGCCTTATTACCAATTACTGGTAGACGCCGGAATCGTACATTTAACCCCCGAATCCATTGCCGCGAAAGTTAACGAGGTGTGGGACTCGATACCTGAATGGTGGACGCAAGCTAATGTTCAGGGCGCACGAAAGAGATTTTGCGATCAATATGCCAAGTCTTCAAAAGAGCCGGTTCGAGAGATGAAAGCCCTTCTGGCATCATCTTTTTGATTTGGGTGCGCTGGCAAGTTTCGCCCTTTTTTAATCAACTAGCCCGGTCATTTGGGATGGCCCATTGGCTATTCTTTAGTTTTAGGAGAAAAAGTTGGAACTGACCGAGGTGAAATTCTGGGACGAGTACTGGTTAAATTTCAAGCTCCCCTGTGTCGTGAATGAAAGCCTGGCGTTTGATCGATGTCTTGCGCAAGGGTTGAAAGACAACTTGGTAGGCATTCAGGGCGACGTCTTCGAGGTGGGTTGCGCACCGGGAAAATGGCTGGCGTTCATGGCAAAAACATTTGGTATGAACCCGAGCGGGATTGAATACTCCGAGGCCGGAATGAAGGCGACGCTGAAGAATTTCAGCATCCTTGGAATGTCGCCAAATGAAATCTTCACCGGGGACTTCTTTCAGCTGGAACCGCCGCGAAAGTTTGACGCGGTAATATCTCTTGGTTTTATCGAACACTTCACCGATGTCGATTCGGTTATCGAACGTCATTTGCGCTGGCTTAAACCGGGTGGAACGCTTGTGCTGGGGGTGCCGAACTTTCGTGGGGTGTATGGCCTAGCGCAGCGCATTCTGGATCAAGAAATACTCGACAAACACAACTTGAACATCATGAATCCGGACTATTTTCTCGGCGTGGCGAAGCGCTTTGACTTGACCCCAGTGTTCATTGATTACATCGGCTCGTTCGAGCCGTCGCTGCCGATTGCCAAGCATCGCTTCGGCAATCCCTTGCAATTCCTTGTCAAATGTTTGATCCGGATTGGGTTGATCATCCGCCGGTTCAGGTTTTTCGATCGCTGGAACCATCCGTTCTTCAGTTGCTACATTCTGGCCATCTACAAGAAGAGGGAGGGTCATTGAAACGCCTGCTGGTATTCACCGAGAACTATGCCAGGGGGGGGGGCAATCGCTACATGATCGATCTGGTCAATGCGGGTGCCGCCGACTTTGATGAGGTCGTTCTGGCCGCGAATGTCGGGGGACTTTTTGCGGAAGACCTTGCCCGCCTGGAGCGGCCTGCCGTCCATCGCAGGATGATGTTCTTTACACGGGTATCTCTGACCCACGCAATACGGGGGCGCGCTGCAATCGTCCGCAGGGCGGTGAGCCTGTCCTTGCTTCTGTTGGAGCCGCTGCTTTTCCTCATTAACGTGTTGGCATTCGTCGCGCTGCTCCTGCGCCTGCGGCCGACGCAGGTGCTGAGCTGCAACGGGGGCTATCCGGCTGCGCAAGCCTGCCTAGCGATGGCCGTCGGCGCGAAGCTGGTCGGTATTCCGGTGGCCCTCAGCATTGTGAGTATGCCGACCGCTCGCAGGGCTCATCGACAACTCTACGAGAAGGCTATCGACCACCTGGTCTGGTGGGCCATCACGATCGTGATAGTCAACGCCGAGGCCATCGCCGCGGCCCTTGGCACGCTGCGAGATATGCCCGCCGGGCGGGTGGCCGTGGTGTACAACGGGCTGGAAGATCTACCTGTCAGCCGGGCGGTTGGTGATCCAGCACAGCGTTTCGTCATTGGCTGCATCGCCCGTATGGATGCGCTCAAGGGAGTCCTTTTCCTGCTGGATGCTTTTGCTGCCCTTGCACCGGAGCGGCCGGCCTTGCGACTGGTGCTGGCAGGGGAGGGGGACGCCTCTGGCGAGCTCGTCCGTCGCACGGCTGAATTGGGGTTGCAAGATCGGGTATGTTTCTTAGGCCATTACGCCGGTGACGTGACTGCGCTGCTTGCCACATTTGACGTCTACGTTTTTCCGTCGCTTTGGGAGGGCTTTCCTTACAGTATTGTCGAAGCGATGAGATCAGGTTGCACCATTGTGGCGACCAATGTAGGCGGAATTCCTGAGGCAATCGCCAATGGGCAACAGGGACTTTTGATCCAGCCAAGCTCCAGTGACGAGATTATTACGGCACTTGAACGCCTAATAGATGCGCCCGATCTCCGTCACACACTGGCCCGCAATGCGCGACTGAAATTCGAAGCGGAATTGTCTTTGCAGAAAATGTATCGTCGCGCCCGCACTGTGCTGCTTCGCGGCCTAACCTGAGGTGCGTTCGGTGTCTCGGCTCATCAACTTGCTGTGCTCATGCCACTAAATGCTGCCGTATTAGGGGCGGGCTTCATCGGCCTTAATTTCATCAGGTTTGCGCTTCGGTATGGCTACAATCTGCGCGTTCTGGATCACAAGGCTTGTCCGGCTGAGTTCGAGGGCCGATTGCTTTGGGTCAAGGGCGACTTGGGCGACACGGAAGCCGTCTGGAAAACGCTGGACGGTATCGAGATTGTTTTTCACTTTGTTTCCAGCACGGTGCCGGGGGATGTTACCGACGAGGGTGCAGAGTTGATCCAGAACGTCGTGCAGACACTTCAGCTTTTGAAGCTGTGTGTGCGCCAAGGTGTCCGCCGTATTGTTTTCGTTTCATCCGCTTCCGTTTACGGTATGCAAGATAGCTTCCCGGTGCCAGAATCTGCATCGACCGACCCGATCAGTTCTCACGGGATCCATAAACTGGCGATCGAGAAGTATCTTCAGCTTTACAAGCATCAACATGGTCTGGATTGCAAAATCATACGTTTGAGCAACCCTTACGGACCTGGGCAAAGTATCAAGGGCCGCCAGGGTTTTATAGCCATTGCCGTAGGGAAAATTCTTGCAGGTGAGGAAGTGGAAGTGCGGGGAGATGGCTCGACTGTTCGGGACTACATTTATATCGATGACGTATGCACGGCGCTGCATCTAGCGGGGGGCTGCGATTCGAACGAGGTCGTCTTCAACGTCGGAACCGGCAAAGGGGTATCCCTGAATGAGATCATCGATGCATTTCGCGTTGCTACGGCCCAACCGATCCGGATCGTCTACACGAATGCCCGTTTTGCGGATATCCCCACGAACATTCTGGATGTTGCACGGGCAAAAACTGTCTTGGGATGTACCCCGCAAGTTACGCTCTCGCAGGGGCTGGCCAGGACATTGGCCTATCACGGCATCAAGATGTCTGGTTCCTAATCGCGAGTGGCTGTGCTTGAAATAGTTATTAATGTCTTGTTGAGATTGGATTAAACAGTGAAAGTCGTAATTCTGTGTGGGGGGCTTGGTACCCGTCTGGCTGAAGAAACTCAGGTCAAGCCGAAACCTATGGTGGAAGTTGGTGGGCGTCCGATCTTATGGCATGTTATGAAAATTTACGAACGCCATGGCATGCATGATTTCATGCTTGCACTTGGGTACAAGGGTGAAGTTATCAAAGACTACTTCCTTAACTATCATGCCCGGCAGAGCAATCTGACTGTGCACCTGAAAACCGGGAAGGTCGATTATTCGAACCCGACGGCCGAAGACTGGAACGTTTCGCTCATCGATACCGGCGCGACGACAATGACGGGGGGGCGTCTACTTCGTCTGAAGTCGCAATTGGAGGGTTCGGGGACGTTCATGCTGACTTATGGCGACGGTGTCTCGAATGTCGATGTGACGGCGTTATTGGCCTTCCACCGCTCACATGGCCGCATAGCGACTGTTTCTGCAGTTCGTCCCCCTGTGCGCTTTGGTGAGTTGTCAATCGAAGCTAACTGCGTGACCAGTTTTCAAGAAAAACCGCAGGCTGGAGAGGGCTGGATCAACGGCGGCTTTTTTGTTTTCGAACCGGGCATCTTCGACTTTATCGAGGATGACACGACCATGTTGGAGCGCGCGCCACTGGAGCAACTTGCGAGGCAGGGTGAGTTGATGGCCTATCATCATCCCGGGTACTGGCAGTGCATGGACACTGTACGTGACAAGCAGCATCTTGAAGAGCTTTGGGCTGCCGGTATTGCGCCATGGAAGGATTGATGGTATGAGCCAGTTTGCCGAAATTTATCGCGGCCGAAGAGTGTTAGTGACCGGGCACACAGGTTTCAAGGGCTCGTGGCTGGCGCTGTGGCTCACGCATATCGGCGCCGAGGTCGCAGGCTATTCTGTCGATGTGCCAACTAATCCATCCAACTTCGAACTACTGGGTCTCGAAAAGCGTCTGAGGCATTATGTTGGTGACATCCGGGATCGGGTGCGTCTTGCCGAGGTTGTCGATGAGTTTCGGCCCGAATTGGTGTTCCACATGGCGGCCCAGGCCTTGGTCAGGCGCTCGTACGCGGATCCGGTCACTACCTTCGAGACCAACACGATGGGCATGGTTAATGTCCTTGAATGTGTGCGTACTCGTCCGTGGATTCAAGTGGCCGTGCTTATCACCAGTGACAAGGCGTATCGTAACGACGAATGGTGCTGGGGGTATCGCGAAACCGATGCGCTAGGTGGACATGATCCGTATAGCGGTTCGAAGAGCTGCGCTGACCTGATAGCACATTCGTACTATCACTCCTTCCTGCGTAATTCGCCTACACGCATTGCGATCACGCGGGCGGGGAATGTCATTGGCGGCGGCGACTGGGCCGACGACCGCATCGTACCCGACTGCATCCGCGCCTGGTCACAGGGCGAATCAGTCGACGTTCGCAGTCCGCAAGCCACGCGACCTTGGCAGCACGTGCTCGAGCCCTTAAGTGGTTACCTGTGGTTGGGAGCACGGCTGTGGCAGCAGGCCGATGGTCTTAACGGCGAGGCGTTCAACTTCGGCCCGGATGCGCATGTCAACCAGACGGTGGAAAAATTGCTTGAAGCCATGGCTGCGCGCTGGCCCGAGGTGCGCTGGCAGGTACCCGAAGGCTTTGAGCAGGTCGGGCATGAAGCCATGTTGCTGAAACTGTCATGTGACAAGGTGTTGTTTCATTTAGCTTGGCGAGCGGTTCTGCAGTTTCCGGAAACCGTCGCATTCACTGTTGACTGGTACCGCGTCTGGCGAGAGGGTCACGAGAATCTCCAATCTTATACGCTGGGGCAAATTGACGCCTATTGTCAGTTGGCTCAGGCCCGTGGTGCGACCTGGGTTGACGCGTGACGGCCACGGTCATGATTTCAGGCATTGTAATAACACAGCTGCGGGAGATAAGCGACGGGCGAGGTGCGGTATTGCACATGTTGCGGCGTGACGCGCCGGGTTTTCTTGGTTTTGGCGAGTGCTATTTCTCCGAGGTGCAGCCAGGTGCGGTAAAGGCTTGGAAGCGCCACAGTCAGCAGACCCAGAACTTGGCCGTGCCTATCGGCCGAATTCGCATGGTGATCTACGATGATCGCGCGGACTCCCCGACATGCGGACAACTCGACTCAATTGAGCTGGGTCGTCCCGACCGCTATTTCAGGCTCACGGTTCCACCGGGCCTCTGGTACGGCTTTACCTGCGTAAGCGGCTTGCCTGCTCTCCTGGTTAATTGCGCCGATCTGCCGCATGATCCGGCGGAATCCATCCAGTGTCCGATCGATGATCCCGACATACCGTACGATTGGGCGAAGCACGGCGGGAGTATTCTGACATGAGGGTGTTGATCACCGGCGGGTTTGGTTATCTGGGCGGACGGCTGGCGCAACAGTTGATCGTGGGGGCGTATGCGCACGTCATTCTTGGCTCCAGATCTGAGTCGAATCCACCGGCATGGCTGCCTCAGGCTGAAGTCGTGCAGACCGCGTGGGGCGATAGCGCCAGTCTTGACCGAGCCTGTGCCGGTGTGGATGCCGTCGTTCATCTTGCGGGTATGAATGCGCATGACAGTGCTAACGCGCCAGCTGCCGCTTTGCAATGCAATGGCGTTGCTACCGCCCACTTGCTCGCATCCGCTTGTCGAATGAACGTCAGGCGCTTTGTCTACGTTTCCACGGCGCATGTCTATGCCAATCCACTGATGGGGCGTATCACGGAGGCCAACTGCCCGCTCAACTTGCATCCTTATGCCAGTAGCCACAGGGCGGGAGAAGATGTTGTCCGTAGCGCGCACGAGCGAGGGCAGATTGAAGGCGTCGTTATTCGGTTGTCCAATGCCTTCGGTGCGCCAGCGCACAGCAACGCCAACTGCTGGTCCCTGCTCGTCAACGATTTGTGCCGACAAGCCGTAGTATCGCGACATATGGTGCTGCATTCCGCGGGACAGCAGCAGCGCGACTTTGTGCCCCTCGCAGATGCTTGCTGTGCTGTCGAGCACCTTTTGCAAGTGCCTAGCCAGGCGCTTGCTGACGGAGTGTTCAACGTAGGCGGCGCGCGACCCACCCGGATTGTCGATATGGCCACGTCCATCCAAGCGCGCTGTGCCGCCACGCTTCACTTCACGCCTCGATTGGTCGTTTCTCAGCCTGTTGAAGGCGGTAACGACTACGAGCTTAATTACAGGATCGACAAGCTGCTGGCAACGGGATTCGTGCCCGCCGGCAATGCCCTGGCGGAGATCGATGCAACGCTGCTTCTTTGCCAAGACGTATGGGGGGTATTCAATTGAAATCCACCCCTCTGGTCACAGTGGTTATTCCAACGTATAACCATTCAAATTTCCTGCGCGAAGCCCTGCACTCAGTGCGGGCTCAGTCCTTCTTGGAGTGGGAGGTAGTCGTGGTCAACAACTACTCAACGGACGATACCATTGCCGTGGTTGAGTCATTTGCAGACGCGCGTATTCGCTTAGAAAATTTTCACAATCAAGGGGTTATTGGCGCGGCGAGAAATCGGGGTATTGCCTTGGCAAGGGGGGCCTTCATTGCCTTCCTTGATTCCGATGACCTGTGGCTACCGGAGAAGCTGGCTCGTTGTATGGACAACTTCGATGATCAGACCGATTTGGTCTGTCATGGATTGCGCTGTTTCGGAGATGTTGAAGTGGATATGTTTTGCGGCCCAGCCAGCCGGGCCAGCTTTGATGCTCTGCTAGACCGGGGTAACTGCATCACGCCCTCGGCAACGGTGGTGAGAAAGGCCGCGTTAGCAGCTGCCGGTAATTTTTCCGAGGATCCTCGTATCGTCACATCTGAGGACTACCACCTCTGGCTCAAGCTTGCGCAAGCCGGCACCCGGATGAAGTTTCTTGCTGAGCTCCTCGGTAGGTATCGAATTCACCAGGGAAATCAGAGCAGCGCAGTGATTCGGCACCTCAATTCGGTGCTGCAGGTCGTACAGGAATTTTTCTCAGGCATGCCGCAGCACAATCCGTACACGCGCAGGCGACTTCAACGACGCATTGGACTAGCCTACTACAGTGCCGCGCGGGCCTTGCAACGCGGCGGGAAGTTCCACCAGGCATGGCCGATGCTTGGTAAGTCGTTGGCCTGTGCGCCGTTTTATCCCCGGACTTACGCAGCCGTGCTGCTGCAGGCTAGGGGTATGTGGTGACACGTAGCGCGGGCAGTGGAACGATGATGGCCATCCTGGGCAGCACGGGCTATATCGGAAAACACTTGGTAGCCGAGATGGCGGGGCAGTCGGAAGGCCGTCTTAGGTTGCTGATGCGCACCCCGTGCAGTGAGCTGGCCGGTCGAGCAGAGCCTGACCGTACCGAACTAGTGGTGGGGGACATCCGCGACTTGAAATCGCTTCAACGTCTGTTCGAGCCGGGCTGCACTGTCGTTAACCTGGTTTATTTCTGGAATGCAGGCCAAGCCGAAAACCTTGCGGCTATTCGGACGCTGGTCGAGGCATGCAAGACCGCCCGAGTCGGTCGGCTCATCCATTGCAGCACAGCAGCAGTGGTCGGACGCGCTGCCGGGAATGTCATTACCGAGGAGACGACCTGTCGTCCGGTGACTGACTATGGCGTGACCAAGTTGAGAATAGAACGAGAAATTGTCGAAGCAGCACGGGGGGTTTTTGATTGCGCCATCCTGCGACCGACGGCCGTAATGGGTATCGAGGGGGCACCACTGAAAAAGCTGGCTGCTGACCTTGTCACAGGTAGCCGGCTACGTAACTATCTGAAGTCGTGTCTATTTGGGCGCAGGTGTATGAATCTTGTTCATGTTGCGAATGTCACGGCTGCGATCCGGTTCCTCTCCCAACGCTCAGATGCTCTCAACGGTGAAGTCTTCTTTGTGTCGGATGATGATCATCCCTGTAACAATTTTCTAAATGTCGAACTTAGCCTGATGGGCGGGCTGGGGGTCGCGCCTTATCCCTTGCCCAGGCTCCCGCTACCGCCGGCCATGCTGCATCTGGTACTCACGGCGCTCGGACGCAACAATGTCAATCCTCTGTGCAGTTACGACCCCCGCAAGCTGCTGGCGCTGGGCTTTGAGCGTCCCATGGCCTTTGATGCTGCATTGGCCGAATACATCGCTTGGTACCAGTCCAGCTATCAGCAAGTTCCGGCTGGAGGGCAACGCTGATGCGAGTCCTCAACGTCACCAACTCTCTCGATCTCAAGACCGGCGGAGGCACAGCCGAACGCACGTTCCAGATGAGCCGGTTCCTAGCCCTGGATGGTGTGACATGCACCGTGCTGACCCTGAATTTGGGGCTTGATACTCAGCGAGTCCAAGAGCTTGCACACGTACGGGTCGAGGCGCTGGATTGCTTATTGCCGCGGTTTTACGTGCCGTCTCTCGGGTGGCAGCGTATTCGGCGCTTGGTTGACCAAGCCGATGTCATCCATCTGATGGGGCACTGGAGCGTGCTGAATGCGCTGGTCTACCTTGCAGCGCGACGTGCGGGCAAGCCATACGTCGTTTGCCCGGCTGGTGCTTTGCCCTTATTCGGACGTTCGGCCTGGATCAAGCGAGCCTACAACCTGCTGATCGGCAATGCCATTATTCGTAATGCGGCGGCCTGGATTGCGGTAACAGAGGGCGAATTTTCACATTTTGAACAATACAGGATTGCAGCAAGAGCCGTGACAATAATTCCCAACGGCGTGAGTGTTCCCGACGCTGCGTTGTTAGGTCGCAGTGTCTCTATCGCGCAGAAGGAGCTGACGGCAACCCCTTATATATTATTTATGGGCCGGCTCAACAGGATAAAGGGTCCCGATCTATTGCTTGAAGCATTTGTATCCATTGCCAGCCAGCTGCCGGGGCTTCATCTTTTGTTTGCTGGGCCCGACGGGGGTATGCTGGCGGAATTGCGCGCAACGGTCGAACAGCAGGAGTTGGCTCGCCGGGTCCATTTTCTGGGGCATGTTGATGGCGAGGCCAAGGCGAATGTCTATCGTTCTGCCAGCTTGCTGGTGGTGCCATCGCGTCAAGAGGCTATGTCCATTGTTGCATTGGAAGCGAGCATTTTCGGGACACCAGTGCTCATCACGGATCAGTGTGGATTTAATGAGTTGGCGGTTTCGATTGACCCGCGGCTTGTTGTTTCCGCAACGGTGCCCGGCCTGGCTACTGGGATGGTTGACCTGTTAGCCGACCCGTTAGTTCTGGCGCGAGTGGGACAGCGGCTGAAGGAGTTTGTAGAAACACGCTACGCGTGGTCGATTATCATTGGGGAGTACACGACACTCTACAAAAAAATCATCGGAGCCCGGCTCTCGGCGCTCAGTAGGGCCACTACACCGCCATGACTATTCAGGCACGTTCTCCCATCAGTTTTTCCCGTTTTTGTGTTCAGTCTTTGCTCGGCACCAGTGCGTGGGGACTAGGCACCGCAGTCCTAATCGGCGTGGCAATGGGCCTTTATTTTTACGCCTTGCGTGATTTATTGATGGGCAACCGCGCGCCGCAGGAAACGGCCGTAGCCGGACTTATTCCGGCAGACGCGCTGTATTACATGTCGATGGCGGCAGCCTACAGCTTGCAGGAATTGCTCGAAATGTTTAGGAGCAACATCTGGGGTCCGATTATTTTCGTCAAGCTGATGGGCTCTAATGCTGACCTGATTTGCGGCGTTAACTTCATGATTTTCGGGTTGGCAGTAGCCGGCTTGGCAAAGCACGCCGATGTTCGTATTGGTAAGTTTGTTTTTTTATTGTTGCTTAACCCCTTGGTCCTGCTTAACCTTTTGACGCCAAATAAGGAGATCCTGTCGATCTTCTCCATGCTTTTTCTTATCGTGTATGTCTGTTCAAAAAATCAGCGCTACGCTTTGATGGCGCTGGCGTGTGCGTTATTTGGGAAGCTGGAGATTTTCGTGTTGGCTGCTACTTTTTTAGCCGTGTATCGCTTTCCGGCGCGTTTTAGGTCGATCTTGGTTGTCGTCGCAATCATCGTTGCGTCGCTGTTTTATAGCTTCATTGGTGATGCCGTCAGGATCGCGGCCCTCAGTAGCGGTGCCCCCCCAACTTCAATTGGGGTTGTCCATCTTCTCCATGAGTTGGGAAGCAGATACGGGCTATTTGTGGTGATTGCCGTGCCTCGTCTACTACTCGTCCTGATGGAGGGGCCGATCAACTTGCTGCGATTCGACGCCGTTGATATCTACCTGCTAGTGCCTATGATCGTTTTTTCATTGCTTTTTAGCGTATTTTTTCTTTCGGCTGCAATAAATTCTAGATTTAGGCTCGCTGACGACGTCTTTTTCTTGCTGGTCATGATTCTGTTCGCAGTTGTTCTTGTGCCGTTTATTCACCAACGCTATCTGCTGCCAGCGTATCCCCTTGTTCTATTTTTAGCTTTACGAAAATTGCCTCAAGCCCATGCGTCAGCACGGATAGGGCCTTCTACACTTATGTGTTAGACGCCGCCATGGACCTTTCAAATTCAATTTTTGAGTCATTAAGTTGTGCCGGTATTGGCTTCGTCAACGCCGTCGAAACCGTTCATAGTTGCTTTGTAACGTCCCCCAGCAGTATTTGTGTTCGAGCGTGCACGCTCATGCGGCCTTGTTTTTTCGTTGCAGGACTAGGACTGCGTGGCGCCGCGTCTTCGCGGCGGTTGCTGGACGGTGCGGTATGAAAATATTGGTCGTGTCGCAGTATTTCTGGCCAGAGAGTTTCCTCATCAATGACTTTGTCGCGAAATTGTGCGAGCAAGGCCACGTAGTTGTGGTCGCCACAGGTAAGCCCAACTATCCCGATGGAAAAGTGCATGCCGGTTATCGCGCTGCAGGGGTGGGGTATGAACGTTTTCTTAACAAGGTAGACGTCTTCAGGGTACCGATTTGGCCGCGCGGAAATGGCAGTGCGCTCAACCTCCTTTTGAATTATGGATCTTTTGTCGTGTCCGCTGCAGTTTTATTGCCGTGGCTATTACGCTCCCGAGCATTCGATGCAATTTTGGTATTTGCCCCATCTCCTGTGACGCAAGTCATTCCCGCCATCCTACTGAAGTTGCTTAAACGGGCGCATTTGGCCTTGTGGGTGCAAGACCTGTGGCCAGAAAGCCTTGCAGCGACCGGTTTTGTAAGTAATCGGACCATACTGAAGATGGTTGGCTGGATGGTGCGGTTCATGTACGCCATGTGCGACACATTGTTGGTGCAGTCGAGGGCTTTCTATGAGCCCGTGGCTCGGTATGCCGCGCGCGACAAGCTTGTTTATTTTCCCAATTCCATCAATCCGGATGTCCCGGCTGATTCTGGTGTACCACTCCCGGCAGCGTTAAGTCATGAGTTGGCTCAGTGTTTCACTGTCGTTTTTGCCGGCAATATCGGCAGGGCGCAAGCCGTCGAAACGCTGGTGGAGGCGGCCGTTCTTCTTAAAAACAACACGGACGTGCGCCTTGTACTTGTCGGCAGCGGCAGCATGCTGGATTGGGCGCGCAACCAAAAGGTCCTCCTAAAGCTGGATAATCTCGTGCTACCAGGGCGTTTCCCGGCCGATCTGATGCCACAGCTGTTCGACAAGGCTTCGGCTTTGCTGGTGTCCCTGAAAAGTGGTGGGGCGCTTGCGTACACCGTGCCCAGCAAAATACAGGCTTATCTGGCGGCCGGTCGTCCCATCATTGCGTCGCTGCAGGGCGAAGGGGCCAAGGTAGTAGTTGAGGCTGGAGCCGGCATGACTTGCGAGCCAGAGAATGCGGCGGCGCTGGCGGCTTGCATTCTGAGTTTGAAGGCTTTAACGCCGTTTGAGAGGGATACGATGGGTCGCAGCGGACGAAGTTATTTCAACGAACATTTTGATATGAATCGGCAGGTGGGACGGCTTGTGGAAATATTGCAGGCGCGCCGCGCTGGCTTGAAAGGGTGATGACAGATGCGTGTACTGGTACTCGGCGCAAGCGGCATGCTGGGCAGTGCGGTTTTTCGGGAGTTTGATGGACACGCGCCGTATGAAGTCTGGGGGCTTGTGCGCAACCCGGCTTTCCTGCTCTATTTCTCGCCCGCCCAGCAACACAGGATCGTGACCGGTGTCGACGTTCTTGACGAAGCAGCTCTTTCTGCGGCGGTAGGTCAGGTGCGCCCCGACGTGATCATCAACTGCGTTGGACTGATCAAGCAAAAGGACCATGCGGAAGATCCCTTGGTAGTCCTGCCCATCAACGCGATGTTGCCCCACAGGCTGGCGGCATTGTGCGCGCCCCGGAATGTCCGCTTGCTGCATATCAGCACCGATTGCGTTTTTTCCGGCCGCAAGGGCATGTATACGGAGGACGACCCGTCCGATGCGGAAGACCTGTACGGGAAGTCCAAATACATCGGCGAGCTGCGTGATGCCGCGCATGCGGTGACCCTGAGAACCTCCATCGTGGGGCGTGAGCTCAATTCCAGCCGCGCGCTGGTGGACTGGTTTCTTGCCCAGCAAGGCGCGGTTCACGGTTTCAGGCGCAGCATTTTTTCAGGCATGACGGCCATCGAACTGGCGCGGATCATGCGCGACGTAGTGTTGCCCAATCCTTCGCTGCATGGGCTTTACCATGTGTCGTCGGCGCCCATCAGCAAGTTCGAACTCCTCAAGCTGGTGGCCGCGCAATATGGGAAGACCATCGAGGTGAGGCCGGACGACAGCCTGGTGATCGACCGGTCACTTGACTCGTCACGATTTCAGCAGGTGACAGGTTACCGGCCTCCTTCGTGGGAAAAAATGATTCGGGTGATGCACGAGTCTGAAAAATAGTGTTGAAAGTTTGCAATGTTCAAAAATAAAGTACTTCTGATCACCGGCGGGACGGGCTCTTTCGGCAATGCCGTGCTTCAGCGTTTTCTTGATTCCGATTTCTCGGAAATCCGCATCTTCAGCCGTGACGAGAAAAAACAAGAAGACATGCGGATTGCGCTGAACAACGACAAGGTGAAGTTCTACATCGGCGATGTCCGTGAATACCAGAGCGTCAACGACGCGCTGCGCGGCGTGGACTATGTTTTTCATGCCGCTGCGCTCAAGCAGGTGCCGTCGTGCGAGTTCTATCCCATGGAAGCCGTGAAGACGAATGTGCTTGGGACGGAGAATGTGCTCAACGCTGCGATTGCCAATGGCTGCAAACGTGTGGTGGTGCTGAGCACCGACAAGGCGGTCTACCCGATCAACGCCATGGGTATTTCCAAGGCCATGGCTGAAAAGCTGACTGTCGCGAAGTCGCGCACCATTTCCGCTTCGGGCCCCGTGGTCTGCTCGACGCGGTATGGCAACGTTATGGCGTCTCGCGGATCCGTGATTCCTTTGTTCATTAACCAGATCAGGGCCGGAAAACCACTGACCGTCACTGACCCCAACATGACGCGGTTTTTGATGTCGCTGGAAGACTCGGTTGATCTGGTGCTTCATGCCTTTGAACATGCGCAACAGGGTGATCTTTTCGTGCAGAAGGCGCCGGCTTCCACCGTGGCCGATCTCGCTGCCGCCCTGCAGCAGTTGTTCGGCGACACAAGGCCCGTGAAGGTGATCGGTACCCGACATGGGGAAAAGCTTTACGAATCGCTGATCTCGCGTGAAGAAATGGCGAAGGCGGTTGACATGGGGCGTTACTACCGCATTCCCGCCGATAACCGCGACCTTAACTACGACAAGTTTTTTGTGGAAGGCGAGGCGCATATTTCCGAACTGGACGATTACACCTCCCACAATACCGAGCGCCTCGACATTGAGGGCGTGAAAACCACCTTGATGAAGCTGGCGGAAGTGCGCGAGGCGCTCAATGCTTAAAGTGATGACGCTGGTCGGAACCAGACCCGAACTTATCAAGATGAGCAGGGTCATTGCGGAGCTCGATGCCCAGGTCAACCATGTGCTGGTCCACTCCGGACAGAATTACGACTACGAGCTAAATCAGGTGTTTTTTGACGACCTGGGCATTCGTAAGCCGGATCATTTCCTCGAGGTGGCGGGCAATACGGCCGCGAAGACAATCGCGTCGGTGATTGAAAAAGCCGACGATGTGCTGGTTCTTGAAAAGCCGGATGCCCTGCTGCTGTATGGCGATACCAATACCTGCCTGGCCGTGATCGCCGCCAAGCGCCGCAAAGTGCCGGTGTTCCATATGGAGGCCGGCAACCGCTGCTTCGACCAGCGCGTTCCCGAAGAACTCAATCGAAAAGTGCTGGATCACTTGAGCGACATCAACATGGTGCTTACTGAACATGCCCGCCGTTACCTGATCGCGGAAGGCATACGTCCCGAGACCATCATCAAGACCGGGTCCCACATGTGTGAGGTGCTGGCGCATTACATGCCCCGGATCGAGGCTTCTGACGTGCTGAAGCGATTGGGCCTGACGCCGCAGAAGTTCTTTGTCGTCAGTGCGCACCGAGAAGAGAATGTGGACACACCGGCCAACCTGCAGGATCTGGTGGACACGCTCAACGCGCTGGCAGCAAAGTACCAGATGCCAGTGATTGTTTCAACGCATCCGCGTACGCGCAAGCGCCTCGACCTGCTTGAGGGCGCCAGATTCGACCCGCTGGTTCATTTTTCGAAGGCCTTCGGATTTTTTGATTACATCAAGCTGCAAATGGGTGCAGCCTGTGTGATCTCTGACAGCGGGACGATCACGGAAGAGGCTTCCCTGTTGAATTTGCCGGCCATCACCATTCGCGATGCTCACGAACGCCCCGAGGGCATGGATGTTGGCACGCTAGTTATGAGCGGTCTCAAGAAAGAGCGGGTCATTGATGCGATTCAGGTCGTGATGTCGCAGCATGCAGCCGCGGGCGCCCGTATGCGGGTGGTGGACGACTACCAGACCGGGCCTGTGTCCCGGCAGGTGACGCGCGTGGTGCTCAGTTATGTGGACTACATCAATCGGACCGTCTGGGGAAAACAGACCGGCTGTCTCTGAACTCCTGGCGGCCGCTGCGCGAGTTGTTGGGGCCGTTGACTTGAAAGAATCATGCAAAGCAGAAACTACCGAGTGACCCTCTGGCTGATCGCCAGTGCCTTGTTATTCCCCCTGTTTTTCCAGCTCTCCGGCGGTATCTATAACAATCCGGAGGCTGTGATCGATTCCCTAGGCGTGCTCAGTACCTTGCCTCTGCCTCTGTCTCTCCTCGCCTGCCTGTTCGGGGTTCTTGCTCTGGCCAGAAACTACAGGCAGGCCTTGCCGGCGATGCTGTTTATCGGCAGCCTGTCCGCGCTCATGGGGGTTTCCCTGCTGTTTGCGGGAAGCGATACCGCAATTGAACAGAGGAAGGTGCTGATCGGTCTGCAATTCCTGCTGCCAACCATGGGGCTGGTTCTGGGGCAATTGGTGCGTGATGATAAAAATACCATCCCGACAGCCTTCATGTGGGTGTTGTTGGCCGTGGTGCCGTTCCAGATTCTCGCGGGCTGGTGGCAAAACACGCTCACTCTGACGCACAACCTGTATCTATTCAGCATCTACCAGCACTTCCAATTTGTGCCGGTCATTTTTGTACTGGCCTTCTGTGTGGTGGTCGTGCATTTGTGGGACGAGTACAAGACGGCGCTGCGCTTCCTGACCGTGGTCATGGGGATTTATGCCATTGCCAGCGCCTCTTTTTTGGCGATCGGGCTCTACAGCGCGTTTGTGCTGGTGTTTTTCCTGCGCAAGATGTGGAAGCTCAAGACCGGGCGACTGGTTGGACTGACAGTTTTTGGCGCAGGTATTGTGGCTGCGGGTCTGGTGGTCGGGCTTTATTACGGCATAGCGCAGAAAAACACGAGCATCATTGGCGATGGGGGTCAGTACCTGGGGAAATTCCAGACATTGGCCGAGGGGAAGATGCCTGTCAATGTGGTGCATCGTCTTGGGGACTGGAAGCTTTATGGCGACTGGATCACCGAGAGCGATCGCACGATGCTGCTTGGGCACACAGAGCCGCCTCCACGTGAGGTCAAAACCAGCGCGCACAACTGGTACCTCGACTTCGTCTACAACTTCGGTCTGGCCTCGCTGGTGCCGCTGTTGGCGCTGATGGGGTTTACCGCCTGGCTGCTTCTGCGTGAACGGAGAACATTGTCGGGCCAGACCCTGTGGCTGGCGGCGCTGGTGGCCTTTATGGTGCTTATTGACAACAACTTCAAAGTCACCCTGCGGCAACCGTACCCGGGAATCTTTGCGTATTTTCTCTGGGGACTGTTGCTGACCCGTTTGCGCCTTCATTCCAGGACCGATCATGCTGGTTAGCGCTGGCGCTGCGCCATGAGTGTCTCTTCCCAAGGGCTCCGAGGCGGGATTCTGGTCAGCACGGCCGGCGTGTTTGGTTCGGCGTTTTTGTGGCTGCTCAGTTTCAAGGTGGTCGCGCTCTGGATGGGGCCTGAGGGTGTGGGCTTGTTCTCCCAGCTCCGGCAGATGGCGCAAGCCGCAACTGTAGGGGCCACCTTTGGCGGCACTAACTCCGTGGTTCAGGGCCTGTCCGAGCGCGCTGAAGAAGTGGCGCGCCGGCGGTTTCGCGCAACGGCCGTGCGTTTGGTGGGCTCGGCTGGTTTGCTGGTGGTGCTGGGGATTCTTGCCGCTGCGACGCCGCTGACACAGTTTTTTCTTTCGTCCGGCGCACCTGAACTCGTTGCCACCGTGCGCTGGCTTGCGGTCGCCGTATTGCTTAATATTGCAGGCACCTATGCCATGGCCGTCCTCAATGGCTACCGGTCCTATCCCTACCTCGCGTTGGCACAGACAGCCGGTCCGGCAGCGCTGGTGCTCCTGCTGACAGCCGCGTGGTGGTGGCATTGGCAGTCCGATCCGGCGCTGCTGGCGGTTTCATTTGTAGTTTGTTTCGGTGTGAGCTGTCTAGCGGGCTGGGTGGGACTGTCGCGCATCCCCCGCCCCGAGGTGAGCGTTAAAGCGGGCCGGCTGGACCCGGGCGAGCGTAGTATTTTCCTGCGGTTTGCGCTGTCCAACCTGGTTGCGGCCCTGTCCACCACGCTGGCCCTGCTGCTGATCCGCTCCTGGGTGATCGAGGCGCAAGGCCTGGCCTTTGCCGGCTTGTTCGATGCCGGCTGGACGTTGACCTTCAACTACACCACGCTGTTTCTCACTGCCTGCAGCGCCATCTACCTGCCCTTGTTAACGCGGGCTACGACGCATGAGAGCCAAAGGGCCTGCATGCTCAAGACCGCTTACCTGGTCCTGGCCGGCAGTGTGATGGTTTGCTACAGCATGGTTCTGCTGAAGACGCCGCTCATCCATTTGCTGTACAGTCCCGAGTTTCAGCCTTCGGGGCAGGTGCTGGTGGTGCTGGTCGTGGCGGTGATCCTGAGAAGCATCTCATGGGTTTACGGCTCCATGATTCTTGCCACGCGCAATTCTCGGGTCCTGCTGCTTTCAGACTTGGCGCTCAATCTCGGGCTGCTCGCGGCTGTCAAATTTGCCCTTACCCACTATGCGTCCTTGCCGGCGCTGGCATGGGCCTTTGTCCTGCCCAATTTCCTGTATCTGGTGTTTGTGGTCGAGTATGCGGGCCACAAAAATCACCTGATGCTGCGCAGGCAGATCTGGCCCCTGTTGCTGACGGCGGTACTTCCCCTGGTAGTGCTGGCACTGGCGGCTCCGGCGCTTGTGCGTGATTGGACCGCATTGCATTGGATCTGTTTCGCCGCGGGGCCGGTCGTTGCTGCGGCTTGCCTGTTGTCTTACAAGAAAGTTGTGCTGTGAAAAACCTGCGGTCAGATATTGAGCGTTTTTTGCAGTTCATGGGACATGCGGGACCGGTGTCGACGTTCAAGCTGGTCAAGACCTGTTTCAATCCGCGCATGCTGCCGGTGGTGCTGATCCGCATGGCGGAGTTTTTCTTTGAACGGCGACTGGGCGTCGTGGCCAAGCTCTTCAGCATGACCAACGTGGCTGTTTTCGGCATTGAGTCGTCTCCCCAGGTCAGAATAGGCGGGGGCCTGTTTTTGCCGCATACCGTGGGCACCGTTCTGGGTGCCGAAAGGATTGGTGACAATGTCACCATCTTGCAGGGCGTGACCTTGGGCACGGCGGAGCCGGACAATGGCTTCACCGTGTCCCTGCGTCCTGTTATTGGCAACAACGTGGTGATCGGAGCGGGGGCCAAGGTGATAGGCCGTGTGACCATCGGCGATCATGCCAAGGTCGGTGCCAATGCGGTGGTTCTGCAGGATGTCCCGCCGTACGCAATTGCCGTCGGCGTGCCGGCCCGAATCATTCTCCCCACCCAAGCAGACAAGCTCTAGGAAAAAAATTGCCCCAACTTTCGTTAAGCGCCTCACTGGTGCTGTACAAACCGGACCTGGCAACGCTGGAGCGCACGCTGCTGGCCCTGCAGGAAGCTGGCCGCGTGGCCAGGGGTGCATACATGCTGCGGCTGGAGTTGACCCTGGTCGACAACTCCTGCGATCCTGCATTGCACGCGCGCCTGGGCGGCTGGCTGGAGGCACGCCGGACAGCCATGCCGGACTGGACGGTGCGCCTCTTGCTGTCACCCGGCAACGTCGGGTACGGACGTGGCAACAACCTCGTTATCGAACGGATCAAGTCGGATTACCACTTGGTGGTAAACCCGGATCTTTTCGTGGCGCCCGATGCGCTGCGCGAAGCATTGCGTTTCCTGGAGGAAAATCCCGAAACCGGGTTGCTGACACCTGCCGTGTTTGGTGAAGACGGTGAGCGGCATTACCTGTGCAAGCGCCATCCGACCTTGCTCATCATGTTTTTGCGCAGCTTTGCTCCGAAATGGCTGCAGTCCTGGTTCAAGCCCACGCTGGCCGAGTTCGAAATGCTCGACTGCGACTATGACCGGCCGATCTTCGATGTGGAATACCCCACGGGATCCTGCATGTTTTTCCGGACCAGCTTGTTGCAGCGTATCAAGGGCTTCGACCCCGACTATTTTTTGCATTACGAGGATGCAGATATTGGCCGTAGGGCGCTTCAGGTCGCGCGTGTCATCTATGTCCCAGCGGTCAGGGTCGTGCACCAGTGGGCGCGTGACACGCACCGTTCCTGGGCCTCCAGATTGGTGACTATTCGCTCCGGCCTGCTTTACTGGCGTAAGTGGGGCGGTGTGTTCAGCAGCACGCCGGATGATGTCAAGTTTTCTGGCGTCGAGGCACCGTCTTACGGGACCGCTGCTGATGTGCCGCCAGCCGCCGCCATCGCGGGTACTGGCAGGAGGGTGCTCGTGACGGGCGCCAACGGGTTTATCGGAAAAGCGGTTTGTGCTGACTTGCCCTCCAGAGGCTATCGAGTGCTGGGTGTGGTGCGTCACAACGTGCGGATGAATCTGCAAGATGGGTCGGAATGCCTCTCCATGGACGAAATTGATGCACACACCGATTGGACGGGTGTGCTGGAGGGGGTCGACAGTGTTGTGCATCTTGCCGCGCGTGTGCACCTGATGCGGGAAACCGCTGCCGATCCGCTGGCCGAGTTTCGTCGTACAAATGTGGCGCTGACCCTGAATCTTGCGCGCCAGGCGGCGGCTGCGGGCGTGCGGCGCTTTGTTTTTATCAGCTCCATCAAGGTCAACGGTGAAGTCACCCCTGTCGGTCAGCCTTTCAATGCCGAGGACCAACCGCATCCAAGCGACCCGTACGGCATTTCCAAATACGAGGCCGAGCTGGGATTGCTGGAACTCGCAGCCGAGACTGGGATGGATGTTGTGATTATCCGGCCTGTGCTGGTTTACGGGCCGGGCGTCAAAGCCAACTTTCATTCCATGATCAACTGGTTGCTCAAGGGTGTCCCCCTGCCGCTGGGGGCTTTGCCTAATCGCCGTAGTTTTCTGGCGCTGGGGAATCTTGTCGATCTGATTGCCACCTGTGTGCAGCACCCGGCAGCCGGCAACCAGATCTTTTTGGCCAGCGATGGCGAGGATCTGTCGATCTCCGGGCTGCTTCGCCGCACCGCTGCCGCGCTTGGAAAGTCGGCCCGGCTCATCCCGGTGCCGGTCATGGTGCTCAGGGCCGGCGCCCGGCTGGTGGGTCAGGAAGCGGTGATGCAGCGCTTGTCTGATTCGCTGCAGGTGGACATCACCAAAACTCGGCGCGTCCTCGGCTGGACGCCTCCGGTCCGTGTGGACGATGCGTTGAGGGAAACGGCGCAACACTTCCGGTGGGACAAGGGCTGATGGGCGCGCTCGACCCGGCTGTGTTGCTGACGGGACGGACCAGCACCATCGGACCGCTGGTGACGCCCCTGTTGCTGGCGCAGGGCATGCCAGTCCACGCCTTGGGGCGCAAACCGCCGACCGAGGGAGATCGTCGCCCGGGCCTGCACTGGTTGCCGCTCGACCTGGCGGATCCGCTCCGGGCCATGCCTGGGGTTTCCGCCGCCACCCTCATCCACACCGCCAGTCTGTGGCTGCTGCCCGGCTGGCTAGAAAAATTCCATGCCCGTGGCGTGCGGCGCGTGATTGCCTTCAGCTCGACCAGCCGCTTCACCAAGCAGGCGTCGGCCAGCCCCTACGAGTTGGAAGTGGTCAACAAGCTGATCGCCGCCGAAGACCATGTGGCTGCGGAGTGTGAGCGCCTGGGCATTGCGTGGACAATTTTCCGGCCTACTCTGATCTACGGCGGCGCTGGCAGTGACCGGAATGTGGCCGACATTGCGCGGCTGATCCGGAAGTTCGGTGTCTTCCCGGTGTTTGGTTCGGCCAGCGGACGCCGCCAACCAGTCAACGCTGCCGACCTGGCCCAGGCCTGTCTGCAAAGCCTGACTGCGCCGGCGAGCTACAACAAGGCCTACAACCTGAGCGGCGGCGAAACGCTCGCATATGTTGACATGGTGCGGCGCATCTTTGAAACCCTGGGGCGGCAACCCAGGTTCATCCGCATCCCGCTGTCCGCCTTCAAGCTGGCGGTGAAGCTGGCTCGCCTGCACCCGCGCTTTGCGCACCTGACGCCAGACATGGCCCTGCGCATGCAGGCCGACCTGGTGTTCGACCACAGCGACGCCACGCGCGACTTCGGCTACAGCCCGGGCCGGTTTGACCCCTCCTACCTGACCGCCTTGCCCTGAGGCCATGCAACCGCGCCGTCTGTTGCACAATGGCCGGTTATTCCCCACTTCCAGACTTTGGCCATGACCGATACCTCCCACCCCGACCCCGACCTCTCCCACGTAGGCCCGCGCGACAAGGCTGAAATCCTGGCGCAGGCGCTGCCTTACATCCGCAAGTTCCACGGCAAGACGCTGGTCATCAAGTACGGCGGCAATGCCATGACGGACCCGGCCTTGCAGGCGGACTTTGCCGAGGATGTGGTGCTGCTCAAGCTGGTCGGCATGAACCCGGTGGTGGTGCATGGTGGCGGGCCGCAGATTGAGACTGCGCTCAATCGCCTGGGTAAAAAAGGCGAATTTGTGCAGGGTATGCGGGTCACCGACGAGGAAACCATGGAAGTGGTCGAGTGGGTGCTGGCGGGCCAGGTGCAGCAGGACATCGTGGGGCTGATCAACCAGGCCGGCGGCAAGGCGGTGGGACTGACCGGGCGCGACGGTGGCCTGATCCGGGCGCAGAAACTCAAGATGGTCGACAAGGACGACCCCGCCAGGGAGCACGACATCGGCTTTGTCGGCGATATCCTCAGTATCGACCCCAGCGTCGTCAAGGCCCTGCAGGATGACGCCTTCATTCCGGTCATCAGCCCGATCGGCTTTGGCGAGCATAACGAAAGCTACAACATCAATGCCGATGTGGTGGCGGGCAAGCTGGCCATCGTGCTGAAGGCCGAAAAGCTGGTGCTGCTGACAAACACCCCCGGCGTGCTGAACAAGGCCGGCGAACTGCTGACCGACCTCAGCGCCCGCGAAATCGACGAGCTGTTTGCCGACGGCACCATCTCCGGCGGCATGCTGCCCAAGATCGAGGGTGCGCTGGACGCGGCCAAAAGCGGCGTGAATTCGGTCCACATCATCGACGGCCGGGTGCCGCACGCCATGCTGCTGGAGATCCTGACCGACCAGGCCTACGGGACCATGATCAGGTCGCACTGAAAACGCACTCATGAAACTACTGCGCGTCTGTCATGCGTCGTTGCGCGGTGCTCGCAATCCTCATGTGCGTGAGCACATTCCGGTTGCTGTGCTCCGTGCGCCTAGCCTGACAGCCGCTCGCTACGCTTCCTGAACGCGTTTTTTCACCCGTTGGTTGATATAAACAATATTGTTTATAATTTAATTGGTGAACAGCAAAGAATTCAAGCGCTGGCTGACCCAACAGGGCGCGACTTTCCAAGCCGGAAAAGGATCACACTTGAAGGTGTACCTGAACGGAAAGCAGTCTGTTCTGCCGATGCACAACACCGACCTGAAAACCGGCACGCTGGAAGGCATCAAGAAACAACTCGGATTGAAATAAGGAGCGCATCATGTTTATGTACCCTGTCACCCTGACCCCTGACGAGGAAGATGGCGGTTACGTTGTGACCTTTGCCGATATTCCGGAAGCCATTACCCAGGGCGAGACCTTGCAGCAAGCCTTGGCTGCCGCGAAGGATGCGCTGGAGTCTGCCCTTGATTTCTACTTTGAGGACAAACGCGCTGTGCCTGCACCATCCAGGCCCAAGCGCGGTCAGCACGTCATCGAGCTTCCGGCCAGTTTGTCGGCCAAGGTGCTGTTGCTCAATGAGATGGTCACGCAGGATGTGCGACCAGCCGAGCTTGCACGACGCCTCAACACCACGCCGCAGGAGGTAAACCGGCTGACCAACGTGCGGCACACCACCCGTATTGACGGCATTGCCGCTGCATTGCAAGCATTGGGAAAGCATCTGGACATGCGGGTGGTTTGATTGTTGACCGGGTCGTCTTCTGCCGCGTTCTGAACCATGCGACTCCTCCTGGTTGAAGACGACGTGATGCTGGCCAGCGGCATCAAGCTGGGGCTGTCAGATGCCGGTTACGCGGTGGACTGGGTCGGCAGCGCCGAGCGTGCCGAAGAGGTGCTGCAGGGCGAGAGTTTTGATGCCGCCATCATCGACATCGGTCTGCCCAACATTGACGGCCTGGAACTCACGCGCCGGCTGCGCGGCCGGGGGCTGGCCATGCCGGTGCTGATCCTCACGGCGCGCGACGCCCTGGAGGACCGGGTGCAGGGCCTGGACTTGGGGGCGGACGACTACATGGTCAAGCCCTTCGAGCTGCCCGAGCTGCTGGCGCGCCTGCGTGCGCTGCTGCGCCGTTCGCAGGCAGCCACCAGCGCCATTTTGAGTTTTGGTGCGCTGGAGCTTGACTCGGCGAACCGCCAGGCCCGCGCCAACGGCCAGCTGATTGAGTTGGGACCGCGCGAGTGGACGGTGATGGAGTATTTGCTCATCCATGCGCCCAAACCTGCCAGCAAGGAAAAACTGCTCGCCGCGCTGACCGGCTGGGACAAGGAGATCACCCCCAATGCGATCGAGGTGTACGTCTCGCGCCTGCGTGGCAAGCTGGAGCCGCACGGCATCGCACTGCGGTCCATTCGCGGCTTTGGTTACCGGCTGGAGCTGGTGGGCGGCGAGTCGCTGGACGCGCCGGCTGGATAAGCTGCCTCGATGTCTCAGAACACCGGCGCAGACCCGGCCACAGCGGCTGCCGCGGAAAGAGCCGCCGCCTTGAGCGTGCCTGCGGCCATGAAGTCCGGGCTGCAGCGCCGCCTGCTGCTGCTGCTGCTGGCACCGCTCAGCCTGTTTGCCTTGGTCAGCATTTACTTCGACTACGAGGCGGCGGGCAATGCCGCCCTGCAGCAGGACCAGCAACTGCGGCGCCTGGCGCCCCTGCTGGCCGACTCGGTGCTCGCGCCCGGTCGCACGGCCGACGACAGCCCGGTGATGTTGCTGGCGCCACCGGTCGAGGAGTTCATCAAGGCGCGCACCGGGTTTGCCGGTTACCGGGTGTCGGATGCCGAGGGCCGTTTTCTGACCGGTGACGCCTGGATCAGCATGGTGGTGCCCACCACCCGCGAGCCCGAGTTTCACAGCATGGCGGAAAACGGCGTCACCTACCGGGTGGTGGTGCAACGCGTCAGAACCGCGGCGGGCGAGCTGATCCTGCAGCTGGCCGACGGCTCGGATGCACGCCAGCAATGGGTGCGCTCTGTGTTTTTCAAGGTGCTGTTGCCCAACCTGATTCTGGTGCTGGCCGCCGCCCTGGCCGTCAACTGGGCCGTCACCCGGGCCCTGCGGCCGTTGCTGGCGCTCAAGGAGGCGGTCGAGCGCCGGTCCCCGCGTGACCTCAGCGCCATTGACCCGCAGAGCACGCCGAGCGAAGTGCGGCCGCTGGTGGCTTCACTGAACGGTCTGTTTGCGCTGGTCAACGACCAGGCCGAGAGCCAGCGCCGCTTTGTCGCCGATGCCGCGCATCAGCTGCGCACCCCGCTGGCGGGGCTGCAGGCCCAGGTGGAAGCCTGGGCGCAGGCGGCCATGGCGCCCGCGGCAGGCAGGCAGCTGACCCTCTCGGCCGACAAGATCATGGCGCTGCGCAGCGCCACCCGGCGCACCTCGCAGCTGGCCAACCAGCTGCTGGCCCTGTCACGGGCCGATGCCTCCCAGATGGCGGGCCAGCCGGTGCATCGGGTGGACCTCAAGGACCTGTGCGAGTCGGTGCTGGCCCTGCACCTGGATGCGGCCGCGGCCAAAGGCATCGACCTGGGGCTGGAGGTGCGTTTCGCCCAGGTCTCCGGCCACGAGTGGCTGCTGCGCGAACTGCTCGGCAACCTGGTGGACAACGCCGTTAAATACACGGCGCCGGGCGGCACGGTCACGATACGCTGCGGCCCGCTCGGACACCAAGCTCAGGACGCTGCGGGCGAGTCGCAGGTTTTTCTCGAGGTCGAGGACGACGGGCCGGGTATCCCCGCCGCCGAGCGCGCCCGTGTACTGGAGCGGTTTTACCGGGTGCCCGGCACCGGCGGGGAGGGCAACGGCCTGGGGCTGGCGATCGCCGACGAAATCGCGCGCGCCCACCGGGCGCAGCTGACGCTGGAGGCCGCCGGCAGCCGGGAAGGTGTCGCTTGCGGCCTGCGGGTGCGGCTGGTGATGCGTTCCCCGGCCTGAGAGGCTGATCGCGCCCGAAAAACCACGCTGTTGCAGGGCCGGGCACGCGGGTTTGCCCCTGACCGGCGTGCTCCGAAAGCCCCCTCTGGCTGTGCGAGAATCCAAAGCGTCGGCCCAGTTTTTGAAACATCTCTTACAACAACGCACTGCATGCCCTATGTCCGAGTTTGAGTCTGATGTAAGTCCCGAGCTCTCCACGCCGGCTGCGCCGCGCAAGCGCCCCAAGCCGGGCGAGCGCCGCGTGCAGATCCTGCAGGCGCTGGCGACCATGCTGGAGCAGCCCGGCGCGGAACGCATCACCACCTCGGCCCTGGCGGCCCGGCTCGAGGTCAGCGAAGCGGCGCTGTACCGCCACTTTGCCAGCAAGGCACAGATGTTTGAGGGCCTGATCGAGTTCATCGAGCAGACGGTGTTCACCCTGGTCAACCAGATCGCCGAACGCGAGACCGACCCGGCGCAGCGCACCCGCCGGCTGGTCATCATGCTGCTGCAGTTTGCCGAAAAAAACCCGGGCATGACCCGCGTCATGGCCGGTGACGCCCTGGTATTCGAAAACGAGCGCCTGCAGGAGCGCATGAACCAGTTTTTCGACAAACTCGAGTCCAGCCTCAAGCAAAACCTGCGCGATGCGGCCGGGGCCGACGGCGCCGCGACACCGACCGTCCAGGCGCAGGTGCAGGCGTCGGTCATTGTGGCCTTCATGATGGGCCGCCTGCAGCGCTTTTCGCGCTCGGGCTTCAAGCGCCTGCCGACCGAGCACCTCGACGCCAGCCTGGCCGTGGTGCTGGGTTAGGCACCCTATTGATCCGGCCCTATGAAATATGAACCGTTCGCCCTGAGCTTGTCGAAGGGTTTCGACAAGCTCAACCCGAACGGAAATTAATACATCATCGGGCCGGATCAATAAATAGCTGTTGAGTGGCTGTCACCGGGCCCGGCAACACTCAACCCGGCACGTTCACGCCGACCTTGCGGCCCGCGGCCACAATCTCCTGCCAGGTCTGGGCGTCGACCGCGATGCCTTGGTCCTGCCGCTGCGCGCGGTAGGCCCGCTCCGGGTCACCGGCGATCTGCACCGCGTCAAACCCCGGCGCCACCGGTCCGGCCCGGAGCCAGTCGACAAAAGCCAGCGCTTCCTGCTCAAACGTGGCCTGGGTCCCGAGCCTGGCCGGGTCGATCAGGATGGTCAACATGCCGTTGATCACCGCGCGCACGGCCGGGTCGGTCGGCTTGTGCCAGGTACCGCTGCCGGTCAGCGCGCCGCCCAGCAGTTCGCAGGCGACGGCCATGCCGTAACCCTTGTGTTCGCCAAAGGCCAGCAGCGCGCCGAACAGGCCATTGCTCTGCGGCACCACGACCACGCCGGGGTCGGTGGTGGGCCGGCCGTGTTCGTCGATCAGCGTGCCGGGCTCCACGCGCCGGCCTTCGTTGTGGGCGACGCGCATCTTGCCCTGCGCCACGCGGCTGGTGGCAAAGTCCAAAACGAAAGGTGCACGTCCCGCCAGCGGAACGCCAATGCAGCAAGGGTTGGTGCCGTAGCGGCCGTCAGCGCCGCCAAAAGGTGCGACCACGGGCCGGGAGAGCACATTGACGAAGTGCAGCGACACCAGCCCCTGGGCCACGGCCATTTCGGCAAAGCGCCCGATACGCCCCAGGTGGTGCGCGTTGGCCAGCGTCATGATGCAGCTGCCGTGGGTTTGGGCGCGTTCCATGCCCAGCGCCATGGCCTGCTGGCCGACAATCTGGCCGTAGCCGCGCTGGCCGTCCAGCGTGAGCAGCGACCCGGTGTCGAGCACCACTTTCACGCCGGTGTTGGGGTGGAGGCCGCCCTCGAGCACCGCGTCCACATAACGCGGCAGCATGCCCACGCCGTGCGAGTCATGGCCGCTCAGGTTGGCCAGCACCAGGTTGGCCGCCACGGCAGAGGCTTCTTCGGCAGCGCTGCCGGCTGCTATTAAAACAGTAGCTACCTGCGCTTGCAGGGATTGGGCTGGGAGTGTTTTTTGCATGATGTTCCAGCTTTGTGGATGTTGTTCCCTCTCCCTCAGGGAGAGGGTCAGGGTGAAGGTGGCCCAGTGCGCAGTGCCCTCACCCCAGCCCTCTCCCGGAAGGAGAGGGAGTGAAGAATGGGCTACATGACCGCGCCGACTTGCCAGGGCACGAATTCGTTTTGCCCGTAGCCGTGTTGTTCGCTTTTGCTCTGCGCGCCCGAGGCGGTGGCCAGCACCATGTCGAAAATCCGCTGGCCCATCTCCTGGACCGACACACCGCCGTCGATGATCTCGCCGCAGTTGATGTCCATGTCCTCTTCCTGGCGTTGCCACAGTGCCGAGTTGGTGGCGAGTTTGAGCGAGGGCGAGGGCGCGCAGCCATAGGCCGAGCCGCGTCCGGTGGTGAAGCAGATCAGGTTGGCGCCGCCGGCCACCTGGCCGGTGGCGCTGACCGGGTCGTAGCCCGGCGTGTCCATGTAGACAAAGCCGTGCGCGCCCACCGGTTCGGCGTATTCGTACACCGCTTCGAGGTTGCTGGTGCCGCCCTTGGCCACGGCGCCCAGCGACTTTTCGAGAATCGTGGTCAGGCCGCCGGCCTTGTTGCCGGGCGAGGGGTTGTTGTTCATCTCGCCTTCATTGATCTCGGTGTAGTGCTCCCACCATTTGATGCGGGCGATCAGCTTTTCGGCAATCTCGGGGCGCACCGCGCGGCGTGTCAGCAGGTGCTCGGCGCCGTAAATTTCGGGGGTTTCGCTGAGGATGGCGGTACCGCCATGCGCCACCAGCAAGTCCACCGCCGCACCCAGCGCCGGATTCGCGCTGATGCCCGAATAACCGTCGGAGCCGCCGCACTGCAGGCCGATGGTGATGTGGGCCGCGCTGCAGGGTTCGCGCTTCACGGCATTGGCGCGCGGCAGCATCTCTTTGATCAGGGCAATCCCCTTGTCCACCGTCTTGCGCGTGCCGCCGGTGTCCTGGATGTTGAAGACGCGGAAGTTGTCGCCTTCGCGCAGCGCGCTGTGCGCCAGCCAGGCGTTGATCTGGTTGGCCTCGCAGCCCAGGCCGACTACCAGCACGCCGGCAAAGTTGGCATGGGTGGCGTAGCCTGCCAGCGTGCGCTCGAGGATCTGCATGCCCATGCCCTCGGTGTCCATGCCGCAGCCGGTGCCGTGCGTCAGCGCGACCACGCCGTCCACGTTGGGAAAGTCCTTCAGCGCGGCCGGGTTGTTTTGCCGCGAAAAATGGTCGGCGATGGCACGCGCGGCGGTCGCCGAGCAGTTGACGCTGGACAGGATGCCGATGTAGTTGCGCGTCGCCACGCGGCCGTCGGCCCGCTTGATGCCCATGAAGGTGGCCTCGCGCCGCGGGACGGCGGGTTTCACGTCGGCACCAATCGCATAGTCGCGCGCAAAGTCGCCCTTGTCGGGCCCCATGTCGAGGTTGTGCGTGTGTACATGCTCACCGGGCGTAATTGCCTTGCTGGCAAAACCGATGATCTGGTTGTAGCGCCGCACCGCCTCGCCGGCGGCCAGTGCGCGCGTGGCGACCTTGTGGCCGGGCGGGATCAGGCCCTTGACGGTGATGTTTTCGACCTGGGTGCCGCCCACGAGCTGGGCGCGGGCAATCAGGACGTCGTCGGCGGGATGAAGGCGGATAAAAGGGGTCATGGTGGGTTCGGGTCGAAGGGAATTTCAGTAAACCATTTTTGGCAGCCAGAGCACCAGTTTCGGAAAATAGGTGATGATGGCCAGCGAGCCGAGCAGGGGCACGAGCCAGGGCAGGATGGCGATGGTGGTGCGCTCGACCGAAAGCTTGGCCACCCGTGCCAGAACAAACAGCACCATGCCCATCGGCGGATGCAGCAGGCCTATCATCAGGTTGAGCACCATCACCAGGCCGAAGTGAACCAGGTCAATGCCCAGTTGCTGGCAGATCGGCACAAGAATGGGGACCAGGATGGTGATGGCGGCGGTGGGTTCGAGAAAGCAGCCGACAAACAGCATCAACATGTTGGCCAGCAGCAGGAACACCCAGGGTTCCTTGGTGAAACCGAGCACCCATTCGGAAATCGCCGCGGTGATGCCGGTGGCGGTGAGCATCCAGCCGAAGATGCTGGCGGCCGCCACGATGAACAGCACGGTGGCGGTGGTTTCCACCGTGTCCAGGCAGACCTTGACGAACATTTTCCAGTTCAGTGTGCGGTACCAGGCCAGGCCCAGCACCATGGCCCAGAGGCAGGCGGCAATGGCGCCTTCGGTGGGCGTGAAGATGCCGGTGGTCATGCCGCCTATCAGCAGCACCGGCGTCATGATGGGCAGGACGGCCTGGAAGTTGAAAAACTTGTCGGCGGCAAACAGCACGATCAGGCCGGCAAACACGGTGATCTGCGGCGGGAAGCCCGCCTTGGTGATCAGCAGCCAGAGCGCCAGCGGCCAGCCGGCCACCACCAGGGTTTCGACCAGCGCCTTGATCACGCGGGGCCACTCGAACTTGATGTCGGCGCCCCAGCCGTTTTTGTGGGCGAAGTAGGCCACGGTCAGCATCATCAGCACGGCCATCAGGATGCCCGGCAGGATGCCGGCCAGAAACAGCGCCCCGACACTGACGTTGGCCATCATCCCGTAAATCACGAAGGGCAGGCTGGGCGGAATGATGGGCCCGAGCGTGGCCGACGCTGCCGTCACGCCGACGGCAAACTCCTTGCTGTAGCCGTGGTCGGTCATGGCCTTGATCTCGATGGTGCCCAGGCCCGCGGCGTCGGCAATTGCGGTGCCGCTCATGCCGGCGAACACCACCGAACCCACCACATTCACATGGCCCAGGCCGCCCTTGAGCCAGCCGACCAGCGCCAGCGCATAGTTGTAGATGCGGTTGGTGATGCCGGCATTGTTCATCAGGTTGCCGGCCAGGATGAAAAACGGAACCGCCAGCAGCGGAAAGCTGTCGATGCCGCTGACCATGCGGTGGATCACCACGAAAGCCGGCAGGGTGCCCGTCCACCAGATGTAAAGCAGGGCCGAACCCGCCATCGCGATGGCCACCGGAATGCCGCCACTCATGAGCAGCAGGAAAATGATTTTGAGCATGGTATGTAGGTCTTATTTGTCGTCCATCGAGGACTCGGGACGTTCGAGAACGGAATAGCCGCGCCGGTGGTGGAACAGCGCAATCTGGACGGAGCGGAAGGCCATGGCGGCAAAGCCCAGCAGGCAAATGCCGTAAACCCAGTTCATGGGCAGATCGACCATGGTCATGCGCGAATTGCTGCCCAGCTTGAGCATCATCATCACGGTCAGCACGGCGGCGGTGGCGAAGAAACCCACGCGCAGCACATCGACGGCGGTTGCCATGGCGCGTGCCATCGCCCTGGGCATGAACTTGTAGAAGAAGTCCACCTGGATGTGGTTGTTCTTGACGACACCTATGGTTGCGCCGGTGAAGACCACGGCGATCAGCAGGTAACGTGCGATCTCCTCGGTCCAGGCCGCCGAGTCGTTGAGCACATAGCGGGTAAAAAACTGGTAGAACACCGTGACACCCAGGATCCAGAAGAAGCCCAGCGCCACCCAGGCTTCCAGTTTGGTGCCGGAAAGGTCCACCGCTTCGTCCTGCGCGTGGAACTGTCCGTCCGCCCCCATCACGGGGGCCATGTCGTCAATGGTTTCCATGTCGGTGTTGCCTTTTGTCGCTTGTCTTTTGAGAAGAAAAATGCCGGTTGCGGTCGGTATCGGCAACACGAGCTGTCCGATCCGGCGAGGGGTCCCGGCCCGGGACCCCTCGCGGGCGATCACTTGAGGGCGATGATGCGGTCCCAGTCCTTCTTGTCGAGCTTCATGGATTCGAAGGTGATGGCCTTGAGCACGCGCTGCTGGAAGTCGGCGCGGTCAACCGTCACCACGTTGTTGCCCTTTTTCTTGAACTCTTCCACCAGCTCGCCTTCACGCTTGCGGATGTCGTTGGTGGCCTTTTCGGCGGCTTCCTGTGTGACGTCGGCGAGCAGCTTTTGCTCGGCCGGCGACAGCCTGGCCATGGTGCCGGGCGAAATCACCGTGAGCAGCGCGTCGGAGATGTGGCCGGTCAGGATGATGTTCTTCTGCACTTCATAGAACTTCTTGGCTTCGATGGTCGGTAGCGGATTTTCCTGCGCATCCACGGTGCCGTTCTGCAGCGCCAGGTAGACCTCGGCGAAGGCGATGGGTGTCGGGTTGGCGCCGCAGGCGCGCGGCAGCGCGGTGTAGGCCGGCGAATCGGGCACCCGCATCTTCAGGCCCTTCATCTGGTCGCAGTTGGTGAACAGCTTGTTGCTGGTGGCATGGCGCGCGCCATAGTAGGTCAGCGCGGTCACCGTGTTGCCGGTGGCCTTTTTGTAGCCCTCGGTCAGTTCCTTGAAGACATCGCTCTTGCCGTACTTGACCACATGGTCTGCGTCGCGGAAGGTGAACGGGTAGTAACTGACGGCCAGGCGCGGAAAGGAGTTGGACGCGAAGGATGCGCCGGTCAGGATGATGTCCACCGTGCCGAGTTGCAGGCCCTGGTTGATGTCGCTTTCCTTGCCCAGGCTGGAAGCCGGGAAGACCTGGATCTCGTACTTGCCGTTGGTGCGTTTCTTGAACTCGTCGGCCGCCCAGACCGACCACTTGTGGTAGGGCTCGGACGTTTCATAGACGTGCGCCCATTTCAGTTTGGTCTGCGCATTGGCAATGCCAAATGTGCCCAGGGTGCCCGCCATAATTGCGCAGCATGCTATTGTTTTAAGAGCAAATCGTTTCGTCATGTTGTCTCCTCGGTTAAAAGAATGGGTGGAAAAGGTGAACTGCCGGGCGCTTCCTTCAGCTTGTCTTCGCGCGGCGCCAGCTCGCGCTGAATCGGGAATGGGACTTGTCCATGTGGGCATGCATCGCCGTGCGGGCGGCGGGGCCGTCGTGTGCGCAGATGGCAGCCAGGATCGCTTCGTGTTCGGCAATCGCCGATTGCCATGATTTCATCGTCTCGAAGTAGCCGGTCAGGCGCGTGAACAGCGGGCCGCGGCGGGAGTCCCAGAAACTCTGCACGGTTTCGATCAGCACCACGTTGCCGCAAGCCTCGACAATCGCGCTGTGGAAGGCCCGGTCGCCGTCCAGCGGCAACACGCCGCGGTTGGCGTCGGTGACCATGGCGTCAATGGCGGCGCGCATGGCGTCAATGTCCTTGCGCCTGGCCTGGAGAGCGGCCATCGAGGCGACCTCCCCCTCCACCACGCGGCGCGCGCGTATCAATTCCAGGGGCCCCCATTCGGTCAGTGCCACCTGCGGCCCCTTGGACCGGCTGGCCCGCACCGACCGGTCCAGCACATACACGCCGGAGCCGGTTCGCACCTCGACCCAGCCTTCGACTTCCATGGCGATGAGGGCTTCCCGCACCGACGGCCGGCTCACACCAAGCTGTTTGGCCAGGTCGCGTTCTGCCGGCAGGCGTGTGCCGGCCGCAAATTCCCCCTTGCTGATCAGCGAGCGCAGCTGCTCGGCGATCTGGCGGTAAAGGCGTTGCGGTTCGACGGTTTGCAGCGGCATTTTTTCAGTGCGCGAAGGAATTAAGGGTTAGCCAGAAGTGGACAAGTGGTCAGACCAATTGATAATCCCATGATTCCAGTCCTTCCGGCCATCCGGCTAAACCCTGTAATGATTTTTCTCTGCGTTCGCCCATGACTGCACCTGTCACGATTAAATCCATCCGCTTGCGGCAGGTCAACCTGCCGCCCAAAGTCGTGCGCACCGACGCCATCCAGTCCTTTGTGACGCAGGAGACCCTGCTGCTCACCCTGTGCTGCAGCGACGGCGTGGAGGGCACCGGTTATGCCTACACCATAGGCACCGGCGGCTCGTCGGTCATGGCCTTGCTGCATGACCATCTGGCGCCGCGTCTGCTGGGCCGCAATCCGCTGCATGTCGAGGCGATCTGGAAAGACCTGTTTTTTCACACCCATGCCACCGCTGTGGGGGCCATCACCAGCCTGGCGCTGGCCTGTGTGGACACCGCCTTGTGGGACTGGCGCGCGCGCCGCCAGGACTTGCCCCTGTGGCAGTTGCTCGGTGGCGCGCAATCACGCGTCCCGGTGTACACGACCGAGGGCGGCTGGCTGCACCTGGGTGCCGACGAACTGGTGGCGCAGACGCTGGCAGCCCAGGCCCAGGGGTTTCGGGGCGCGAAGATCAAGGTGGGCAGGCCGCATGTCAGCGAAGACGTGGCGCGGCTGTCCGCCGTGCGTGAGGCCGTCGGCCCGGGCTTCGACATCATGGTCGACGCGAACCAGGGCTTCAACCGCCCGGAAGCCTTGCGCCGTGCGGCTGCCTTTGCAGGGCTGGATCTCGCCTGGCTGGAGGAGCCCATGGCGGCAGAAGATGTGTCGGGCCACAGGCAACTGCGTGCCCAGACGGCCATCCCGGTTGCCGTGGGTGAGTCGCTGTACCACCTGAGCCAGTTTCGCGAATACCTGGAACAGGGCGCCTGCAGCATTGTCCAGCCCGACGTGGCGCGTATTGGCGGCATCACGCCATGGATCAAGGTGGCCCATCTGGCCGAAGGTTTCGGCGTGCCCGTGTGTCCGCATTTCCTGATGGAGCTGCATGTGAGCCTGTGCGCCGCGGTTCCCAATGCGGCGTGGGTTGAATACATCCCGCAGCTCGACGACATCACGACCAGCCGCATCCGGGTCGAGGGCGGTTATGCCTGGCCGTCGGATACGCCGGGCCTGGGCATTGCGTGGGACTGGCCTGTCATCGAAAAACGGCAGCTTGCCGACACCATCCTGAATCAATAAATTAACCAAGGAAAAGGCATGAGACTTCAAGGGAAAACCGCACTGATCACGGCCGCAGGCCAGGGCATAGGCAAGGCCAGCGCGCTGGCCATGGCGGCAGAAGGCGCGCAGGTCTGGGCGACCGACGTCAACGCGAAGCTGCTGGACAGTTATGCGGGCATGCCCAATATCCGGACCATGGCGCTGGACGTGCTCGACAAGGCGGCCATCCAGAAGGCGATCGCCGGGCTGCCCGCGCTCGATGTGCTGTTCAACTGCGCGGGTTTTGTGCACGCCGGCACCGTCCTGCAGGCTACCGACGATGAGTGGGAATTCGCTTTCAACCTCAATGTGCGTTCGCAGTTCTGGACCATCCAGGCCGCCTTGCCGCGCATGCTCGCGAACAACGGCGGCAAGGGCAGCGGCAGCATCATCAACATGGCCAGTGTCGTCAGCATCAAGGGCCTGCCCAACCGTTTTGTGTATGGCGCGTCCAAGGCGGCGGTGATCGGCCTGACCAAAAGTGTGGCGGCCGACTTTGTGATGCAGGGCATACGCTGCAACTGCATCTGCCCCGGCACCGTCGATACGCCCTCGCTGCAGGACCGCATCAATGTGTTTGAAGATCCGGCGGAAGCGCGCAGGAATTTCATTGCGCGCCAGCCCATGGGTCGGCTTGCCCAGGCTCACGAGATTGCTCCCGTCGTGACCTTTCTGGCCAGCGACGAAGCGGCGTTTGTCACCGGCCAGCACTACAACATCGACGGCGGCATGACGATATGAACCAGCTCGACTTCCAGGGCCGGCACGCGGTGGTCACCGGTGGCGCCACCGGCCTGGGCTACGCCATTGCGCAGCGGCTGATCCAGTCCGGTGGCAGTGTCACGCTGTGGGACCGTGACGAAACGGCGGCAAAGCAGGCGGTGGCCGCGCTGGGTCCGCGGGCCTCGGCGGTGGCGGTGGACGTGTCGCAGCATGCCTCGGTAAGCGCCGCGGTCCAGGCGACATTGCGCTTGGCCCCGAAGGTCGATGCGCTGGTCAACAGCGCCGGCGTGACCGGCCCCAACGTCAAGCTCTGGGACTACCCGGTCGACGCGTGGGAGCAGGTGATGGCCGTCAACCTCAACGGCCTGTTCCTGTGCTGCCGCGAATGGGCGCCGCACCTGCGCGCCAACAACTACGGCCGCATCGTCAACATCGCCTCGGTGGCCGGCAAGGACGGCAACCCGAATGCCAGCGCCTACAGTGCCAGCAAGGCGGCGGTGATTGCGCTGACCAAGTCGCTGGGCAAGGAGCTCGCCGACACGGGCGTGCGTGTCAACTGTGTCACGCCGGCCGCCGTGAAGACCGCCATTTTTGACCAGATGTCGCCGGAGCACATTGCCTTCATGCTGTCGAAAATACCGATGGGCCGCTTCGGCACGCCTGACGAGGTGGCGGCCATGGTCGGCTGGCTGTGCACCGAAGATTGCTCATTCTCGACCGGCGCGGTGTTCGATCTGTCGGGCGGCCGCTCCACCTACTGATGGGGACATCCATCAATCCGATTCTCGGGCGCATTGCAGCGTTGCGCGGTGCTCGGAATCCTCATGCACCCAAGTGCATTCCGGTTCCTGCGCTCCGTGCGCCTCGCCCTGCATCCCGATAATCGAATTGCTGGACGCCCCATTTCCCCCTCTTTTTAAAAGGAAAAACCATGAAACTCGTTCGTTACGGCAACCCCGGCAAGGAAAAACCTGGTCTCATCGATGCCGAGGGCAAACTGCGCGACCTGAGCGGCGTGATCAAGGACATCGGCCCCGAGCAGCTCGGTGATGCCGCACTGGCCAAACTGCGCAAGCTCAAGGCGGCGAACCTGCCGCTCGTCAAGGGCAAGCCGCGTCTGGGCAGTCCGGTCGCCGGTGTCGGCAAGTTCATCGCCATCGGCCTGAACTATGCCGACCATGCGGCCGAGTCGGGCCTGCCGATTCCGAAAGAGCCTATCGTTTTCATGAAGGCCACCACCTGCATCCAGGGGGCCAACGACCCGGTCATGTTGCCCAAGGGTTCGGTCAAGTCCGACTGGGAGGTCGAACTCGGCGTGGTGATCGGCACCCGCGCGCGGTATGTCTCGCAGAAGGATGCGCTCAATTTTGTGGCCGGCTACTGCACCATCAACGACGTCAGTGAGCGCGAGTACCAGATCGAGCGCGGCGGCACCTGGGACAAGGGCAAGGGCTGCGACACCTTCGGTCCGATCGGCCCCTGGCTGGTCACGCGCGATGATGTGCCGAACCCGCAAAAGCTGGCAATGTGGCTGGACCTCAACGGCCAGCGGGCGCAGACCGGCAGCACGAAAACCATGATTTTCAGCGTGGCCAAAATCATCAGTTATGTCAGCCAGTTCATGACGCTGATGCCCGGCGACGTGATCACCACCGGCACCCCGCCCGGCGTGGGCATGGGCATGAAGCCGCCCTTGTTCCTGAAAAAGGGCGACGTCATGACCCTGGGCATTGAAGGCCTGGGTGAGCAGCGCCAGGTGGTGGTTCCGTTCAAGTTGTGACACCGGTTCGGGCGCGGGCAGCCCCGGGCTCCTGAGCGCGCGGGTCCGGCGTTTTGTGACCCCGCGGGCTACACTCGAATCCATGAGTGCCCACCCCCCGCTTGCTTTTTTGGCTGGAGATACCGGTGTTGCCCGGCTGATGCGCGAGCAGGACTGGGCGGGTTCCTCCCTGGGCGCGCCCGGGCTGTGGCCGCAGTCCTTGTGCTCGGTGGTCAACCTCATGCTGGGCTCGGCCTTTCCGATGTTTGTGGCCTGGGGGCCAACCCTGTCCCTGCTCTACAACGATGCCTATGCCGAGGTTCTGGGCGCCAAGCATCCGCAGGCGCTGGGCCGGCCCTTTTACGAGGCCTGGCATGACATTCGAGCCGACATTGAGCCGCTGGTGCAGCGTGCGCTGGGCGGAGAAGCTTTTTTTGTCGAAAACCTGCCGCTTCGCATGCGCCGCCATGGCTACGATGAAGACACTTGGTTCACCTTTTCCTATTCGCCCGTGCGCAACGAAGCCGGCGCCATTGCCGGCCTGTATTGCGCCTGCACCGAAACCACGGCCATGGTGCTGGCCGAACGGCATCAGCGCGCCGAGCAGGAGCGACTGCAGACGCTGTTCAGCCAGGCGCCCGGCTTTGTCGCGGTGACGCGCGGACCGGACCATGTCTTCGAGATCGCCAACCACGCCTACCTGCAGATGACGGGCTTTCGTGATGTCATCGGAAAACCGGTGGCCGAGGCGCTGCCCGAAGTGGTGGAGCAGGGTTTTGTGGCATTGCTCGACAAGGTGTTTGCCACCGGCGAGCCGTATGTCGGCCGCTCGGTGCGGTTGATGCTCAACAGCGAACCTGATGCGCCACTCACGGAGGCCTACCTCGATTTTGTCTACCAGCCGCGTAGGGGGCCGAGCGGGCAGATCGAGGGTGTTTTTGTGCATGGCCATGACGTGACCGAGCTGCAGCGCGCGCAGGAGGCCCTGCTGGTGTTTTCCAACAGCATTCCCGCGATGGCCTGGGTGGCCGATGCCGACGGTGGCCTGGAGCGTTTCAATTCCCAGTGGTCGGTCTACACCGGTCAGGGCACCGATGCCGCACTGGGCCACGGCTGGACAAGTGCGCTCCACCCCGAGGACCGCGACGCGCCGGGGCAGGCCTTTGCGGCCGCGCGTGAACAGGGCACCGAATGGCAGGTCGAGTACCGGTTGCGCCGCCATGACGGGGTCTACCGCTGGTTTCTGACCCGGGCGGTACCGCAGCTTGATGCCTCCGGCCGCGTGCTGCGCTGGTTCGGTACCACCACCGACATCGAGGACGCGAAAAAAAACCACCAGGCGCTGCGCGCTGCGGACCGTCAGAAGGACGAGTTTCTGGCAACGCTGGCGCACGAACTGCGCAACCCGCTGGCGCCGATTCGCGCCGCCGTCCAGTTGCTCGGCTCACCTGCCTCCCAGCCGGCGGTGCGGGAGCATGCCGTGGCTGTGATTGGGCGCCAGGTGGGCCATATGGCCCGCCTGCTGGACGATCTGATTGATGTCGCCCGCATCACCCAGCGCAGGGTGGTCCTGAAGAAGGTGCCCCTGGCTGTCGATGATCTGGTGGAGTCCGTCCTGGAAACCGTGCGTCCCCTGGCGCAGGCCAAGTGGCACACGCTGGTGGCCACGATCGGAGGCGACGGCCTGCAGCTGGTGGCCGATCCGCTCAGGCTGGCGCAGGTGTTGTCCAACCTGCTGAACAACGCCGTGAAATACACCGACGAAGGTGGACAGATCGGGTTCGACGTGCAGGTTGAGGGCGACTGGCTGGGCTTCACGGTGACGGACAGCGGCATTGGCCTGAGTCAGGCGGGCATTGAAAACATCTTCACCATGTTTGCGCAGGAACAGTCGGCGCTGGACCGCTCGGAAGGTGGTCTGGGCATCGGGCTGGCGCTGGCCAAGGGGCTGGTGGAACTGCACGGCGGCACGGTGTTGGCGTTCAGCGAAGGCGCGGGCCGCGGCAGCCGCTTTGTCGTCAAGCTGCCGTATTCCGCTGACAGGCAACCGGTCCTCGTCAGCCCTGCTGTGGCCTTGCCGGCCCTGCGCCAGCCGCAGGTCCGGACCGTGCTGCTCGCCGACGACAACCGCGATGCGGTCCATGTGCTGGCCGAACTGCTTCGCATGGACGGCTACCTGGTGCACACGGCCAACGACGGACTGGAGGCGGCCGACCTGGCGAAGCGTTTGCGGCCTGATGTGCTGGTACTCGATATCGGGATGCCCGGCCTCAATGGTTATGAAGTCGCGCGGCTGGTGCGCGCCCAGCCCTGGGGCAACCGACCGCTGCTGATTGCAGCGACCGGATGGGGCCAGGCGGATGACCAGCAGAAGGCCCTGGCAGCGGGTTTCAACCGGCACCTGACCAAGCCCTTCGATCCACAGCAGCTTTCTGACTGGATTGCGGAATTCCCGGTTTCGGAGGCCGAGGTTATCAAGGGTTTACCCTGAGTTAACCTAGGTCGTCGCCTCTATAAATCGGAGTTTCCGGGGCGTCGCGCTTGACGGCATGGGTTTTGCGGCAAAATAGAACGGTCGTTCTTTTTTGTCTGATTTTCATGTCTGTTACCGAACTTCCTGTCAAGACAGCCCGCCCGGGTCCCCGGGAAAGTGGCCGCGCCGCGCATGCCGGCATGCAAAAAGGCCAGCAGACCAAGGCGGCCATCGTGGATGCCGCCCTCGGACTGGCCACGCAAATCGGCCTGGAAGGCCTGAGCATTGGCGCCCTGGCCGAAGTCATGCACATGAGCAAGTCGGGCGTGTTTGCCCACTTTGGCTCCCGGGAAGAACTGCAGATCTCGGTCATCCGCGAATATTTCGCGCGTTTTGAAGAAGAGGTTTTTTACCCTGCGCTGAAAGAGCCCACAGGCTTGCCGCGGGTGCAGGCCCTGTTCGGTAACTGGATGAAACGCGTTGCGGTCGAGTTGCAGTCGGGCTGCATCTTTATCAGCGGCGCCGTTGAATTTGACGACCGGCCCGGCCCGGTGCGCGACGCGCTGGCCACCTCGGTGCAGACCTGGCTGGCGGCCATGTACCGCGCGGTGGTGCTGGCCAAGGAGGCCGGCCATCTGCGTGCGGACGCCGATGAGCGCCAGATTGCCTTCGAGATCCACGGCCTGATCCTGGCCTTGCATTACGAAGCCCGCTTCCTCAAGACGCCTGGTTCCATCGACCGGACATTGCGCGCTTTCCAGAGCATCTTGGCGCGTTACGGCAGCGACGCTGCCGGCGCGCTGGCGCCACCCATCACCTCTGCATCACTGACGGGCAGCGGCACTCTGCCGGTGCCTGACTCTTCCGCTTCTTCCGCCTCTTCCGTTTAATCCCTTCCCATCAAAGGACCTTTCCATGCCTCAATACAACCCGCCACTGCGCGACATGCAGTTCGTCATGCACGAAGTGCTCAAGGTCACCGACGAGTTCAAGGCCCTGCCGAAACACGCCGATGTGGACGCGGACACCATCAATGCCGTGCTCGAAGAGGCTGGCAAATTTGCGGCTGAAGTGACCTTCCCGCTGAACATCAGCGGTGACACGGAAGGCTGCAAACTCGACCAGACCACGCACGAGGTGACGCCGCCCAAGGGTTTCAAGGAAGCCTATGCCAAGTACGTCGAAGGCGGCTGGGCGGCCCTGTCCTGCGACCCCGAATACGGCGGCCAGGGCCTGCCGTTTGTCGTGAACCAGTGCGTCTACGAAATGCTGAACTCCGCCAACCAGGCCTGGACCATGTACCCCGGCCTGTCGCACGGCGCCTACGAGGCGCTGCATGCCCACGGCACGGACGCGCAGAAAAAGCTCTACTTGCCAAAATTGGTCAGCGGCGAGTGGACCGGCACCATGTGCCTGACCGAGCCGCATTGCGGCACCGACCTGGGCCTGCTGCGCACGAAAGCCGAGCCACAGGCGGACGGCACCTACAAACTCACCGGCAACAAGATTTTCATCAGCGCCGGTGAACACGACATGACCGAAAACATCCTGCACCTGGTGCTGGCCCGCCTGCCCGATGCACCGCAGGGCAGCAAGGGCATCAGCCTGTTCCTGGTGCCGAAATTCAATGTCGGGGAAGACGGCGCCATCGGCTCGCGCAACGGCATTTACTGCGGCAGCCTGGAGCACAAGATGGGCATCCACGGCAACGCCACCGCGCAAATCGTGCTCGAGGGCGCCGTCGGCACCATGGTGGGCGCGCCCAACAAGGGCCTGGCTGCCATGTTCGTGATGATGAACGCCGCCCGCCTGGGCGTCGGCAACCAGTCGCTGGGCCTGACCGAAGTGGCCTACCAGAACGCGCTGGCCTACGCCAAGGACCGCATCCAGATGCGTTCGCTGTCGGGCGTGAAGGCCAAGGACTTGGCTGCAGACCCCATCATCGTGCACCCCGATGTGCGCAAGATGCTGCTGACCGCCAAGGCCTATGCCGAGGGCGGCCGTGCGCTGGCGATTTACTGCACGATGCTGCTCGACAAGGAACTGCACCACCCCGACGAAAAGGTCCGCAAGGACTCCGGCGAGATCGTCGCGCTGCTCACGCCCATCGTGAAGGCCTTCCTGACCGACAACGGCCACATCTCCACCAACGCCTGCATGCAGGTTTTCGGCGGCCACGGCTTCATCAAGGAATGGGGCATGGAGCAGTTCGTGCGCGACAACCGCATCAACATGATTTACGAAGGCACCAACACCATCCAGTCGCTGGACCTGCTGGGCCGCAAGGTGCTCGGCAACAACGGCGCCACGCTGAAGAAATTCGGCAAGATCATTGGCGCGCTGATTGCCGAGGAAGGCGTCAACGAGAAGATGGCCGAGTTCATCAACCCGCTGGCCTACCTGGCCGACCAGATGACCAAGTTCACGACCGAGTTGGGCTTCAAGGGGTTCCAAAACCCCGACGAAGTGGGCGCCGCGGCGGTGGACTACCTGCGCGTGGCCGGCCACCTGGTGTTTGGTTACTTCTGGGCGCGCATGGCGCAAACCGCGCTGCGCGAAATCGCCGCCGGCAATGCCGACCCCTTCTATCTGGCCAAGGTGCAGACGGCGCGTTTTTACTTCGCGAAACTGTTCCCCGAGACCGCGACGCTGATGCGCACCGCGCGCAGCGGCAGCAGGGCGTTGATGGACACGGATGCTGCGCTGGCCTGACCGGCGAGCGTTTGTTTTTCATGCTTTTTAGCCCTGGAGCCCTTATGTACCGCGCGCTGATAGCTATTGTTTTGGGAGCATCGGCCGTCCCGGCCCTGGCCCAGATGACGCCGGTCGGCCTGTGGCGCAATGTGGACGACAAGACCGGGGAGGCCAAGGCCGAGATCCGGATTGTCGAGAGCGCCGGTGTGCTCAGCGGCAGGATCGCCACGCGCCTGGGCAAGGACGTCAAGCCCGACGACGTCTGCGACCCCTGCAGCGATGACCGCAAGGACAAGCCGATTCTCGGCCTGGAGATCATCCGCGGCGCCAAAAAGGCCGAAGGCAAGGAAGTGTGGGAGGGCGGCAAGATACTGGACCCCGAAAACGGCCGCAACTACACGCTGCGCCTGACGCCTGCCGAAGGCGGCAAAAAGCTTGAAGTCCGCGGCTCGTTCGGTCCCTTCGGCCGCACCCAGACCTGGGTCCGTATTCCGTAACCATCAAAATCCGTTCTCCCTGAGCCTGTCGAAGGGGCGTTACGAAATCGCCCATGGCTTCGACCAGCTCAGCCCGAACGGAATAGAAAAGAAAGAGAAACCATGTCCCGCTTTCAAGTCAAAAAAGTCGCCGTGCTCGGTGCCGGCGTGATGGGCGCGCAAATCGCCGCCCATCTGGTCAACCTCAAGGTGCCGGTGGTGCTGTTTGACCTGCCCGATAACGGCGCCCCCACGCTACCCGCCTCGCGTGGTTCGCTGCCCCCCGAGGGGGCCGCTTCCACCTTGGGGCGGCCCGGCGGCGGAACAGGCCCGAAAAACGGCATCGTCAGCCGCGCGATCGAAGGCCTGAAAAAGCTCAAGCCCGCACCGCTGGGCGTGCCCGAAGACGCGGCCCTGATCCAGCAGGCCAACTACGAGGAACACATGGAGGTTCTGAAGGAGTGCGACCTGATCATCGAGGCGATTGCCGAACGCATGGACTGGAAGACCGACCTGTACCACAAGATCGCGCCTTTCATCGGTGAAGGCGCCATCGTCGCGAGCAACACCTCGGGCCTGTCGATCACGAAATTGAGCGAAGCCCTGCCCGAGTCCATCAAGCCGCGTTTTTGCGGGATCCACTTCTTCAACCCGCCGCGCTACATGACGCTGGTCGAGCTGATCAACACCCCGACCACCGACCCCCGGGTGCTCGACGACCTCGAAGCCTTTGTGACCAGTGGCCTCGGCAAGGGTGTGATCCGCGCCCATGACACGCCCAATTTTGTGGCCAACCGCGTCGGCATCGCCGGCATGCTGGCGACGATGAAGGAGGTCGAGAACTTCGGCCTGACCTACGACGTGGTCGATGACCTGACCGGCAAGAAGCTGGGCCGCGCCAGCAGCGGCACCTTCCGCACCGCCGACGTGGTGGGCCTGGACACCATGGCTCACGTCATCAAGACCCTGCAGGACAACCTGGACGAAAAGAGCGACCCGTTCTACGCCAGCTTCGGCACGCCCGAGGTGCTGAAAAAACTGCTGGAACTGGGCAACCTGGGGCAGAAGTCCAAGGCCGGGTTCTACAAGAAGGTGGGGCGCGACGTGCTGCGCTTCGAGCTGGACAGCGAAGAGTACGTGCCCGGCGGCCAGAAGGCAGACGAGGTGTATACCCGCATGCTCAAGAGGCCGGCAGCCGAGCGCCTGCGCCTGCTGCGCAACGCCGAAGGACCGCAGGGCCAGTTCCTCTGGGCCATCCTGCGCAACAGCTTTCATTACGCCGCCGTGCATCTCGCGAGCATTGCCGACAACGCGCGCGACGTGGACCAGGCCATGCGCTGGGGCTTTGGCATGAAACAGGGCCCGTTCGAGCTGTGGCAGGAAGCTGGCTGGCTGGCCGTCGCGACGATGATTCAGGAAGACATAGCCGCGGGCAAGGCGCTGTGCAAGGCGCCGCTGCCCGAGTGGGTTTTCAAGGGCCCGGTCGCCGAGGCCGGCGGCGTGCACACGGCGCAGGGCTCCTGGAGCGCGTCGGCCGGCAAATTTGTGGCGCGCCGCGCGCTTCCTGTCTACGACCGCCAGCATTTCCCTGAAAAACTGCTGGGCGAGGCCTTGCCCGACTTCATGACCGCCGGCACGACGCTGCACGAAGACGATGCAATCCGCTTGTGGACGCTGGCTGGTGAACAGGGCGATGTGCTGATCGCCAGCATCAAGACCAAGATGCACGCCATCAGCCCCGATGTGGTCGAAGGCCTGGCGATGGGCGTGGATCTCGCCGAGAAAAGTTACAAGGGCCTGGTGATCTGGTCGAACGACGAGATGTTCTCGGCCGGTGCCGACCTGCAGGCCATGCTGCCGGCTTTCATGATGGCCGGTGTCTCGGCTGTGGAAGGCGCCGAGGCCGAGATGCAGCAGGTGATGCTCAAGCTGCGTTATGCGGCGGTTCCCGTGGTGTCGGCCGTTCGCGGCCTGGCACTGGGCGGCGGCTGCGAGCTGGCGGTGTATTCCAGCAAACGGGTGGCCGCGATGGAAAGCTACATCGGCCTGGTCGAGGTCGGTGTTGGCCTGGTGCCCGGTGCCGGCGGCCTGACCTATATTGCACGCCGCGCGGCGGAGAACGCAGCAACCTCCACCAGCAAGGACGTGCTGCCGTTCCTGACCGAAGGTTTCACCGCCGCGGCCATGGCCAAGGTCGGCACCAGCGCCATCGAGAGCCGCAAGATCGGTTATCTGCTCGACAGCGATGTGATCGTTCCCCACAAGGACGAGCTGCTGTATGTCGCCTTGAACGAGGCGCGCGCGCTGTTCAACTCCGGCTACCGCGCACCGCACAAGCGGCCCTTCCCGGTGGTCGGCCGCAGCGGCCTGGCCACCATCAAGGGCCAACTGGTCAACATGCGCGACGGCGGTTTCATCAGCGCGCACGACTTCCACATCGCCAGCCTGATCGCCAACGTGGTCTGCGGCGGCGATGTCGATGCCGGCTCGCTGGTGACCGAAGAGTATCTGATGACGCTGGAGCGCAAGGCCTTCTGTGCGCTGCTGGAACACCCGAAAACGCAGGAGCGGATTATGGGCATGATGAGCACGGGCAAACCTCATCGTAATTGATAAAGCTACTGCGGAGGCATCATGCGTCGTTGCAGCCCAGAACCAATCCTCACGTACAGAAGTACGTTCCGGTTGCTTCCGGGCGCCCGCGCCTAGCCTGATGCCTCCTCGCTACGCTTTCTCAATCACGAACCGCAACTTTATGACCCCACACAACAACCCCAATCGCCTCGAACGCCAGCTGGACCGGCTGTCCGACGTGCCGGCTTTTGCACGCACCTGGTGCCGTGGCCTGGTGATGCACCGCGCCGTGCCTTTCACGGGCACGGCGGGGCTGGACTTTCTGGAGATGACAACCAGCAGGGTCGAGATCGGCATCAAGAACGAGAAAAAGGTGCAGAACCACATTGGTGGCATCCACGCTTCGGCGATGAACCTGCTGGCGGAAACCGCCACCGGCATGGTGGTCGGCATGAATGTGCGCGATGACTGCACGCCGTTGGCCAAGGAACTGAAGATGGCGTTCAAAAAGCGCGCCACCGGCGCACTGCGCGCCGTGGCCACCTTGAGCGACGAGCAGCGCGCCGCCATGCAGGCCAGCGACAAGGGCGAAGTGACGGTGACCGTCACCGTGACCGACGAAGCCGGTGTGAACCCGGTCGAATGCGAATTTGTCTGGGCCTGGATTCCGTCCGGCACAAGGAAACAAGTGCCGTGATGGCTTCGCAGACATCGGATCTGCCCCACCCCCTCTCCCGCGCGCGGGAGAGGGTTGGGGTGAGGGTGCGTGCACGCGCACTGCGCCAGGACTCAACCGATGCGGAAGCTTTGCTTTGGTCGAGGCTGCGCGCCCGACAACTTGGCAATTTCAAGTTTCGTCGCCAGCACCCCGTCGGTCGCTATTTTGCGGACTTTGTCTGCATTGAAATAGGCTTGGTCATCGAGCTTGATGGGGGCCAGCACGCAGAAGAGGCAGCAGTTCACCACGACCAAAAGCGCAGCGACGACATGGCTGCTCTGGGTTTTCAAACACTTCGATTCTGGAACAACGACGTACTGCTTCAAACAGAAGCGGTGCTGGAAAAAATACTGCAAGTTGCACAAACCCTCACCCCAACCCTCTCCCGCAAGCGGGAGAGGGAGGAAACGGGCGCTACGCGCAGTCACACGGCAGACCTCACCCCGGCCCTCTCCCGCAAGCGGGAGAGGGGGCAAGACAAAGACATCAAAGGAAATACACCATGAGCAAACAAGTCCAGGAAGCCTACATCGTTGCCGCCACGCGCACGCCCATCGGGCGCTCGCACCGGGGGTTCTTCCGCAACACCCGCCCCGATGAGCTGCTGGTGCGTGCGCTGCAGGCCGCGCTCGCGCAGGTGCCCACGCTGGATCCGAAAGCGATCGAGGACCTCATCTGCGGCTGTGCCATTCCCGAAGGCCCGCAGGGCCTGAACATTGCGCGCATTGGTGCGGTGCTGGCCGGCCTGCCGACCAGCGTGGGCGGCATCACCGTCAACCGCTTTTGCGCGTCGGGCCTCTCCGCCATCCAGATGGCGGCGGACCGCATCCGGGTCGGTGAGGCCGATGTGATGATTGCCGCCGGCACCGAAAGCATGAGCATGGTGCCGATGTCGGGCAACTCGCCCTCGCTGTCGCCGGCCATGTTTGCCAACGACGAGAACATCGGCATTGCCTACGGCATGGGCCTGACGGCTGAAAAAGTCGCGCAGCAGTGGAGGGTGTCGCGCGAGGCGCAGGACCAGTTTGCAGTCGAGTCGCACCAGAGGGCGATCAAGGCGCAGCAGGCCGGCGAGTTCACGGCCGAGATCACGCCGGTCGAGGTCACCGACCGTTCGCCGGACCTGGAGAGCGGCGACGTCATCAGCAAAACCCGTACCGTCAGCCTGGACGAAGGCCCGCGCCCCGACACCTCGCTCGAAGGCCTGGCCAAACTCAAGACGGTGTTCGCCGCGCGCGGCTCGGTCACGGCGGGCAACAGCTCGCAGACCTCCGACGGCGCCGGCGCGCTGATCCTGGCCAGCGAAAAGGCGGTGAAGGAACACGGCCTCAAGCCGCTTGCGCGTTTTGTCAGCTACGCGGCCAAGGGCGTGCCACCGCACATCATGGGCATAGGCCCGATCGAGGCGATTCCGGCAGCGCTGCGCTACGCCGGCCTGCAGCAGGACGACATCGACTGGTACGAATTGAACGAAGCGTTTGCCGCGCAGTCGCTGGCGGTCATCAACACGCTGGGGCTGAACGCCGCGAAAGTGAACCCGATGGGCGGCGCGATTGCGCTGGGCCATCCGCTGGGCGCCACCGGTGCGATCCGTGCCGCCACCGTGATTCATGCGCTGCACCGGCACCAGCTGAAGTACGGCATGGTGACGATGTGTGTCGGCATGGGGCAGGGCGCCGCCGGCATCTTCGAACGGGTCTAGGAGCCTGTCGGACTTGGGAATCGTCGGCTGCAAATCGACCGCAGCGGTCCATTTTTCACCGTCTTTTTGTCCCATAGCTGGGCTATGGGCCTGCAAATCCGGCAAAAACTGTCCTCGCCGGGGCCTATTTTCGCTTTCGACGCCCCAAGCCCGACAGGCTCCTAGGGCCTGTTCACCCTGTTTTCAGGAGATGCGTTGTGAGTCAAAAGGGCTGTGAGCAAGGCGCAAAACGCCGCCGGGGCAGTCCCCGGCAAGGCTTTGCAACGCCGCGCACGGCCCTTTTGATCACAACCCGCAGGGAACGGGGTGAAAACAGCGCCACTCGGCGTTGCGCTCCTAGGAGCCTGTCGGGCTTTCCCGTCTTTCGCGAAGCGGGGTATGGCGCAACAATTGCTGGAGTAGACCAAAGGAGTCCTGCCCGATGAGCCGGTTCATATCTGTTGACCGAGACACTGCTTACCTTCTGCCGCCCTCGGTGGACGAAT
>NZ_NBZV01000131.1 GCF_002379095.1 Polaromonas sp. AER18D-145
TCAGCGGCCACCACCGCAAAGCCTCTGCCTTGTTCCCCGGCCCGGGCCGCTTCGACCGCGGCGTTCAGAGCAAGAATATTGGTCTGGAAGGCGATGCCGTCGATCACGCCGATGATGTCGACGATCTTTCTGGACGAGGCGTTGATGGCGCCCATGGTGCCCACCACTTCGGCGACCACGCTGCCGCCCTTAACGGCCACGCTGGAGGCGGTCACCGCCAGCTGGTTGGCCTGGCGGGCGTTGTCGGCGTTCTGTTTGACGGTGCTGGTCAGCTCTTCCATCGACGCTGCGGTCTCTTCCAGGGAGCTGGCCTGCTCTTCGGTCCGGGACGACAGGTCGTGGTTGCCGGCGGCAATCTGGCTGGACGCTGTCGCTATCGTGTCGGTGCCGCTGCGGAC
>NZ_NBZV01000132.1 GCF_002379095.1 Polaromonas sp. AER18D-145
GCCATCAACGCCTCGTCCAGAAAGATCGTCGACATCATCGGCGTGATCGACGGCATCGCCTTCCAGACCAATATTCTTGCTCTGAACGCCGCGGTCGAAGCGGCCCGGGCCGGGGAACAAGGCAGAGGCTTTGCGGTGGTGGCCGCTGAAGTCAGAAACCTGGCCCAGCGAAGCGCGGCCGCGGCCAAAGAGATCAAGACCCTGATCGGCGACTCCGTCGACAAGGTCGAAGAAGGCAGCAAACAGGTGGCCGAGGCCGGCAAGACCATGGACGAGATTGTGGACAGCGTCAAACGCGTGACCGACATCATGGCCGAGATCACGGCGGCCAGCCAGGAGCAGACGGCTGGGATTGAGCAGATCAACCAGGCGATCACGCAGATGGACCAGGTGACGCA
>NZ_NBZV01000133.1 GCF_002379095.1 Polaromonas sp. AER18D-145
TACCACGGGCTGTCGCTTCGCTCGAGCAGCCAGCGCCAGTCGGGACTGAAGGGCAGCATGATCCACACTTCCTTGCCCATGGCCCCCGCCAGATGCGCCACGCTGGTGTCCACCGTGATCACCAGGTCCATCAGGGCCACCGCCGCGGCCGTGTCGCTGAAGTCCTCGAACGAGTCGCCCAGGAACTCGATGCCGGGCGTGTTTGCCAGCGCCGCCCGGTCGGCTGGCCGCAGCTCTTTTTGCAGGCTGTAGCAGTCGACCTGCTCGCTGAGCAGTCCCCGGATGTCTGCCAGCATCAGGGAGCGCTTGTGGTCGTTCTGGTGGCCTGTGCTGCCGCTCCACACCAGGCCTATCCTGGGTTTGGTGCTGGCGCCCAGTCGCTCTTGCCAAGCCTGGC
>NZ_NBZV01000134.1 GCF_002379095.1 Polaromonas sp. AER18D-145
AGGCGGACAGCGTCGGCCGCTTGTGCCCGCACGGTGGCGCGGTCGGTCGAGGACTGCGCGGTGGCCGCCACGCGCGAGCCGGCAGGCTCCTGGCTGTGGGTTTTCACTTTGGCGGCGGCTTCGGCCTGGACTTCGGCCACGGAGCGGGTCGAGTTGAACTGGACGGCAAACTGCGAGCCATCGGCTTCGTCAGCGTGGGCGCCGAAAGAGGCCACGGTGGCAAGCGCGGCAACAGCGAAGAACTTGGATGCATTCATGATGAAATTTCCTTGGAAGAGTGAATAAACATGTCCGGGCATGGCGGGCTCATTGATCCCGTCTGTCCAGCCTCGGTGAGTCGTTTATTGGTTGCGGCTCATCGATGTATGAACTTTACTGTTGC
>NZ_NBZV01000135.1 GCF_002379095.1 Polaromonas sp. AER18D-145
GAAAGCATCGAGGTGTATGAGCACTTCTTTGCCTGCATGAAGATCGCGGCGCCGCGGGTCGGGCTCAATACAGGGTACGTCTGGCCCGAGATGCTGCACGTGCTGAAGGACAGCGAGGTCAAGTTCCTGCTGTTGGATACGCGCTGCCGGCATCTGGTCGCCGAGCGGCTGGACGAGCTCAAGGCACTGGGCATCACGCTGATTGGCTATGGCGCAGGCCATGGTCTGGAGCGCGACTACGAAAGCTTGCTGGCGAAAGCCGAGGGTGAGCCGCACTGGCCAGCGCTGGCGCCCGACGACATCCTTTTTGTCAGCTACACCTCCGGCACGACCGGCGTGCCCAAGGGCGT
>NZ_NBZV01000015.1 GCF_002379095.1 Polaromonas sp. AER18D-145
CTTCTTCCACCGCCGCGCTTTCAGGCGGCAACAACCGTGCTACTGCACGGTCCTTGAATGCTTGTCCGTATCGAGCCACTTCTATCCTTCATCGCCGTCCCCTGGGTTTTAGGTTCTATCGGGGCGACAACTATTGTGACGCGGGGGGGTCCGCAGCATGGAAACTGCCGAAACTTCAGTCTGTCACGACAAGTAAGTAACCAGTCCTCTGCTCTTGCCCAGAAGCCACTGCGAGCTCACCGATTTGGCTTGGCTGCCTACTCAAAAAACCAAGAGCTCGAATTCCAAGTTATCAGCATCGCCTTGGCCAATGTACGAATCAAAGCTCGAACCAATAGCATCAATCCAGACAAATGCTAGTGACTGCTTGAGGTCAAAGATCGCTGCGACATAGCGATGCAGATAGTCCCCAATCAGCCTGCAGGAGTCGTTGAGTTCTCATGGAACCTGGCTGCCAAAATTGAACGTCAGGTCTGGGGAAAGTTGTGGACCCGGATTGCAGCGAGAGCGGTATTTCGGCGGCCCCTCAAACGGGGGGCTGTTTAAACCACAACATAAGTTGCCGGGTTCGTCGCTATTTTTAATGGAGCGAACTTTCCAAATGAGACAACTAAAAATGCTAGTTTTTGTAGTTGAAGCCGCCACGTTATATCGCAACACCTTGCGGTATATATTACGTTAGGCGTCGCGAACCTCAACTCGTGCATCGCAAAGGAGAAAGTTCATGATCAACCAAACTCAAACCGAACTCGCCAAGACTCTCTGGGAGCAGTCGAGAACTGCCGCACTACAGGCCCACGAGGCATGGGACCTGGTTATGAAGTCCCAGAAGATCCTGATGGACTCGATACGTAGTGCAGGGATGCCTTTCGCACTTGCGGCCGATCAATATGACAAACTAATGGAGTTTCATTCCAAGCAATACAAGGCTGCGCTCGAGTACATGGACAAGATGTCTGTCGAGTACCAGCAGCTCTTGGCACAGCGTAAGAAGTGACGCCTAACCCTTTCATCGAGCGGCCGTTAAGGCTTATGAGCGACGCTTTTCGCCTCCGAGGACTCCCATGACTTTAGTAGCGGCTTGGGTTCGAGTAACGCCGGGAGGCGAAGAGCTTGTCGTTGCGAGTGACAGTCGATTAACCGGCGGGATCACGCTCGATCACGCGCCCAAGATTTTCAGACTTGAGCGGCAAGACGCGGTAATCGCATACTGCGGCCCAACTCTCGTCGCGTACCCAATACTCTTGCAGATAAAGGCTAGTCTGGATGGTCATGAAGAAACAAAATCCCGCATACTGGACATAGTTCACCTTAAATCTCACATCGAGAAGACGATCGAGTCACTGAGGTCAAAAGTTGTGGATCTTCCGAGCAAAGATGGAACTAATCGCGCTTTCAAGTTTCTTCTGGCAGGCTACTCTTGGAAGACAAGTGCATTCCGCATCTGGACATTCCGCTTTGATCTGAAGACTGGAGAATTCAACGCCCACTCTGCCAGGAAAAGTGGGGACTTCGTCTTTATGAGCGATAGCCCCAAGAACGAGAAGCTTGCACTGGATACTCTCGTTCGATGTATACAACTCGCCCCCCATCGATCTCTAAAGCGGCTTGATTGGGAGCCGTTGACTATCCTGATGGATGTAATTCGCGATACATCTATTGAAGACATCGGCGGCCCACCGCAGCTCGTCAAAATCTATAAGCATGCCAATACACTTCCGATAAATATTCTATGGCCGACCAAGGCCGTCAGCTACGGCATACCCTGCCAGAGATTTGAAGTGACTCATCTCGGCAGACCACTACTGGGCTACGAGCGCTCTAGATATCTCACTCTCGACCCCGAGTCTTGCGAGCTTGTGGAGCCATGGCACATCAATGCACGGCTCAATTTACACAACAGTCGCGAACAGGCCTTCGTTCTGACCCAGCTTCGGCTGCGGATTGTCCGTGCAATTGCCGAGGTACGAGATGCACGGGCTAGCAAGCAAGTATTTACTAGGCTGTTCAAAGAAGGTGCGAGTGTTCAAGCATTCCAACGCACCATGGAGCGCATACAGAACACTCACTTCTCTGAATGGCACGATTAGCCCTACACGAGTGGATTACCAAACACCTAAAGTGAAGACGTCTAACATTTCCATCGAGCGGACGCGACTGCTGTCGGCTGTCCCGAGTGTCCGCAGTCAGTCTGATGCGGGCCGCGAACCACGCCCGCGTGTTGCTCAACGCTCAGCATCGGCAGCTCTTTTGGATGCAACTAAGGCCTACAGCCCTTATTCAGAAAGAGCAAGCAGCTATCAAAACAAGAGCAATCCAGCTGATTCAACCTGGCCGCTCAAGCAGACGCGAGGTGCGGCCCGCACCCCGGCGACCGCCCCGAAAGTTACCCCCACACCCTGTGCCTAGGCTGTGGATAAGGTCCTGAACAACCCGCAAATGCCGCGCCGGGGCTGGCGATGCGCGGCATGCTCAAGAAACAGGCAGCTGCAGCGGTGAGCCGTCGGCGGCCAGCGTCTCACCCTTGCGCTCGACGATCAGGCCGTAGGCATGAGGTTGCCGGTGCAGGTCGAAGTTGAAGGTGGTGCGTTTGTAGACGGCGCAAAAATCCAGGTCGCAGCGGGCGATGGCCATCTCGTCGTCCTTGGTCAGGCAGCGCGTCACCACTTCGCCGGACGGGGCGACGATGCAGCTGCCGCCTATGCTGTCCACGCCTTCTTCCAGACCGGCCTTGGCCACGCCCACCACCCAGGTGCCGTTCTGGTAGGCGCCGGCCTGCAGGGACAGCTGGTTGTGGAACAGGGACAGGTCGTCATGCGCCGGCGCCGGCGCGTTGTGCACCGGGGTGTTGTAGCCGATCAGCACCATTTCCACGCCTTGCAGGCCCATCACGCGGTAGGTCTCGGCCCAGCGCCTGTCGTTGCACAGAGCCATGCCCATGACGCCGCCAAAGGCCTGCGTCACGCCCCACCCGGGGCCGGGGGTGAAGTAGCGCTTTTCCAGGTGCTGAAAGCGCCGCCAGGGCTCGTGCTCCTTGTGGCCCGGCAGGTGCACCTTGCGGTACTTGGCCACGATGTTGCCGCTGCGGTCCACCAGGATGGAGGTGTTGTAGCGCGCCGTACCCGTGGCCTCTTGCGCCAGCTCGGCATAACCCAGGTAGAAGCCCACGCCCAGCTCCCGCGACAGGTCGAACAGCGGCTGCGTCGCGGCGTTGGGCATGGACTGCTCGAAGAAGCTGTTGATCTCGGCCTCGTCCTCGATGTACCAGCGCGGGAAGAAGGTGGTCAGCGCCAGTTCGGGAAAAACGATGAGCTGCGCACCCACGGCGTGGGCCTGGCGCATGAGATCGCAGAGGCGGGCCACCACCTGGGTGCGCGAGTCGGCGCGCTGGATGGGGCCGAGCTGGCCGAGGGCGACGTTGAGATAGCGGGGCATAAGTGAACGGGTAAAGGTTGAAAAAAGGCAGGCTTCGACGGCTCAGCCCGAACGGAGGGAGGAGGGCATGGGCGCCGGCATTACGCGGGGCGATTGGCCAGCGCCAGCACCACCTGCAGCAGCAGCTGTGCGCCGCGCTGCAGGTCGGCAGGCTCGGTGTGCTCGCGCACGTTGTGGCTCAGGCCGCCTGCGCTGGGCACAAAAATCATGGCGCTGGGGCAGACACGGGCCAGCATTTGCGCGTCGTGCCCGGCACCGCTGGGCATGCGCTGGTGGCTGCAGCCCAGGGCCTGCGCGTGCTGCTCCACCAGGTCCACCACCATGGGGTCAAAGTCCACCGGCTCAAAACGGGCCAGTGCGCGTGAGGAGATGCGCACGCCTTCGGCCCGGGCTGCTTGCTGTACATAGGCGTGCAGGTCCGCCTCGGCCTGTGCCAGCGCGGCGCTGTCGGTGTTGCGCAGGTCCACGGTGAACACGGCTTTTTGCGCGATGACGTTGATCAGGTTGGGGCTGAGCCGCAGGGCGCCCACGGTGGCCAGTTGGCGGCCACCCATGCGCGCACTGAGCTCGCGCACAAACACCGCCACTTGTGCAGCCACCAGTGCGGCATCGTGGCGCAGCGCCATGGGTGTGGTGCCGGCGTGGTTGGACTGGCCTTCCACCGTGAACTCGGTCCACGAGATGCCTTGCACGCCTTCGACCACGCCGATCTGCAGGCCCATCTGTTCCAACACCGGGCCTTGCTCGATGTGCAGCTCCACAAAGCTGTCCACCACCGGCGCGCCCACGGGGGCCGTGCCCTGGTAGCCGATGCGCTGCAGCTCGGCCTGCACCGACACGCCGTCGGCATCACAGGTGGCGAGTGCGTCTGGCAGCGGCAGGCCGCCGACATAGACCAGGCTGCCCATCATGTCGGGCTGGAAGCGCGCGCCTTCTTCGTTGGTGAACACGGCCACGGCCAGCGGGCGGCGGGTTGGCAGGCCCGCCTCGCGCAAGGTGGCCACCACTTCCAGACCGGCCAGCACACCGTAGTTGCCGTCGTACAAACCGCCGGTACGCACGGTGTCGATGTGTGAGCCCATCATCACCGGGGGTCCCTCCTCGGTGCCGGGGAAGGTGCCAATGATGTTGCCAATGGCGTCCACCTCCACGTGCATGTCCAGCGCATGCATGCGCGCCGCCGTCCAGTCGCGGCCCTGGCGGTCGGCATCGGTCAAGGCCAGGCGGTTGACGCCGCCACCGGGCAGCGCGCCGATCTGGCCCAGCGCCTGCAGGCTCTCCAGCAGACGCGGGCCATTGATCTGTGGGGCGGTCATGCGGCCGCTCCGTCCTGCAGCACCTGGGCGGCGCTGCGGCCTACCAGTTGCTGGTACAGGGCAGGGTCGGTGTCGCCCTCGCTGCCGAACAGCAACACGCGGCTGTCCGGCCCCAGGCCCAGCGAGGCGCGGGCGGCGGGGTCTTGCGCCGTGAGCAGGGCCGCAGCCAGGCCCGCCACGGCGGACTCGCCGGCCACGATGGTTGGGTCGCCACCCTGCGGGCTGGCCAGCAGGCGCATAACATCGACGGCGGCGGCATCCGGGATGGTGCAAAACGCATTGGCGCCGGTGGCCAGGAAGTCCCAGGCCAGCAGGGACACCTCGCCACAGGCCAGGCCGGCCATCAAGGTGTCCAGATCGCCCTTGACCGCGACCACGGCGCCGGCGCGCGCGCTTTGCAGCAGGCAGTCGGCACGCTCGGGCTCCACCACCACAAACACCGGGCGTTGCCCGGTGTCGCGCTCCCAGAAATACGCACACACCGCTGCCGCAAAACCCCCCACGCCCGCCTGCACGAAGACATGTGTGGGCCATTGCGGCAGGGCGCTGACGGCCTCGTGCACCATGAGCTGGTAGCCTTGCATCACGTCGCGCGGGATGTCCATGTAGCCGGGGTAGGAGGTGTCGGAAATGACAAACCAGCCATTGGCCCTGGCATCGCGGTCGGCCTGCTGCACCGCATCGTCGTAATTGCCGGTAGTGCGCACCACCTGCGCGCCGTAGCGGGCAATCGCTTCCTTGCGACCCTCGCTCACGGTGGCGTGAATGTAGATGACACAGCGGCAACCCAGCATTTGCGCGCCCCAGGCGACCGAGCGGCCGTGGTTGCCGTCGGTGGCGCAGGTGACGGTGATGTCGGCACAGGCCTGGCGCAGCGCGGGGTCGCTCTGCAGCTCGGCGTGGCTCACGCTGCGGCCCAGGCGCTGGCCCATTTCGCGGCACAGCAGGCGAGCCACGGCGTAAGCCCCGCCCAGTGCCTTGAAGCTGCCCAGGCCGAAACGCGAGCCTTCGTCCTTGTAGTGGATGCTGGCCACACCTGCGGTGCGGGCGAGCCCGGACAGGGAACACAAGGGCGTTTGCGCGTAGCCGGACCAGGAGGTGATGACGGCCCTGGCTTGCTCCAGGGCCGCCGTGCTGAGCAGCGTGCTGCGGTGCGCACCATAGGGCTCGCCGGGTTGAAAGCGGGGATTGGGCAGCAGGGTGAAGGGGTGTTGAGCTAAAGCGTTCATGGGGGTGGGAGGGTTCAGAGAGGAGATTCAAGGTCGGCCAGTTGCGCATGGACTTGTTCGATGGCGGCCATGCGGGCGCGGGCTTTTTTGGGCAACTGGGCCAGCGTGGCGGTGGCCAGGTAGTTGATGAGGCTGATGGCGCTCACATAGGAGTCAAAAATCGGCTCGTCCTGCGGCGGGCAAATGAACAGGGCCTGGGCCCGCGCCGCCAGCGCCGACACGCGGGCATCGCTCACCAGCACCAGTGCGGCGCCGGCATCACAGGCAATGCCCACCACCTGGGACAGGCGGCGGGTGCGGCGGCGAAAGTCCATGGCCAGCAGCACGTCGTTCGGCTGGATTTCGGCCAGCAGTTCGGCGTCTTCACCCGTGCCTTCATTGAGCAGATGGACCTCGGCGCGCATCTGCGACAGCAGCGCCCGCGCATAGGACGCCGCCATGTAGCCGTTGCGGTAACCGACCACCCAGACGCGGGGCGCGCCCGCCAGCAGTCTGGCCGCCTGCTGCACGCTGGAATCGGTCACGCTGTCGGCCAGGGCCTGCAATTGCTGGACGTCTTGCGCCATGTGGTGTTGCAGCGGGCTGGCACTGGTGCCCTGCTGTGCCATGCGGTACAGCGGCGAGGGCTGGGGTGTGCCGTTGCGCTGGTGCTGCCGGAAGGCCTGGAAGTCGGCAAAGCCCAGGCGTTTGAAGAAACGCGCCGTGCTGGCCTTGGAGACACCGGCCAGCGCCGCCAGCTCGGTGGCGCTGTAGGCGAGCAGGTCCTTCTCGTGGGCCAGCACCACGTCGGCCAGTTTGCGGTCCACCAGGGACAGCGCCGAGTAGTGCGCCTGAATCCGTTCGCGCAGGGGGATGGTCTTGGCCTTGGTCATGGCAGAGCGGCTGAGAGGTTTTGGTGCCGATGCCCCCAAAAGAGAGCGTATGCACCATTGTGAAACATATTTTTCATGGATTTATGGTTAAGAAACACATATTTCATATTGTCCGGCCTCTGTTTGCAAGGGCAATGCCATGCGAAACAGGTGGCATACATTTTGCGAAAGAGGTGGGGTCCCCCCATCATCTTTACAGGAACCCTTCCATGAAATTCAAAGCACTCTCCACTCTGGCTGGCCTGTTTGCCAGCGCCGTCCTGATCGTGGCCACGCCGGCCCACGCGGCGGATGAATCCCTCTCGACCGTGCTGGCCAAGAAGTCGATTGCCCTGGGCGTCGCCTCCGACTTTCCGCCTTATGGCTACATGGGCGCGGACTTCAAACTCACCGGCGTGGACGTGGCCACAGCGCAACTGATCGCCGACAAGCTGGGCGTGAAGGCCGAGTTTGTGCCGGTGAGCACACCCAACCGCATCCCCTATCTGCAGACCAAGAAGATTGACCTGATCGTCTCGGCCCTGGGCAAGAACCCGGAGCGCGAGAAGGTGATCGACTTCACCGTGGCCTACGCCCCGTTCTTCCAGGCCGTGTTCGGCCCCAAGGCGCTGAGCATCAAGAGTTTTGACGACCTGGCCGGCAAGAGCATTGCCGTGACCCGCGGCACCATCCAGGACGACGTGCTGCAAAAGGTGGCTCCTCCCACGCTGAAAATCCAGCGCTTCGAGGACGATGCCACCACCGTCGCCGCCTTCATCTCCCAGCAAACCCAGTTGCTGGCCACCGGCGCCGCCGTGGCCGCGGCTGCAGTGCAGAAGAACCCGCAGGTGCAGGCCGAGTACAAGCTGCTGCTGAAAGACTCGCCCAACTTCATCGGCGTGCGCAAGGGTGAAACCGCGCTGCTGAACAAAGTGAATGAAATCCTGCGCGCCGCCAAGGCCGATGGCACGCTGGAGCAGTATTCGCAAAAATGGCTGGGCCGCGGCACCGGCGTGTTGCCTGATTAAGGCTGTTGGGCGTTTCATAAAACAAGACACGAATCTCATGCCCGTTCGCCCTGAGCCTGTCGAAGGGCTTCGACAAGCTCAGCCCGAACGGAGTGGGTGCATCGCTTCAGCAACATTCCTGAACCACCATGATTGAATTCAACTTTGTCACCGTGCTGGAACAGTGGCCCATGCTGCTGCGCGGGCTGGGCCTGACGGTGGCGCTCACCGCCGTTTCGGCGGTGCTCGGTGTCGTGGTGGGCACGGCGTGTGCCTGGGCCCGGCTGCATGGCGGCTCGGTCCTGAAACGGGGGGTGGGTGCCTATGTGGAGCTGATGCGCAACACGCCCTTCATCATCCAGTTGTTCTTTATCTTCTTTGGCCTGCCTTCGCTGGGTGTGCGCCTGTCGGTGGAAATGGCAAGCGTGCTGGCCATGGTGTTGAACCTGGGGGCCTATGCCTGCGAGATCGTGCGTGCCGGCCTGCAGTCCACGCCCAGGGGTCAGCTGGAAGCCGCCATGAGCCTGGCGCTGTCGCCCTGGCAAACCTTCTCGCGCGTGGTGCTGCCCCCGGCACTGGCGCGCATCTGGCCGGCGCTGGTGAGCCAGATCATCATTGTGATGCTGGGGTCGGCGGTCTGCGGGCAGATCTCGGCGGAAGAACTCTCGCAGGCGGCCAATCTCATCTCCAGCCGCACGTTCCGCAGTTTCGAGTCTTACATCATCGTCACCGTGGTCTATCTGCTGCTGGCGATTGGCGTGCGGCAGCTGCTGTACTGGGCCGGACCGCGCTTCCTTTTTTCCAGCCGCTAACGGGCACGCAACCATGGTTCAGTTTTCGCTCTGGGATATTTTTACCTTTTTGCTCGGCGCCCTGCGCTGGACGGTGGCGCTCTCGCTGATTGCCTTCGTTGGTGGCGGGCTGGTGGGCATGGGCCTGCTCTTGCTGCGGTTTGCCAAGGTGCGCGGCGCGGCCACGGCGGTGGCCTGGTACGTGCAGATTTTTCAAGGCACGCCGCTGCTGATGCAACTGTTTCTGGTGTACTTTGGCCTGGCCCTGCTGGGCATGGACACCTCGCCGCTGGTGTCCGCGGCGATTTGCCTCACCCTGTATGCGAGTGCCTACCTGACTGAAATCTGGCGCGGTTGTGTCAACGCCATTCCGAAAGGCCAGTGGGAAGCCTCCACCACCCTGGCGCTGAATTTCACGCAGCAGATGCGCCATGTGATCCTGCCGCAGGCGCTGCGCGTGGCCATTGCACCCACGGTGGGCTTTCTGGTGCAGATCATCAAGGGCACGGCGCTGGCCTCGGTCATCGGGTTTGTCGAGCTGACCAAGGCCGGCCAGATGATCTCCAACGCCACCTACCAACCCTTTCTGGCCTACACCTTTGTCGGCCTTTTGTACTTTGCCCTGTGCTACCCGCTGTCGTGGTGGAGCCAGCGGCTGGAAAACCGCCGTCTGGCCTGATTTATGACCCCACCATCACCTAATCCCCCGTTTGCACTGGTCGACATCCGGGGCCTGCACAAGAGTTTTGGCGCCACCGAAGTGCTCAAGGGCATCGACCTGCAGGTCGGGCGCAAGGAAGTGGTCTGCATCATCGGCAAGAGCGGCTCGGGCAAGAGCACCTTGCTGCGCTGCATCAACGGGCTGGAGACCTTCGAGCGCGGCAACCTGGCCGTGGACGGCCAGGCCCTGCAACACAGCGACGCCAACGCCATGCGCGAGTTGCGCCAGCAGGTCGGCATGATTTTCCAGAGCTTCAACCTCTTTCCCCACCTGAGCGCCGGGCGCAATGTGATGCTGGCGCCTACGCTGGTCAAGGGCTTGCCCAGGGAAGAAGCGCGCACGCGTGCCCAGGCGCTGCTCGAACGTGTGGGACTGGGCAGCCTGTTTGACCGCATGCCCGATCAACTCTCGGGCGGGCAGCAGCAGCGCGTGGCCATTGCGCGTGCGCTGGCCATGGACCCCACGGTGCTGTTGTGCGATGAGATCACCTCGGCCCTGGACCCGGAACTGGTCGGCGAAGTGCTGCAGGTGGTGGAGATGCTGGCCAACGAGGGCATGACGCTGATTCTGGTCACCCATGAAATGGCCTTTGCCCGCAAGGTGAGCGACCGCGTGGTGTTCATGCACCAGGGGCTGATTCACGAAGCGGGCACGCCGGACGAAATTTTCAACCGCCCCCAGACGCCCGAGCTGCGGCAGTTTCTGGCTGTCTTGCACGACTGATCGCGGAAAGCCTCGGTTGGTGGGGCTGGTGTTGTTCGAAACACAGCATGGGGCAGATGATCTTTATAAGAAAAAAGGCCTTCTGTCCTTATGTCGTGAGCGCAAGCAGCTATCAAAACAGGAGCGTTTCGGCCGGTTCAGCCGTGATCGGTAAAGACGGTTGGAGCTGCGGTTCCGCATCAGCGCCCCCCTCAAGTTACCCCCACGCCCTGTTGTCTAGGCTGTGGATAAGGGCCTGAACAACTCTCGAATGCCGCGCCAATGCTGGTTCTGCCGGGCTTGCTCAAGAAACAGGCAAGGGCGGCGCCGGAGGGCGGTGATGTTTTCATCAGTCATGACACCACACCGTTCGGGCTGAGCCTGTCGAAGCCTGTCCTGAGCTTGACGAAGGGCCCTTCGATCCTTCGACAAGCTCAGGACAGGCCAAGCTCAGGGCGAACGGTCGTAAATTGCCTCTGATGAGTTATTGAAGTCTCAATAGTCTTTCAGGTCCGGCACCAGGGCGGCCAGCTTTTCATAATCGAGTTCGAGGCTGCCAGGCTGCAGCAGCGACTGCATCTGTTTTCTGATGGGTTCGGCCAGGGCATCGGCTGCGGCGGAGGGTACGCGTCCCTGCGCCCGCAGCAGAAACACCTCGCGGACGATGCCGGGTGCGGCCAGCGGCTTGATGGCAATCTGGCTGCTGGTGAAGTGGGACAGCGTCAGGCTCGGCACCAGGCTGATGCCGACCCCGCTCTCCACCAGACCCCGCACCGCCTCCAGCCGTTCGACTTCCATCACCGTGTTGGGTTTGTGCGGCCGCAAGGCCGCGTCGATCTGGTGGCGCAGGCGTGTGGTCGTCGTGAAGTGGATAAACGGAAACTGCACCAGCTCTTCAATCGTGATGGCCGCCTTGCCGGCGAGCACGTGGTCTTTCCTGCAGACGACGTAGAAGCGGTCAAGGCACAGCAGTTCCTTGTGGATGTCGGCGTCTTTTGCGTCGATGGTGGACAGGGCCAGGTCCACCTTGCCTTCCCGCACCAGGTCCACGCAGGGCTGGGGCAGGGCATCGACCACCTCGATGTCGATGGCCGGGTGTTTGCGCCGGTAGTCGGCCACCACCACCGGCAGGAAGCGCGCGCACAGCGACGGGATGCCGGCGACCGCCACGCGGTCCACGATGCTGAGGTCGCGGCAAACGCTGCCCATGACATCGTCGAAGTGCGACACCACGTCGCGTGCGGCGCGTTCAAAGCGCCCGCCGGCTGCGGTCAGGTCAACTTTGCGGGTGTCGCGGTCAAACAGCCTGGCGGCCAGCGTGTCTTCCAGTGAACGGATCAGGGAGCTGAAGGCGGGCTGGGACAAATGCATTTGCTCGGCGGCGCGTGTGAAGCTGCGCAGGTCAGCCAGTGCCAGGAAAGCACGCAGTTGACGTGTGGACAGGTTCATCCGTGCGGATGATACCCAAGGATGCCGCGGGCCAGCCCCGAGGCGCCGGCCCGCCGGGCCGATTGATTCGGTTTTCCTTTGAGTCTCATCCGGAATTTGGAATTCACAGGCGGCCCGGCTTGCGCCATAGTCCGTCTGGCGTGACCAGTCACACCTTGCTTCAACATCGCGTTCCCTGTGAAAGCCCCTTCATGAAGACTATCCGCATCGGTGCCGGCGCCGGCTACTCGGGCGACCGCATTCCCCCCGCCGTGGAGCTGGCGGAAAAGGGGGACCTCGACTACCTGGTGTTCGAGTGCCTGGCCGAGCGCACCATCGCCCTGGCCCAGCTCGAGCGCAGCAAGGACGCGCGTCTGGGCTTCGACCCCCTGCTGCGGGACCGCATGGAGGCGGTGCTGCTGGCCTGCGCCGGCAGAGGGGTGAAGATCATCACCAACATGGGGGCCGCCAACCCGCAGGCGGCCGGGCAGGAAGTCATCCGCATCGCGCGCGAGCTGGGGCTGGACCGCCTGAAGGTGGCGGTGGTCCAGGGCGACGACGTGTTGCCCGGCCTGCAGGACCAGGACCTGACCCTGCTGGAAAGCGGCGCACCGCTGCAGTCCCTGGGCAGTGCCGTGTTGTCGGCCAATGCCTATCTCGGTGCCGAGGCCCTGGTGCGGGCGCTGCGTCTGGGCGCGGACGTGGTCATCACCGGGCGGGTCGCCGACCCGGCCCTGTTTCTTGCGCCGCTCATCCATGAGTTCGACTGGTCCATGTCGGACTGGCAGAAGATGGGCCAGGGCACGGTGGTGGGCCATCTGCTGGAATGCGCCGGGCAGGTGACCGGCGGATATTTTGCCGACCCCGGTTACCGCGATGTGCCCGACCTGGCCCGCCTGGGGTTTCCCTTGGCGGAGGTATCGGCCGACGGGAGCGCCATCATCACCAAGGTGACCGGTTCGGGCGGCTGCGTCACCACCGCCACCTGCGCGGCGCAACTGCTGTATGAAGTTGAAAACCCCGCCAGCTACCTGCAGCCCGATGTAGTGGCGGACTTTTCCAAGGTCACGCTGACCCAGGTCGGCCCTGACCGCGTGCGGATCGAGGGCGCCCAAGGACATCAGCGCCCGCCAACGCTGAAGGTCACCGTGGGTTACCGCGACGGCTTCATCGGGGAAGGGCAGATTTCCTACGCGGGCCTGGGGGCCGAGGCGCGGGGCCGGCTGGCGCTGGACGTCCTGAAGCAGCGCCTGGAAGCCTCGGACATCCAGGCGCTCGACAGCCGTTATGAACTCATCGGGGTCAACGCCATGCATGGCCAGACCCTGTCCGCCGGCCACACGCCTTATGAAGTCCGGGCGCGTGTGGCCATGCGTGTTGCCACCCTGAAAGAGGCGGAGCGTGTGGCCAACGAGGTCGAAGCCATGTACCTCAACGGGCCGGCCGGGGGCGGTGGTGTCACGAAGTCGGTCCGCGAGGTGATCGCCGCGGCGTCCACCCTGGTGCCGCGCGACCTGGTTCAGACCTCAGTCACCATGATGGAGCTTTAAAAAATGCTGCTGCGCGAGATAGCCCACACCCGTACCGGCGACAAGGGCAACCGGTCCATCATTTCCGTGATCGCCTACGACCTCAAGGACTTCCCGGCGATCGAGCGTGCCGTCACCGCGGAGCGGGTGCGCGCGTATTACGCCGATACCGTCAAGGGCGAGGTCGAGCGTTATGTGGTGCCGCATCTGGGCGCCCTGAACTTCGTGCTGCACGACGCGCTGGACGGGGGCGTGACCCGGTCCCTGGCGCTGGACGCACATGGCAAATGCCTGAGCTCCGCCATTCTGGGCATGGCCATCGAATAAGCTAGGGATGTTTTCGTGATTCATGACACCCCGCCGTTCGGGCTGAGCCGCCCGTCCTGAGCGCCGTCGAAGGGGTCGAAGGCGAACGGTCGCAAGTAAACGCATTCAACAATTTTTAAACAGGAGACATCAACATGAAGTGCAAGTCGATTCTTTTCGCGGCTGCGGCCAGTTTTTCCCTGGCCGCGTTCGGCCAGGCGTATCCGAACAAGCCGATCAAGGCCATCGTGCCCTTTGCGGCGGGCAGCGCCACCGACCAGATTGGACGCGCTTTCGCGGCCAAGATGTCGGAAACGCTGGGGCAGACCATCGTGGTCGAGAACAAGGCCGGCGTCAACGGCATGCTGGGGGCCGATGCTGTCGCCAAGGCTGCACCGGACGGCTACACCATCCTGATCGGAACCAACAGCACCAACGCCGCGCTCAAGAGCCTGATGAAAAAGCTCCCCTACGACCAGGACACGGCCTTTGCGCCGCTGGGCTACATGGGTTCGGTGCCGCTGATCGTGGCCGTCAACAACGACGTGCCGGCCAAAAACCTGCGCGAATTCGTGGACCTGGCCAAGGCCAAACCGGGCCATGTCACTTTTGCCAGCGCCAGCACCTCGCAACTGGTGTCGTCTGAAATGATGGCCGGCATGGCGGGCATCCAGATGACCAACGTGCCCTACAAAAGTGGTCCTGCGGCCATGACCGACCTCATCGGCGGCCAGGTGATGATGTTCACCGCCGACTTTGCCGTCATGCTGCCGCAGGTCAAGGGCGGCAAGGTCCGCGGCCTGGCGGTGACTTCGAGCAAACGCTCACCCGCGGTGCCGGAACTGCCAACGGTCAACGAAGCCCTGGGCCTGAAGGACTATGAGCTGATCGCCTACTTCGCCATGTTTGCGCCGGCCGGCACGCCGCCCGACATCATTGCCAAACTGAACCAGGCCATCAATGCCGCGGCACAGAGCAAGGACCTGCAGGAAAAATTCGCACCGATCGGCTTCCTGGTCGAGCCCGGAACGCCTGAAGCCCTGGCCCAGCGCAGCAAGCTGGAAACGGTGAAGTGGGCCAAGGCCATCCGCGACGCGAAGATCGAGCCGCAATAAGGCGTCGGACCGGCACAACCAGGCCCGCCTGCGCCGCGTGAGCGCGGTCGGCGCGGGCACGGGTGGATGTGGATAATCGGCCTCCATCCCTTGTCTACTGGGCGCAGCAAGCTATCAAAAACAGAGCGCTTTTGATGCCGGCGACAGTCAGTAGCGAGCCGAACAGATGCAGTCGCAGTTGTTGGGTTGAACGCAAGAAAACACAAGTTAGGGGCGTACTTTTGAGATGAGATTCTTGATAGACACCGCGCTGTGCGCATCCCCTTGAGGGGGCGGCTCCTGCCGCCCCCTCAAGGGGTTCCGGTCAGAGCTCATATCCCAACATATCCCAATCGACTAGACTAGACCGCACTGCTGCCTATCAGGCGCTGTCGTTCCGGTCAGAGCTCATAGTCGTCAGATGCACCAAATGGAAAGCCGCTATATGCGGCTTTCGTCTTTTTCAATTCCAAATCGGCTTGCAGCCCTTGCCTACTGGGCGCGGTAAGCTATCAAAAACAGAGCAGTCTTGATGCCGAGCACGGTCATGAGCAGGGAGCCCAGTACATGCAACGCGGCCGTGCCCAGCGCCAGGCCGTAGCGCTCTTCCAGCAGGAAGGTGACGACTTCGGCGGAAAAGGAGGAAAACGTGGTGAGCCCGCCCAGAAAGCCGGTCACCAGCATCAGGCGCCAGACCGGGTCGAGCTGCGGCAGGGACTGGAAAATGGCCAGGCAGATGCCGATCAGGTAGCCGCCAATCAGGTTGGCGGCCAGCGTGCCCCAGGGAATGAGGCCGCCGGGCGTGAGCCACAGCGCCAGGCCCCAGCGGGCCAGCGCGCCCACAGAGGCGCCGATGCAGATGGCAAAGACCGGGTAGAACATGGCCATGGGTTTCGTGGGTTTCGTGGGTTGAGCGGGGCAGGCGCTAGCGGCTCATCTGCTCCGGCAGCCAGGTGACGATGCCGGGAAACACATACACCAGCGCAACGGCGGCGCACATCAGGAAAAACATCGGCAGGGTGACCTTGGCGATCCAGGGCAGTTCGCGGCCGGTCATGCCCTGCAGCACAAACAGGTTGAAGCCGACCGGCGGCGTGATCTGCGCCATCTCGACCACCAGCACGATGAAGATGCCGAACCAGATCGGGTCGATGCCGGCTTTCTGGATGGTCGGCATCAGCACGCCCATGGTCAGCACGACCATGGAGATGCCGTCGAGAAAGCAGCCGAGCACGATGAAGAAGAAGGTCAGCGCCAGGATCAGCTGGCCCTGGCTCAGGCCCAGCGAGGCAATCCATTCGGCCAGGTGGCGCGGCAGGCCGATGTAGCCCATGGACAGCGTCAGAAAGGCCGCACCGGCGAGGATCAGCGCGATCATGCAGTACAGCCGCGTGGCGCCCATCAGGGCCTCGCGGAAGGTGGCCCAGCTCATGGATCCCTGCAGCGCGGAGATGACCAGGGCACCCACCACGCCGATGGCCGCCGCCTCGGTGGCCGTGGCAATGCCGGAGTAGATGGAGCCCAGCACGGCGGCAATCAGCAGTACCACGGGAATCAGTGCGCGTGAGGCCGAGAGTTTTTGCAGAAAAGTCGTTTTGGCGTCGGCCGGGGGGATCTGGCCGGGATTGCGCAGGGCCCAGACCACGATGTAGCCCGAAAACAGCAAGGCCAGCATGATGCCGGGAAGCACGCCCGCAATGAACAGCTTGGCGATCGACACCTCGGCCGAAACGCCATAAACAATCATGATGATGGATGGCGGGATCAGCAGGCCCAGGGTGCTGGCGCCGGCCAGCGTGCCGACAATCATGTGTTCGGGGTAACCGCGGCGCTTGAGTTCGGGCAAGGTCATCTTGCCGATGGTGGCGCAGGTCGCCGCGCTCGAGCCCGATACCGCCGCAAAAATCGTGCAGCCCACCACATTGGTGTGCAGCAGCCGGCCCGGCAGGGCCTGCATCCAGGGCGCCAGGCCCTTGAACATGTCCTGCGACAGCCGGGTGCGAAACAGGATTTCGCCCATCCAGATGAACAGGGGCAGGGCGGTCAGCGTCCAGCTCGACGCCGACCCCCAGATGGTGACCGCCATGGCGTCGCCGGCCACGCGCGAGGTGAACAGCTGCATGCCTATCCAGGCCACGCCCGACAGCGTCAGGCCAATCCAGACGCCGGTGCCCAGGATGAAAAAGAGGGAGAGCACCAGCAGGGCCATGATGGTCAGGTCGTTCATGGCGTCCTTATTCGTTGCGCAGCGCTTCGCTGCTGGTGAGGGTTATCCGGCGGCCCTGGATCTCGAGCACCAGCTCGTCCATGAAGGCCACCACCAGGATGACGGCACCAAAAGCCATGGCCAGTTGCGGAATCCACAGTGGCGTGGCGTCACTGCCGGTGGAGATGTCGTTGAACACGCGCGACTGCCAGGCCAGCTTGCAGCTGTAGGCGGCAAACAGCAGGGCCAGCAGCGTGGCCAGGCCCAGGGCCCAGAGTTCCAGCGCTTTTTTCCAGCGGCCGCTGAGGGCGTTGACCAGCAGGGTGACGCGGATGTGCTCGCCGCGTTTGAGGGTGTGCGCCAGTGCGAGGAAGCCGCTGGCGGCCATCAGGTAGCCCGCGTAGGCATCGGTGCCCGGTACGTGGAAATGCAGCTGCCGGCTGACGATGGACAGCAGCACCATGACCAGCAGGCCCACCATGAAAAGCGCCGCCAGGGCGGCGGCGCTGTCGTACATGCCGTCAAGCAGCTTGCGCATGTCGGCGGTTTACTTGCGGTAAGCGTCAACGATGGCCTGGCCTTCAGGTCCGGCCTTGTCCAGCCACTCCTTGAGCATCACGTCGCCGACTTTTTTCATGTCGGCCTTGAGTGCGGCGGACGGCGGCAGCACCTGCATGCCGTTGGTCTTGAGGGTTTCCAGCGTCTTGGTGTTGACGGCCTGGCTGGCTGCCCAGCCGCGCGTTTCGGCGTCTGCCGCTGCCTTGAGCACCGCCTGTTTGGTGGGGCCGTCGAGGGCGTCGAAAGCCGCCTTGTTGACGATCACCGCATTCTTGGGCAACCAGGCCTGGGTGTCGTAGTAATACTTGAGGTGTTCATACAGCTTGCTGTCCACGCCGGTGGCGCCGGAGGTCATGGTGGACTCGACCACGCCGGTCGCCAGCGCCTGGGAGAACTCGGCGGCCTGCACCGTCACCGGCTGGGCACCCACCAGTTCGGCGATACGTGCGGTGGCCGGGCTGTAGGCGCGCCACTTGATGCCCTTCAGGTCGGCTGCCGAGGCCAGCGGCTTTTTGGAGTAGATGCCCTGGGGTGGCCAGGCCACCGCATACAGCAACTGGATCCCCTGCTCGCCCAGCTTCTTTTGCAGCGCCGGCTTCTGGGCCTGGTAAAGCTTCATGGCGCTGGGGTAGCCTTCGGCCAGGAAGGGCAGGCCGTCCGTGCCGAAGATGGCCCACTCGTTCTGGAAGTTGGCCAGCAGGATTTCGCCCGCCTGGGCTTGCCCGCCTTGAACGGCGCGTTTGATCTCAGGCGCCTTGAAGAGGGATGCATTGGAGTGCACGGTAATTTTCAGCTTGCCGCCGCTGGCCTTGTCCACGTCGTTGGCGAACTGCACCAGGTTTTCACTGTGGAAGTTGGTCGCGGGGTAGCCCGCGGGCAGGTCCCACTTGGTCTGGGCAAACGAGATGCCGGTGGCAAGGGCCAGGCTGGTGGCAAGGGTCAAGAGGCGAAGCTTCATGGTGACTCCATTGGTTGTATTGATTGGACGGACTTTACGCGGCTAAAGAGGGAATGATTCTGGGTGTTTCCCCTAAGTGTCAACAATTCGTTGATAAATTGTCATTCATCTGCCTACAATCTGCTGCATGCAACATCAATGCCAACAGGAGTGGGGCCATGTCAAAAAAGCCGCTGGATAAGGCTGCGGGCCCGGAGCGCTCGCCCATCGTTTCTTCTGCGCACCTGGTGTCGCCACACAGCTCGGAGATGAGTGAGTTTGAATTCGGGTTGATTGTGGCCGGCAACGCCTTTCACCGGTGGATCGTGCACTGCATGAGTGCGGCCGGCCTCAAGGACCTGACGCCGCTCGATGTTTTGGTGCTCCACCACGTGACGCACCGTGCGCGAGACAAGCGGCTGGCCGACATCTGTTTCATCATGAACGTCGAAGACACGCACCTGATCAACTATTCGCTCAAGAAACTGCTCAACCTGGGGGTGGTGGAGTCCAGCAAAAACGGCAAGGAGGTCACCTATGCATCGACGGAAGCCGGCCGTGCCCATGTGCAGCGCTACCGTGAGATCCGTGAGTCCTGCCTGATTGATGCAATGAATGCAGATGACGGATTGAACCGCGATATTGGCGAGCTGGCGCGTCTGCTGCGCGTGCTCTCCGGCATGTATGACCAGGCTGCGCGGGCTGCAGCCTCCCTTTAAGAAACCATCAAGGCAACGAACATGGCAATGGCAATGGCAACCGCAATGGAAAAGAAGCGCTGGCAATTCTGGATAGACCGGGGCGGCACCTTCACCGACATCGTGGCCAAAAAGCCTGACGGCTTGCTGGTCACGCACAAGCTGCTGTCCGAGAACCCCGAGCAGTACCGGGATGCGGCGGTTGCCGGCATACGCCACCTGCTGGGGTTGAAGGCGGGTGAAGCCATTCGCGCCGATGTGGTGGACTGCGTGAAGATGGGTACCACGGTGGCCACCAACGCCTTGCTTGAACGCAAGGGTGAGCCAACCCTGCTGGTGACGACGCGGGGGTTTCGCGATGCGCTGCGCATTGCCTACCAGAACCGGCCCCGCCTGTTCGACCGCCACATCGTCTTGCCCGAACTACTGTACAGCGCCGTCGTGGAAGCGAACGAGCGTGTCGGGGCTCAGGGCGAAGTGCTCCAGGCGCTGGATGAAGTGCTATTAAAACAGGAGCTGTTGGCGCAATACCAGAAAGGGCTGCGCAGCGTTGCGATTGTATTCATGCACGGCTACCGCTACACCGATCACGAAAAAGCGGCCAGCCGCATTGCCCGCGAAGTCGGCTTCACGCAGGTCAGTACGTCGCATGAAACCAGCCCGATGATGAAGTTCGTCAGCCGCGGTGATACGACCGTGGTCGATGCCTACCTCTCGCCCATCCTGCGCCGCTATGTGGAGCAGGTCGCCGGCGAGATGCCGGGCGTCAAGCTGTTTTTCATGCAGTCCTCGGGCGGCCTGACCGACGCCCATGTGTTCCAGGGCAAGGACGCGATTTTGAGCGGGCCGGCCGGCGGCATCGTCGGCATGGCGCGCACCGCCGCGATTGCCGGCCACGCCAAGGTGATCGGTTTCGACATGGGCGGCACCTCCACCGACGTGTCGCATTACGCCGGCGAGTTCGAGCGCGAGTTTGAAACCCAGGTGGCCGGTGTGCGCATGCGTGCGCCCATGATGAGCATTCACACGGTGGCAGCCGGCGGCGGCTCCATCCTCAAGTTCGACGGCGAGCGTTTTCGCGTCGGGCCGCAAAGCGCCGGCGCCAACCCCGGCCCGGCCAGCTACCGCCGCGGCGGACCGCTGGCCGTGACCGATGCCAATGTGATGGTCGGCAAGGTGCAGCCGCGTTATTTTCCCAAGGTGTTCGGCCCGAATGCCGATGAGGCGCTCAGCTACGAGGCGGTGGAAACGCAGTTCAATGAACTGGCCGGCCAGACCGGGCGCAGCGCCGAGGTCGTGGCCGAGGGTTTCATCAACATCGCGGTGCAGCAGATGGCCAACGCCATCAAGAAAATCTCGGTGGCGCGCGGCTACGACGTGACGCGTTACACCCTGCAGTGTTTCGGCGGCGCGGGGGGGCAGCACGCCTGCCTGGTGGCCGATGCGCTGGGCATGACCCGGGTGTTTGTGCACCCGCTGGCCGGTGTGCTGAGCGCCTACGGCATGGGCCTGGCGGACCAGAACGTGATTCGCGAGCAGGCGGTGGAGCTCAAGCTGTCGCCGTCGGCCTTGCCGAACGTGGCCGACAAGCTCGACGCACTGGCCGCCACCGCGCAGGCCGAACTGCAGCGCCAGCAGGTCAGCACGGGCGCCATCACCATGCACCGCCGCGTGCATGTGCGTTACGAGGGCAGCGACTCGGCGCTGGTGGTTCCCTTCGGCACGCTGGACCAGATCGAGGCCAGTTTTGAAGCCGCCTATCGCCAGCGTTTTGCCTTCCTGATGCAGGGCAAGGGCCTGGTGGTGGAGGCCGTGTCGGTCGAGGCGGTGGTGGCCGGCGACGCGCCGGTCGAGCCGCGCCTGCCGACCCATGCGCCGCGCGACGTGCCGCGCCGCGAAACCGTGCGCATGTATTCGGGCGGCCAGTGGCACGATGCGGCGCTGGTGGTGCGGGAAGACCTGCAGCCCGGCGACATCATCAGCGGCCCGGCCATCATTGCCGAGAAAAATGCGACCACCGTGGTCGAGCCTGGCTGGGAGGCCGCGCTCACGGCGCTGGACCACCTGGTGCTGGACCGGCGGGCCGAGCGCGCCATCCAGTTTGCGGCGGGCACCACCGTGGATCCGGTGCTGCTGGAGGTGTTCAACAACCTGTTCATGAACATCGCCGAGCAGATGGGCCTGCAACTGCAGAACACCGCCTACTCGGTCAACATCAAGGAGCGGCTGGACTTCAGCTGTGCGCTGTTCGACACCGAAGGCAACCTGATTGCCAATGCACCCCACATGCCGGTGCACCTGGGCTCCATGGGCGAAAGCATCAAGACGGTGATCCGCGAGAACGCCGGAAAAATGCAGCCGGGTGATGTCTATGTGCTCAACGACCCCTACCATGGCGGCACGCACTTGCCCGACATCACGGTGATCACACCAGTGTATTTGTCCCCCTCCCCCTGGGGGGAGGGTCGGGGAGAGGGAGGGCACATAAGGGCAAAGGCCCCAGAACCCACGTTTTACGTGGGTTCTAGAGGCCACCATGCGGACATCGGCGGCACCACGCCGGGCTCCATGCCGCCGTTTTCGACGCGCATCGAGGAAGAGGGCGTGCAGATCAACAACGTCAAGCTGGTCGAGCGCGGCGTGCTGCGCGAAGCCGAGATGGTGGCGCTGCTGAAAAGCGGCGAATACCCGAGCCGCAACCCGCAGCAGAACATGGCCGACCTGAAGGCGCAGATTGCCGCCAATGAAAAAGGCGTGCAGGAGCTGCGCAAGATGGTGGACACCTTCAGCCTGAAGGTGGTGCTGGCCTACATGCGCCATGTGCAGGACAACGCCGAAGAGTCGGTGCGCCGCGTGATCACGCAGCTCAAGGACGGCGCCTTCATGCTACCGCTGGACAATGGCGCGCAGATCCAGGTGGCGATCCGGGTGGATACGAAAAACCGCAGCGCCGAGATTGACTTCACCGGCACCTCGCCCCAGCAGGGCAACAACTTCAATGCACCGACGGCGGTGTGCATGGCGGCGGTGCTGTATGTGTTCCGCACGCTGGTGGACGACGACATCCCGCTCAACGCGGGTTGCCTGAAGCCGCTGAAGGTCATCATTCCGGCCGGCTCCATGCTGAACCCGAACCCGCCGGCCTCGGTGGTCGCGGGCAACGTGGAGACCTCCACCTGCATCACCAATGCGCTGTACGGCGCGCTCGGTGTGATGGCGGCGAGCCAGTGCACCATGAACAACTTCACCTTCGGCAACGAACGACACCAGTATTACGAAACCATTTCGGGCGGCAGCGGTGCAGGCGAGGGCTTCGACGGCACCTCGGTCGTGCAGACCCACATGACCAACTCGCGCCTGACCGACCCCGAGGTGCTGGAGTTCCGCTTTCCGGTGCGGCTGGAGAGTTACGAGATCCGCCAGGGCTCGGGCGGCGCGGGGCGCTGGATTGGCGGCAACGGCGGCGTGCGGCGCGTGCGCTTCCTCGAAGCCATGACCGCGAGCATTTTGTCGAACGGCCGCAAACATGGCGCGTTTGGCATGGCCGGAGGCGAGCCGGGCCAGGTCGGCCGCAACGTGGTGGTGCGCGCCGGCGGACAGATCGAGGCGCTGGACCACATCGGCCAGGCCGAGATGTTGCCCGGTGACATCTTTGAGATCCACACGCCGGGCGGGGGTGGCTTCGGCAAGCCGTGAGGCTGCGCCCCATTCGCTGATGTGTGGTAAAAAATGCTTGCAGCCCTTATTGCACGGGCGCAAGCAGCTATCAATTCAGGAGTCATCGACATGGATGTGGCATTCCCGGACAACTACCGCTTTCTGGCCCGCTACAACCGCTGGATGAACCAGCGTCTTTATGACGCATGCGAGGCGCTCAGCGACGAGGAACGCAAGCGCCAGCGCGGCGCGTTTTTCGGCTCCATCCACCACACGCTGACACACCTGGTGCTGGCCGACAAGATGTGGCTGCACCGCTTTGCCTCGCAGGAAACCCGATTCGCCGCGCTGCCCACGGCCGCGCTGGCCCTGCCTGAAGGCTCGGACTACACCAGCGACCTGCACCCCGACTGGCAGGATCTGCGGCAAACCCGCGCTGCACTGGACGAGGTGATTGAGCGCTGGCTGGCGGAGATGACGCCGGACTTCCTGACCAGCACCATGTATTACGCCAACACCAAGGGCGTGCAGCGCGCCCATCCGGCCTGGCAGGCGATGACGCATTTTTTCAACCACCAGACGCACCACCGCGGGCAGGCGAGCACGCTGCTGATGCAGGCTGGGGTGGATGTGGGGGTGACGGACCTGATTGCGCTGGTATAAGCAGTGGCTCCTTCCACTCTTCTGGCGTCTGCCGTCGCTCCCTGTGCTTTCATGGCCCCCTGAAGTGGTGTTGTCCCGTTCGGGATTTCCTTCACTTCGTGGCAAGACCTCCTCAAATCGCCCGCGTCAAATACACCGCTTCGCGCCCGACAATCGGCTCCCGAGTTGGCATGAACACCGTGCAGCCGTCGCACGGTGAACGCACTTCTTCAGCGCTGCCGTCGGTGGCGATCAGCTCGCCCTTGTGGAAGGTTTCAAAACCGAGCAGGGGCTTGACGAAGCGGAACTCGCTCGTCAGCACCATGCGGGTTTGCAGCAGCTCAAAGCGGCGTTGCGCGGGCAACGCGGACGGCGCCGGGGTGTGTTCGATCAGGCCAAAGTGCGCCAGAAAATCCAGCGTCACCTGGGTCGCCACATCGGCCGAGCTTTGGGCGAAGTGCTGGCCGCATTCAACCACCAGCGCCGCGCCGGCGTTGCTGCCCTGTTGGCCATGGCGGCCGTGCTGGATCAGGGGTGTGCCTGAGCCCAAACCGTCCGGCATCACCAGGTGGACGGAAGGCCGGCCTATGGCTTGCGCGACGGCCGCGTTGCGCTCGAATGCGGGGTAGACCCAGAAGGGCTCAACGGCGTGAGAGGTCGAGTGGATGTCCAGGATGTGGTCGGCCGCTGCAATCACCGGGCGCAACTCGCGTGCGCGGCGCAGCTCGGGGCTGTCTTCGGGGCCGTCCAGCCACTCGTCCGACCAGACGCGGTTGAGGTTGTGAACGACCTGGCGGTTGTCGTAGGGCTGGTCGGGGTTGAAGGCGTTGTAGGCCTCGATATGTGCAAAGCTGACGGTGAGCGTGCCGATCAGCGGCTTGATGCCGGCATCCAGCAGGTGGGTGGCCGCGACCATGCCGCAGATCTCGTTGCCGTGGGTCAGCGCGTTGACCAGCAGGTGCGGGCCTGGCCGGCCCGAGGCGAAGCGGTGAACGTAGTCGACGCCGGTGTTGCCCGCCCGGTAGGCAGACAGGTCGCGCGGAAGCACTTCGAGGGGCAGTTCAGAGGTCAATTGAGTCCTTGGGGCGTGGAGGTTGGCGGCGCTTTGCGTCGATGGATGCTACATAAATAATAGCTGAATATCGCATATGGACTGGGGCGACGGGGCTGTTTTTCACCAAGATGGCATGTTGCGCAGGCCCAGCGCGGCCAGGCGCTGCAGCGTTTCGGCGGCGACCGCCGGGTGCTCCACGGCATGTGGGCAAACACCTCGGGGCAGGGCGACGGCGAGCAGCAGGTCGTCCCGTGGCTTGACGCAAATCAGCAACAGCCGGCCGGGCCGCAAATGCCGGCGCTGCTGCCCGGCGCGCCGTCAAACGGCAGGCTGGTGCCGCAGCCTTCAAAAATGCCGTAGTGCGTGTCGAAGTTGCCGATGAAGCTGAAATGCGGTGCCAGGCGCGTGCCCTGCAGCATGTGCCAGGTGTTGCCGCAGACCGGGAACACCTTGCCGGTCTGGATGTCATGGTGTTTGTCCAGCACAAAGCGGCCGGCCTGGCCGGGGATGCTGCCCTGGTAAATCACGGCCTGGCCGTAGTCCTCGCAGGCCGACTCCAGCGCGGCCAGCTTGAAGAGCCGCCAGGTGGCCGAATAAAAACGCAGGTTGCCGGTGCGCGCCGCGAGTTGCGGGTCGGTGATGTCCAGTGGCCTGTCTTCCATCAGGCGCGGGTCGGCAAAGCCGTGGCGTTGCGCCAGGCGTTCGAAGTCTTTCCAGTACAGCGCGCCGCCCAGGCATTCGCCATACAGCACCGGGTCGTTTTTCACCGCGGCTGGCACGCGGCGGTCCGCATACACGTCGGAAAAGTAGAACTCGCCACCGGGTTTGAGCAGGCGCTGCACGCCGGCGAGCACCGCGTCCTTGTCGGGCGAGAGGTTGACCACGCAGTTGGAGACAATCACGTCGAAGCTGCCGGGCGCCAGGCCCAGCTCGTCCAGCCGCTCGATGTAGCCGTGCAGAAACGCCACATTGCTGTAGCCGAACAGCGCCGCATGGTGGCCCTGGTGCGCGCGTGCCACGGCCAGCTGTTCATCGGTCATGTCCACGCCGACCACGGAGCCGGTGGGCCCGACCAGCTGCGCCAGCGCATACACATCGCGGCCCGAGCCGCAGCCGAGGTCCAGCACGCGGCAGCCTTCGAGCAGCGGCGGGCAGACCAGGCCGCAGCCGTAATAACGTGACAACACCTCGGGGTGGATGCGTGCCAGCAGCGGCTTGAGCCATTCGGGCATGCTGCTGACGTCGCAGCAGGCGCTGGTCCTGAGGTCTGCCGTGCCCTGCAGCTGCCTGCCGTAGTAGTCGGTGACGATATCGTAGGTGTCGTGGTCGTTGCTCATGGGGCGTTTTTCCGGAAGTGAATTTGCTATTGAATCAGGAGCTGCTGGCGCTTGTACCGATTGGGCTGGAGGCCGATTTTGCTTGATGTTTCGGGGCCGCGAAGCCGGCCGGCAGGTGGACCAGGTCCGCGACTTCGTCGATGTCGTGCAGCATCGGCCCCTGCCACACGCGCAGGCCCAGCGCGCTCAGGCGCTGCAGCGTTTCGGCGGCGACTGCCGGGGTGCTCCACGCCATGTGGGTGAACACCTCGGGGCAGGGGGCCTGCAGACCGATGAGTACGTAACCGCCGTCGGCCACGGGCAGCAGCACGGCGTCGTGTTGCGTCAGTTGCCGGGCCGCCTCGCGCAGGTACTCGCTGCCAAGCGCCGGGCAGTCGGTGCCGATCAGCAGCAGCGGGCCCGGGTGCAAGGCGAGGGCGCGCTGCATCGCGCGGTCCATGCGTTCACCGAGGTCGCCATCGCCCTGCGCCGTGCAGGCCACACCGGCAGGCAGCGCCACGCCGCGCCAGGCCGGGTCGCCGGGCGCCGGGCTCATGCACAGCTCCACCGCGTCCAGGCCGGCCGCGAGTGCCTGTTGCAGCGTGTGCGCCAGCATGGCGCGCGCCAGCGCCGCCGCGCCGTCCGCGCCCAGCGCGGGAATCAGCCGGGTCTTGACGGCGCCGGGCTGTGGCGCCTTGGCAAAAATCACCAGGCGGGTCATGGCGTATTCACCGGTACCACTCGGCCAGCCGCTCGGGCGCCGCGCCGCGCCAGTAGGCAAACCGCAGCCGCCACATCAGCAGCACGGTGCGCCAGACGCCGCGGCTTTCCCAGCGCCGGCCCGAGGTGTGCACCCTGGCCCTCAAGCAGGCCGGGCGCGACAGTTTTAGCAGCCGCCGGGACATCTCGATGTCCTCCATCAGCGGCTGGACCGGGAAACCGCCGACGGCCTCGAACGCCGCGCGTGTCATGAACATCGCCTGGTCGCCGGTGGCGATGCCGGTCCGGCGCGAGCGCAGGTTCATCAAGGCGGCGATGAGCTTGAGCATGGCGGGGCGGCCCGCGATGAGCACATCAAAACGGCCCCAGACCCGCGAACCGCCGGCCAGGGCTTCGCGGACCAGCTCGTCGGCGCTGGCGGGCAGCACGGTGTCGGCATGCAGGAACAGCAATACCTCACCGCGGGCCTGCGCTGCCCCTGCGTTCATCTGCAGCGCGCGGCCGCGCGGCGCGTTGACAACGTGCGTGCCGCCAGCCAGCGCCAGCGCGGCGCTGTGGTCACTGCTGCCGCCGTCGGCCACGATGAGCTCGGCGCCGCGTGCCAGCAGCGGTGCCAGCGCCTGCAGTGCCGCGCCCAGGCCCGCGGCTTCGTTGAGCACGGGCATGACGATGGAAAGTTGGTGTACCGCCATGGTCGGGCGCCTCAGGTGTGGGCTCAGTGCTCCAGCGCGCCGCCGCAGCTGCTGCCCTGGCCGGCGGTGCAGCCATAACAGTGGCCCGCCACGCGGATGGGCTGCTCATCGATCCCGCTGCTGAGCAGATCACGCAGATGGCGCTGCAGGCCCGTGGTGCCCAGCGGCAGGCCGAGCTGCTGGTTGAAGTCGCAATCCGACAGCCAGCCTTGCCAGTCCACGCTGACCGTGTTGCGACACATCACGCCGGCCAGGTTCTGTTCCTGGAAGCTGCTCTTGAGCAAGTCCATGTAGCCGTCAAACGTGCCTTTGGACACCAGGGTCGAGCCAAAACGCTGGATGGGCATGTTGGTCAGCGCGTACAGCTCGTTGAAGACGATGCCGAAATGCGCCAGCAGCTCGCGCTTGTAGTCGGCCTGCAGCGCCTGCTGCCCGGGCGGCAGCGACGGGCCCTGCGGGTTGTAGACCAGGTTCAGTAACAAGCCGGAGCCGGCCTGGCCGTAACCGAGCTGGTTGAGTTTTTGCAGCGCGGCAATACTCAGGTCGAACACGCCTTCGCCGCGCTGCTTGTCCACATTGGCGGCCGAGTAGCAGGGCATGGAGGCCACGATGTCCACGCCTTGCGCCGCCAGAAATTCGGCCAGCCCCTCCTGCCCGGGCTCGAACAGGATGGTGAGGTTGCAGCGGTCGATCACACGTACACCCTGCGCCCGCGCGCTGCGCACCAGGTCACGAAAGCCCTCATGCAGTTCGGGGGCGCCGCCGGTCAGGTCCAGCGTGCCCAGGCCGCGCGCGGCCAGCACCTGCGGGATCAGCGCCATCGTGTCGGCATCCATCATTTCGGTGCGGTTCGGCCCGGCGTTGACATGGCAGTGCAGGCAGCTCTGGTTGCACTTGTAGCCGAGGTTGACCTGCAGGGTGTCGAGCTGCGCGCGGCGCAGGGCCGGGAAGGGCGTTTTTTTCAGCAGGGGAAGGGTGTCATGCATAAATGGGGGTCCGTTGAGGTTCAGGGCAGGAGCGCGGCCAGGCGTGCGCGCACCTCGGGGGCCATGGCGTCGGGCTGGGTGACCAGCGCGTTGTGCAAGGCGGTGTGGGCCTCGCTGGCCGGTTGTTCGGCGCCCAGCAGGCGTATCGCCTCGGCCACCACCTGCTGGGCGCGGCCCGCGTTTTTGAGCAGGTTGGCCAGCGCCATGTTGGCGTTGACCTGGGCCTCGCGCGGGTGCCAGCAATCGAAATCGGTCACCATGGCCAGCGTGGTGTAGGCGATCTGTGCCTCGCGGGCGAGTTTGGCCTCGGGCATGTTGGTCATGCCGATCACGCCCGCGCCCATGCTTCGGTACCAATGGGATTCGGCCAGACTGGAAAACTGCGGGCCCTCGATGCACACATAGGTGCCGCCTTCGTGCAGGCTGACGCCGTGGCCGGAGGCATCGGCGGCCAGCACGCCGCGCACCGCACGCGCCAGTATGCCGGCGGCGGCGGGGCAGACCGGCTGGGCCATGGAGACATGCGCGACCGCACCGTCGCCGAAAAAAGTGCTGTCGCGACGTTTGGTCAGGTCGATGAACTGGTCGGGCAGCACCATGTCCAGCGGCTTGAAGTCCTCGCGCAGCGAACCCACGGCCGACACCGAGACCAGGTAACGCACGCCGAGCTGCTTCATCGCGTGGATGTTCGCGCGGTAGGGCACTTCGAAGGGCAGCAACCGGTGGCCACGCGCATGACGGGCCAGAAACACGGCGGGAACGCCGTGGACGCTGCCGGTGACCAGCACGTCGGAGGGAGTGCCGAACGGCGTGTCCATCACATGTTCCTGCGCGTTGTCGAGCGCATCCATCTGGTAGAGGCCGCTGCCTCCGATGATGCCTACCAGTGCCTGGGTCATGCTTGCGGGTTCCTTGTTGATTTAGACTGCTTGCGGGCGCCGGCCCAAGACCATTCGCCCCATCTTTCGATTTTGAGCGAGTTTTGCAGCCAGCGGTGTTAGCCCGGCGTTAAGACCTTCTGCCAGATTGGTCGCTGCCGCGCGGGATTTCTTACACCGCCCACGCCTGTTTTGGTAAGAATCGGCGTTGTCGTCCGACTGAATCCACAGAACAACCTAGAGGACGGCCTTGAATTCACGCAAACTTTTCATCGCCGCGCTGTTGCTGGCGGGCATAGGCGCCTTTTTTGCGCTGGATCTGGGCCGTTATTTGAGCCTGGCTTTCCTCAAGGACAGCCAGGCGTCTTTCCAGGCGGTGTTTGAGCAGAAGCCGGTGTGGGTGACGCTGGTGTTTTTTGCCGTTTACGTTGCCGTCACCGGCTTGTCGCTGCCCGGCGCCGTCATCATGACGCTGGCGGCCGGCGCCGGCTTTGGCCTGGTGCTCGGGACCATCGTGGTGTCTTTCGCCTCGACGCTGGGGGCGACGCTGGCCATGCTGGCGGCGCGTTACCTGCTGCGGGACAGCATCCAGGCCCGTTTTGGCAAACGACTGGACGAGATCAACAAGGGCATTGAGAAAGAGGGCGCGTTTTACCTGTTCTCGCTGCGGCTGATCCCGGCCGTGCCGTTTTTTGCCCTCAACCTGCTCATGGGCCTGACCCGCATCAGGACCTGGACCTACTTCTGGGTCAGCCAGCTCGGCATGCTGGCCGGCACCGTGGTGTATGTGAATGCCGGCACGCAGATCGCGAAGATCGATTCGCTGCAGTCGATTGCCTCGCCGGCGCTGATCGGCTCCTTTGTGCTGCTCGGCGTGTTGCCGCTGGCGGTCAACAAGGTGCTGCAGTTTCTCAAGCGCCGCAAGGTCTACGCGCGCTGGGCCAAGGTGCGCCCCGCGCGTTTTGACCGCAACCTCATCGTGATCGGCGCCGGCGCCGGTGGCTTGGTCTCGGCCTACATCGCCGCGGTGGTCAAGGCCAGGGTGACGCTGGTGGAAGCCCACAAGATGGGCGGCGACTGCCTGAACTACGGCTGCGTGCCGTCCAAGGCGCTGATCCGCAGCGCCAAACTCGTGCACCAGATGAGCCATGGCGCCAGTTATGGCCTGAGCGACAGCACGCCGGTGTTCAGTTTCAAGGCGGTGATGCAGAGGATTCAGGCGGTCATCCGCGCCATTGAACCGCATGACAGCGTCGCGCGTTACACCGGCCTGGGAGTGGAGGTGTTGCAAGGCCATGCACGCATCGTCAACCCCTGGACGGTGGAGATCACGCTCAACGAAGGCGGCACCCAGACCCTGACGACACGCAGCATCGTGATCGCGGCGGGCGCGCGGCCCTTTGTGCCGCCCCTGCCGGGGCTGGACGACACCGGCTACCTCACCAGCGACACCCTGTGGGACGCCTTCGGGCAACTCGACGAGGTGCCGCGGCGCCTGGTGATCCTGGGCGGCGGGCCGATCGGCTGTGAACTGGCGCAGGCCTTCGCCCGGCTCGGCGCGCAGGTCACGCAGGTCGAGATGGTGCCGCGCCTGATGTTGCGTGAAGATGTGGAGGTGTCGGAACTGGCCCGCCAGGCGCTGGCCGCCGATGGCGTGCGGGTGCTGACCGGCCACAAGGCGTTGCGCTGCGAAACATCCGGTGGTGTGAAAACGCTGGTCGTCGAACACGGCGGCAGTGAACAGCGCCTTGAGTTTGACCAGCTGATCTGCGCCGTCGGGCGGGTCGCACGTCTGGAGGGCTACGGACTGGAGGAACTCGGCATCCCGGTGCAACGCACGGTGGACACCAACGAGTACCTGCAGACGATCTACCCCAACATCTATGCGGCGGGCGACGTGGCCGGCCCCTACCAGCTCACCCATGTGGCGGCGCACCAGGCCTGGTACGCCGCGGTCAACGCGCTGTTTGGCGAGTTCAGGCTGTTCAAGGCCGACTATTCGGTCATTCCGTGGACCACCTTCATCGACCCTGAAGTTGCCCGCGTGGGCCTGAACGAGCAGGAGGCCAGGGAACAAGGCGTGGCCTTCGAAGTCACGCGTTATGGCATGGCCGACCTGGACCGCGCCATTGCCGATGGCGAGGCGCGCGGTTTCGTCAAGGTGCTGACGGTGCCGGGCAAGGACACGATTCTGGGCGTGACCCTTGTCGGCACGCATGCGGGGGACCTGCTGGCCGAGTATGTGCTGGCCATGCGGCACGGCCTGGGGCTGAACAAGATCCTCTCCACCATCCATACCTACCCCACATTGGCCGAGGCCAACAAATACGCGGCCGGCGAATGGAAACGCGCGCACCAGCCCCAACGCCTGCTCGAATGGGTGCGCCGCTACCACGACTGGAAGCGGGGCTGACATGCAGCTTGTGAGGTTCATGACCCGACGGCTGGGGGCGGGGCTGGCCGTTCTGTTGTGCACGGGGGCTCCCGCCACGCAGGTGCATGCACAGGCCCTTGCGTTAGCGGCGTTTTCATTGGCCACCGGAGAGCAGCCGCCGGCGCCCTGGCGCGTGGTGGGCGTGCCGGGTGGCAAGATCCCGCTGACCAGCTATGCCCTGGTCGAGCTGGACGGGCGCAAGGTGCTGCGGGTCGAAGCGTCAAAGTCGTATGGCAACCTGGTGCATGACCTGCCTGCGCTGGCGCCCGAAGCCGGGCTGCGGCTGCGCTGGCGCTGGCGGCTGGACGAAGCGCTGCGCGGCGCCGACCTGCGCCGCCGCGAGGGCGACGACAGCCCGCTCAAGGTGTGCGCGCTGTTTGACATGCCGCTGGCCAGGCTCGGCCTGATCGAGCGCAACCTGCTGCGCCTGGCGCGTGCGGCCAGCGGCGAGAAGCTGCCGTCGGCCACCCTGTGTTACGTCTGGGACGGTGTGCTGGCGCCGGGGACCCTGCTGCCCAATGCCTACAGCGCGCGCGTGCGCTTCATCGTGCTGGACAGCGGCGAGCAGCGCCTGGGCCAATGGGTCGCCCATTCGCGCGACCTGGGCGCTGATTTTCGCCGCGCCTTTGGCGAGGAAAGTGATACGGTGCCGCCGCTGCAGGCCGTGCTGGTGGGCGCCGATGCCGACAACACCGGTGGCCGCAGTCTGGGCCATGTCGGGGATGTCACACTGTCCCCATGACTTCCACTTCGAATGCACGCCCGGGCCTGAAACACCTGGTGCTGCTGGGCGCGGGCCATGCCCATGTGCATGTGCTGCACAGCCTGGCGAAAAACCGGCCAGCGGACCTGAACATCACCGTGATTGCCCCGTATCCGCGCCAGCTGTATTCCGGCATGGTGCCGGGTTTTGTTGCCGGGCATTACAGCCTGGACCAATGTGTCATTCCGCTGGCGGGCCTGCTGGCGGGCTGCGGTGCACGTTACATCGAAGGCAGCGGCGTGGCCCTCGATGCCGGGGCAAAGACCGTGACGCTGGCCGGTGGTGAGACCGTGGCCTGGGACTGGCTGAGCCTGAACACCGGCCCGGTGATGGACCGCGAAAGCATCGAGGCGCAAATGCCCGGCGCGCGCGAACACGCCCTGTTTGTGCGGCCCATCGAAGCCTTCGGCCAGTTGTGGCCGCAGGTGGCAGCCCTGGGCCGCAGCCGGCCGATTCACCTGGCGGTGGTGGGGGCGGGCGCAGCGGGGCTGGAACTGGCCATGGCCGCAGCCCACGCGCTTCAAGGCGCCGGCTACCCGCCGGGCGGCCGCGTGAGCCTGGTGACCGGCGGCCCGCCGCCGGCCCAGAACTACCCGGCCGGTGTGCAGCGCCGGGTGGTGCAGGCCCTGCGGCGCCTGCAGATCACGGTGCTGCCCGATGCCTGCGTGGGCATGTCGGCCGGGGAAATCCAGCTGGCCGGCGGCGCGCGCCTGGCCTGCGATGCCCCCTTGCTGGCCATCGGCGCCCAGGCGCCGGGCTGGCTGGCCGGCAGCGGGCTGGCACTGGACGAAGCCGGGTTTGTGGCCGTCAACCGATTTCAGCAAAGCACCAGCCACGCCCATGTGTTTGCCGCCGGCGATGTGGCGAGCCGCATCGATGCGCCGCATCCGCGCAGCGGTGTGTATGCGGTGCGTGGCGGGCCGCCGCTGCTGTCCAACCTGCGTGCTGCATGGCAGGGCCAGCCGCTGCGGCCTTACATACCACCTGGGCGCACGCTGAACCTGATTTCCTGTGGCGGACGTTACGCGATTGCCGCCTGGGGCGGTCTGCACGTGGAAGGGCGCTGGGTGTGGCACCTGAAAGACCGCATCGACCGCGGCTTTGTGGCCCGGTACGCCGCGCCATCATGAACTGGAGCCTCCCTGAGTTGCTATGTTTTCGATAGCTTCTGGCGATTTACCTATAAGGGCTGAAGGCCGAAAAGGCATGAAAAAACCCGCGCAAGGCGGGTTGATGTGCAAGCGCAAGGCGCTTACTTTTTGGCAGGCTCGGTCTTGGCGCCGGCCTTCACCTCGGCCTTGACTTCGGCTTTGGTCTCTGCCTTGGGGGTCACGGCGGCCTTGACGTCCTTGGCGGTCTCCTTGGCTGCGTCCTTGGTGGCGATGGCCGCGCCCTTGACGGCGTCTTTGGTGGCGACCGCGGCATCCTTGGCTTTTTCGGTGACCGGCTTGTCGGCTTTCTTGTCGGCCTTGGCATCGGCCTTGACCTCGGCTTTGGCGCCGGCCTTGTAGCTGGTGCCGTTGACGGTCAGGCCATCGGCGGAAAACTTGGCGGCGCTGTCGGTGCCCACGCCCTTGACGCGGGTCACGAAGTCATTCCAGTCCTTGAACGGCGCTTTCTTGCGCTCGGAGATGATCAGCGCCGACTTCACCGGGCCGATGCCCTTGATGGCGTCGAGTTCGGCCGGGGTGGCGGTGTTGACGTCAACGGCGGCAAAGGCCACGGCAACATACATGGCGGCCACGAAGGCCAGCAGTTTCTTGAACATCAGGAAGCTCCTCAAAATGGATGGTTGAAGCAGGTGATCCCTCCCGTGAACCAGGATGTCCCGCATTTAACGGCTGTTGCAGCCGCCAGGTTGACCAGCCCGGGTACTTGCGCTGGATCAACGATGCAGGCGCCGGGACAGGCATAAGCTGCAGTATCGCCACAAAGAAGCCTCCAGGCCGCCAAAAGGAGCTGAAAATGTCCACTCGTTTGAAAGACTTTGCAACCGCCGTGGTGGCGGTGGTTGAACCCGAGACCTCGGCCTTTGTGGCCGCCCAGCTGATGCGCAAGCACCATGTCGGCGCGCTCGTCGTCGTCGATGCCGCGGAAAAGAGCCGCCCGGTCGGCATCCTGACCGACAGGGACCTGGTGCTGGCCCTGATGGCCGAAGGGCTGGACCCCGAGGTGTTTACCGCCGGAGACATCATGTCCGTCGAGCTTGTCCAGGCGAACCCCGAGATGGATGCGATGGACGCGGTGGCACTGATGCGCAGGCACCGTTTGCGCCGGCTGGTCATCGTCGATGAGGCGGACCGGCTGGCGGGTGTCGTCACGATGGAGGACATCCTGGAGTTGTTGACGCGGGAACTGGCCGATCTGGCCGCCGGGGTGATCGGTGCCAGGGACAGGGAGTTCGAGCAGCGCGCTTGAGGAGAGCCTCATGATGATTGAAAAGGGGCTTGTCGCTCTTGGGATTGTTCTTTGGGGCCTGGCCGGGCCTGCGGTTGCCCGGACCAGGACCGATGCCCTGCGCGGGGAACTGCTGTATTCGACCCATTGCATCGGTTGTCATAGCACCCAGCTGCACTGGCGCGACAGGAAGGCGGCCAGAAACTGGGCCAGCCTCAAGGCCGAAGTCGAGCGCTGGCAGAAAACCTCGGGGCTGGGCTGGCGGGAGGAGGACGTGAGCGACGTGGCGCGTTATCTCAATGCCGTGTATTACCGTTTTCCCGAGCCCGAGCCGGACGGCGCGTCGACCGCAGAAGCCGCCGCACCGGCGCTTCCCCGCTGACCGGCGCCGTCGCGGGGCCGGTCAGGCTTTTGCGGCTTCGCCCTGGGTCAAGGCGCACATGTAGGCCGCCACACCGGTCTGCACATCGGCGAAGACATGCTGGCAGCCGGCCGCGCGCAAGGCCGTCAGGTCCGCCTGGGTGTAGCTCTGGTACTTGCCGACCAGCGCGGGCGGAATGTCGATGTAGTCGATCAGGCTGCCGTGCGCGGCTTCTTCCAGAGTCAGCGGCGCATCGCCTTGCTGCTGGCGCAGGGTGTTGACGACGGCCAGCGCCACATCGTTGAAGGGCTGGGCGCGGCCTGTGCCGAGGTTGAAGATGCCGGACTTTCCGGGGTTGTCAAAAAACCAGAGGTTGACGGCCACGACATCATCAATGAAGACGAAGTCGCGCATCTGCCCGCCCCGGCCATAACCGCCGTACTCGCCGAACAGCTTGACCTTGCCTTCGGCACGGAACTGGTTGAACTGGTGAAAGGCGACACTGGCCATGCGCCCCTTGTGCTGCTCGCGCGGGCCGTACACATTGAAGTAGCGAAAGCCGGCGACCTGAGTGGCGGTGCCGGAAAAGTCGGCCCCCAGTTCGCGCCGCAGCCGCTGGTCGAACAGCAGTTTGGAATAGCCGTAGACATTGAGCGGCTTCTCGAACTCGGGCGACTCGCGAAAGGTGTCCGATCCGCCGTAGGTCGCGGCCGAGGAAGCGTAAAGCAACCGCGTGCGTTGCTCCTGGCAGGCCGCAAACAAGTCGCAGGACAGCGCGTAGTTGTTGTCCATCATGTACTTGCCGTCGCTCTCCATGGTGTCGCTGCAGGCACCCTCGTGGAAAACCGCCTCGACATTGCCAAAGGCGGAGTCGGCAAACAGTTCGTAGAAATCGTCGGCGTCGATGTAGTCAGCGATCTGCAGGTCGGCCAGGTTGCGGAATTTGTCGCCGTCGGTCAGGTCATCGACGGCAATGATGTTGTCGATGCCGCGGGCGTTCAGCCCCTTGATGATGTTGGAGCCGATAAAACCAGCGGCGCCGGTAACCACGATTTTCATGAGAGATCCTTGCGTTTCATGGCGAGGCGAAGAGCTCGCCGTAGCTGACCGTGGCCGTGCCGAACTTGCCGACCACGATGCCGCCGGCACGGTTGGCCACCGGCACGGCGTCGCGCAGGCTCAGGCCGGCGGCAGCCATCGCGGCCAGGGTGCCGATCACGGTGTCGCCGGCCCCGGTCACGTCGAAAACTTCGCGCGCCAGTGCCGGCACATGCAGCTGGCCCTGGGCGTCAAACAGCGTCATGCCTTCTTCACTGCGTGTCAGCAGCAGGGCCTGCAGCTTGAGTGCCTCGCGCAGGTTCTGCGCCTTGCGCTGCAGGTCGGCTTCATCATGCCAGGGACCGATGACCTGCTCAAGTTCGGCGCGGTTCGGGGTGATGGCTGTGGCGTTCTGGTAGCGCGAATAGTCCGAGCCCTTGGGGTCGACCAGCACCACCTTGCCGGCGGCGCGGGCCTGTGCAATCATCAGGCCGATGTGCGCCAGCCCGCCCTTGCCGTAGTCGGAAAACAGCACCGTGTCATGTGCCGGCAGCAGTTTTTCGAACTCGGCCGACTGCGAGGCCAGCACCTCGTTTTTGGGCGTGTTTTCAAAATCCAGGCGCAACAGCTGCTGCTGGCGGCCGATCACGCGCAGCTTGACCGTGGTCTTGAGCTGCGGGTCGCGGCCGAAGCAGGGCGTGATGCCGGAGGCGGCCACCAGGGCTTCGAGCTGGTGGCTGGCTTCGTCGTCGCCGACCACGCTGAGCAGCGAGGCGCGCGCGCCCACGGTCACGATGTTGTAGGCCACATTGGCCGCGCCGCCCATGCGTTCTTCCTGGCGCGTGACGCGCACCACCGGCACCGGCGCCTCCGGCGAGATGCGGTCTACCGCACCGTACCAGTAACGGTCCAGCATGGCATCGCCGACCACCAGCACGCGGGCCTTGGCAAGCTGTTCGCGGGACAGAGTTGTATGGGTTGTCATGTGTATGGATTCTTACACCAGCGGGCACCGCGGAACCGGCTTTGCCGGGCCGCTGGTGTCGCCCCCTGCAAGGGGGAGGGCGCAGCGAAGCGAAGCCACGGGGGTGTGCTTAGACATCGGCTTTGCCAGGCCGCAGGTGTCCGCCCCCTGCAAGGGGGGGAAGGTGCTACACGAAGTGAGCATCCGACGGGGGTGTTCATAACTCTTCGATCCGGCGCGCCGGGTAGCTGTCCCAGGCCTGGCAGCCGGGGCAGTGCCAGAAGTGCTGCGTCGCTTCGAAGCCGCAGGCGGCGCAGCGGTAACGCATCAGGGGCTTGGTGGCCTGGTCGAGTGCGCGCTGCACCATGCTGTGTTCGTGCGCGCTGCCCAGCTTTTCGCCGGCAAGCCATTTGGCCGCTGCCACCAGCGAGGCTTCGCGCTCCAGGTGCTGGCCGTACCACTGGCGCGGGTCGGCGGAGGCCGTATCGAGTTTGACGATGGCCTCGACCACGTCAATCGACGGCAGCTGGGCGTAGTTGGCCTTCAGCAGGTCCAGCGCGGCCGCTTGCTGGCCGCTTTGCTGCGCAATGTTGACGAGCAGGCCGGCGGCCAGCGGCAAGGCCTGCGGGGCGGTCTGCTCCAGCCTGCGCAGGGTTGCAAAGGCGTCCGCATGTTGACCCAGCTGGGTCTGGAGCTTGGCCAGGTCGATCAGCGGGCGCGGCGAGGCCGGCGCCATGGCGGCCGCCTGTTGCAGGCTGTCGAGCGCCTGGCTGGTATCGCCGGAGGCCGCGGCCGACACCGCCTGTTCGCACAGGTAGTGGGCCTGCCGGGTGCTGAAGCTGCCGTGGCTGGCGCTGTCGAGCTTGGCGGCGATGTCGGTGGCATGCGCCCAGTCGCGCGAGCGTTCGTAGATCGACAGCAGGGCCAGCCTGGCTTCCTCTTCGTAGCCCGTGCCTTCAAGTTTTCGCAACGCTGTTTCTGCCCGGTCCAGCAGGCCGGCCTTGAGAAAATCGAGGGCCAGCGCATGCTGCGCACGGTCACGCTCGGTCTGCGTCAGGTCGCCGCGCGACATCAGGTGCTCGTGCACACGCACGGCCCGTTCGTACTCGCCCCGGCGGCGGAACAGGTTGCCCAGCGCGAAGTGCAGCTCGGAGGTGTCGGGGTCGTTCTGGACAGCCTCGATGAAGGCGTCGATCGCCTGGTCCTGCTGCTCGTTGAGCAGGAAATTGAGGCCGCGGAAGTAGGCCTTGGGCGCCTGCCGGTTTTCGATCCGGAGCTGCCTCAGGTCCAGCCGTGACGCCAGCCAGCCCAGCGTGAAGGCAATCGGAAACCCGAGCAGAACCCAGGTGAAATCAAAGTCCATGGTGCATGGTGGAGGGGTTCTCGCTGAGCTGGCTCTGCTGGCTGGCGCGCACGTTTTTGCGTTTTTTCCACCAGCGCGGCATCATCATCAGGATGCCTGTGGCCAGCCCGCAGGCAAAGGTGACCAGCACGACCAACACCAGGGGCGCCTGCCACAGCGTGCCGAAAAAGAAATACACGGAAACGGCTTGCTGGTTGTTCAGCGCGAACGCAAAAAGCGTAAAAAAAATGGCTGCCTTGAGCAGCCACATGAGGTATTTCACTACAGGTCCCCTTGTGGTCCGGCAATTGTAGCCAGCACCAGGCGGGACGCCGCTATTTGACCGGAGGAGCCAGCATTTCTTCGGTCCGGGTATCCACCGCTTCGCGCAGGGCCTTGCCCGGCTTGAAATGGGGAACGCGTTTTTCCGGAATGGCAACGCTTTCGCCAGAGCGCGGGTTGCGGCCCATGCGCGGCGGACGCCGGTTGATCGAAAAACTGCCAAAACCACGAATCTCTATGCGGTGCCCACGCACCAGCGCGTCGCTCATGGCGTCAAGAATCGTCTTGACGGCATATTCGGCATCGCGGTGGGTCAGCTGGCTGAAACGTGCAGCCAGTTCCTCGACAAGATCGCTTCGGGTCATAAAAAGGAGGGGACAGAGAAATGGCGTGCCGTTCCGGGGAGCGGGCACGCCATGTCTCAGGGGTCCGGTTTACTTCTCGTTGTTGTCCAGCTTGGCGCGCAACAGGGCGCCCAGGTTGGTCAGGCCGGCGCTTTCACGCGAGGACTGCTGGCTCAGGGACGCCATGGCTTCCTGCTGGTCAACGTTGTCCTTGGCTTTGACCGACAGCTGGATGTTGCGGGTCTTGCGATCCACGTTCACCACGACTGCGGACACTTCGTCACCTTCCTTGAGCACGTTGCGCGCGTCTTCGACGCGGTCACGGCTGATTTCGCTGGCGCGCAGGTAACCAATGATGTCTTCGCCCAGATCGATCTCGGCGCCCTTGGCGTCAACCGTCTTGACCTTGCCGGTCACAACCGCACCCTTGTCGTTGATCGACACGAAGGTGGTGAACGGGTCGGAATCGAGCTGTTTGATGCCCAGGGAGATACGCTCGCGGTCGACGTCGACAGCCAGCACGATCGCTTCGACTTCCTGGCCCTTTTTGTAGTTGCGCACGGCGGCTTCGCCGGGTTCGTTCCACGAGAGGTCAGACAGGTGCACGAGGCCGTCGATGCCGGCAGCCAGGCCCACAAAGACGCCGAAGTCGGTGATCGACTTGATCGGGCCCTTGACGCGGTCGCCGCGCTTGGTGTCCTGGGCAAATTCCTGCCACGGGTTGGCCTTGCACTGCTTCATGCCCAGGCTGATACGGCGCTTGTCTTCGTCGATTTCCAGAACCATGACTTCAACTTCGTCGCCGAGGTTGACGAGCTTGCTCGGGGCCACGTTCTTGTTGGTCCAGTCCATTTCGGATACGTGGACCAGGCCTTCGATACCCGGCTCGAGTTCCACAAACGCGCCGTAGTCGGCGATGTTGGTGATCTTGCCGAACAGGCGGGTGCTTTGCGGGTAGCGGCGGTTCACGCCCATCCATGGGTCGTCGCCCATCTGCTTCAGACCCAGGGACACGCGGTTTTTCTCGGTGTCGAACTTCAGGATCTTGGCCACGATTTCCTGGCCAGCCGTCACCACTTCGCTCGGGTGACGCACGCGGCGCCATGCCATGTCGGTGATGTGCAGCAGACCGTCGATGCCGCCCAGGTCAACGAAGGCACCGTATTCGGTGATGTTCTTGACGATGCCCTTGACGGCAGAGCCTTCTTTCAGGGTTTCCATCAGCTTGGCGCGCTCTTCGCCCATGCTGGCTTCGACCACGGCGCGGCGGCTCAGCACCACGTTGTTGCGCTTGCGGTCGAGCTTGATGACCTTGAATTCCATGGTCTTGTTCTCGTACGGAGACAAGTCCTTGACGGGGCGGGTGTCGATCAGCGAGCCGGGCAGGAAGGCACGGATGCCGTTGACCAGGACGGTGAGGCCGCCCTTGACCTTGCCGCTGGTCTGGCCGGTAACGAACTCGCCGGATTCCAGGGCTTTTTCCAGGCTCATCCACGAGGCCAGGCGCTTGGCCTTGTCGCGGCTCAGCAGGGTGTCGCCGTAACCGTTTTCGACCGAGTCGATGGCCACGGAGACAAAGTCGCCGACCTGGACTTCGAGTTCGCCCTGGTCGTTCTTGAATTCTTCGAGGGGGACATAAGCCTCGGATTTGAGTCCGGCATTCACAACCACGTGGTTGTGATCAATACGCACTACCTCGGCGGTAATGACTTCGCCCGTACGCATTTCGGAGCGTTTCAGCGATTCTTCAAAGAGGGCGGCAAAAGATTCAGACATTGATTTTCCTAGTCCACAGAGCAGGGTTCCAACAGCGGGATTGCTATTGTTTTTAGAGCTGACTGCGGCGGTTGTTTGCGGATGACCCGCAGGTTAGGTTAAATGTTCCTGCTGACCGGACACTGGCGTGTCTACACGAAGGTACGGAGGTCAGAAGGGCCGGGTGCCTTGCCACCAGTCAATCACCTGCGCTACCGATTCTTCAATCGACAGCTCGGAGTTGTCCAGTGGCCTGGCGTCATCAGCGGGCTTCAAAGGGGCGGATTGCCGTGACATGTCACGCGCGTCCCGTGCCTCCAAATCCTGCTGAATCGCGGCTATTGTAGCCGGAATTCCCTTTGAAATCAATTGCTTATGGCGCCGTTCCGCCCGGTGCCGGGCGCTCGCCGTCAGGAAGATTTTCAGCGCGGCATCCGGGAAAATCACGGTGCCCATGTCCCGCCCGTCGGCCACCAGTCCCGGCAGTTGCCGAAAGCCCCGCTGCAACTCGGTCAGGGCGTCGCGCACGGCAGGATGCACCGACACCCGGGAGGCGGCCATGCCGGCGGCTTCGCTGCGGATGGCGTCCGACACGTCTTCCTGGCCCAGGAAGACCTGTTCGCCCTTAAAACGCACCGGCAGGGTGCGCGCGACGGCGGCGACGCCGGCTTCGTCATCGAGCGACACGCTGGCGCGGCCGGCGGCAAACGCCGTCAGACGGTACAGGGCGCCCGAGTCCAGGTAGTGGTAACCGAGGCGGTGCGCCACCAGGGCGGCTAGCGTGCCCTTGCCCGATGCGGTGGGGCCGTCCACACAGATCACCGGGATCAACCGGTGCTCGGTCACCGATACCGAAAACAGGGCTTCGAAGTAGTCCGGAAAGGTCTTGGCGACACATTTCGGGTCCAGAATGCGCACCGGCAGGCGCGCCGGGTTGAAGGCCGCTAGCGAGAAACACATGGCCACGCGGTGATCGTCGTAGGTATGGATGGCGGCGGTGCGCCACTGGAGCGGCGGCGTGATGCGGATGAAATCGGCGCCTTCCTCCACACTGGCCCCCAGCTTGCGCAACTCGCAGGCCATCGCGGCGATGCGGTCGGTTTCCTTGACGCGCCAGCTGGCGATGTTGGTCAGCGTGGTGGTGCCGTCTGCATACAGCGCCATCACGGCCAGCGTCATGGCCGCATCGGGGATGTGGTTGCAGTCGAGGTCAATCGCCTTGAGCGGCCAGGCGCCGCGCGAGATACGCAAGGTATTGGGCGTGCTGTCGATGTGTGCGCCCATCATCCGCGCGGCTTCCACAAAACGGATGTCGCCCTGGATGGAGTCCGCGCCCACCCCCACAACTTCGATGCCATTTTGGCCCTTGGCCGGCTCCGCTATTGCGCCAAGTGCTATGAAATAGCTAGCGGACGAGGCATCCCCTTCGACATGGATCTCGCCGGGCGAGCGGTAGCGGCTACCGGCCGGAATGGTGAAACGCTGCCAGCCTTCGCGCTGGACGGTGATGCCAAAGCGCGCCAGCAGGTTCAGCGTGATCTCGATGTAGGGGCGAGAGATCAGCTCGCCGATCACGTCGATGTGGATATCGCGTGTGGCCACCAGCGGCAGGGCCAGCAGCAGGGCGGTCAGGAACTGGCTGGAAACATCGCCGCGCACGCGGATCGGGGCATCCAGCGTCAGTCGGCCGGTGCGGATGCGCAGCGGCGGAAAACCGTCTTCGCCCAAATAGTCAATGGCGCAACCCAGGCCGCGCAGGGCATCGACGAGGTCGCCAATCGGACGCTCGTGCATGCGCGGCACGCCGGACAGTTCAAAGTCGCCACCCAGCAGCGCCAGTGCCGCCGTCAGTGGCCGCATGGCGGTGCCCGCGTTGCCGAGATACAGTTTGGCCTGCCTTTGCGCCAGTCGGCCGCCCAGGCCGTCGATGACGGCGCTGTTGCCGCTTTGCGCCACCGTGCAGCCGAGCTGCCGCAGCGCGGCCAGCATCACGGCGGTGTCGTCAGAAGCGAGCAGGTCATGCACCGTGGTGCGGCCCTCGCTCAGCGCCGCGAGCAACAGGACCCGGTTGGAAATGCTTTTGGAGCCGGGCAGGTGCACGCTGCCGCCGGCACCCGTCAGTGCTGGAAGGTCCAGGAACTCGGTATCGAACATGGCCCCGCGCCTATTTGAGAGCTTTGGGGGGGGTCATCCGCCAGTTGGCACGGGTGTGGCTCGCATGGTCGATACCTGCTTCCAGCGCATCGCCATCGCCGCTGCTGATCAGTTTTTCAAGCGAGTGCAGGGTGGCCTGGAAAATCTTCGACTGCTCCAGCAACTCTTCCCGGTTGGCAATCAGGATGTCACGCCACATTTTGGGATCGCTCGCCGCAATGCGGGTGAAGTCGCGAAACCCCGGGCCGGCCAGCGACAGGTAGTCATTGCCCTGGGCCTGGCCGGAGATGCTGTTGATCAGCGCAAACGCGATCAGGTGCGGCAGATGGCTGACGGCGGCATACGCAGCGTCATGCGACTGGGGGGACATCTTGACGACGTTGCAGCCCAGCGCCGTCCAGACATCCACGGCTTTCTGAAGCTGGACCGTGAAGGTGCGCTCGATCGGCGTCAGGATGACCTGCTTTCCGGTGTACAGGTCCGCATCGGCATGTTCGACACCCGAGACTTCCTTGCCGGTGATCGGATGGGCCGGCACAAAACAGCCGAGGTGGTCGCGCAGCACCCGGCGCGCGGCGTCCACGACATCGCGCTTGGTGGAGCCGACGTCCATGATCAACGTCGTAGGGGTGACCAGGTGGCGGATGGCCTTGAAGGTGGCCTCGGTGGCGGACACCGGCACGGCCAGCAGCACGATGTCGGCGCCGGACACCGCCAGCAAAGCCGAAGGCGCTTCCACGTCGATCACGCCCATCTGGCGTGCGCGTTCGGTCGTGGACGGCGACTTGCTGTAACCCACCACCCGCTTGACCAGACCGGCGCGTTTGAGCGCCAGTGCAAAGGAGCCACCCATCAGGCCGCAGCCAATCAAACCTAACTGTTCAAACATGAAGGGGTGCCAAGGTTGCCTGCAATTGATTCATTTTTTCAGTCGCTGACCGGGTAGGTGCCCAGCACTTTGTAGAACGCACAAAGCTGCTGCAGGTCTTTCAGGGCCGCAGCCACGTTGGGCTGCGAAGGGTGGCCCTGCAAGTCGATGTAGAAAAAGTACTCCCACTGGCCCGAGCGGGCAGGGCGCGACTCGAAGCGTGTCATCGACACGCCGTGGGTCTTCAGCGGGACCAGGATGTCGTGGACAGCGCCTGGCCTGTTCGGAACCGACACGATCAGGCTGACGCAGTCCTTGCCCGACGCCTGCGGCGCGGCCAGCACCTGCGGCAGGCAGATCACGGCGAAGCGGGTGCGGTTGAAAGCGTCGTCCTGGATCGCATGGGCCGCAATGTGCAGGCCGAATTCGGCACCCGCACGCTCGCTGGCGATGCCGGCCCACGCGGGGTTGCTGGCCGCCAGGCGCGCTCCTTCTGCGTTGCTGGAGACTGCGCGCCGCTCGGCGTGGGGCAGATGCGTGGTGAGCCAGCCCTGGCATTGCGCCAGCGCCTGTGCGTGGGCCAGCACGACCTCGATGCCGTCGAGCGACGCCGTCAGGCGCAGCAGGTTGTGGCGCACCAGCAGGCTGGTTTCGCCCACCACATGCAGCGGCGAATTCAGGAACAGGTCCAGCGTGCGTGTCACCACGCCTTCGGTGTTGTTTTCTACCGGGACCACGCCGAACTGGGCGGTGCCGGCCGTCGCGGCGCGAAACACCTCGTCAAAGCTGGCGCAAGGCACGTGTTCGATGCTGGAGCCGAAAAACTGCACCGCCGCCTGTTCGCTGAAGGTGCCGGCGGGGCCGAGGTAGGCCACGCGCTGGGGCGCCTCGAGCGCACGGCAGGCCGACATGACTTCGCGCCAGATGTGGGCGATGTTGTCCCCTTTGAGCGGACCGGGGTTGGCCGCCTGCAGCCCCTGGATGACCTGGGCCTCACGTTCCGGCCGGAAGACGGGCGAGCCGTCCTGGCGTTTGATCTCGCCGACCTCGTTGGCCAGCGCGGCACGCTGGTTCAGAAGCGCCAGCAATTGCTGGTCGACCGAGTCGATTTTTACGCGAAGTTGCTGAAGGCTTTGGGTCATGGATAAGGCGTCTCAAGCCCGGCGGGCAGGACGGCGTCGCACAGGCGGAAGGTTGGGCGACGGCACGCCGGCTTGGGGAAACAGCCGCGCGTCATTTCTTCGCGGGTTTGGCCGCTGGTGCAGCGCCTGCAGGTTTGGCCGCTGGTGCAGTGCCTACGATTTTGGTGGCGGTTTCATTGAACTGCTTGGCGCGGGCCTGGATCTCGGTTCTGGAGGACTCCACCAGTTTTTTCACAAAGACATTGACCAGATCAGGCGTGGTTGCCTTGTATTTTTTCACGGCTGGAGACTCAAAAAAAGCGGTGAGCTGCTTGAGTTCGTCCAGGGTGAATCGGTCCATGTAGGCCGGCACCAGGGCATCCCTGTTGGCCTGGCTGACCTTGCTGCCGATGATCTTGTTGGCATCTGCGGCGAACTTGGCAAGCTCTGCGTTGAGGTCTTCGGTAGCCTTGGCCTGTTTGGCCGGGGGGACGGAGGTTTCCAGCCTGGATTCCCAGCCGGCGATCAGGTCCTGGGTGGCGCTGCCGGCCAGTTGTTCGACCAGGCTGTCCAGGTCCGGCCCCTGCTGCAGGGCGACCAGCCGAGTGGCCCACTCGAGCTTGGGATCAGTCGTTTGGGCCTGGCTCGCGGCCGAGAAGGCGCAGCCAGCAATCAGGAGGGTGGTGAGCAGTTTTTTCATCAATTCGTTTCCGGGTTGGAGGCAGGTGTGCCTGTGTCTGTGTCGGTTTCATTGTCGTCCAGGCTGGCGTCGTTCTCCACGATGCGCTGCAGGCCGCTGAGCTGGGAGCCTGCGTCGAGGCCGATCAGTGTGACGCCCTGGGTGGCGCGACCCATTTCCCGGATCTCGCTGACACGGGTGCGAACCAGTACACCCTTGTCGGTGATCAGCATGATTTCATCGTCGGTGTGAACCAGGGTGGCGGCGACGACCTTGCCGTTGCGCTCGCTTTGCTGGATGGCAATCATGCCTTTGGTGCCGCGGCCATGACGCGTGTATTCCTGGATGGAGGTGCGTTTGCCGTAGCCGTTCTGGGTGGCCGTCAGCACGCTTTGTTCTTCATCTTCCGCCACCAGCATGGCGATCACGCCCTGGCCTTCGTCGAGCATCATGCCACGCACGCCGCGGGCATTGCGGCCCATCGGACGCACGTCGTTTTCATCGAAACGCACCGCCTTGCCGCCGTCCGAGAACAGCATCACGTCGTGCTTGCCGTCGGTCAGCGCGGCGCCTATCAGGTAGTCGCCGTCATCGAGGTCCACGGCAATGATGCCGGCCTTGCGCGGGTTGCTGAAGTCTTCCAGCGGGGTTTTCTTGACCGTGCCCATGCTGGTCGCCATGAACACATACTGGTCCGCCGGGAAGGTCCGCTTTTCGCCGGTCAGCGGCAGCACCACCGTGATTTTTTCGCCTTCCTGCAGCGGGAACATGTTGACGATGGGCCGGCCGCGCGAGCCACGCGATCCCGCCGGCACTTCCCACACCTTGAGCCAGTAGAGCCGGCCGCGGTTGGAAAAACACAGGATGTAGTCGTGCGTGTTGGCGATGAAGAGCTGGTCGACCCAGTCGTCTTCCTTGGTGGCCGTGGCGAGCTTGCCGCGACCGCCGCGTTTTTGCGCCCGGTACTCCGACAGGGGCTGGCTCTTGATGTAGCCCGTGTGCGAGAGTGTGACCACCATGTCGGTGGGCGTGATCAGGTCTTCGGTGCTCAGGTCGAACGAGCTGTGTTCGACCTGGCTGCGGCGCAGGCCCAGTTTGGACTGGCCGAATTCCTGGCGGATGACGGCGAGTTCTTCGCCGATGATGGTCGAGACACGTTCCGGACGCGCCAGGATGTCGAGCAGGTCGTCGATTTCCGCCATGACTTCCTTGTACTCGGCGACGATCTTGTCCTGCTCCAGGCCGGTCAGGCGTTGCAGGCGCATCTGCAGGATTTCCTGAGCCTGGGTTTCGGACAGGCGGTACAGGCCGTCGCTGCCCATGCCGAAGTCCTTCTCCAGCCCGTCCGGGCGGTAGTCGTCGGCATTGACCACGCCTCCGTCCGCGCGGGTGCGCGTCAGCATCTCGCGCACCAGGCTGCTGTCCCAGGGGCGCAGCATCAGCTCGGCCTTGGCGACCGGCGGTGTCGGCGCGTTGCGGATGATGGCGATGAAGTCATCAATGTTCGCCAGCGCGACGGCCAGGCCCTCGAGCACATGGCCGCGCTCGCGCGCCTTGCGCAGCGTGTATACCGTGCGCCGCGTGACCACCTCGCGGCGGTGCGACAGAAACACCTGGATCAGGTCTTTCAGGTTGCACAGCTTAGGCTGACCGTTGACCAGCGCCACCATGTTGATGCCGAAGGTGTCCTGCAGCTGCGTCTGCTTGTACAGGTTGTTCAACACCACCTCGGGTACTTCGCCGCGCTTGAGCTCGATGACCAGCCGCATGCCGGACTTGTCGCTTTCGTCCTGGATGTGGCTGATGCCCTCGATTTTTTTCTCGTGGACGAGCTCGGCCATGCGTTCCTGCAGCGTTTTCTTGTTGACCTGGTAAGGCAGCTCGTCAACGATGATGGACTGGCGCTGGCCCTTGTCGATGTCCTCGAAGTGGCAGCGCGCACGCATGACCACCTTGCCGCGGCCGGTGCGGTAACCGTCCTTGACCCCGTTGATGCCGTAAATGATGCCGGCGGTGGGGAAGTCGGGTGCCGGGATGATTTCCATCAGCTCGTCGATGCTGGCCTGGGGGTTTTTCAGCAGGTGCAGACAGGCATCAACGACCTCGTTGATGTTGTGCGGCGGGATGTTGGTGGCCATGCCCACCGCGATGCCGCCCGAGCCATTGATCAGCAGGTTGGGAATGCGCGAAGGAAGAACCAGCGGCTCTTTTTCGCTGCCGTCATAGTTGGGCCCGAAATCGACGGTTTCCTTGTCGATGTCGGTCAGCATCTCCTGGGCGATCTTGGACAGGCGCACCTCGGTGTAACGCATGGCCGCGGCGCTGTCGCCATCCACCGAGCCGAAGTTGCCCTGGCCGTCCACCAGCATGTGGCGCATGGAAAAGTCCTGGGCCATGCGCACAATCGCGTCATAAACCGACTGGTCGCCATGCGGGTGGTACTTGCCGATCACGTCGCCGACGATTCGGGCCGATTTCTTGTAAGGCCGGTTCCAGTCGTTGTTGAGCTCATGCATCGCAAACAGCACGCGCCTGTGCACCGGCTTGAGGCCATCGCGCGCATCGGGCAGGGCGCGACCCACGATCACGCTCATCGCGTAATCCAGGTAGCTGCGCCGCATCTCCTCTTCAAGACTGATGGGCAGGGTTTCTTTGGCAAACTGGGTCATGAGAGGCCTGAAAAGGATATTGCAACGCGCAGGGAGATAAGCCTGCTGATTTTAAGGCCTGAGCAGGGCCTGATCGGGGTGTGGCAAGTCCGCAACAAAAAACAAAGAATCTCGATTCTCTGTCAGACGAAGCCGATAGCGCGCTTGAACGGTCAATGAGCTATGGCACAATAACTGTAACGCTTTGAGTGATGGTCACTTACGGCGTGTATCCAATCGCAGCAAGTCTGCGGCTTTTCTCTAGAGGAGAACCATGAAGAAACTCAACAAAGTGGCAATGTTGTTTGCTTCCGCAGCGCTTGCAACCGCCGCTGGTGCACAAACAATTGACAACTGGAAAAACGGCACCAATGAGCTGGTCTGGAAAAACGGAACCAACGAATACTGCTGGCGCGATGCTAACTGGACCCCGGCTACTGCCGCCCCAGGTTGCGACGGCGCTATCGTTCCTGTAGCAGCTCCTGCCCCGGCTCCCGCCGCCGCAACTCCTGCCGCCCGTCCTGCTCCCGCACCGGTAGCTCCTCCCGCAGCCACCAAGGTCACTTACGCCGCTGACGCGTTCTTCGACTTTGACAAGTCTGTGCTCAAGCCTGAAGGCAAAGCCAAGCTTGACGACCTGGTCGGCAAGATCAAGGACATCAACCTGGAAGTCATCATTGCTGTCGGTCACACCGATGCAGTGGGTAGCGATTCCTACAACCAGAAGCTGTCGGTTCGCCGCTCGGAGTCTGTCAAGGCTTATCTGGTGTCCAAGGGCATCGAGAAAAACCGCGTCTACACTGAAGGCAAAGGCGAGAAACAGCCAGTTGCTGACAACAAGACTGCTGAAGGCCGCGCTAAGAACCGTCGCGTGGAAATCGAAGTGGTTGGCACCCGCGCCAACAAGTAATCCTCCAAGGATCGCTTAAAAAACCGCGCTACGGCGCGGTTTTTTTATGGGCGGGCGATAATCAGATCCATGCACACCACTGAAAACGCAGACCCGGCCGAGCTGGCCAAATTTTCCGATCTCGCCCACCGCTGGTGGGACACCGAGAGCGAGTTCCGCCCCCTGCACCAGATCAATCCCTTGCGGCTGGGCTGGATCGAGGCCCTGGCGCCGCTCCAGGGCAAGCGCGTCCTCGATATTGGCTGCGGTGGCGGCATTCTCGCCGATGCCATGGCCCGCCGGGGCGCCCAGGTTCTGGGCATCGACCTGGCGACCAAGGCGCTCAAGGTGGCGCAGCTTCACGCGCTCGAGGCCAATACCCAGGGCGTCGAGTACCGGGAGATCAGTGCTGAAGCACTGGCATCCGAACAGCCGGGGAGCTTTGATGTGGTCACCTGCATGGAAATGCTCGAGCATGTGCCCGACCCGTCCTCTGTGGTGCGGGCCTGCGCGACGCTGGTCAGGCCCGGTGGCCAGGTGTTCTTTTCCACGATCAACCGCAATGCCAAGGCCTTTCTGTTTGCCATCGTCGGAGCGGAGTACGTACTGAGCCTGTTGCCACGTGGCACCCATGAATACGCCAAATTCATCAAACCCAGCGAACTGGCCGCTTATTGCCGCCGTGCCGGGCTCGATCTGCAGCAGACGAAAGGCATGGAATACAACCCGCTGACCGGGCATTACTGGCTCAGTGCCGACACCAGCGTCAATTACCTGCTGGCCACGCAGAAACCGTGATGGGGCCGATGTTCAACGACATTGAGGCTGTGCTGTTCGATCTGGATGGCACGCTGATCGACAGTGCGCCCGACCTGGGCGCTGCCGCCGACAAGATGCGCACCGACCGCGGGCTGGCGCCGCTGCCGCTGGCCGATTACCGGCCCATGGCCGGTGCGGGCGCGCGCGGCATGATTGATATTGCTTTCGGGCTGACGCCCGACGACGACGGTTTTAGCGAGCTGAAAGAAGAATTTTTTGCCAACTACGAAGCCTGCATGACCGAGCGCACCTATGCCTTTGACGGCGTGGCCGAGCTGATTGCGGAAATTGACCGGTCCGGCCTCAAATGGGGCGTGGTGACCAACAAATCGGCGCGTTTTACCCTGCCGCTGACGCGCAGGATGCCGCTGTTTGGCTCCGCGCGGACCATCATCAGTGGCGACACCACCCCGCACGCCAAGCCGCATCCGGCGCCGCTGCTGGAAGCCGCCCGTCAGCTCCAGCTCCATCCCGGGCGCTGTGTCTATGTCGGTGATGACGAGCGGGACATCGTCGCCGGGCGCGCCGCCGGCATGCCGACCGTGGCCGCAGCCTACGGTTACCTCGGTGTGCTGGCAGATACCCGTCACTGGAAAGCCGACGCCACCATTGTTTCGCCGTCATCCCTCTTGAATTTGCTGCGAATGGCTTAAACTAGTTAACTTGGGGCTGCATTGGTTTCGACGTGGGTTCGGACGCGGTGTGGTGCATGTCGAGCTGAGTGTGCTCGTAAAACTGATTCAAACAAACTAACTGCAAACGACGAACGTTTCGCACTCGCTGCTTAATTGCCAGTGAGCTTTACAACAGCAGGCCGATGGGCTGGGCAAGGGGTGTTTAGCGCAAGCTAAATGCTCCCGGCTGTAAAGATAATTTCATCGGCTGGCTCCGGGCTGGGTACCTTAACCCGGGGCAAGAAAATAGGGTGCTGGCGTCCTGTGTAGCGTGCGACTGCGCGACACAGGTGGCGAGACTCAAATCAGACCGCTAAACATGTAGATCTGCCCGAACAAGGCTTGCGGACGGGGGTTCAAATCCCCCCAGCTCCACCAGACCGCATGACAAAGGCCGCTAACTAGAGATAGTCAGCGGCCTTTTTTCTTGGGTAAATCGCAACCCGAACGTGCAATGCCCGACTTCTTTTCCGTGCCCTGCGGCAACCCGCCGCTTCTGCCTTTGTCAGAGCTGGGACTCAAGCAGCAGCGCCAGCCGCTCCATGATTTTTTCCTTGAGCGGGCGCGCTTCCCATTGCTCGTAGGTGATCCGGCGTGCGCGCTTGAGGTCGTCTTCAAACACCTGGGTCTGACGTTTGGCAAAGTCGGCGTCGAAGACGTTGAGGTTGGCTTCATCGTTCAGGCGGAAGGAGCGGTTGTCAAAATTGGTCGAACCGACCGAAACCAGCAGCTGGTCCACCACCATGGCCTTGACGTGGTACATGCTGGGCTGGTACTCGTAAATCTCCGCCCCGGCCCTGAGCAGCGGGCCCCAGCTGCCCCGGGATGCGGCGCGAACGGTGTCGGTGTCGATGATTTCGCCGGGCGTGATGATGCGCAGTTTGACGCCGCGCTTGAGCGCTTCGGTCAAGGCCTTGCTGGTCAACTCGTCAGGCACAAAGTACGCGCTGGACAGGTCGATGCTGCGGGCAGCAGCCGTGATGGACAGCAGGTACATCAGCTGCATGCTTTCGCTGCCGCCCGACGGAGAGCTTGAAAACACCTGCGCACGGCTGTTGCCTGCGGGCGCCAGCGCCGGGAAGTAGGCCTCGCCGTGCATCACCCGACCGGTCACCTTGAGCCAGTTGTCCATGAAAACCGCCTGCATTTGCGCCACGGCCGGGCCTTCAATGCTGAAATGCGAATCGCGCCAGTGGTCGGCGTCCTGCCCGTTGCCGGTCCACTGCGGTGCTATGCCGACTCCGCCGGTGAAGCCGAGGCCGCCATCCACCACCAGCAGCTTGCGGTGGGTGCGGTTGTTCATGCGCCCCCAGTTGTACCAGTGCGGCTTGTGAAACTTGCGGATCTCCACGCCAGCCGCCTCCATTTTTTCAAGGAAGGAGCCGTCGATCTTGGCACTGCCGACCCAGTCCAGCAGCACATGCACCTTGACGCCGGCCTGGGCGCGCTCGGTCAGTGCGTCGGCAAACTCGCGGCCGATGTCGCCCGACCAGTAAATGTAGGTTTCAAACGTGATGCTGCGTTTGGCCCCGCGTATAGCGGCCAGCATGGCCGGAAAGATCTGGTCGCCGTTGAGCAGTTCCCGCGCCCGGTTGCCGCCGACCAGCGCCGGCCCCAGCAGCGAGCCCATGGCCCGCAGGTACTGCGGGTCTGCGGTGTTGTACAGGCGGGGGAGTTCACGGTTGACGTTTTTCTCGCCGGTGGTGAAGTTGGCGGCAAGCAGCACACCGGCCAGCGTGGCCAGGAAGGTGATGAGAATGGTCATGACAAGGCGTTTTTTGTTGATCATCGTGGGGCTGCCCATGCGCTGTGGTTGAAGGAAAGACTGGCGGCCTGGGCGCAAGCGCCGGCAGCTTTGCGCCAGCGCGCAATGCAAGGCAATTTAAGCCGCGATGACATTGCGCTGTGCGGGAAGCAGCCGCTTTGCCAAGTAGGCGGGCGGCCCGACTTGCCGGGCGACAATAGCGCCATGGTCACCATGCAACTTCAAGACATTCTTTTCTCCCAGGGTTTCGGTACGCGGCGCGTCTGCGCCGGCTTGATTCAACAGGGTTTTGTGGCTGTAGCCGGCGCCCCTTGTGCGGAACCTGCTATTGATTTCGTAGCGGATGGGCTGCACTTCACGGTCCAGGGCGTGGACTGGGAATACCACGAGAAGGCCTACCTGATGCTGCACAAGCCGGCCGGCTACGAGTGCTCGCAAAAACCCAGCACCTACCCGAGCATCTACACCCTGCTGCCGGCGCCGATTCGCCAGCGCGGCGGCGGGGCGGCGGCCGGTGTGCAGGCGGTCGGGCGGCTGGACCAGGACACCACCGGCCTGCTGCTGCTGTCTGACGACGGCAAGTTCATCCACCGCATGAGTTCACCCAAACACCATGTGCCCAAGGTGTACGACGTCACGGCCAAACACCCGGTCGATGACAAACAGGTCCAGAAGCTGCTGGCTGGCGTGGTGCTGGACGACGACCCCAAGCCGGTGCGCGCCGCAGCCTGCGAGAAAACCGGCGAGCAGACCTTGCGCCTGACCCTCACCGAAGGCAAGTACCACCAGGTCAAACGCATGATTGCGGCGGTGGGCAACCGGGTGGAAGACGTGGCGGGCCTGCACCGCTCCCGCATCGGGTCGCTGGATCTGCCGGCCGACCTGAAACCCGGCCAATGGCGCTGGTTGACGGCGCAGGACCTGGCGGCCATTGCCGGCGCACCCACGGTCTGAGGCGACGCGCGTCAGCGCCGGATCGGGAAAACCCCAGTCGGAGGCACCTGACACCCGGTTACGCTGTATTTCTTTGTAAAAAGACCTACAAATGTTACCGGGGAGGCCGTCATGAAAAACCATCGCCGTCACTTTCTGGGCGTCGCCGCCATCGGGGCGGTGACCCTGCCTTCGCTGGGCCTGGCGCAGCACGCCCCCAGTGGCTCCCGCAGCTCCACGCTGTTGACGGTGGGAGGGCTGATCGGCAGCGGCAACCGTGGCGCGCTGGATCCGGCCATGGACCGGATGCTGGTGCGGCAGAACATCAGCTTCTCCAAGGCGCGGGTGTTCGACTTTGCCAGCCTGGCGGCGATGCCGTCCGCCACCATCCAGCCGACCCTGGAATACGACGGCAAGCCGCACACGCTCAAGGGGCCCTTGCTGACCGACGTCATGAAGGCCTGCGCCGTCACGGTCACGCCGCAGACCCTGTTCAAGCTTTATGCCGTCGACGGATACACGGCCCAGTTGCCGGCCGCCGACGCCACCCACTACCGGGTGATCGTGGCCACCCACCTGGATGGCCGGCCACTGGCCCTGGGCGGGTTGGGCCCGCTCTGGGTGGTCTACGACGCGGACCGGTTTACGGACACGGCGGCCAAGCCGCTGTCTGCTCGTTTTGCCTCGAGTCCCTGGGCGACCTATTACATCGATGTGACCGACGGCTGCGGCTGCACTCCCGAGCCGGACAAAAAAACAGGCTGAAAAGCGTTGAACTCCTTGCTGGACGGGCGCAGGCAGCTAATCAATCCATAGCAATCGCACAGCCTCCCAGGGCACATCCTTCAGGAAGCGCACCGCCACTTCCAGCGTCCTGTCGGGCTGGTCGCGCTGCGGTGAATGCCGCAGTCGGGCAGCCCGCAGTTGCATGGTCTGCGGCGCGGCCGGCGCCAGTTCGCCGAGGTGTGCCATGGGGCCGGCGCGGGCAAGGCGTGCCAGAGTCCGCTGCGTCGATCAGGAAAAGCTGGCCCAGACGCGCGGGCGGCCCCAGAAAGCCGAGGGGCTGTTGCGCGGTCGGCCATGACCCTGTTCCTGTCCGGCCCGGTGCAATAGGCGTGTGGCAAACCACATGCCATTGCCGGACATTCTTTTCTCTCGGGGCTTTGGCACGCGGCGCGTCTGCGCCGGCTTGGTTCAACAGGGTTTTGTGGCTGTAGCCGCCGTCCCCTGTACGGAGCAAGCTATGAATTTTGTAGCGGAGGAGATGAACTTCACGGTCCAGCGCGGGGACTGGAAATACCATGAGAAGTCCTGCCTGATTCTGCACAGGCCGCCCGGTTGCAAGTGTTCGCAAAAACCCAGTAGCTACCCGAGCATTTCCACCCTGCTGCCGGCGCCGGATCTGGCCGGTATTGCGGCCTGACCGCATTTCATGCACCGTCGCCGGTTCAGGTCAGCCGGTACCCGTTGGCGTGTCTCAATTCGGCCGGACGGCTGTTGGCCTGAATGAGGAAGGCGTCGTGCCACTGACTGGGTATGCCGCTGGAACCGCCATGCTCGTCATTGGCGGTTTTGAGGCCGCGCATGCGGCGCTGCTGCACCAGCGTCTTTTTCAGGTTGATGCGGGCGGCCTCCACGGCGGCTTCCTCGCGCTTCAAGTACCTGGCTCTTGACGCCACTTCACCGAGGAATTCGTTGCGAATTTCTGCCGGGCTGGGCAGCCGGCCGGGGTTGACCACGATGTAGGAAATGCCGCATTGCGCGAGTAAATTTTCTTTCAGGATACTGCTCTTTCGCGAGAGGCCGAAAGGCTTGGGTACATCGACACAGCCGACAACGTGGCCGTCACTGGCACACACTGAAAACGTGCAATTGGTGTTCTTGAGCAATTCATACAGGTGCCGGCCGTTTTCGCTGGCGTTGGCCGGGTGAAGCGGGTCACCGGCATTTTGATCATCACATGATGGTCATCAAAGGTTTCTGCGAGCCAGCGCCAAACCCGCAATTCCTCCGCGTTCACCAGTACCCGCGCATGCAGTGGCCAATGCGCAGGGATACGTTGTTTTCCCAGCTTGGCCCAATGTAGCCACAATCCAAACCACAGGCTGAGCATTGCCAGCAGGGACAGCCAGATCAACGCCCATTGCGAATTTTCCGTCATGTTGTAACCTCCCCGAATACTTACCTATAGTTACAAGTTAAACACTGCTCCTAATTTGCGTGTTTGGAAATAGAAATAATCACAATTTCTTCATAAAAAAATAGAAATTAACCCTTTATATTTAAAAATTGTGTGGTGTGTATAACAAAAAGGTGTCGAGCGCTTGCTTCATCGTGGCCATCACTCTGGGCGTGTCCATCGACAGGTAGGCCGGAATCCCCGGCCATTCGGTGCAGGACCCGCATCGCTTCGGACAGGCGCTTTGGCCGGGGAGGGGGTAGCACGCTGGACATTCGGGTCTTGGCCGCTTGAAGCCAATGGCGAACGGGCGCAATCAGCTGCTGACTTGACAGCGCGCCTTGCAGTCCGCCTGGGTTGGGACGGGGCGGCCGGGCATCGGCCGCAGCCGTCCATTTTTCATTGCCTCCTTGTGCCATCACCGGTGATGGGCTCGCAAATCCGGCAGCCATGGTCCTTGCTGAGGCCAATTTCCGCTGTCCAGACCCCCACCCGATGCGCTTCTAACGCATGGGCTGCAAAAAGCCGGCAATGGCTTCCAACGTCCTGTCGGGCTGGTCGCGCTGCGGCGAATGGCCGCAATCGGGCAGCCGCAATTGCATGGCCTGTGGCGCGGCCAGCGCCAGCTCGTCGAGCTGCGCCAGGGTGCCGTATTCGTCGCCCAGCCCCTGGATGGCCAGCAGCGGCGCACTGATGCGCCGGCAGTCGGGCCGGATGTCAAAGCTGCGAAAACCGGGCGACAGCCAGACGTCGTTCCATTGCCAGAAAGCGCAGTCCACATCGGCATGGTGGCGGGCCAGGCGCACGCGCAGTGCGCCAGACTCGAATGCCGCGGTGGCCTGGGCAATGGCTTGAATCGCGACATCCTCAACCATCAGGTGCGGCGCCATGACGATGGCGGCGCTCACCGGATGCCGGCTCGCATGGAGCAGGGCGATGCTCGCGCCGTCCGAGTGGCCCAGCAGCACGGGCTGGGCGATGCCCTGGCTGGCCAGCAGGGCCGGCAACACCTCCCACGCTTCGCGGTGCATGTAGTCGGGCGCCAGGCGGCCGGCGCCGCGCACATCGGGCACGGCATCGGACTGGCCGTAGCCGCGCCGCGAATACACCAGGCCGGCGCGGCCGGTGGCCTGGCAGACTGCTTGCGGCCAGCTGCGGCCGCGCTGGGTCCACAGGCTGACCGAGCCCAGGCCTTCGTGCAGGAAAACAAGCGGTGCCAGGCCGGCCGAACCGGCGATGGACTGCACTTCAAGCCGTGTGCCGGCGATCTCTACCAAATTCATCACCGGATCGTAAGGGATGTAAGCGGACCGGGCCCCTGGCGCGTTGATAAAGGCCTGCCGGTAAACTTCCCGGTTGTCCGAAGAAAGCCATTGCGTGAATTTCCCCCTCCGTTTGTTTGCCGCCGTCCTGTGCACCTGCCTGGGCGCAGCCGCTGTTCCGGCCCAGGCCCAGACGCAGACGCAGACCATGCCCCTGCTGGTGCTCAATTCGCTCAGTGACAGCGTCAGCGTCATCAATCCGGCCGACTGGACGGAAACCCGGCGCATCCCCACCGGCAAGCAGCCGCACCACCTGTACCTCACACCTGACGAGAAGTCGGTGATCGTGGCCAACGCGCTCTCGGACACGCTGACCTTCATCGACCCCCGGACCGCCGAGGTCCAGCGCGTGGTGCGCGGCATCATCGATCCCTACCACCTGCGCTTTTCGCCCGACATGAAGTGGTTTGTCACGGCGGCCAACCGGCTCAACCACATCGACATCTACCGCTGGGACGGCACCGATGTCACGCTGGTCAAGCGTGTCCCCACCAGCAAGACGCCCAGCCATTTGTGGATAGACAGCAAAAGCACCACGGTGTATTCGTCGATGCAGGACAGCGACGAGCTGATCGCGATCGACCTGGGCACCCAGACCATCAAGTGGCGCACGCCGACGGGCCTGACGCCCGCCGACGTGTTCGGCACGCCCGATGACAAATTCCTGCTGGTCGGACTAACCGGCAGCGACGCGGTCGAGGTTTACGACGTCAGCGGCAAGCAGCCGCAGCGCAGCCGCAGCATCAAGACCGGCGCGGGTGCCCATGCCTTTCGCGCGCTGGGCGACGGCCGCCATGTGCTGGTCAGCAACCGGGTGGGCAACACCATCAGCAAGATCGACCTGCAGACCATGGCCGTGGTGGACGTTTACCCGGCGCCTGGCGGACCCGACTGCATGGATGTCTCGCGTGACGGAAAATTCATTTATGTCACCTCGCGCTGGGCGCGCAAACTCACGGTGATCGACATGGCCAGCCGCAAGGTGGTGCGCCAGGTCAATGTTGGAAAGAGTCCCCATGGCGTCTGGACGCTGGATCACGCGCCTAGATAGGCCCCCACGGTTGCTCACTTCGTGTAGCTCCCGAGGCCTTGCAGGCCGCGGCTCGCCGGAGGCTTCGCCTCTGTCGCCTGTCCAAGGCTGCGCAGGCAGCTTTGGAGCCGCAGGCTCCAGCCCCTCGGGGGCCGCTGCGCCTGCGGCCCGGCCCTTCGGCAAGCTCAGGACAGGCCAAGGCCGGTTCCGCGGCCCCGGCTTGAAGGGGAGGGCTCTGCGGCCGTTCGTTATGCTGTTGACTGCTACGTTTTTTATAGCTTCTGGCGCCCGTTCGGCATGGGCTGAAGGCTGTTTTGATGTGCAAGGAAAGCCCGGAAAGCCGCTGTACCTCACGCTGGACACGGGTCACATGGACGTGGCGCCGCTGATCGCGGACATCCTTGCCAAACACCAGGTCAAGGTCACTTTTTTTGCCGCCAACGAGCGCACAAAAACCGGGGACGGCAGCCTGGGAGCGGCCTGGGCGCCCTGGTGGAAGGCGCGCGCCGCCGAAGGCCACGAATTCGCCTCCCACACCTGGGACCACAGCTACTGGCGCGCCGACCTGCGGCCGGCGACGGGCGGGCCGACGCAGTTCCGGATCAAACCGTCGGCCGGCCCGTCCGAAGGCCGGGAGTTCACCTGGACGGCTGCGCAGTACTGCGAAGAGATCGGCCGTGCCGGCGCGCGGCTGGAGGCCATCACCGGCAGGAAGCCGCTACCGCTGTTCCGGGCGCCGGGCGGCAAGACCTCGCCGGCCTTGATGGCGGCGGCCAAGGCCTGCGGTTATGAGCATGTGGGCTGGTCGCCCGCCGGCTTTCTGGGCGACGAATTGCCCAGCGGCCAATACCCCAACGACCTGCTGCTGAAAAAGGCATTGCGCGATATCCGGCCGGGCGACATCCTGCTGGCCCACCTCGGCATCTGGTCGCGCCAGGACCCCTGGGCGCCCGCCGTGCTGGAGCCGCTGATCGTCGGGCTGAAAGAGCGCGGCTTCTGTTTTGCGACGCTGCGCGAGCACCCGCGCTACAAGGCCTGGGTTGCTGTCAGCCGGCCCGTGACGGCGCCCGCGGCAAAATAGCACCATGGACAGCTTGATCAACGCGGTGGGCAACGGCTTTTCTGCCGTGCAGCAATGGCTGTTCGAGGCTGTGGTGCAGCCGGCCCTGTTCGCGCTGGGCCTGGCCAACCTGCTGGAGGACGCCTTCCTGGGGACGGCCTGGCTCCTGGTCGGTGTCATCCAGATCCTGGTGCTGCTGGTGGTGTTTGGCCCGCTGCAGCGCTGGCGCCCGGTCGAGCCGGTGCAGGACCACGCAGCCATCCGCACCGACATCCTCTACACCCTGATCCACCGGCTGGGCCTGTTCCGCATCGCCTTGTTTTTGACGCTGGAGCCGGTGTTTGACGACCTGTTTGGTGTCCTGCGCACCGCCGGCTACGGCACTTCTCACCTCGACCAGCTCTGGCCCGGCGTCACCGATGGCGCGGTGGCCAGCTTCCTGATCTACCTGGTGGCGTTTGACTTGCTGGGCTACTGGATTCACCGCGGCCAGCACCAACTGGATGTCTGGTGGCGCCTGCACTCGCTGCACCACGCGCAGCGCCAGATGACGATGTGGAGCGACAACCGCAACCACCTGCTCGACGACATCGCGGTCGACTGCCTGCTGGTGCTGGCCGCGCAGCTGATCGGTGTGGCGCCCGGGCAGTTCATCGCCATCGTCGCGCTGACCCAGCTCAGCGAAAGCCTGCAGCATGCCAATGTGCGGCTCTGGTTCGGGCAGGTGGGCGAGCGCCTGTGGGTCAGCCCGCGTTTCCACCGGATGCACCACAGCATAGGCATCGGCCATGAGCCGGCGGGCAACAACACGGCCAGGGGCCACAACTTCGGAGTCTTGCTGCCCTGCTGGGACGTGTTTTTCGGCACCGCCAACTTCGAGCATCGTTACGACCCGACCGGCGTACGCGACCAGGTCGAGCAGTCGCGCGATTACGGCCGCGGTTTCTGGTCGCAGCAGTGGCTGGGGCTCAAACGGCTGGTGGGACTGGCCTGAAGCCGCAGCAGTCACCGTGGCGGGTTATCCTCAGGCCATGAACAAGCTTCTTGATTCGTTCTGGCGCGCAACCATGTACTGCCTGCACCCCCGGGTGATTGCGCTGTCGTTCTTGCCGCTGATCATCATGGTCGTCATCTCACTCGGGCTCGGTTATTTTTTCTGGGAAGACGCCCTGGCCGCCGTGCGCAGTGGCCTGGAAAGTTATGAGCTGCTGAGCACCATGGTGCGCTGGCTCGAGGGCCTGGGGCTGGGCAACCTGCGGGTGGTGCTGGCGCCGGCGCTGCTGCTTTTCATGGCCATCCCCGTGATTGTGATTGCCGCGCTGCTGTTTGTCGCGATGCTGATGACGCCGGCCATGGTGGCGCTGGTGGCCGAGCGCCGCTTCCCGCTGCTGGAGCGGAAGAAGGGCGGCTCGCTTGTGGCCAGCCTGTTCTGGTCGCTCAGCTCCACCCTGCTGGCGGCCATCGCGCTGGTCGTCTCGATGCCGCTGTGGCTGGTCCCGCCGCTGATACTGATCCTGCCGCCGCTGATCTGGGGCTGGCTGACCTACCGCGTGATGGCCTACGACGCGCTGGTCGACCATGCGAGTGCCGAAGAGCGGCGCGAGATCTTTCGCCTCCACCGCGGCAGCCTGCTCGGCATCGGCGTGCTCAGTGGCTACCTGGGCGCCGCACCCAGCCTGATCTGGGCCTCGGGCGCGATGTTTGTCGCCATGGCGCCCATCCTGGTGCCGGTGGCGATCTGGATCTACACCCTGGTGTTTGCTTTTTCATCCCTCTGGTTTTCCCATTACTGCCTCGCGGCGCTGGAGCAGCTTCGCAAGCAGAACAATGCCCTGGTCCCCGATCCCCTTGCGCAGGATGCTATTGAAACGATAGCGGATGGCGTCCTGCCCGCAGGCCCCGCTGGGCCTGCGCCGACACTCGAGGCGCCGGGCGGCCAGCCCGGTTCCCTGTCATGACTTTTCTGGTTTTTCCATGACCACACACTTCGGACTCATCATCGTCGGTGACGAAATCCTGTCGGGCAAACGCGCCGACAAACACCTGCCCAAGGTGATTGAACTGCTGGCCGCGCGCGGCCTGCCGCTCAGTTATGCCGACTACGTGGGCGACGACCCCGAACGCATCACGGCCACGCTGGCGCGCGCCTTCGCCGCCGCACGCGCCACGGGGGATGTGGTCTTCTGCACCGGTGGCATTGGCGCGACACCGGACGACCACACCCGCCAGTGCGCTGCGCGGGCGCTGGGCGTAGAGCTGGCGCTGCATCCCGAGGCCGAGCGCCTGATCCGGGAGCGCATGCAGGACATCGCCAGGGAGCAGGGCGTGCCCTATGAGCCGGACCGGCACGACAACATCCACCGCCTGAACATGGGCATGTTTCCGGCAGGCGCTGAGATCATTCCCAACCCCTACAACAAGATCCCCGGCTTCAGCTGCTTTGCGGATTCTTTAGTCCAGCCGGGGCCGCGGAACGGGCTTCGCCCGGCCGCAGGCGCAGCGGCCCCTTTACACGTGAAAGGGGCAGGGAGTGGCCGCAGGCTCGAAGTGAGCGACCGTGGGGGCGTCCATTTCCTGCCGGGTTTTCCTGTCATGGCCTGGCCGATGATGGCGTGGCTGCTGGACATGCACTATGCCGGCTTGCACCAAAAATTGGCCAACCTGGAAAAGTCGGTGATTGTGATGGGGTCCATGGAGGCTGCGTTGACGCCGCTGATGCTCGACATCGAGGCCCGCCACAGCGGGGTCAAGGTGTTCAGCTTGCCCAGCGTGGACCACCCCGAGTACGGCCGGCACATCGAGCTGGGCGTCAAGGGCGCACCCGATGCCGTCAACTCGGCCTACCCGGCGCTGCTTGCGGGGCTGCACACTTTTAATGCCAAGCTTGGCCCCGAATTGGTGCGTTAATTAATTGCACCGATAAAGTGCATTTCTACTTGGCACTTTTTTGGTGCGTTAATTTTCTCGCTCCTTTTGCGTTTTTGCGCGTCCAGTGCTGCCCAAACGGGGGCCGGATGACGGCACAATCAGGGGCTTGGCTTTAAATCACCGGCAAACACCCGCGAGGGAGGTTTGGCACAAAAAGTGCATTCGACCATGCCGAAACAATTTTTTAACCACCATCCAGCAACAGGAGATTCTGATGGCAAAGACCGTCGCAGACGTCATGAAAATGGTCAAGGAAAACGAAGTCAAGTTTGTTGACTTCCGTTTTACCGACACCCGGGGCAAAGAGCAGCACGTGACCGTGCCCGTGTCCCACTTTGACGAAGACAAATTCACTTCGGGCCATGCCTTTGACGGCTCTTCTGTTGCAGGCTGGAAAGGCATTGAAGCTTCCGACATGCAGTTGATGCCTGACCCGAAGACGGCCAACATCGACCCGTTCTTCGAAGAAACCACGCTGTTCATGAGCTGCGACGTGCTGGAACCCAGCGACGGCAAGGCCTATGACCGCGACCCGCGCTCCATCGCACAGCGCGCCGAGGCCTACCTCAAGGCGTCTGGCCTGGGCGACACTGCCTATTTCGGCCCCGAGCCTGAATTTTTCATCTTCGACGACGTGCGCTGGAACACCGACATGTCGGGCACCTTCTTCAAGATCGAAGAGTACGAAGCCCCCTGGAATTCGGGCGCCAAACTCGAAGGCGGCAACCGCGGCCATCGTCCCACCGTCAAGGGGGGCTATTTCCCGGTGCCGCCGGTCGACAGCACGCAGGACATGCGCGCCGAGATGTCCCTGATCCTCGAATCGCTGGGCATCCCGGTTGAAGTGTTCCACCACGAAGTGGCCGGCGCCGGCCAGAACGAAATCGGCACCAGGTTCAGCACGCTGGTGCAGCGCGCCGACTGGACGCAGATCCTCAAGTACGTGGTGCAGAACGTGGCCAATGCCTACGGCAAAACCGCCACCTTCATGCCCAAGCCCATCGTTGGCGACAACGGTTCCGGCATGCACGTGCACCAGTCGATCTGGAAAGACGGCAAGAACCTGTTCGCCGGCGACGGCTACGCCGGCCTGTCGGACTTTGCGCTGTACTACATCGGCGGCATCATCAAGCATGCACGCGCGCTGAACGCCATCACCAACCCCGGCACCAACAGCTACAAGCGCCTGGTGCCTGGTTACGAGGCGCCGGTCAAGCTGGCCTACTCGGCGAAAAACCGCTCGGCATCGATCCGCATTCCTTACGTGGCCAACCCCAAGGGCCGCCGTATCGAGGCGCGTTTCCCCGATCCACTGATGAACCCCTACCTCGGCTTCTCGGCCCTGATGATGGCTGGTCTCGATGGCGTGGAAAACAAGATCCATCCCGGCGAAGCCGCCACCAAGGACCTGTACCATCTGCCGCCCGAGGAAGATGCGAAAGTGCCAACCGTGTGCCACAGCCTGGACCAGGCGCTGGACTGCCTCGACGTGGGCCGCAGCTTCCTGACCAAGGGCGGTGTGTTCACCGATTCCATGATCGACGCCTACATCGAGCTGAAAATGGGCGAGGTCACGCGTTTGCGCCAAGCCACCCACCCGATCGAGTTCGACATGTACTACTCACTGTAATTTTTTACAGTCTGTGGTCAAAAAAGGACGGCGAAAGCCGTCCTTTTTTATTGGGCCGCATGGTTATCTGGTAGCCCATTTTGCTTTTTGACACCTTTGCGTGATACTGACAGACCGTCCTTGCCCTAACAGGCGCTTGGGGTTACGCATGAAACCTACAGTACTTCTTTCAATTTCGACCCTTCTCCTCGCCGGCAGTGTCTCTGCTGCGCTTGCGCAGGAGCGCATCTACCGCTGCGGCGGCAAGGAAGGCGCTGCGCCCGAATACATCAACAACGCCAAGGATGCGCAGTCGCGGGGCTGTAGGCAGATTGAAGGCGGCAATGTGACGGTGGTCCAGACCATGCCGCAGAGCCGGCCTGCTGCGGTGCGTGTGGCTGCAGCGGCGCAGGCATCGCCTGCCGCTGGCAACGACGCGCAACGCGCCCGGGACAGCGACACACGCGCCATCCTGGAGTCCGAACTCAAAAAGGCCGAGCTCCGGCTCGCCGAGCAGCAAAAAGAGTACAACAACGGCCAGCCGGAGAAGCAGGGCATCGAAGGGCGCAATTACCAGCGCTACCTGGACCGTGTGGCTGAAATGAAGGAAAGCATCGCCCGCCACGAGAGCGACATCGCCGGCCTGAAGCGTGAAATTTCCCGTTTGCCGGTAAACACCGTCCGTCAGTAACCCGTTCTGCGTCAGAATGGAAGGCTTGAAAAAGCCCACTCTTTCCGCGCCCGCCGCCGCTCCGGCCATCCCCCGTTTCCAGTCCTTTGACCTGCTGGCCACCCTGGTCGCCGTGGTGCGCACCAACGGTGTGGTGGTGTTTGCCAACGCGGCGCTCGAAGACGCGCTGGGCACCTCGCGCCGCACCATCGAAGGCTCCCAGCTCCCCGACTGCTTCACCGAGCCGGCCATCCTGCACAACGCACTTGAAGGCGCGGGCAGCAATGAATTTGCCGCGCTGCGTTACGACGCCTGGCTCAAACCGCTGAACCGCGAACCCATGCCCGTGCATGTGGTGGTGGCGCAGACCGACACACCGGGCGAGGCCATCGTGGAGTTGCTGCCGCTCGAGCAGCAGGCCAAGCAGGACCGCGAGGAGCGCCTGATCGACCAGGCGCAGGCCAACAAGGAGCTGATTCGCAACCTGGCGCACGAGATCAAGAACCCGCTGGGCGGCATTCGGGGCGCGGCGCAACTGCTGCAGATGGAGATCGAGTCCAAGGAGCTGACCGAGTACACCCAGGTCATCATCCACGAGGCCGACCGCCTGCAGTCCCTGGTGGACCGGTTGCTGGCACCGCACCGCCGGCCGCACCTGGTGGGCGACGTCAACATCCACGAGGTGTGCGAACGGGTTCGCTCTCTGATCCTGGCGGAGTTTCCGCGGGGTCTGCGCGTCATGCGCGACTACGACATCTCGATTCCCGACTTTCGCGGTGACCGTGAGCAGCTGATCCAGGCGGTGCTCAACATCGCGCACAACGCCGCACAGGCGCTCGCCGAGCGTGTTGCCGCGGGGGATGCGCAGATCACTTTCAGGACAAGGATTGCCCGACAAGTAACTTTTGGCAAGCAGCGCTATCGCTTGGCACTGGAATTGCATGTTATCGACAATGGACCGGGTGTTCCGGACTCCATCAAGGACCGTATCTTCTATCCCCTGATCTCGGGGCGCGAAGGCGGTTCCGGACTGGGGCTGACATTGGCGCAAACCTTTGTTCAGCAACACCACGGCTTGATTGAGTGCGAGAGCGTCCCCGGCCGCACGGATTTCAAGTTGCTGATACCTCTGCCTTGACATCCGTTGTCTTTGACAGATAACCGGTAGTACCAAAGGGACGAGAACATGAAACCGATCTGGATTGTGGACGACGACCAGTCCATCCGGTTTGTGCTGGAAAAAGCCTTGCTGCGTGAAGGCCTGCCGACGCGCAGTTTCACCAACCCGCGCGAGGTGCTCAGCGCGCTGGAAAGTGCGACAGAAGAAGACGGCCCGCAGATCCTGGTCAGCGATATCCGCATGCCAGGCGGCTCGGGGCTGGACCTGCTTGAGAAGGTCAAGGAAAAACTGCCCGGCCTGCCGGTCATCATCATGACGGCCTTTTCCGACCTGGACAGCGCCGTGTCGGCCTTCCAGGGCGGGGCTTTCGAATACCTGCCCAAACCGTTCGATCTGCCCAAGGCGGTCGAGCTGATCCGCCGCGCGGTGGAAGAAAGCCAGCGCGAGGAGGTGGCCGAAGAACGCATGGCCGCCACGCCCGAAATGCTGGGCCAGGCGCCCGCCATGCAGGACGTGTTCCGCGCGATTGGCCGCCTGAGCCAGAGCATGGTGACGGTGATGATCACCGGCGAGTCCGGTTCCGGCAAGGAACTGGTGGCGCGTGCGCTGCACAAACATTCACCGCGCGCCAACGGGCCTTTTGTGGCCATCAACACGGCCGCCATCCCGAAAGACCTGCTCGAGTCCGAACTGTTCGGCCATGAGCGCGGTGCCTTCACCGGCGCGCAGACCATGCGCCGCGGCCGCTTCGAGCAGGCCGACGGTGGCACGCTGTTCCTCGACGAAATCGGCGATATGCCGTTTGACCTGCAAACGCGGCTGCTGCGCGTGCTCTCCGACGGTAACTTCTACCGCGTCGGCGGCCACAACGCCGTCAAGACCAATGTGCGCGTGATTGCCGCGACGCACCAGGACCTGGAGCAGCGCGTCAAGGAAGGCGGTTTCCGGGAAGATCTGTTCCACCGCCTCAACGTGATCCGCCTGCGCCTGCCGGCGCTGCGCGAGCGGCGCGAAGACGTCTTCATGCTGACGCGCCACTTCCTGCAGCAAAGCGCCAAGCAGCTCGGCGTGGAGCCCAAGCGCATTTCCGATGCGGCTCTGCAGCAACTGAGCACCTTCAGTTTTCCCGGCAATGTGCGCCAGCTCGAGAACATCTGCCACTGGCTGACCGTGATGGCGCCGGCCCAAGTCATCGAAGCCAAGGACCTGCCGCCAGAAGTACTGGGGGCCGCGCCCGAACCGGGCAGGGCGCCGGTGCCCGTCGAAGGCGGCTCGGCGCCGCAGCGGCCTTCGTCCATGCCGGCGGAGTTGCCGCGGGCCGCCGCGCCTGACGTTGCGCATGCCGGCGCCGCGGTGCCGCCCGCAGAGGCGGGCAGCCAACCCATGGCTGCCAACGGCAGCAGCTGGGAAAGCGGGCTCGAGGCCGAAGCCATGGCCTTGCTGGCGACCGGGCGCAGCGACGTGTGGGATGTGCTGACCCGGCGCTTCGAGTCGAAGCTGATCCAGACGGCGCTGCTCAACACGCGCGGCCGCCGCATCGAAGCCGCGCAGAAGCTGGGCATAGGCCGCAACACCATCACGCGCAAGATCCAGGAGCTCAATCTGGAGTGATGGAGCCCCCACGCTTGTCGCTTCGCGTACTGCGCTGCCCCCCGAGGGGGCGCTGCGCCTGCGGGCCGGCAAAGCCGGACCCGCGGCCCCTGCTTGAAAAGAGATGCCTCCGCAGGCGTCGCTATTTATCCGTTCGTCCTGAGCTTGTCGAAGGATGCCCCCCTGAGGGAGACGCTGCTTGAATGTAGATCCCGCGTGGACCGTGTCGCTCTGATTTAAAGTCCAGCCATGAGCCGTTTATCCCTGACCCGCGACAAGATCTACAAAACCGTGGCGCGCCAGCTGCATGGCCAGGTGCCCTGCTGGGTCTGCGGTGAACATGTGTTGCCGGCGGCCGCCACGCTGGAGCACATCCGCCCCGTGAGCGAAGGCGGCAACAGCCATGCGGAGAACCTCGCCATCAGCCACGAGGTCTGCAACGGCCAGCGGCATGCGCTGGGGAAGGTGGCCGAATCGGCGCAGTCACCCGGGCAGGTGCAGCGCCGCTTGTAGCTCAAAACTGGCTGCGCCCCTTTAATGGCGGGCGCAGGCAGCTACGCTTTGGATAGCAAATCGAACTCGGCGATCACCGGCACGTGGTCGCTGGGGCGTTCGTTTTTGCGCGGCAGCTTGTCGATCACGCAGCTCTTCACGGAGGGTTTGAGCGTGTCGCTGACCAGGATGTAGTCAATGCGCAGGCCGCGGTTGCGGCGGAAGGCGAACTCGCGGTAGTCCCACCACGAGTAACTTTTCTCTGGCTGCTCGAACAGGCGGAAAGCATCGTGCAGGCCAAGTCCCAGCAGCCCTTTCAGGTGCTCGCGCTCTTCGGTCGTGTGGTGGATGGTTTCGCGCAGGCCCTCGGCGTCATAGGTGTCGCGGTCGTCCATCGTGATGTTGAAGTCACCCACCACCACCAGCCTGGGGTGGGCCGCGAGTTCTGCCTTGAGCCAGGTGCGCAGGCCGTCCAGCCAGCGCAGCTTGTACTCGAACTTGTCGGTGCCCGGCGCCTGGCCGTTGACGAAATAACCGTTGACCAGCCGCAACTCGCCCTGCGGCGTGTCCAGCGTCGCGGCAACCACGCGCGACTGCTCGTCGCTGAACCCGTTGATGTTCTTGACGATGTCGCGCGGTGGCGTGCGGCTCAGGATGGCCACACCGTTGTAGGTCTTCTGCCCGAAGACGGCGCACTGGTAACCGGCAGCCGCCAAAGCCTCCAGCGGAAACTTGTCGTCGCTGAGCTTGAGTTCCTGCAGGCACAAGGCATCGACGGGGTTGGCGGCCAGCCAGTCGAGCACCTGCGGCAGACGCACCGCCAGCGAGTTGACATTCCAGGTCGCGATTTTCATGATTTTTGTGCCCCGGCCCTTTGAATACGGGCGTGAGTTGCTATCAAATATGAAGCAATGCCAGGGCGCCTACCAGCAGGCCCACGCCGGCGAGTGCGAACATGCCGTACTCCAGCCACTTCTTGCGCGTCAGCAGGGCAATCGCCGCCAGGGCAATCGACACCTGCAGCACGGTGGTCGCCTGCGCCCAGCGGTGATGGAGGTGCATTTGTTCGTCGGACGACTTGTCCCAGGCTGTCGCCTCGGATTCGAGTTTTTCGGCGACCGCCTTGATCTCGTTCTTCTCGGTTTCGTAGCGGTCGATCTTGCCCTGGTAGGTGACCTTCTTGTCGTCAGGCGCCAGGTCGCGCGCAAATTCGGCCAGTGACTGCTTGGTACTTTTGGACTGAAAGTAATTCCATTGGTTCGACGCTTCGGTCTTCTTGATCGCTGCGTTGTTTTTATACAGGCCTGCGTTGGCCTGGGTGGCCCCGCCCATGTAGGAAAAAATGGCACCGACGGTGGCAATGATGGCCGTCACCACGGCGATCTGCGCGATCATGCCGCCGCCTTTGTCGTGCCCGCCCTGCGCGGCGTGCTCCAGTTCGTGGTCGTGCGGTCCATGTACGTGAAATCCTGCTCCTGACATATCAAGTCTTCCTGTGTTTGTTGTAAGTGATGAAACTGAACTTCAGGCCGTTCGACGATGTGTGGTCATCTCTGGCGGTTTCCACCCATGCCGGGCCCAGCTCCGGCGCCAGGGCATCCCCTGCAAAGTCCTGCGCAATCTCGGTGACCTCGGCGCGGCTGGCCAGCGGCTCGGCCTGCGCATAAATCTGCGCACCACCGATGACCCAGACCTCAGATGCAGCGCCGGCCAGCTGCAGGGCGGCTTCAAGGCTGCCGGCGCGCTGCGCGCCTTCGGCCTGCCAGTCCGCTTGCCGCGTGATCACGATGTTGGTCCGCCCCGGCAGCGGGCGGAATTTCGGCGGCAGCGAGTCCCAGGTCTTGCGGCCCATGAGGACCGGGCAGCCCTGGGTGAGCTGCTTGAAGTGCGCCAGGTCTTCCGGCAGATGCCAGGGCATGGCGCCGTCCTTGCCGATGACGCCATTGGCCGCGCGGGCGTAGATGAGGTTGATGCGGGGCATGTCGGGCGTCAGGCGCTGCCGCAGACTAAACCGCCACCGGCGCCTTGATCGCCGGATGGTGTTCGTACTCGAGGAACTCGAAGTCGTCGAACTCGTAATCGAAGATCGAAGCGGGCTTGCGCTTGATATTGAGCGTCGGGTAGGGGAAGGGCGCGCGGCTCAGTTGCAGTGCCACCTGATCGGCGTGGTTGCTGTAGATGTGGCAGTCGCCGCCGGTCCAGATGAAATCGCCGACGTCGAGGTCGCACTGCTGCGCCACCATGTGGGTGAGCAGGGCGTAGCTGGCGATGTTGAAGGGCACGCCCAGGAAAATGTCGGCGCTGCGCTGGTAGAGCTGGCAGCTGAGCTTGCCCTTGCCGCCCGGCTCGGTGGCCGGGGCCACGTAAAACTGGAAAAACGCATGGCAGGGCATCAGCGCCATCTTCGACAGGTCGGCCACATTCCAGGCGCTGACGATGATGCGGCGCGAGTCGGGGTTGGTTTTGAGGGTCTGGATGACTTCGGCGATCTGGTCGATGTGACCGCCGTCCGGCGTGGGCCAGCTGCGCCACTGCACGCCGTAGACCGGGCCCAGGCTGCCGTCCTCGCGTGCCCACTCGTCCCAGATGGTCACGCCGCGTTCCTTGAGCCAGTTGTTGTCGCTCGAGCCCTGCAGAAACCACAGCAACTCGTGAACGATGGACTTGAGGTGGACCTTCTTGGTGGTCACCAGCGGGAAGCCTTCGTTGAGGTCAAAACGCATCTGGTAGCCGAACACGCTCTTGGTGCCGGTGCCGGTGCGGTCGGCCTTGAACACGCCGTGGGTGTCCACATGGCGCATGAAATGTTCGTACTGGGAGCGGATAGGGCGGGGCGACACGTTAATAAGCTCCAAAAAGGCAGTCCATGGCGGCAACGATGAGTTCACTCTGGTCTTGCAGACCGGTAACGCGCTTTTTCAATTCCCGCGCCGGAAACGCGGCGAGGGCGGCGGTGTCCAGCACCACCACTTTACCGTCGACTTCGAATACGGGGTTCAAGTCACGCATGGGATGCGGGTACAGCGCGGCTGGACGCATGGGGATGACAACGCGTGAATCCAGACTGTTGATGTAATCGTTCTGGACATCCAGCAGAAAGGGCGCGATCTTGCGCAGCGTGGCATCGGGGTTGGCATAAACATCGTAACGTGCCATCGCTAGAAGGTCCGGTAGTTCGCCAGCGGCAGGCCTTCCCTGGCGATGCGTGCGTTGTACTCCGCGACGGCCTCCCGGTTTTCCTCGTTCCATTGCTCCCAGTAACGGCGTCGCACCTCGGCGGCCAGCAACGTGTCAACGGTCTGGGAAACATTCATGCCCATCTCGCGCGCCATTTCCAGCACCTTGGCGTTGAGCGAAAGGTTGGTGGCCTTTTTGGCCGCGTTGTCAAATTTCAGCATGGCGCATCTCCATGAATCATGCGCATATTATATGCGCAGCACCCGCCCGGGGTTCATCAGGTTTTCGGGATCCAGGCCCCGCTTGATGGCCCGCATCAGGCTAAGGGCCACCGGCGATTTGTGCTTTTCGAGCTTGTCGAGTTTGAGGCTGCCGACGCCGTGTTCGGCCGAGATCGAGCCGCCGAAAGCCTGCACCGAGTCGTAGACCAGGGCGTTGACGTTTTCTTCCTGGTCGCGCAGAAACGCGGCCGCGTCGCCTTCGGCCGGGGCCTGCACGTTGTAGTGCAGGTTGCCGTCGCCGAGGTGGCCGAAGTTGACGAGGCGCACGCCCGGGATGGCCGTTGCGAGCAACTGGTCGGTGACGCGCACAAACTCGGGGATCAGCGAGACCGGCACCGAGATGTCGTGTTTGATGTTCAGGCCTTCCTCGGCCTGCGCCAGCGGAATGCTTTCGCGCACGTGCCAGAGCTGGTGCGCCTGCTGCAGGTTTTCCGCGACCACGGCATCGGTGACGCAGCCTTCTTCCATGGCGGTTTCCAGCAGGCGTTCGAACTGCTCGCGCGCATGGCTTTCCGACTCGTGGTCGGAGTTTTCCAGCAACACAAAATAAGCCCCCACGCTCCCCACTTCGTGTGGTTCGCTGCCCCCCGAGGGGGCTGCATCCGGCTTGGGGCGGCCCTGCGCCGATGCGTCATCGGTGAACGGTATGCGTTGTTGCGGAAAGTGTTTGGCCACCAGGCCCAGCGCAAACTGGCCCATGACCTCGAACCCGGTCAGGCCCGCGCCCAGGTGGCGGTGCGCCAGCCCGAGCAGGGTGACGGCGGCATCCATCGACGGCACGGCCGCCCAGGCGGTGAGCTGCGCGGCCGGCATGGGGTAGAGCTTCATGGTCGCGGCCGTGATGATGCCCAGCGTGCCTTCGCTGCCGATGAACAGGTCGCGCAGGTCGTAGCCGGTATTGTCCTTGCGCAGGCCGGACAGGCCTTCCCAGACCTCGCCCTGCGCGGTGACGACTTCCAGCCCGAGACAGAGGTCGCGCGTGTTGCCGTAACGCACGACCTGCGTGCCGCCGGCGTTGCTGCCCAGGTTGCCGCCAATCGTGCAGCTGCCCTCGGCGGCCAGGCTCAGCGGAAACAGGAAGCCGGCTTTTTCGGCGGTTTCCTGCAGGGTCTGCAAAATGCAGCCGGCCTCGACCGTCATGGTCAGGTTGGCGCTGTCGATGGCGCGCACCGCGTTCATGCGCTGCAGGCTCAGCACGAGCTGGCGGCCGGAGGCGTCGGGCGTCGAGCCGCCGACCAGGCCGGTGTTGCCGCCCTGCGGCACCATGGACACGCCGGCCGCGGCGCAGGCCCGGACGACGGCCGCCACCTGCGCCGTATTGGCGGGGCGGACCACGGCCAGTGCCTTGCCGCGCGCGCGTTTGCGCCAGTCCAGCTCCCAGGCCGAGAGGTCGCCCCCGGTCAGCACGTGGGCGTCGCCGACGATGGCGCGCAAGGCATCGAGAATCTTGTCCATAGGGTTTTCAGGCAGCAGGTTGAATGGTTTTCACGCCATTTTTCAGGCGGATGCGCACATGCAGGGCGCAAGCGGTGAACAGCAGCAGGCACAGCACGACTTCGGCCATGGCCAGGTAGTTGCCGGGCGGCTTGTCGCTCCAGGCGCGCACCGCGCCCTCGGTGAAATACAGCCAGACCATCAGGCTGAGCCAGCGGTAGGTGTACATGCGGTTTTTCAGCAGGCCGGCCAGCGGAAAACACAGCGGCAGCACCTTCAGGGCCAGCAGCGAGCCGCCTGGCCGCAGTGGCGCCAGCCACATTTCCCAGGCCAGGCCGAGAATGATCAGGGCAGCCAGGCTGCCCACGGCCAGCCAGCGTGTGGCGTCTATCTGTGTTGTTTTGTCGATGGTCATGTTGATGCTTGTGTCGATGGCATGATACCGGGGATGAAATTCCAGCAGTCCCTGCAGCAGTTATTGACGGACCTGTCCCACTTTCCCTGGCGCGACACCGCCATCACGCTGCGCCAGCGCTTCCGCGACGACCACATGGGCCTGACGGCCAGCAGCCTGACCTTCACCACCAGCATCGCGCTGGTGCCGTTTTTCACGGTCGCGCTGGCCATCTTCACCGCCTTTCCGATGTTTTCCAAGCTGCAGGGCGCGCTGCAGGTGTGGCTGGTCAACAGCCTGATTCCCGACAACATCTCGCGCCAGGTGCTCGGTTACCTGACCCAGTTCGCCAAGCAGGCCAACAAGCTCGGTGTCGCCGGCCTGGCGGTGTTGCTGGTCACGGCGATCGCGATGATCCTGACGATAGACCGCACGCTCAACGGCATCTGGCGCGTGAAAAAGCCGCGGCCGCTGGCGCAGCGCGTGCTGATTTACTGGGCCGCCATCACGCTGGGCCCGCTGGTGCTGGGCGCCAGCCTGGCGGTGACCTCTTATGTCGTGTCCGGCTCGCGCGGCGTGGTGGGTGACATGCCCGGCGTGCTGCGCGTGTTGCTGGACGTGCTGCAGTTCTTCCTGCTGGCTGGTGGCATGGCGGCCCTGTACCACTATGTGCCCAACACCTTTGTGCGCTGGGCTCACGCCTGGGCCGGCGGCCTGTTTGTCGCGGCGGGCATCGAGCTGGCCAAGAAGCTGCTGACCCTGTACCTGAGCAGCGTGCCGACCTATTCGATGGTGTACGGCGCTTTTGCCACCTTGCCGATTTTGTTGGTCTGGATTTACGTGGCCTGGGTCATCGTGTTGATGGGCGCGGTGATCGCCGCCTACCTGCCCAGCCTGCTGGCCGGCGTGGCGCGCCGCGGCAGTGCGCACGGCTGGCAGTTCCAGCTGGCAGTAGAACTGCTGCAGCAACTGCACCGGGCGCGCAGCACCACGCGCATCGGGCTGGAGGCTTCCGAGCTGGCCAGGGCGCTGCAGGTGGACGTGTTGCAGCTCGAACCCGTGCTGGAGACCCTGATGGCGCTGGACTGGATAGGCCAGCTGACCGACCCGGAGGACGAACACGAGGCGCGTTACCTGCTGCTCGTCGATCCGGTCTCCACCGCGCTGGAGCCGCTGATGGCGCAGCTGCTGCTGAGTCAGGACCCGTCCATGAAAAATTTATGGGAAAACGGGCGTTTCTCGATGCTGCGCCTGCGTGACGTGTTATGAAAATGATAGCAAACAGGGCGCCTGCCGCACGCGTTCACTGGCCGGTTTTTTTCGCCGCTTCGTAACGCGCCTTGTTCTCCGCGTTGGGCGGGTACAGCCCTGGCAGGGCCGCACCCTTGTCGACCTCACCCATGATCCAGGACTCGAGCCGCTCCTGTTCGGGTGCCAGCAGCAGCATCTCCTCCAGCAGCGCCGCCGGGATCAGCACCGCGCCGTCGTCATCGACCACGATCACATCACCCGGAAACACCGCCACGCCGCCGCAGGCAATCGGCCGCTGCCAGTCCACAAAGGTCAGGCCCGCCACGGAAGGCGGTGCCGCGGCGCCGCTGCACCAGACCGGCAAGCCGGTGCCCAGCACGCCGGCCTGGTCGCGCACCACGCCGTCGGTCACCAGCGCCGTCACACCGCGCTTTTGCATGCGAGCGCACAGGATGTCGCCAAAAATCCCGGCGTCGCTGACGCCCATTGCGTCCACGACGGCGATGCAGCCCGCCGGCATGTCCTCGATCGCCGCGCGGGTCGAGATCGGTGAGGACCAGGACTCGGGCGTCGCCAGGTCCTCGCGTGCCGGCACGAAGCGCAGCGTGAATGCGCGGCCCACCAGGCGCGGCTGGCCGGTGCGCAGCGGCCGGGCGCCGCGCAGCCAGACATTGCGCAGGCCTTTTTTCAGCAGCAGGGTGGTCAGCGTGGCGGTGGTGATCTGCGAGAGAAGGGCGATGGCTTTGGGGTCAAGCTGCATGGGGATGGGGCTGTTCACGGGAGTCTCCGTCAAGGGTTGAAATGGGTTCAGGCAATTTCAGCCAGGCGCCGGGTTTGCCGGCTGGTCAGGCGTGCAATGTCGGCAATGTCAGCCGCCGAGAGTTTGGGGCCGGGCTTGCGGATGGCCGCGCTGGCGATCACGCCGCGTTCGGCCAGGATGTGCTTGCGCACCGCCAGGCCGATGCCGGCCTGCTGCTCGTAGCGGGCCAGCGGCAGGTAGGCATCGAAAATGTCGTGCGCTTTTTCAATGTCGCCGGCCGCATGGGCCCGGCACACGTCCACCATCATCTCGGGATAGGCAAAGCCGGTCATGGCGCCATCCGCGCCGCGCGTGAGTTCTTCGGGCAGGAACAGGCCGCCGCCATTGCCCGTGAGGATGGAAACGCGCCGCACCTCGCCGCGCTCGCTGGCTGCGCGAATGCTGGAGAGCTTGGCCAGGCCGGGGCAGTCTTCGTGCTTGAGCATGACGCAGGTGGGGGCGTTGTTCAGGATGCGCAGGATCACCGGGGTGGACATCTGCACGCCTGTGGATACCGGGTGGTCCTGCAGGACCCAGGGCACGTCCGGCCCCAGGGTTTCACTGACCATGTCAAAGTAAGCCACGATCTGGTCGTCGGTGCGCACGGTGGAGGGCGGCGCCACCATCACACCGGCGGCCCCCATGGCCATCACGCTTGTCGTCAACTCGCGCATGGGGGCGAAGCCGGGGGCGGACGCACCGACCACCACCGGCACGCGGCCGGCTGTCCGGGTCAGCACCTGTTTGACAAACAGGCGCGATTCCTCGGCCGTCAGCTTGGTGGCTTCGCCCATGATGCCTAGCACGGTCAGGCCGGTCACGCCCTGGTCCAGGCAGAAATCGACCATGCGGTCGGTGCTGGCCAGGTCCAGCGCACCGCTGTCGGTGAAGGGGGTGACGGCAATCAGGTAAACGCCTGTGGCGCAGACATCAAGTTTGTTCACAACCAACTCCAGAAATGAGGTCTTGTTTCCGCGACGGGGGAGGAGGCACAGCCATCGGTTCAGGCCGGCTGCAACTGCCTGCGGAAGTATTGCATGGCCAGCACGGCGATCACCAGCCCGAACCCGGTCACATCGGCCACGGCGCTGGGGTAGACCAGGGCAAAGCCGGCGACGATCAGCATCCAGCGCTCCGGCAGCGTGGTGCGCTTCAGGGCCCAGCCCTGAAAACCGCCGGCCAGCGCAGCGATGCCGATGGCGGCGGTGAGCGTGACCTCCGCGATGGACCACCAGTTGGCCGTGGCGAGCGCCTTGGTCGAACCCATCAGCAGCAGCCCCTGGCCTTCGGGCGCGAGCACGAACATGAAGGGCACCAGGAAGGCCGGCACAGTGTACTTCCAGCATTGCAGCGTGGTCTTGTAGGGGTCGCCGCCGGTGATGGCGGCCGCGGCAAACGGCGACAGCGCGGTGGGCGGCGACACTTCGGACAGCACCGCGTAATAGAAGATGAACATGTGCGCGGCGAAGTCGGGCACACCGAGCTTGATCAGCGCCGGCGCCGCAATCACCGCGCAGATGATGTAGGACGCCGTGACGGGCACGGCCAGGCCAACGATCCACACCACCAGCGAGGTGTACAGCGCGGTCAGCAGCAGGGAGCCGCCCGCGTAGTCGATCACGATGGAACTGAACTTCAGGCCCAGGCCGGTGAGCGTGACCACGCCGACGATGATGCCCGCGCCGGCGCAGGTGGCCGCGACATTGAGCACGCCTATCGAGCCGCCTTCCATGGCTTTCACGAAAGGCGACTGGAACAGGTTTTTGCCGAGTGAGCCCTTGCCCTGAAACAGGTCGTAGGAAAACAGGGCCGTGTCGCGGCGCAAAAAGCTGGTGAGGAAGGACACCACCGTGGCCCAGAACACCGAGAGCACCGGCGAGAAGCCCCACATCATGAAAGCGACGATGGAAACCAGGGACAGAAAGTGGAACCAGTATTTTTTGGTCAGGTTCCAGACGGAGTCCGCCTTGGCGAATGCCGTTTTGCCCATGCCATATTTGCGGGCATCGATTTCCACCATCAGGAACAGCGCCAGGTAGAAAAGAAAAGTTGGAATCACTGCCATCAGCAGCACATCGAGGTAGGAGATCTTCAGGAACTCGGCGATCAGGAAGGCCGCGGCGCCCAGCACCGGCGGCGAGATGATGGCGCCCAGCCCGCCCGCGGCCAGCAGTCCGCCGGCGGCATTTCTTTCGTAACCCGCCTTGGCGAGCATGGGGTAGGCCACGGCCCCCAGCGTCACGGTGGTGGCGACGCCCGAGCCGGACGGCCCGCCCAGCAGAAACGAGGCCAGCACCACGGTGCGGCCCGCGCCGGTCGGCTTGCCGCCCATCGCGGCAAACGAAAAATCGATGTAGAACTTGCCCGCTCCCGAGTACTGCAGGAAGGCACCGAAAATCGTGAACAGGATGATCAGCGAGGACGACACATCGACCGCCACGCCGTAGATGCCTTCCAGCGTCATGTACATCACGCCGATCAGGCGGCCGACTTCGTAGCCCTTGTGCGTCCAGGGGGCGGGCAGCCAGGGGCCGAACAGGGCATAGAGGAGGAAGGCGGATGTGATGACCGGCATGATCCAGCCGTTGGTGCGCCGCATGGCTTCGAGCACCAGCACGATCAGCCCGATCCCGAAAACGATGTCCCAGGGCTCGGGCGAGGTGTTGCGGTCGGTGAAGTCGTCGCCACCCAGGATCAGGTAGACCACGATGGCGATCGACAGGGCCGCGGCGATCCAGTCCCACCACATGATGCGGTGCCGGAAGCGGCTGGCGACGGGGAACACCAGAAAGCACAGGAACAGCACGAAGCCGACATGCACCGGGCGCAGGGTTTGCGTGGGAACAATGGCGTAGGCGGTGTAGAGATGGAACACCGACATGACAAAAGCCGTCAGCGTGACGAAAACAGCCAGCCAGCCCTTGAGCTTGTTGGCCGCGCCTTCCTCGGCCTCGATGAATTCCTCGGCCTTCAGGCGGGCTGACTCGCTGACGACGATCTCCGGCGTATCCGGTGTGATGGGTTGGCTCATGCGGTGGGTATCTTCTTTGGGGGGAGCTTGCGGAACGAGAGGCAGAAAGCAAAACCCCCGCGGTGAGGCGGGGGTCGGTTGGCGCAAGGCTCAGTTGAGCTTGATGCCTTTTTCGGCAAAGTATTTCACCGCGCCAGGGTGAAACGGAATCGGCGTGGCGCTTGTCTTCTGGTTCTCGAGCTTGAAGTTGGCCGCTTCCTTGTGCACGGCAATCAGGTCGTCGCGCTTGTCGAAAATCGTCTTGACGATGTTGTAGGCGGTCTTGTCGTCCATGTTCTCGTGGGCGACCAGAATGTTCATCACGGTGGCCTGCTTGTTGTCGGTGTCCATGCCCCGGTAGACCTCCTTGGGGATCACGTCCTCGACGTACAGGTTGCCGTACTTTCTGTTCATCGCAGGCACCACCTCGGCATGGTCAACCATCTTGAGCTTGGTGCCGGGTGTATTGGCCAGGTCGGTCACGCCGGCGGTGGGCAAGCCGCCGACCCAGAAGAAGGCGTCGATCTTGCCGTCCTTGACGGCATTGACCGATTCGGCAACGCTGAGGCGCTCGCGCTTGATGTCGCGGTCCTTGTCCAGGCCGGCGGCTTCGATCACGCGAAACGCCATCACCTCGGTGGCGCTGCCGGGCGCGCCGGTGGACACGCGCTTGCCCTTGAGGTCGGCTATTTTGGCGATGCCCCGGCCCTCGACGCTGACCACATGCATGCGGTTCGGGTACAGCACCATCAGGGTCTTGAGGGGCACCTTGTTGCCCTTGAACTTGTCTTCGCCGCGGTAGGCATCGAGCCCCGCATCGGTCATGCTGAAGCCGATATACGGTTTGCCGCTGGCGATCAGCTTGAGGTTGTCGACCGAGCCGCCCGTGACTTCGGCCGTGGCCTGCATGCCAGGCACATGTTTGGACAGCACGGCCGCCATGCCCCCGCCCATGGGGTAGTACACACCACCGGTGCCCCCGGTGGCGATGGAGATGTTTTGCGCGCCAGCGCCGAAGGACAGCGCAAGGCCTGCAAGCAATGCGTAAAAGCGGGGTTTGAAAATCATCATGTTTGTCTCCTTGTAGGCACGGGCGGGCTGACCAGCCCCTGCAGTTTTTATTCTGACACGTGGTTTTGTTAGCACACTAATAGTTTTCCCGCAGATGGGGCGGGGTGGCGAGTTTTGCTTTCTCGCCTGGCCGGAGGTGGCTCAGAGCTTGACCTTGCCGGTCCAGATGTCCTTGTACATGACCCAGTCACCCATGAAGCTGTAGAGCGGGCGCTTGAAGGAGGCAGGTTTGTTCTTTTCAAACACGAAGTGGCCGACCCAGGCAAAGCCGTAGCCGCACAGCAGGCCGGCCAGCAGCCACCACGGGTTGCGCGTTGCGACCAGCGCCGCCAGGCACAGCAGCGAGAGGCTGGAGCCCGCGAAGTGCAGGCGGCGGCAGGTGCGGTTGCTGTGCTCGCTCAGGTAGAAGGGGTAGAACTCGGCAAAGCGCTTGAAGGCTTTGGCGTCTGCCGCTGGGCGCGTGCTGGAGGGGGTGGTGTCCATGGCTTGTCTCCGGGCGTTGTTGTGGGCCGATGATCGCTACTTTTCCAAGCACAATAGCAGCTATGTCTGATGTGTTCAACTCCCGCTCCCCGAATGATGCTGCCAGGCGCTGGGTCGTGTGCCTGTGTGCCGACTGGTGCGGCACCTGCCGCGATTACCGGCCGGTTTTCGACCAGGTGGCTGCGGAGCACCCGGGCACATCCTTCATCTGGCTCGATATTGAAGATGAGGATCAGGCGGCGCTGGTTGGCGAGCTGGACATTGAAACTTTCCCCACGTTGCTGATTGCCGATGGCGCCAGGCTCCGGTTCGCCGGTCCCTTGCTGCCCCATGCCGGCACGCTGTCGCGCCTGTTGGGGGCGCTGGACAAGGATGGCGCCGTGGTCACTGCGGCCGATCCGGCCCTGAACGCCTTGGTGCAAACGCTGCACCAGCAGATCAGCTCAGGCTGAACCCACCTCAAACGGGGCGTTCAAAAAACCCCTGAAACGGGCACGTCCGCCGCGGGTCGGCGCAACGGTCAGGCGGTAGTCGGGGAAACGCTGCAGAAAGCGCCCGACGGCGATGCGTCCCTCCAGCCGCGCCAGGCTCAGACCGGCGCACTGGTGGATGCCGAAACCAAAGGCCAGGTGCCGGTTGTTTTCGCGCGTCAGGTCCAGCTGTTCGGGGTGGTCGAATTGCGCCGGGTCGCGGTTCGCCGCGCCTAGGCACAGCGTGAGCAGCGCGCCTTCAGGCAGGTCCACGCCGCCGACCTGGCAGTCCTTGAGCGCACGGCGGTTGCCCAGCTGGTTGGATGACTCGAAACGCAGGAACTCGTCAATTTCAACAGTCAAATCAGCCTCTGTCCCTTGCTGGTCCTGCGCAGGCAGCTTCATTTTTGATAGCAGATGCGCCCGGGCGCCGGGCCACTCCTGCAGGGCAACCAGGGCGTTGCCGATCAGGTTGGTGGTGGTTTCGTGGCCGGCGTTGAGGATGAAAACGCAGTTTTGCAGCAACTCGGTCTCGCTCAGTTTTTCACCGGTCTCCTCGCCCTGAATCAGGCGCGTCAGCACATCATGCTCCGGATCGCCCGGATTTTTTCGGCGCTCGGCCACCAGGGTCTGGAGGTAGGTCGTGAACTCGCTGACATTGCGGTTGCCCAGCGCTTCCTGTTCAGGTGTGAGTTTGGGTTCGAGCGCGCCCAGAATCGCCAGCGACCAGCCGCGCAGCGGTGCGCGGTCGGCATGGGGCACGCCCAGCAGGTTGCCGATGATCTCCACCGGAATCGCCGAGGCAAAGTCCTCGATCAGGTCGCCGCCGCCCCTGGCTTCGATGGCATCGAGCAGGCCGTCCACCAGCGTGACCAGCCCCGGCTCCATGTCGGCAATGGCCCGCCGCGTGAGGGCGCCCATGATGAGCTTGCGCACGCGTGTGTGCAGCGGCGGGTCATTGAACACCAGGCTGGTCGTGTGGTGCTCGAGCAGTGGTGCGCCCGCGCCGTACTTGGGCGTGAACTCCACCTTCTTGTCCGAACTGAAGGTCTGCGCATCACGGTAGACCGCCACGAGGTCGGCGTAACGCGTGAGGAAATACGAGCCGTCGGGCATGCGCCGCACCGGCGCGGTCTCGCGCAGCAGGGCGTAGACCGGATAGGGGTTGGCGTAGAAGTCGGGCGGCAGGGCGCGCAGGTCGAAGCTGGCGGCAATTTCCCGCACACGTTCGGGCGACAGGGGCGGTGTGATGGCGAAGGGCGTGGCGTCGGTCATGCGGCGATTTTGGCACGCAGACAGCCACAGCGCCGGCCGGTTGCGGGCCGGGTTCAGGCGGGTCGCCGGATCTGCGCACGGGCGTCAGCCGCCTGGCGTTGCGCTGCGGCCGCGCCTTGCTCTTCAGGTCACGGGGTTTTCAGGAAATCCCGCATCGCAAACAGCGTTGCCTCCGGCGCCTCGGTCATCTGGTGGTGGCCGACCGGCAGGCTGGCGACCTGCACGGTTTTGCCGCTGGCCCGGGCCTTGGCGATCAGCGGCTGCGCGGCTTTGGCCTGCGTCATCTGGTCCTGCGCGCCGAGCAGGAACAACACCGGGCAGGTGATCTGGGTGATGGCGTTGTCGCCATTGGCATAACTGTCGCAGGCCTTGAAGCCGCGGTGAAAGACATTGACCTGGGTGTTGCTGGCCAGCACGCGCCGGCCCAGCGCCATGCTGGCGCCATAGACCCAGGTGCCCGGGCCCAGCGCCGAGGGCGGTGCGGCCAGGGTGCTGCGCGAAAACACATTGATCATGGTCAGCGCCTTCAGAGGCTCGGCCAGCGAGGCATCGAGCAGCGTCTGCGACACCTTCATCGGGTAAGCCGTGCCGACCAGCACGAGGTGGCTCACGCGCTCTTTCAGGCGGGACGCGGCCTCCAGCGCAATCAGCGAACCCCAGCTGTGGCCAACCAGCGCGGCGCGCTGCACGCCGGCCGCGTCGAGCAGGGCGGCCACGAAGTCGGCGGCTTCTTCCACCGTCGAGGGCGCCTCGCCCGCGCTTTTGCAGTGGCCCGGCAGATCCACGGCCAGCACGTTCCAGCCGTGGTGGGCCAGGTAGCGGCTTTGCAAAATCCAGACACTGTGGTCGTTGAGCACGCCGTGGATGAAAACCACCGTGGGTTTGGCTGCATCGAAGGGCTTGCCGCCGGTGTAGCAGTAGGTGGGGTGGCCGTTGACTTGCAAATACATATCAGTGGATCTCCAGACCGTTCGCCCCGGGCCATGTCGAAGGGAGGGCTTCGACAGGCTCAGCCCGAACGGGGTTGTGGGTGGTTCAGGCGGCTTTTTCCGCAGCCTTCAGGGCGCGCTTCAGGTCGTCAATCAAATCATCCGGATCTTCCAGGCCGATCGACAGGCGTATCGTGCCCTGCGTGATGCCGGCGCCCGCCAGCGCTTCGTCCGTCATGCGGAAATGCGTGGTGCTGGCCGGGTGAATCACCAGGCTGCGGCAGTCGCCGACGTTGGCCAGGTGGCTGAAGACCTTGAGGGTTTCGATGAAGGCCTTCCCCTGCTCGCGGTTGCCCTTGATGTCGAAGCTGAAGACTGAGCCGGCGCCGCGCGGCAGCAACTTTTTGGCCAGCGCGTGGCTGGGGTGGGTCTCCAGCATCGGGTGGCCGACGCGCGCCACCAGCGGGTGGCTGGCGAGAAAGGCGACGATCTTTTCGGTGTTGCTCATGTGCCGCGCCATGCGCAGCGGCAGGGTCTCGATGCCCTGCAAAATCAGCCACGCGGTGTGCGGGCTCATGCAGGCGCCGAAGTCGCGCAGGCCCTCTCGCCGCGCGCGCAGCAAAAACGCGCCCACCGTGCTTTCCTCGCTGAACACCATGTTGTGAAAACCGTCGTAGGCCTCGGTCAGTTCGGCGAATTTGCCGGACTTTTCCCAGTCGAAGCTGCCGCCGTCGACCACGATGCCGCCAATCACCGTGCCATGACCGCTCAGGAACTTGGTGGCCGAGTGGTAGACCAGGTCGGCGCCGTGGTCGAAAGGCTTGATCAGCCAGGGCGAGGTCAGGGTGGAGTCCACCAGCAGCGGCACGCCGGCCTCGTGCGCGATGCTTGACACGGTGGGCATGTCCAGCACGTCCAGCCCCGGGTTGCCGACGGTTTCGCCGAAAAACAGTTTGGTGTTGGGGCGCACCGCGGCGCGCCAGCCGGCGATGTCGCCGGGTTTGACAAAAGTCGTTTCAATGCCGAAACGCCGCATTGTGTAGTGCAGCAAATTCTGGCTGCCGCCGTACAGCGCCGTGCTGGCGACGATATGCGAGCCCGCGCCCATCAGCGTGGCAATAGACAGGTGCAGCGCGGCCTGGCCGCTGGCGGTGGCAATCGCGCCTATGCCGCCTTCCAGCGCGGCCACGCGCTGCTCCAGCACCGCGTTGGTCGGGTTGCTGATGCGCGAATAAACGTGGCCGGCGCGCTCCAGGTTGAACAGGCTGGCGGCGTGGTCGCTGGATTCGAAGACAAACGAGGTGGTCAGGTGAATCGGCACGGCGCGCGCACCGGTGGCCGGGTCGGGCGCGGCGCCGGCATGCAGGGCCAGCGTGTCGAAGCCCGGGTCAGAATAGCCAGACATGGTGTCTCCAGAAAATGGCGGAAGGAATCGGGAAAAACGGCAGCCAGTCTGAAACAACTTCAGGTGGCTTGCAAACGGATTGTGGGCTATATTTGATCTGAATTTTCCGCCGGGCGGTACCGGGGAAGAACCTGAAAACTGCCGAGACAAATTCCTGAAGGAGTGCCCCATGAAAGTCCTAGATATTCTGCGCGTCAAAGGCAACACGCTTTACACCGTCCAGCCCGATGAGCCGCTGTCCAAGGCGACCCAGATCATGGCGGAAAAAGACATCGGTTCGCTGGTCGTCATGGAACACGGCGACCTGGTGGGCATGCTGACTTTCCGCGAAGTGATTCTGTGCATTGTCAAAAACGGTGGCGAGATCGGCAACACGCTGGTACGCACGGCGATGGACGATGCGCCGCTGACCTGCACACCCGACACCGAGATCGACGAAGTCCGCCGCATGATGCTGGGCCGCCATGCGCGCTACATGCCGGTACTCAACAAGAAAGTCCTCGAAGGCGTGATCTCGTTTTACGACGTGGCCAAGGCCGTGGTCGATGGCCAGAACTTCGAGAACAAGATGCTCAAGGCCTATATCCGAGACTGGCCGGCCGAGGATGAGCCAAACCAGGCGCCTTTGCTTTGAGTTGCGTGGGGGTGGCATGAACTGTTTGCCTGATTTTCTCTCCCTTCCGGAGAGCGAGCGCGCCAGAACAGCCTGTCGCAGGCAGTGATTGCAACGCGCTTTGCTACATATTCAATAGCTGTCAGCGACTGCTGCTAAAGGGCGGGAGGCAGATTCGTCCACACATGAAGCGGCCGCAGCCCTTGACCATGACAACTATCTGGAAATCCGCCGCATGGCGGTGCCAGCCCGTGCCTGTTTCTGGTGCCATGTTCGCCTTGACCAGGTGCGCGATCACCTTGCCGTGCGTGGCTTCGGCAATGCCCAGGTCGCGGTAAAGAAAGAAATCCCGCAAACCGCCGGAAACAAACTGTGTATCTCCGGGTTTGACGTGGGAAAACAGGGTGGTGGTGCGGTCCAGCATGGGGGCTCCTTCCAGCAGTGCATCAATGAGGAATGCTGCGCTGCAGCAAGCAGGAGGTGTTCCAAGTGCTGGCCGCTTGAGCAAGTTGCCCTTCCATGTTTTGCGTCAAGCCACGGTCCATTTGGTCATGGATGTACATTCAACTGGAAGGATGAACAAAAAAAGGGGGGGCAGGATGGACGCTGCATTCAAGCGAATCTTCAAAAAAACGCTGATCAGAATTCTGATCATTTGTGTCCTGACGAACTGGTTCGTCTTGGGGATATATTTTTGGAAGTTCGCTCCAGGAAATTGGCTTGAGTTGTCTGCCAGCCAAGAAATTTGGGCTCAGTTCGGCGATTTTTATAGCGGGCTGATGGGTCCGTTTCTCTCCTTTCTCGCTTTTGTTGGAATCCTTTTTACCGTGCTACTGCAGATGAAGCAGCTTGATCTCGCTAAGCACCAAGCAGAAGTTCAAGAGATGCAGCGTGTACTTGCAAGTATCTCTGCGCAGATGGACCAGATGCTGAACGTGGTTCCTCCCTACTACGCCGCTAACCAGCAAGTACGCAAGGATGCAGCCCCTCTAACTCTGTTCGATCACATCTCCGCGTTTGGCACAGATCTTCTAAAACCAATTCAAGATCAGAATTTCGCGAATGCGTTTAATCAGTCAATCGTTAATGATGTGAAGCAAGACATATCGATGAGCGTCAGCGCTCTTGCGCTGGAGTTCCACAGCCTCGGCTGGGCGCTCGAAAAATATATTGCTGCAGGTGGAAACGAGACAATCGTGGAGTTCTACAAGTTCCGCTACGGCGCGATCATCACGTGGCTTGACGTCATGGGGGTTATCGGTGCGACCTCCAGGATTCGGTCAGTTATCGACTTGAACGTATTAAGGCAAGCAATGGTTGGCAATGAGCCGGGTGGAGACAAAGCAGGTCGCGGCTACTAAGCCACACCATTCATCTGGGATAATCCCCGCATGAGCGGCAACACCTTCGGCACCTTATTCGCAGTCACCAACTTCGGTGAATCCCACGGCCCGGCCATTGGCTGCGTGATTGATGGCTGCCCGCCCGGCATGGCGCTGAGCGAGGCGGACATCCAGGGCGACCTGGACCGGCGCCGGCCTGGCACCAGCAAATACGTGACGCAGCGCAACGAACCGGACGCGGTGGAGATCCTTTCCGGCGTGTATGAAGGCAAGACCACCGGCACGCCGATCTGCCTGCTGATCAAGAACACCGACCAGCGCAGCAAGGACTACGGCAACATCCTGGACACCTTCCGGCCCGGCCATGCGGACTACAGCTACCTGCAGAAGTACGGCATTCGCGACCCGCGCGGCGGCGGCAGGGCCTCGGCCCGGCTGACCGCGCCCATGGTGGCGGCCGGTGCAGTGGCCAAGAAGTGGCTGCTGGAGAAATACGGCACCACCTTTCGCGGCTGCATGACGCAGATCGGCGACATCGCGATTCCCTTCGAAGCCTGGGAGCACGTGCCGAACAACCCGTTTTTTGCGCCGGTAGCCGATGTAGCCAAGCTGGAAGCCTACATGGACGAGTTGCGCAAGGCCGGTGACTCCTGCGGCGCGCGCATCCGCGTCACCGCCACCGGCATGCCGGTCGGCCTGGGCGAGCCGCTGTTCGACAAGCTCGACGCCGACATCGCCTTTGCCATGATGGGCATCAATGCCGTCAAGGGTGTGGAAATTGGCGCGGGGTTTGCCAGCGTCACGCAGCGCGGCACCACGCACGGTGACTCGCTGTCGCCCGCGGGCTTCAAGTCGAACAACGCCGGTGGCGTGCTGGGTGGCATCAGCACCGGGCAAGATCTGGAAGTGTCGATTGCCATCAAGCCGACCAGTTCCATCCTCACGCCGCGCGAGTCGGTGGACATGGCCGGCGCACCGACCACCGTGGTCACCAAGGGCCGGCACGACCCGTGTGTGGGCATACGCGCCACGCCGATTGCCGAGGCCATGCTGGCGCTGGTGGTGATGGAGCATGCACTGCGCCAGCGCGCGCAGTGCGGCGACGTGGTGCCGCCCATGCAGGCGATCAAGGGCTCCGTGTGAACCGGGCCTGACCATGCCTGAAGCTGCGGCCAGGCGCCGCCAGCTGGTGCCGTTTGCGGCGCTGTCGGCCAGTTATTTTGCGCACATCGGGTTTTTCAACCCGTATCTGCCGCTGTGGCTCAAGGACCTGGGCTTCAGCATCCTGGCGATCAGCCTGCTGACCTCGGTGCAGGCCGCCACGCGGCTGTTTGCGCCCTACGGCTGGGGCGCGCTGAGCGACCACACCGGGGAGCGCGTCAAGCTGCTGCGTTACGGCGCCACGGTGGCACTGATCTCGTCCCTCGGCCTGTGGCTGGACTTTGAGTCCACCTACGGCGTCTGGTGGCTCACGGCCGTGCTGCTGGTGATGTTCACCCACACCAGTTCCATGATGCCCATGAGCGAAGCCGCCATGGCGCACCTGATCAGCCAGGGCGGTGCCTTTGACGCACGGCGTTACGGCCGCGTGCGCCTGTGGGGCTCGCTGGGGTTCCTGTTCACGGTGTTTGCCGCGGGCAGCTGGTTCGAGGTTTTTGGCATGAAACACTTTCCGGCCTGGACCTTCCTGTCGCTCTTGGCCGTGACGGTCAGCGTCTGGCTGCTGCCGGACCTGAAGGAGGCGGTCAGTGCCCACGACCTGAAGCTGCCGGTGTTGCCGATTCTTCGCCAGCGTGCCGTGGTGTGGTTTTTTGCGTCGGCGTTTTTTCATGTGCTGGCGCACATCAGCATTTACGTCTTTTTCTCGCTCTACCTCGACGCGAATGGCTACAGCAAAACCATGATCGGCGTGTTGTGGGCGTTTTCGGTGGTGGTGGAAATCGGCTGGTTCTACACCCAGGGCCGCTGGCTGCCGCGGCTGAGCCTGACCGCCTGGCTGATGGTGTGCTCGGCCGCCATGGCGCTGCGCATGGGCATCACCGCCGTCTGGCCCGGTGTGCTGCTGCTCATGCTGGTGGCGCAGGCGCTGCATGCGCTGACGTTTGCGACGCACCACACGGTCTGCATCGCGCTGCTGTCGCACCATTTCCCCGGACGGCTGCGCGGCCGCGGCCAGGCGTTGTACGTGGTGGTGGCTTACGGCCTGCCGGGTGTGCTGGGTGGCCTCGTTGGTGGTTTGCTCAGTTCGGCGTTCGGGCTGGTCAGTGTGTACTGGGCCTGCCTCGCCGCGAGCCTGGTCGCGACGGCCTGTGCCTACCAGGCCTGGCGCGTGCAGCGCAGCCTGGACGGTCTGAACCCCTCTCCCTCTGGGAGAGGGCAGGGGTGAGGGCGGCGGCCTGCGCGTCAAGTTGCAGCAAGTGAGGGGCTGGCGGCCCTCACCCCAACCCTCTCCCGGAGGGCGAGGGAGCTCAGGACGTGATTGCAAGAGCATTTTAGGCCTGCAGCCCTTGTCCCACGGTCGCAAGCAGCTATCAATACAGTAGCGTACGGCGCTGAACCGGTCAGCGTTCCGGCGGGGCGCGAAAGGGGTTGAAACCGGTGATCAGCGCGGTGGCGGCCAGCACCAGCACGCAGCCGGGCGCCATGCCCCAGGTGACCGGCTCGCCGAGGAACATGCCGCCCCAGGCCACGCCGAACAGCGGAATCATGAAAGCCGCCGAGGTGGCGGCGCTGGCCGTGATCTCGCGCATCAAGCGCATGCTGATCCAGTACATCAGGCCCGAGGTGAAGATGCCCAGCACCGCCACGGCGATCAGTGCGCCGCTGGTGTAGTGGGCCGAGGGCAGCGCCACACCGGAGGGCAGCAGCAGGATCAGCGCGGCCGCCACATGCACCACGGCCGAGGCCGGCAGCGGATCGTGCGCCATGGTCGCGCGTTTCATCAGGATGGCGCCAAAGCCATAAGCAGCGGCAGCGGCGGTGCAGGCTAGCGCGGCCAGCACGACGCGGGGCGTCACCGCCACCGGCCCCAGCTGCACCAGCAGGGCGACACCGGCAAAACCCACGGCACAACCGAGCAGGCGGCGCGACGAGAGCCGCTCCTCGCGCGCGAGCGCGGCGCCCAGCACGCCGAACAGCGGCGCCGTGGCGTTGAGCACGGCCGAATACCCGGCCGGGATCACCAGCGCGGCCCAGTTGAAGAGCACAAAGGGCGCGACCACGGTCAGCACGCTGAGCAGCGCCAGGCGCGGCCAGGCCGCACGCGGCGGCCAGTGCTCGCGCAGCGCGCGCATCAGCAGGGTCAGCACCAGCGCCGCCAGAATGCAGCGCACACCGGCCAGCAGCCACGGACCGAACGCCGGGCTGGCAATGCGAAGCAGGGGAAAGGAGCCACCCCAGAGGGCGGACAGGGCGATGAGCTGTAGGAAGTGTCGGGTGTGCATGAAAGGCCGGTCGGATCAGGGGATTGTCCGGGATTCGGGGCGGGTGTGCAGGGGGAAGCTCAGGCGTGTCTTGGCTCTTGTTCTCTTGTCTGACATCATGGGTTTGCCGACAAGCCGGGTCTCGGCCCGGCGGCCGACTCACTTTCTCTTGCGTCGCCAAGAGAAAGTAAGCAAAGAGAAGGCGACCCGATGGTCTGGGTCCCTTCGCTTCGCTACGGGCAACCTGCGGTGCTCGGCAAAAGCGGGGTCTCGCTCGAACTCGCCTTCGGCTCAGACAATCGCGAGCCCTGATCCGCTTTTGCCTGCGCTCCCCGGCCCATCCCGACGGGTGGGGAAACGAATGCGGGTTCGGGATCGGGTGCGGGGAGACATGACGTGCGAAGCGCGTCATGTCGGGCTCAACAGACCGTCATGTTTGCACGCGAGCGCAGCACACACGGCCAAATGAAGCTCCCCGCCATCGCCCAGCGGGGCGAGGG
>NZ_NBZV01000016.1 GCF_002379095.1 Polaromonas sp. AER18D-145
GGTTAGGGGTGGGAGTGGGGAGTCGCCCCTACTGCCCAGGGCAAACCACAGGCGCAGCGTGACGCCTCGGACTTTGAACCCGAGATCAGTCCGCCTGCTTGCGCAGGAAAGCGGGAATCTCGAAGTCATCCATGCCGCCCGAAGCCAGCGCATCAACCTTGGCCGCCGCCTGCGTGCGGTTGGTGCGCCAGACGCTGGGGACCGCCATGTTGCCGTAGTCGGTCTGTGCCGAACCCATGCTGCTGCCGCCCGGATGGGCACCGCTGACGGTGCCGCCGCCGATCGCCATGTTGAGCACCGGCATGTTGTCCGTGCCGGTACGCAGCACCTGCAGCGGAGGCGCCGTGCGGCGCATGCCCTGACGGCTTAGGCCGGTGGCGACCACGGTGACGCGGATGTCTTCGCCCAGGTCGTCGTCATAGGCCGTGCCGTAGATCACATGCGCATCGGGCGAGGCGTAGGCGCGGATGGTGTTCATCGCGAGCTTGGACTCGTTGAGCTTGAGCGAACCCTTGGCTGCGCTGATCAGCACCAGCACGCCCTTGGCACCTGACAGGTCAATGCCTTCGAGCAGCGGGCAGGCGACGGCCTGCTCGGCCGCGATGCGTGCGCGGTCCGGGCCGTTGGCGCGGGCCGTGCCCATCATGGCCTTGCCGGGTTCGCCCATCACTGTGCGCACGTCTTCGAAGTCGACATTGACGTGGCCGGGGACGTTGATGATCTCGGCGATGCCGCCGACGGCGTTTTTCAGAACGTCGTTGGCGTGTGCAAAGGCTTCATCCTGCGTCACGTCGTCGCCCAGCACCTCGAGCAGCTTCTCGTTGAGCACCACGATCAGCGAATCAACGTTGGCTTCCAGCTCGGCCAGGCCGAGGTCGGCATTGGTCATGCGGCGCCCGCCCTCGAACTCGAAAGGCTTGGTCACCACACCGACGGTGAGGATGCCCATTTCTTTCGCGATGCGTGCAATCACCGGCGCCGCACCCGTGCCGGTGCCGCCGCCCATGCCGGCGGTGATGAACAGCATGTGCGCGCCGGCGATGGCGGCGCGGATGTCGTCCACCGCCATCTCGGCCGCGTCGCGGCCCTTCTCGGGCTTGCTGCCTGCGCCCAGGCCGCTGCCGCCGAGCTGGATCTGCTTGTGCGCGCTGCCGCGGCCGAGCGCCTGTGCGTCGGTGTTGGCGCAGATGAACTCCACGCCCTGGACGTTGCGCTCGATCATGTGTTCGACCGCATTGCCGCCGCCGCCACCCACGCCGATCACCTTGATCTGCGTGCCCTGGTTGAACTCTTCGATTTCAATCATTTCGATGCTCATGTGAGCCTCCTATCCATATGTTGCAGTTGCCAAAAATTTTTATTAGTTTCTTTTCGAGGGGGAAAACCGTCACGCAGGGGGATCGGCGCCCCCCGAGTGGCTGCAGCGCGGACTCCGCCAGATAAAAACAGGAAATTTTTTCATCAGAAGTTCCCCACCAGCCAGTCCTTGACCCGGCCAAAAGCGTTGTGAACACTGCCTGCCTTCTGCGCGACGCGATGCCCGCGCATGCGCGCCAGCCGGGCTTCCTCGAGCAAACCCATGACGGTGGCCGCGCGCGGCTGGGCCACCATGTCCGACAGTGCGCTGGAATAACGCGGAATGCCGCGCCGCACCGGCTTGAGAAAAATGTCTTCGCCGAGTTCGACCATGCCCGGCATCACCGCGCTGCCGCCGGTGATCACGATGCCGGACGACAGCACCTCCTCGTACCCGGACTCGCGGATGACCTGCTGCACCAGCGAGAAGATTTCCTCGATGCGCGGCTCGATCACGCCGGCCAGCGCCTGCTTGCTGAGCATGCGCGGCCCGCGGTCGCCCAGGCCCGGCACCTCGACCTGGGTGTCCGGGTCGGCCAGCAGCTGTTTGGCAAAACCGCTTTCGACCTTGATGTCTTCGGCGTCCTTGGTCGGGGTGCGCAGCGCCATGGCGATGTCGCTGGTGATCAGGTCGCCGGCGATCGGGATCACGGCCGTGTGGCGGATCGCGCCGCCGGTGAAAATCGCCACATCGGTGGTGCCCGCGCCGATGTCGACCAGCGCCACACCGAGTTCCTGCTCGTCGCGGCTGAGCACCGACAGGCTGGAAGCCAGCGGGTTGAGCATCAGCTGGTCCACTTCGAGACCGCAGCGCCGGACACACTTGATGATGTTTTCCGCCGCACTTTGCGCGCCGGTCACGATGTGCACCTTGGCCTCGAGCCGGATGCCGCTCATGCCGATGGGTTCGCGCACGTCCTGGCCGTCGATGACGAATTCCTGCGGCTCGACCAGCAGCAGGCGCTGGTCGGTGGAGATGTTGATGGCCTTGGCCGTCTCGATGACACGGGCCACATCGGCCTGCGTGACTTCCTTGTCCTTGACCGCCACCATGCCGCTGGAGTTGATGCCGCGGATGTGGCTGCCGGTGATGCCGGTGTAGACCCGCGCGATCTTGCAGTCGGCCATCAGTTCGGCTTCCTTCAGCGCCTGCTGGATGCTCTGCACCGTGGCGTCGATATTGACCACCACGCCGCGCTTGAGCCCGTTGCTGTAGGCGATGCCCAGGCCGGCCAGCTTGAGCTCGCCGCCGGGCAGGACCTCGGCCACCACCGCCATGACCTTGCTGGTCCCGATGTCCAGCCCCACCACGAGATCTTTGTATTCTTTCGCCATATCTTTACCTTTTTGCTTTCCTGTCCTCTTTGCCGCCCAACACCGTGGTGGTGACGCCTCTGAGCTTGAGTGCATACCCGTTGCTGTAACGCAGGTCGGCCGACTCGAGATTGCGGCCGAACCTGCTGGACACCTGCGTCAGCGTGGCGATGAAGCGCTCGGCCCGGCTGTGGATCTCGTCGGGGGAGCCCAGCCCCAGCTCGATCACCACACCGTCCTCGAGCCTGGCCCGCCAGCTGCCGCGGGCCGTCAGCTCCAGCAGTTCCAGCCGCGTGTCCAATTTTTCGAACACCGGGGCCAGCCTGCGGTAACCCGCCAGAACCAGCACGGCCTGGCCCTGCGGCCCGTTAAGCAGCGGCAGATCGTCGACCTCGACGTCGCCCTGGTTGGCTTCGAACACCTCGCCGTAGCTGTTGACCAGGCGGGCGTCGCCCTCCTGCCCCCAGAAGGCGATGGCCTGGTGCTCCTGCAGCACCACCCGCAGCCGGTTGGGGAACTCGCGCTGCACCACCGCCTTGCGCACCCAGGGCACGCTCTCGAACGCCGCCTGTGTCCGGACCAGATCGACGGTGAAAAAATTGCCTGCCAGCTTGGGCACGACATTGGCGCGCAGCGTGACCGCGTTGTTGTGGCCCAGGTCGCCGCCGACCCGGATGGCCGTGAGGCGGAACAGGTTCTGCTGCAGCAGCCACGACACCCCGAAGGTCACCAGCATGCCCGCAAACGCCAGCCCCAGCACCAGCGATGTGGTGTTCATGAGCTTGACGTCCAGCGGGACAGGCAGGGTTTGGCTCACGCAGCGCCTCCCGGAGTACGCGGGTTGTCCAGGCTGGCCGTGCGCAGCACGTCCAGGCAGAGGTCCTCATAACTGATGCCCGCGGCGCGTGCCGACATCGGCACCAGCGAATGGCCGGTCATGCCGGGCGAGGTGTTGATTTCCAGCAGGTAGGGCTGGCGGGTTTTGCCGTCGATCATCACGTCGAGGCGGCCCCAGCCGCGGCAGCCCAGCAGGCGGTAGGCCTTGAGCACCAGCGCCTGGATCGCCGCTTCCTCGCCCGCCGGCAGGCCGCAGGGCACCAGGTATTGCGTGGTGTCGGTGAAGTACTTGTTCTGGTAGTCGTAGTTGCCCTCGGGCGCGACGATGCGGATCACCGGCAGGGCCCGCGCATCCTCGCCCGTGCCCAGCACCGGGCAGGTCACTTCATCACCGCTGATGAACTGCTCGCACAACACGTCGGCATCCATTTGCGCAGCCTGTTCCACTGCATCGACCATGCCGGAATAACCGGCCACTTTGACCACGCCGATGGACGAACCCTCGCGCGCCGGCTTGACGATCAGCGGCAACCCCAGGTCGTCGGGGACCGCAATCACCTGCTGGCGCTCAAAGGCGCCGCGGCGCAGCAAGGTGTACTTTGGAGTCGACAGGCCCTCGGCCAGCCAGATGCGCTTGGTCATGACCTTGTCGATGGCGATGCTGGAGGCCATCACGCCGGACCCGGTGTAGGGAATGCCCAACAGTTCGAGCGCGCCCTGCACCGTGCCGTCTTCGCCAAAGCGGCCATGCAGCGCAATGAAGCAGCGCTCGAAGTTCTCGCGTTTGAGCTCGCCGAGGTCGCGCTCTGCCGGGTCGAAGGCGTGGGCATCAACGCCGCGCGAACGCAGTGCCTCCAACACCCCGCGGCCCGACATCAGCGACACCTCGCGCTCCGCGGAGTGGCCACCCAGCAGCACCGCCACCTTGCCAAATTGGGAGTCTTTCAGGCTCACAGCCCTTTTCCTTCCTGCGCAGAACGCTCTGTTTTTTGTAGCATTTCGACCAACTTGCCGGGCACCGCACCAATCGTGCCGGCCCCCATGCACAGCACCACGTCGCCGTCCCGGGCGTTGTCGGCGATCGCCTGCGGCATGGCCTCGATGTCGTCGACGAACACCGGCTCGACCTTGCCGGCCACCCGCAGCGCGCGTGCCAGCGAACGGCCGTCGGCCGCCACAATCGGCGGCTCGCCGGCGGCGTAGACCTCGGACAGCAGCACACTGTCGGCCTGGGCTATGACTTTCACAAAATCTTCAAAGCAGTCGCGCGTGCGGGTGAAGCGGTGCGGCTGGAAGGCCAGCACCAGGCGCCGGCCCGGGTAGGCACCACGCGCCGCCGCCAGCGTGGCGGCCATCTCGACCGGGTGGTGGCCGTAGTCATCAATCACGGTGAAACTGCCGCCGGCGGGCGCCGGCACGTCGCCGTAATGCTGGAAGCGCCGGCCCACGCCCTTGAATTCGGCCAGCGCCTTCTGCACCGAGGCGTCGGGGATGTTGAGCTCCACAGCGACCGCGATGGCCGACAGGGCATTGAGCACGTTGTGCTCGCCGGGCAGGTTCAGCACCACCGGCAGGTCGGGGAGGACGACGCCGTTGCGCCGCTGCACCGTGAAGTGCATCTGCCCGCCGACCGCCTTCACGTTGATGGCGCGCACCTGGGCGTCTTCGCCAAAACCGTAGCTGGTGATGGGGCAGGACACCTGGGGCACGATCTCGCGCACGGCCGCATCGTCGGTGCACAAAATCGCCGTGCCATAAAACGGCATGCGGTGCAGGAAATCGACGAAGGCCTTCTTCAGGTTGCCGAAGTCGTGGCCGTAGGTCTCCATGTGGTCGGCATCGATGTTGGTCACCACTGCCATCACCGGCAACAGGTTGAGGAAGGAGGCATCCGACTCGTCGGCCTCGACCACGATGTAGTCGCCCGAACCCAGCCGCGCATTGGCGCCGGCGCTGTTCAGGCGCCCGCCGATCACAAAGGTCGGATCCAGCCCGCCCTCGGCCAGTATGCTGGCGACCAGGCTGGTGGTGGTGGTCTTGCCATGCGTGCCGGCGATCGCAATGCCCTGCTTCAGGCGCATCAGTTCGGCCAGCATCAGTGCACGCGGCACCACGGGGATGCGTTTTTCGCGCGCTGCCAGCACCTCGGGGTTGTCGGGTTTGACCGCCGTCGAGGTGACGACCGCATCGACACTGGCCAGGTTTTCCGCGGCGTGCCCGACAAAGGTCTGGATGCCCAGCCCGGCCAGGCGGCGCAAGGTGGCGCTGTCGGACAGGTCGGAGCCGGAGATCACGTAACCGAGGTTGTGCAGGACCTCGGCAATGCCGGACATGCCGGACCCGCCCAGGCCGATGAAGTGAATGTGTTTGATCGCGTGTTTCATGTCGCCAGCTCCTCGCAGGCGGCCACCACGTCGGCGGTGGCATCTGTTTTTTGCATCTTTTTTGCCTGAAGCGCCCGCTGCAAAAGCGCAGGCCGCTCTGTTTTTTGTAGCATGTCTGCCAGAAATTCGGGTGTCAGGTCACGCTGCTGCACCAGCCAGCCGCCGCCGTTGTCCACGAGAAAAGCGGCGTTGGTGGTCTGGTGATCGTCCACCGCGGCCGGAAACGGCACGAACAGCGCCGCGGCGCCGATGGCCGCAATTTCGGTCACGGTGCTGGCACCGGCGCGGCAGACCACCAGGTCGGCCTCGGCGAAAGCCCGGGCCGTGTCGTTGATGAAGGGCGTGAGTTCAGCCTGCACACCGGCGGCGCGGTAGTTCTCGCGCAGCGCCTCGATTTGCCGGGCACCGCTCTGGTGGATGACGTGGGGACGCTGCGCCTCGGGAATCAGGGCCAGGGCCTGCGGCACGATGCGGTTCAGCGCCTGCGCGCCCAGGCTGCCACCGACCACCAGTAATTTCAGGGGCCCGCTGCGGCCGGCAAACCGGACCGCCGGGTCGGGCTGCTGGGTAAAGGCCGGGCGCAGGGGGTTGCCCACCCAGGTCGCTTTTTTCAGCACCCCCGGGAAGGCCGTGAACACCCGGTCGGCCACACCCGCCAGCACCTTGTTGACCAGCCCGGCGACCGAGTTCTGCTCATGCAGCACCAGCGGCTTGCCCAGCAACACACTCATCATGCCGGCGGGAAAGGCAATGTAGCCGCCCAGCCCCACGACCACGTCGGGCCTGACCCGGCGCACAACCGCAATGCTTTGCCAGAAGGCCCTGAGCAGGCGCAGCGGCAGCAGGGCCAGCGTGGTCACCCCCTTGCCGCGCACGCCCGAAAACTCAATGCTCTCGAAGGGAAAACCGCGCGGCGGTACGAGCTGGCTCTCCATGCTCGGATGGTCGGCCGTGCCTCTGCCGCCCAGCCAGTGCACGCGCCAGCCACGCTCACGCAGCGCCTCGGCCACGGCCAAGCCCGGGAAGATGTGGCCGCCGGTGCCGCCGGCCATGATGAGGGCGCACTTGCTCATAGTGTCACCTCTTGCCCCCTCTCCCCTTGGGAGAGGGCGGGGGTGAGGGCATCGCACCGGCCGAGAGCCCTCACCCTGACCCTCTCCCAGAGGGAGAGGGAAAAGAAGGGAACTGTGTGCAGCATGTTCACGACCGCCCTCCGCGCATCAACAGCCTGTTTTCATAATCGATGCGCAGGACAACGGCCAGCGAAATCAGGTTCATCAGAATTGCCGAGCCGCCGTAACTCATCAGCGGCAGGGTCAGCCCCTTGGTCGGCAGGGCGCCCAGGTTCACGCCCATGTTGATGAAGGCCTGGAAGCCTATCCAGATGCCCACACCCTGGGCCACCAGGCCGGCAAACAGGCGGTCCAGCGCAATCGACTGGCGACCGATGTGCATGATGCGGCGCGTCATCCACATGAAGGCACCGATCACGCAGAGAACACCCAGCAGGCCGAACTCCTCGCCGATCACCGCCAGCAGGAAATCGGTGTGGGCTTCCGGCAGCCAGTGCAGTTTTTCGATGCTGCCGCCCAGACCGACACCGAAAATTTCGCCACGCCCGAAGGCAATCAGCGAATGCGACAGCTGGTAGCCCTTGCCCAGCGCGTATTTGTCGCTCCAGGGATCGAGGTAGGCAAAAATCCGCTCGCGGCGCCAGTCGCTGAGCATCACCATCAGCGCAAAGGCGATCACCACCACGGTGGCGATGACAAAAAACATGCGGGCGTTGACACCGCCGAGGAAAAGAATGCCCATGGCGATCACCGAGATGACCATGAAGGCGCCCATGTCGGGCTCGGCCAGCAAAAGCAGCCCCACAATGCCAATCGCCACGGCCATCGGCATGACGGCGCGGAAGAAGCGTTCCTTGACCTCCATCTTGCGCACCATGTAGTCGGCAGCGTACAGCAGCACCGCAAACTTCGCGAGCTCCGAAGGCTGGAAGTTCATGAAACCCAGCGAGATCCAGCGGCGTGCGCCGTTGACACCCTTGCCGATGAAGGGGATCAGCACCAGCATCAGCAGCACCAGCGAGGCCACAAACAGCCAGGGTGCGACTTTTTCCCAGGTCGACACCGGCACCTGGAAAGTCAGCAAGGCAACGGCAAAGGCCACCCCCAGCGACAGCGCATGGCGCAGCAGGAAGTGGGTGTGTGCATAACGCGCGAACTTCGGGTTGTCCGGCATGGCGATGGACGCGGAGTACACCATGACCAGGCCCCAGACCAGCAGAGCCACCGTGACCCAGATCAGTGCCTGGTCCACCCCCGACAGGCGGACCGGCGCCGACTCGGAACGCGAGCGGCGCTGGCCGCCCAGCCGGACCGGCAGCCCCTCGGGCGCAGCGCCGCCCAGGCTGGAGAACCAGCCGAAAAGACGGGCAGCCATCGTCATGACACCACCCCCGCGTCCTGTGCGAGCGCCTGGACCGCGTCGCAAAACACCTGGGCGCGGTGCCCATAGTTGTCGAACATGTCAAAACTCGCGCAGGCCGGCGACATCAACACCGCATCGCCGGTTTGCGCCTGCCGGGCCGCCAGTTCAACAGCGGCCTGCATGGAATCGGCATTGAACAGGGGCACGCCCGTGCCTTCCAGCGCCGCACGGATCAGTGGCGCATCGCGCCCGATCAGCACGACTGCCCTGGCATGCTGGCGCACGGGTCCGGCCAGCGGAGAAAAGTCCTGCCCCTTGCCTTCGCCACCGGCGATCAGCACCAGTTGGCGTTCGGCACCCAGGCCGGTCAACGCCGCCACGGTGGCACCCACATTGGTGCCCTTGCTGTCGTCAAAATACTCGACGTCGTGGACCACCGCCACCGGGGTCATGCGGTGCGGCTCGCCCGTGTACTCGCGCAGGCCGTGCAGCATGGACGCCAGGTTGCCGCCCACCGCGCCGGCCAGCGCCAGCGCCGCCAGCGCGTTGGTGGCGTTGTGGCGGCCACGGATGCGCAGGGCCTCGACCGGCATCAGGCGCTGGATGTACAGCACCACTTCTTCGTCCTTGCGGCGCTTGACGGTTTCGTCGGCCTCGGCAGCACGCACCAGCCAGGCCATGCCATTGACGGTTTCTATGCCGAAGTCGCCCGGCCGTTGCGGCATGCCCAGCCCGAAGGTCACGTATTCGCGCCACTTCGGCTTTTGCAGCTTGAGGCGCACCGGCTCGGGCAGCATGGCCATCACCGCCGGATCATCGCGATTGAGCACCATCAGGCCCTTGCTGCCGAAGATGCACGCCTTGGCCGCGCCGTAGGCTTGCATGCTGCCGTGCCAGTCCAGATGGTCCTGCGTCAGGTTCAACACCGTTGCGACGGTGGGCTCAAAACCCTGCACGCCGTCGAGCTGGAAGCTCGACAGCTCCAGCACCCAGACCTCGGGCAGGCTACCCGCATCGAGGTGCTGTGCCAGCATGTCCAGCAGGTTGGGGCCGATGTTTCCCGCCACCGCCACGGTTTTTCCGCCATGGGCCACCAGCTGGCCGGTCAGCGCCGTCGTGGTCGTCTTGCCGTTGGTCCCGGTGATCGCCAGCACCTTGGGGGTGTAACTACGTTCGGTCCGCAGTTCAAGCAGGGCCCGGGCGAACAGGTCCAGTTCGCCGCCCGTCCACAGGCCGATGGCCTGCGCCGCCTGCCAGACCGGGGCGACCTCCGCAGGCGACAGGCCCGGGCTCTTGAAAACGGCACGGATGTCCGTGCCCGCCACCAGGTCGGCCGCGAAAGCGCCGGCGCAGAATTCGACCTGCGGCAAGTCCGCCTGCAAGCGGGCCAGTTGGGGCGGCGTCTCGCGGGTATCGGCCACGGTGACACGCGCACCCTGACGAACGCACCAGCGGGTCATGGCCAACCCTGAAGCCCCCAGGCCCAGGATGAGGACATGCTGGCCGTGCAGCGCCGACACCAGTGTCTCATCAGATGACCCGGCGGCGGCAGGAGCGTCGTCTTCCCCACCACCCTGCACGGTTTCGTCGGCCTGCGACGGCAACGGCGCCACGGGGACGGCCGGCAGGGCCTGCTCGGGGCTACTCACCTCGGCAAACAGTTGCGCGACAAAGGCCGCCGCATCACGCGCGGCCGTCAGGGTCTCGGGCAGGGGCCGTGTGCCCGCTTTGCCCGTCACCCCGGTGCCGACCGGGCTCGCTTCTGCCACCGGGGCTTGCGATGCCGGCTCTCCCAGGGGTATCCCCGCTGGCAACGCCGGCACGGCATCCAGCGCCGGCACAGGCGCCGGCACCAGTCCGTGCGCCTGCGTCACCTCCACGGGAGACGCTTCGGGCGCATCTGGCGTTTCGCCGGGGTTGGGGGATTCGTTGATGTTCATCGCAGTTTCAGCGTCGACAGGCCAATCAGGCACAGCAGCATGGTGATGATCCAGAAGCGCACGACCACCTGGGTTTCCTTCCAGCCGCTTTTCTCGAAATGGTGGTGCAGCGGCGCCATCCGGAACAGCCGCCGGCCTTCACCAAAACGCTTGCGCGTGTATTTGAAATAGATCACCTGCAGCATCACCGAGAGGGCTTCAACCACGAAGATGCCGCCCATGATGGCCAGCACGATTTCCTGGCGCACGATGACCGCAATCGTTCCCAGCGCGGCCCCCAGCGCCAGCGCGCCCACGTCGCCCATGAAGACCTGCGCGGGGTGGGTGTTGAACCACAGGAAGGCGAGACCGGCGCCCGCCATGGCCGAGCAGAAAATCAGCAGCTCGCCCGCGCCCGGGATGTGCGGGAAAAACAGGTATTTTGAATAAACGGCACTGCCCGTCACATAGGCAAACACACCGAGCGCCGAGCCGACCATCACGACCGGCATGATCGCCAGCCCGTCCAGGCCGTCGGTCAGGTTCACGGCATTGCTGGAACCGACAATCACGAGGTAGGTCAGCAGCACAAAACCGAACACGCCGAGCGGGTAGCTGATTTCCTTGAAGAAAGGCAGCTGCAAGCCGGCCTTGGGCGGCAGGTTCACGTCAAAGCCGGACTGAACCCAGCTCATGAACAACTCCAGCACCCGCATGTTGGAGCTTTCTGAGATGCTGAACACCAGGTAGAGGGCGGCCAGCAGGCCGATCACCGATTGCCAGAAGTATTTTTCCCGCGAGCGCATGCCTTCGGGGTCCTTGTGCACGACCTTGCGCCAGTCATCGGCCCAGCCGATGGCGCCAAAGCCGAGCGTGACAATCAGCACGATCCAGACAAAGCGGTTGCTCAGGTCAAACCAGAGCAGCGTGGAAATGCCTATGGCCAGCAAGATCAGGACGCCGCCCATGGTCGGTGTGCCGCTCTTGCTCAGGTGAGTCTGCATCGCATATTCGCGGATGGGCTGGCCGATCTTGAGATGCGTCAGGCGGCGAATCACAAAAGGGCCGGCGATCAACCCGATCAGCAAGGCGGTCATGGCAGCCATCACCGCGCGAAACGTCAGGTACTGGAACACGCGGAAGTAGCCGAATTCCGGCGACATGGTTTGCAGCCACTGGGCCAGGCTAAGCAGCATGGCGTGCTTCCTGCCGAGCCGCCTCAAAGGAGGCACACGCCCCCTCGGGGGGCAGTGAACGAATGTGAACGTAGGGGCTCATTGTTTCTCCTCTTTTTGTTGTTGTGTGTCGGCCGCAATGGCCTGGACCACGCGCTCCATCTTCATGAAGCGGGAGCCCTTGACCAGCACGCTGGCCACACCCGGCAAGGCAGCCAGCACGGCGGCCTGAAGGGCATCGATGTCGTCGCCAAAATGCCGGCCGTTGCCGAAGGCCCTGGCAGCGTCGGCGGACTGCGCGCCCAGCGTGAACACCTGCTCAATGCCGCGCGCACGCGCATGGGCACCCACCTCGACATGGAAGGCAGGCCCCTGATCGCCCACCTCGCCCATGTCGCCCAGCACCAGCAGGCGCGGCCCCGGCAGTTCGGCCAGCACGTCGATGGCGGCACGCACGGAATCCGGGTTGGCGTTGTAGCTGTCGTCGATCAGCGTGAGGGCGTGGCCCGCCACCTGGCGCTGGAGGGCACGCGAGCGGCCCTTGACCGGGACAAAGGCCGACAGCCCGGCAGAAATGGCTGCCAGCGGCGCGCCGGCCGCCAGGGCGCAGGCTGTGGCGGCCAGGGCATTTTTGACATTGTGCCGGCCGGCCACCTGCAGGGAAAAATCGAAAGCGCCCTGCGGCGTGCCGGCCAACACCCGCCAGGCGCCGCCCAGCCATTGCGCGGTACCGGTAACGTCGGCCTCGCCCGACTCGGCGAAGGTCAGCACCGCGCGGGCTCCGGCGAGTTCACGCCACAGCGGTGTGTACATCTCGTCGGCCGGAAACACCGCGACACCCGAAGCCGGCAGCGCCGCGATGACCGCGCCGTTTTCGCGGGCGACGGCTTCCACCGTGGCCATGAACTCCAGGTGTTCGCGCTGCGCATTGTTGACCAGCGCCACGGTGGGCCGCGTCATGGCTGCGAGGCTGGCAATTTCACCGGGGTGGTTCATGCCCAGTTCAACCACGCCAGCCTGGTGGGTGGCACGCAGACGCAGCAGCGTCAAGGGCACGCCAATGTCATTGTTGAAATTTCCTTCGGTCGCAAAAGCACCGTCACGCTTCCAGGCGCGCAGGATGGATGCCATCATTTGCGTGACCGTGGTCTTGCCATTGCTGCCGGTCACGGCGATCAGCGGCAGGGTGAACTGCGAGCGCCAGCCCGCGGCAAGCTGGCCCAGCGCCTGCTTCGAATCGGCCACCAGCAGGCCGGGGAGTTCGGCACCCAGGCCATGCTCGGCCAGGGCCGCCACCGCGCCCGCGCTTTTCGCCTGCGCCAGGAAATCATGGGCATCAAAGCGTTCACCCCTGAGCGCCACAAACAGGTCGCCGGGCTGCAGGCTGCGCGTGTCCGTGTGCACGCGCTGGAACCGCAGCGTGCCGTCGCCCACCAGCCGGGCTGACGGTAGCCACTGCAGTGCCTGATGCAAGGTCATCATGCGAGGCCTCCCGGCGCGGCATGACGGCTCGCACCCTGGTCCAGCGCCGCTTCGGCCTGCGCCTTATCGGAAAACGGCAGTTTGACGCCCGCGGTTTCCTGGTAACTTTCGTGGCCCTTGCCGGCAATCAGGACCACGTCGCCGGCCTGCGCCTGGCCCACCGCACGGGCGATCGCCAGGGCGCGGTCTGCCTGAACGTGCACTGCATCACGGCGGGTAAAGCCCTTCAGTATCTGGCTGATGATGGCGTCGGGATTTTCGCTGCGCGGGTTGTCACTGGTCACCACCACCTGGTCCGCCCCTTGTTCCGCCGCTGCCGCCATCAGCGGCCGCTTGCTGGCATCGCGCTCCCCGCCACAGCCAAAAACGCACCAGAGTTGTCCGGAACGTCCGGTGGCCAGCGGCCGGAGCGCGCCCAGCACCTTCTCGAGGGCATCGGGGGTGTGGGCATAGTCGACCACCACGAGAGGCCGACCCGGCACCGCAATCGAGTCCATGCGTCCGGGCACCGGCGACAGGTGGGCGCAGGCCTCAACCACGTCGGTCAAAGGCAGGCCCAGCGCGCGCAGGGCCGCCATCACCCCCAGCAGGTTGGAAACGTTGTACTGCCCGACCAGTGCGGTCGAGAGCCGATGCCGCTGCGCGCCCTCCACCACATCAAAGCCCAGAAAATCGAGGCCGTGGTGAATGGCCTGGGCCTGCAGGCGCGCGGGCGCCAGGCAGGACACGGTCCAGACGTCGAGACCCGACTCGCGCAGCGACACGGCCAGCGCGGCTCCGTGCGGGTCATCGATGTTGATCACCGCCGCCTTCAGGCCGGACCAGCCAAACAAGCGGGCCTTGGCGTCCCAGTAGGCCTGCATGGTCTGGTGGTAGTCGAGGTGGTCCTGCGTGAAGTTGGTGAAAATCGCCACGCGTATGTCGGTGGCGTCCAGCCGGTGCTCGGCAATGCCAATCGACGAGGCCTCCAGCGCGCACGCTGAAAAGCCGTCGTCAACCCAGCGCCTGAGCTGCTGCTGCAGCAGCACCGGATCGGGCGTCGTCAGGCCGTTGAACACCATGGCCTCGGGCTGTCCCATACCCAGCGTGCCGACCACGCCGCAGCGCCGGCCCAGCTTGTCCAGGGCTTGGGCCAGCCACCAGGCGGTCGAGGTCTTGCCGTTGGTGCCGGTCACGGCCAACACGTCCAGCTTTTTGCTCGGATACTCAAAATAGGCCGCCGCGATCGGTGCCGTCGCCGTTTTCAGGCCGCTGTAGGCCGCGACACGGCTGTCGCTGAAGGCATAGGCCTCCGCCCCGGCCTGCTCCACCAGGCAGGCCTGCGCGCCCGCGGCCAGAACATCCGCCACGTACTTGCGCGCATCGGTGGCGGCACCCGGCCAGGCAATAAAACCGTCACCGGCACCGACCTTGCGGCTGTCGGTCCAGAGACTGCCGCGCACGCGCTGGTGCAACCAGTGCGCGGCCTGCTCGGGGGTGTGCAGCCGCTCCATCAGAACGACTCCTCCACCGCGTTGGTGACGATCTGCGGTTTGACGGCCATGTCGGGCTGAACGCCCATCATGCGCAATGTCTGCTGCACGACCTCGCTGAATACAGGCGCGGCCGCCAGCCCGCCATAGTATTTTCCGTCGCTGGGTTCATCAATCATCACGGCAACAATGATGCGGGGAGCTTCAATCGGTGCCATGCCCGTGAACCACGCACGGTATTTGTTGCTCGCATATCCCTTGCCGACCTGCTTGTGCGCCGTGCCTGACTTGCCGCCGACCGAATACCCGACGGTCTGCGCCAGCTGGCCGGTGCCGCCTGGCGCCGCTGCCATTTGCAGCATTTTCCTGACCGCGCGCGCATTCTCTGGTGAAAACACCTGCACGCCCGTCGCAGGCTCACTGCTCTTGAGCATGGTCACCGGGATGATCCGGCCGTCATGCGCAAAAGAGGTGTAGGAATGCGCCATCTGGAACAGCGAGGCTGACAGACCATAGCCATAGGACATCGTGGCCTGCTCGACGGGCCGCCATGACTTCCACGGACGCAAGCGCCCGGTGACTGCGCCCGGAAATTCGATTTGCGGCTTCTGCCCGTAGCCAAGCGCAACATAGGTCTCCCACATCTCATGCGGGCTCATCTTCTGGGCAATCTTGAGTGCGCCGACATTGCTTGACTTCTGGATCACCCCTTCCACCGTGAGCGTGCCGTAATTGTGGGTGTCGCTGATGGTGAATCCGCCAATGCTGATCCGCCCCGGGCCGGTTTCAATGAGGGTGCCCGGCTTGATCCTGCCCGCCTCGAGCGCCATGGCCACGGTGATGGGCTTCATCGTCGAGCCCGGCTCAAAAGTATCCGTCACCGCACGATTGCGCAACTGCTCGCCGGTGAGATTCTGGCGTTTGTCAGGCACATAACTTGGATAGTTGGCCAGCGCCAGCACTTCGCCCGTGATCGTGTCGAGCACCACCACACTGCCGGCCTTGGCCTTGCGTTCGATCACTGCATCGCGCAGCTTCTGGTAGGCAAAAAACTGCACCTTGCTGTCAACGCTGAGCTGGATGTCCTTGCCCTCCACAGGCGGCACTTGCTCACCGACACTTTCGACCACGCGCCCCAGCCGGTCCTTGATCACGCGCCGGGAACCTGGCTTGCCCGCCAGATCCTTGTTGAAAGTGAGCTCGATGCCTTCCTGTCCGCGGTCCTCCACATTCGTGAAGCCGACCACATGCGCAATGGTCTCACCCTCCGGATACTTGCGCTTGTATTCCTTGCGCTGGTAAATGCCCTTGATCCCCAGGCCGTGAATCTTCTGTGCGACCGGCTCGTCGACCTGGCGCTTGACCCATACAAAGGTCTTGTCCTCGTTGGCCAGTTTCTTGTTGAGGTCGCTCACCGGCATTTCCAGGAGCTTGGCCAGCTCGGCAAGCTGGGCCTTGCTCGCTTCGACATCCTCGGGAATCGCCCAGATACTCGACGCCGGGACGCTGGACGCCAGAATGAGCCCATTACGGTCCAGAATACGACCCCGATTGGCAGGCAGCTCCAGAGTCCGGGCAAAACGAACTTCGCCCTGACGCTGAAAGAACTCGTTGCCAACCACCTGCACATACGCAGCCCGGCCGGCCAGCCCGGCAAAAGCCAGGGCAATACCTGCGACGATCAGCTTGCTGCGCCAGACCGGGGTCTTGCTGGCCAGCAGCGGACTGGAGGTGTAACGCACGCTTCTACTCATGGGCGTTACCTGGCGCAGGTGGATGTTTATAGGTGACGTATTGCGTGATGGCTGGCGTCGCTGAACGCATCTGCAGCCTGTCCCTGGAAAGCTGCTCCACCCGCAACGGCGTGGCCTGCGCGCGCTTTTCAACCTGCAGGCGCTCCTTGTCGGACTCGAGCTGGCGGCTGAGTGCCACGGTTTTTTCCAGCTCGACAAACAGCCGGCGTGACTCGTACTGCGTGCGCACCAGGTACAGCGCGCTGACCAGCACAGCCACCAGCAGGACCAGATTCAGGCGCGTCATGTTGAAGTCCCCGGGTAACGCTGGGTGCTCGCCTGCACGGGCACCTCGGTCCGCTCGGCCACGCGCATGACGGCGCTGCGCGAGCGCGGATTGGCCGCCACTTCTTCGGCGCCTGGCTTGACACGCTCCAGCGCCTTGAGCCGCATGGCCTTGGGCGCGGCAAACGGCGCGCGGCGGTCGAACACCTCGCGCGAATGTTCGGCGATGAACTGCTTGACGATGCGGTCTTCCAGCGAATGGAAACTGATCACCACCAAACGTCCTCCCGGTTGCAGTACCTTGAGCGAAGCCTCTAGCGCCTGTTGCAGCTCTTCAAGCTCGGCGTTGATGAAAATCCGAAAAGCCTGAAATGTGCGCGTTGCAGGGTCCTTGCCCGGCTCGCGGGTTTTGACCGCGCCAGCCACGACCTCGGCCAGTTCAGCGGTGGTTGCAATAACGCCCCGCTCCTGTCGGCGACGATCAATCGCCTTTGCGATCTGCCCAGCAAACCGTTCTTCGCCATATTCACGAATGACCTCCGCAATGGTGTCTGTCTCTGCATCGGCCAGCCACTCGGCCACACTCTGACCACGCGTGCTGTCCATGCGCATGTCCAGCGGACCGTCGCCGCGGAAGGAAAAACCGCGCGCCGGGTTGTCGATCTGCGGCGAGCTGATGCCCAGGTCCAGCAGGATGCCCGCCGCACTGCCCGCCGGCATCTCGCCCAGATGGCTGAACGCCTGATGGCGGATGGCAAAACGCGGGTCGGCGATGGTCTGCGCTTCGGCAATGGCCTCCGGGTCCTTGTCGAAGGCGGTCAGCCGCCCCCGGTCGGACAGCTGCGAAAGAATGAGGCGCGAGTGGCCACCACGCCCGAAGGTCGCGTCGATGTAATGCCCGTCCGGATTGATCTGAAGCGCTGCGACTGCTTCGTTCAACAAGACGGTGCGGTGTGTCCATGTGTCTTGCACCGTCGTCTTTCAGAATGAAAAGTCTCTGAAGACATCGGGCATTTCGCCCTTCATCTGCTCGGCCTCCTGGGCCGCATAGGTCGCCGCATCCCACAACTCGAAGTAGCTGCCCATGCCAAGCAGCACCGTGTCCCGGCTGATGCCTGCCGCGCCACGCAATTCGGGAGAGACCAGAACGCGCCCGGCGGCGTCCATGTCAACGTCCATGGCGTTGCCCAGGAAAATCCGTTTCCACCACTGTGCCTGCATCGGCAGCGAAGCAATGCGTTCGCGGAATTTCTCCCACTCGTTGCGCGGGAATATCATGAGGCAACCATGCGGGTGTTTGGTGATGGTCAGCTGGCTTGATGCGGTGGCGCTGAGCACGTCGCGATGCCGGGTTGGCACAGAGAGCCGACCCTTGGTATCGAGAGCTAGAGAAGACGCGCCTTGAAACACCGTTAAAAACCTTTAAAGAACACTTTTCACCACTAAATTGCACTTTTTCCCACTTTAGCAGGAAAGTTTTGCCATGCAAGTGGTTTGCTACAAATTTTTTCAATGAAATCAAGCACTTAGAAACACTTTCGCAAGCAAGCATCAATTAAAAATCGTTCTAAATTAAGCACTTAGAACATCCAGTGAAAGTGTTGCTTTAAGCCAGGGGCAGACCGGACTGATGTCGGCTCGAGTGGCACGCGGAGAGGGAAGGAGAAAACAGGCGCTGGAAGGCCCTGTTGGTGACAGCCGGCCCCCGCAGCGCCTGCCGGTCACCCGGCGCAGACAGCCTGCGTGTTGTGCAGGGCAGCGATGGCGTTTTTTGCAGCCCGCGATACGGCGGGGCGCGCAGCCCGCGCTAGTCGATGCGCGTCAGGACACGGGCATGTTCGGTGATGCCAATCACGTTGAAGAATGCGGCCACCAGACGATTGACATCGGTGAACTGCACGGCGCGATTTTCGGCTTCCCGGGCGGAAACCCAGTTGAGCAGGGTCCCGGCTGCAGAAAAATCAACACGAATCAGCTTCGCGCACGAAATCACCATGATGTCTGCGCCCATCAGCTTGGCCTCAAGCGTGTCGAGCACGGCAATGGCATCCCCCTCGATCTGGCCAGACAGTTCAACCGCATACAGATGGCTCATCTGGGAGTTGCCGCCCATCTCGGTATCGCCCTCCATCGCGCTGCTGAGGCTGGACGGCACTGAATCACGGTAGACATCACCAATGATGGCCTGCCCGGCCACAGCACTGCCGCGCGGCTCCAGCGGCTTGTAGTCGCAGCGCGCACTGTCCCAGGCGGGTGGCGAAACCTCGTACGTCACGCAAAAATCGAGGGCCGTCAGCTCAAATTCGTCCGGCTGGTGAGTCACCCGCAGGGTCTCCAGGCGCAACTGCCACCATCCCTGGGGCGTGTCCCGCATCCCTGAGGGGGTCGCATCCTGCAGCACGTGCTGCAACTGCGCCTCGCCCATGAAACGCAGTTGCACCGGTTGTGCCGCCCAGCCGCTGAACACCTTGCACAGGGGCTCAACGGCATTTTCATCGACGGTTTTGAGATTTTTCCAGTCCAGCCGCCAGGGCATGGGCGCACGGGCCAGGGCTGCGCTCAGTGCCGCCACGGTCTGGATGCCCAGTTTTGACGGGCAGATCCAGTCCGCAGCCGGTCCGTTGCCAGCCACCGGGCCGGCCGAACTGGCCGGCTGGGACAACTGCTGCACCATCTCGGGCATGGAGAACCACTGCGGCGCTGAACGGTCAAACCGGCCGACAAACTCGACGGCCAGGTTTTCGAACTTGTCTTGCTGGCCGGTGGCGCGGTACAGATCAAACAGCGCGAGCCAGGTGTCTGCATGCCTGGCGCGGCTCCCCTGGGGACCCAGCGTCTCGAGCAACCCGGCTTCCGCGCCTGCATCGTCGCCATTGGCAAAACGGATGGAGGCTTCCTCCAGTTCGGGGTCGTGCGCCACCTCCGAGGCATCCACCACGGAAAATTTGGACGCCGAAAAGCCCGAAGACTCCCCGTCGCGGGAAACTGCAGAAATGACCGGTCTGGATGCAGCAGGCTTGGGGGGCGTGGCAGGCGGCGCAACAGTGACAGCGACAGGCAGGTCCTCCAGCCTGGGGGCCGATGCCGGCTGCGGCGACAGGGCGGTAGGCCCGGTTTTAGCCAGCGCCGCGGTCAGGGCACCGGGCGCCGTGGCCGAATAGCTGGCGGGAAGCGCGTTGTCCAGCAGCGGGGCATGGGTGCTGAGGCTGGACGGACCGGCCAGCGTCGCCGGGGCAAGCGAGGAAGGCTCGGTGACGCCCGCTACCGCACTTCCATGCTTGGTTTTCCACCACTGCATGGACATCTGGGCTTCGATCTCATCGATTTTCTTCAGCGTGACGGCGCGGTCGTCCGGCTTGGACGGCATGCTGCTCTGGAAGAACGAAGGCCGGGCGCCAGGGTCCTGCCCAGTCATGGCCTCGCGCTTGCGCATTTTCCGGAGCATGTCAAATTCGCGCTTGCGCACAAAATCGTTGCGGCGTTTGCGCTCAATCATCTCCTTGAGCATCTGCTTGCTCAGGGCTTCCTCCCGGTCCGACTCCCTGCCATCAAGTTCGGACCAATTCGTCGCCGGGTTGCGGACGAACTTCACGACTTTTGAAAGCAAGCCAGGTGTGGTGTCTTCTTTGGCCATCAACAGCGGTTCAGGAGGAAGTGGACAACAGAAAGGTCAGTCGCCGAACATTTTCTGCTTGAGTTCACGACGCTGCTGCGCCTCCAGCGACAAATTGGCCGTTGGACGGGCAATCAGGCGTCCCACACCGATGGCCTCGCCGGTCTCGTCGCAGTAACCGTAGTCACCGGAGTCAATGCGGGCGATCGACTGCTCGATTTTCTTGAGCAGCTTGCGCTCACGGTCACGTGTGCGCAACTCGAGAGCGTGTTCCTCTTCGATGGTTGCGCGATCGGCCGGGTCCGGCACCACCACGGTGTCTTCCCGCAGGTGTTCGGTGGTTTCACCGGCACTGTTGTGGATGTCCTGCTTGAGCAGGGACAACTTGTGCCGGAAAAAGGCCAGTTGCTTGTCGTTCATGTACTCCGAGTCCGGCATGGCCTTGACTTCTTCGTCCGTCAACTCTTCCCCCTGCTTGGCCTTCCAGTTGTTGGCGAGTTTGGGATCTTTTTTGGCCGCCACATGCGGGGGCGGTGCGATCACGCGCTCGGCAATGGTGGAGTAGCTGGCTTTCGCAGCGTCAGGGGAGTGGGTCGGAATCATGGGCGCGGGAGGCGGTGCAAAAGAGGAATTCCGCAAGGAGGCGCGGCGTCCTGGCTTCAGGGCCGGTGTCTTCAACGGAGCGGGCGCCGCAGCAATGCTGGCGGGGCTGGGCGGGGTTTTCACGGCGGGGGCTACCGCCGTTTTGGTGATCGTTTTGATAATGACTTTTTCTTCAGGTTTGGCGGGAGCTTTGCCCTTCACGGACGGCGGGGCCGGCTTGGTGACAGGTTTGGCGGCTTTGACCGCGGGTTTAACAATAGGGGCGGGTTTGGCAGATTTCACGGCCTTGACGGCCGGACGGCTTTTGGCAACGGGCGCAGGCTTTTTCGCAACGGGCGCCGCCTTGGGCTTGGCCCCCACTTTGGCTTTGGCCACCGCTTTGGGCTTGGTTTTGGAAGCAGCCGGAGCCGGCTTTTTCACGGCGGTTTTCGAAGCCGCTGGCTTGACCGCCACTTTGGTCGTGGGTTTGGCTTTGCCGGCTGATGTGGCTTTTCCAGCGGACTTGGCCGCGACCTTGGACTTTTTTGCTTGAGCTTTCACACTGGGTCTCCTCGTGGAGGCAGCTTCGGGATGGTCCCCATGCTGACTCCGGGCCAGGCTGACTTTCGTCAGCCCAACCCTGTCTTTTACCTGATTGTCCGGTTTGTTCGCCGCCGCACCTGCCGTTTCAAGGCCGGTACTTACCCTGACTTCCCCCTCCTGCCTTTTTGCCGGGGCTGACCGGCCAGGGGAGTCGGCGCGCGATTGTAGCGGCTCGCCGGGACGCTGGGATGCCCGCGCGCCTAAACGTTGGAGAATGGAGACAATCATGAGGCCCTCCCGCCTTTCAAGGCATTGTGTGGACAGCCTACCTCAAACCAGACACTGCTCCAGGCCCTGGAGAAAAATATCTTTCGGCAGATCGATGCCGATGAACACCATCTTGCTAACCTTTGTTTCGTCCGCCGCCCAAGCCGGTCCCAGGTCGCTGCCCATCAGCTGGTGCACGCCCTGGAAAATCACCTTGCGCTCGGTCCCCTGCATGTTCAGCACACCCTTGTAGCGCAACATGCGCGGGCCGTAGATGTTGACGACGGCACCGAGGAAGTCCTCGAGTTTCGCCGGATCAAAAGCACGCTCCGAACGGAACACGAAACTCTTGACATCGTCATCGTGATGGTGGTGATGGCCGTGCTTGTCATCCTGCGCGTGGGACGGGTGATCGCAATGCTCGCCGTGCGCGTGGTCATGGCCGGCATGGTCGTGCTCGTCGGCCTTGAGGAAGTCCGGATCGATGTCGAGCTTGGCATTGAGGTTGAAGCCGCGCAGGTCAAACACGTCGGCAATGGCCACCTCGCCGAAATGCACGGCTTTCTGCGGTGCGCGCGGGTTCATGTGTTTCAGGCGGTGCATCAGCGCCTGGACTTCGTCCTCGGCCACCAGATCGGCCTTGCTGATGAAGATCTGGTCGGCAAACCCGACCTGGCGGCGCGCTTCCTGCCGGTCGTTGAGCTGGGTGGGCGCATGTTTGGCATCGACCAGCGTCAGGATGGAGTCCAGCAGGTACTGCTCGGCGATTTCCTCGTCCATGAAAAAGGTCTGCGCCACCGGGCCGGGGTCGGCCAGGCCGGTGGTTTCAATGACCACCCGCTCAAAGTCCAGCAGCCCTTTGCGCTTCTTGGCGGCCAGCAGTTGCAGGGTCTCGCGCAGGTCCTCGCGGATCGAGCAGCAGATGCAGCCGTTGTTCATCTGGATGATGTTTTCCTGCGTGTCGTTGACCAGGATCTCGTTGTCGATGTTTTCCTCGCCGAACTCGTTCTCGATCACGGCGATTTTCTGGCCGTGGGCTTCGGTCAGGATGCGCTTGAGCAGCGTGGTTTTGCCGGCGCCGAGGAAGCCGGTCAGGATGGTCACAGGAATCAAACTCATGGTGTCTGCCTAAAAAATACAGGAAAAAAACGGGAACGGTGGACCCGTGAAGGTGGGGAGTTTAGTCGTCAACGCAAGGCCCTGAGGCGCACATTGACTCCACACGGGGCCTGCCGGACCACTTTACAGGCCCTGTCAAGCGTTCCAGCGTCGGCGACCCTTTTTTGCTACGTTATTGATAGCTATCTACGCCCATCCATAAAGGGCAATAGCCATTTTTTATTGAAGAGTTTTATTTTTTGAGCAACACCAGCCCCTTGAGGTACTCGCCCTCGGGGAAACTGACGGTCATCGGGTGGTCGGGCGCACCGCCCAGGCGTTCGGTGATGAAGGCATCGACGCCCGCATCGGTGCCGGCGGACGCCACGATCTTGTGAAACAGGTCGGCGCTGATGCCGCCCGAGCACGAATACGTGAAAAGCACGCCGCCGGGCGCCAGGATGGACAGCGCAATGCGGTTGATGTCCTTGTAGGCGCGCGCTGCACGTTCGGCATGGGCCACGGTGGGCGCAAACTTGGGCGGGTCCAGCACGATGGCATCGAAGGTTTTCCCCTCCTTGTGGAACTGCCGCATCGAGGCATTAACATCGGCGTCCAGCATGGTGGTGCGGCCGGCGTCAAAGCCGTTCAGCGCCACATTGGCCGCGGCTTTTTCAATCGCCGGACCGGACGAGTCGATCGACGTGACATGCGCCGCGCCGCCGGCCAGCGCCGCCACGGTGAACCCCCCGGTGTAGCAGTAACAGTTGAGCACGTTCTGGAACTGCAGGCGGCGCGCGTGTTCGGCGAACTTGCGGCGGCTGTCGCGCTGGTCCAGGTAAAAGCCGGTCTTGTGGCCGGTGGCGATGTCCAGGCCCAGTTGCCAGCCGTGTTCGGTGATGACAAGGTCGGTGGCCCCACCTCCGGCCAGCCAGCCGGTCGCCTCCGGCAAGCCTTCGAGTGAACGCACGCTGGCGTCCGAGCGCTCGTACAGCCGCGTGAGTCCGGTTTCGGCCAGCAGGGCTTCGACAATCACGCTTTTCCAGCGCTCGACGCCGCAGCTGGAAAACTGCGCCACCAGCGTGTCGGCATAGCGGTCGACCACCAGGCCCGGCAAGCCGTCGGACTCCCCGTGCACCAGGCGCATTCCGTCACTTTGTATGTCAAAACGGCTTCTGGCCCTTATGGCCTGTGCGATACGCGCTACAAAAAACGAAGCATCGATACGCTCGGCCTCGACAAAACTCCAGACCCGGGCGCGAATCTTCGAACTCGGGCTGAAGGCCGCCCAGCCGAGGAACTGCCCGTCGTGCCCCTCGACCCGCACCGTTTCACCGGCATCCGCCCCGCCGCGGGCAATCGCACCGTCAAACACCCAGGGATGGCGCCGCAGCAGCGAACGTTCCTTGCCTTCTCTCAACCGTATTGATTTCATGTGTCTATTGTCGCGGTTGACCCTGCCGCCTTGAAAAGTTCCGGGAACCATGATGTACTTGCGAGCCTGCAACATTTTGTTACGTCATCAGATGCCTTGCTTGAGCGACACAGTCAACATCGATAGTTTCAAAAAGCAAATTCGCGCTTTCAGGCACGCATTGGCAGCTGCCGTGTGGTGGTTGCTGGCCTCGGGACTCGGGCTTGCAAGCCCGGCCGCCATGGCCCGCACGGTCTTGGACCTTTCAACGCCAGCGCTCCCTGTCGGGCTGATGGATTGGGGCGACTACCGGATAGAAACCGGCGTAACAGTCTCGCCCGCCGGCATCGCTGCTGCCAGCGGGTCGGGCTGGCAGCCCACCCATCCGGAGGCGATCTACCCACTGACCACGGGGCAAGCGCTATGGATACGCTTCACCCTGCCACCCGCGCCGGATGCCGAACGCTGGTACCTGGAGATTCCTTATTCATCGGTCGACCGAGTGTCGCTCTTTACCCTGGACAGTGCTGAGCAGTGGAATGAACAGAGCGCCGGAGATACGATCGCCGTGAATGCCTGGCCGGTTCCGCACCGCCATCCGCTGCTGCCCATGGCCGTGTCTGCGGAAGAACCCAGGAAATATCTCGTGCGCATCGAAAATGCACACAGCTTCGGTGCCCCGCTGCGCTTTGTCAGCGAAAGCTATCTGAGCCGCACCGAGCAGCGCACTTCGCTGATTCTGGGGATCTACTTCGGGTTAGCGGGCCTGGCCGTGATGCTGGCGGCCCTCAGCGCCGCGTCGCTGCGCGATACAGCCTACGGGCTTTACGCCGTGAGCGTTGCACTGATGGCGCTGACACAGGCGGCCATCACCGGAATCGCAGGCCTGCACCTCTGGCCGGAATGGCCCGCCTGGAACGACCTGTCCCCGCTGGTATTGCCGGTGCTGGCGGTCGCCTCGCTGCTCTGGTTTTCTTCTGCCGTGGTTTCCATGCCAGCGCGGTCGCGCGCGCTACACCGCCTCCTGACGGGCATGGGCTGCGTGGGCATCGTCATCAGCGCAGGCATCGTCATGGTGGAGCCTTCAAACCGCTTTCAGCTCATGGTGCCGTACATCGTCGTCTCGATGTTCATTGTCATTGCAGCCCTGCTATGGGCAGGGCGCCATGGCGATCGCTATGGTGGTTGGCTGCTGGCCGGAAGCCTGCCGCTGATCGCGGCCTCAGCCTTTCCCCTGGCCCGCCTCAGCGGCCTGATTCCCGTCAGCTTTCTCACGATGTATGGCATGCAGATCGGCATGGCGATCGAATTGCCGATTGTCATGGTCGTGCTGATGCTGCGCAGCCAGCACCGGCGCGAAAACATGCGTCGTATTCAAGGGCTGGATCGGGTCGACCCGTCGACCGGCCTGATCAACGAGCAGGTGTTTGTCGAACGCATGACACGCATGATTGCACGCTCGCAACGGCTCAGGCACCAGGGCGCCGTGCTGCTGATCGACCTGGTCAACAGCGCGCAGATCCAGCGCGACTTCGGACGCCGTGCCGCCGAGGAACTGCCGCTGCGCGTGGCCGAGCGGCTGCTGTCGACCGCGCGCGAAATCGACAGCGCCGCGCGCCTGTCCGAGCAGCGTTTTGGCATGCTGGTGGAAGGCCCGTTCTCCGCGGAAGAAGCCGCCACGCTGGGGCCGCGCATCGTGGCGCGTTGCCTGATGCCCTACAAGGGCCTGCCTGTGGACTGCGTGGCCCAGGTCCGCGTGGCTTATGCGCTGGTGCCGCGCCAAGGGCCGACCGCCGAGATCGTGCTGGGCCGCCTGGCCCGGCGGCTAACCGGCATACCGCCCGAAAGCAGGCGCGCGGTGTTCATGCTGCCCGACTATAAATAGAGCCCCCACGTTCGCTCGCTGCGCTTCCGTTCGTCCTGAGCCTGTCGAAGGATGACCCCCGAGGGGGCGCTGCGCCTGCGGACTGGCAGAGCCAGATCCGCAGCCCCGGCTGGTAGGGGAAAAACGCCCCACGTCCGCTCGCTGAATTTCCGTTCGTCCTGAGCCTGTCGAAGGATGACCCCCGAGGGGGCCGCGGCCCCTGCTTGAAAAGAGATGCCTGCGCGGTCGCTTCTTTTTATCCGTTCGTCCTGAGCTTGTCGAAGGCTGCCGGTCGTGAAGCCGCAAGCTCAGGGCTTGGTCTTGCCAGCCGTTTTGATGCCCGCCACCGTCGCGCGCGGATGCGCGGCATCGTAAACCTTGGCCAGGTGCTGAAAATCGAGCCGCGTGTAGACCTGCGTGGTGGTGATGTTGGCATGGCCCAGCAGTTCCTGCACCGCGCGCAGGTCGCCGCTGGACTGCAGCACATGGCTGGCAAACGAATGCCGCAGCATGTGCGGATGCACCGGCGTGGCCAGGCCGGCCTGCAGGGAACGCTGCTTGAGCCGCACCCGGATGTGTTGCGGCGTCAGGCGGGTGCCGCGCTGGTTGATGAACAGCGCCGCGTCCTCTTTGGCCCAGGCGCTGCGCAGCGCCAGCCATTCCTGCAGCGCCTCCAGCGCCTTGCTGCCCACCGGCACGCTGCGCCGCTTGGCCCCCTTGCCCAGCACGTGTGCTTCGGCGGCCTGAATGTCGACCCAGCCGCGTGCCTGGCTGCTGGCCAGCGCGTCCAGCCCGGTCAGCTCGCCGATACGCAGGCCGCAGCCGTACAGCAGTTCGGTGATGCAGCGGTCCCGGGCCTGCAGGGCCGCATCGCCGGCCGTGCCGTCGCTGCGCCAGGCGGCCAGCTGCACCGCCTCATCGACACTGAGCGCCTTGGGCAGCGGTTTGGCGGCCTTGGGCGCGCGCAGGTCCTGCACCGGGTTGCTGCTGACCAGGCCTTCGCGGCCCAGCCAGGTGTAAAAGCCGCGCCAGCCCGACAGGATGAGCGCGATGCCACGCCCGCTGCGCCCACCGCTGTGCATCTGGGCCACCCAGCGCCGCATGTGCAGGTTTTGCGCATGGGTCAGCGCCACGCCGGCCTGCCGGCAGTTCGCCTGCAGTTTCTGCAGGTCCAGCGCGTACAGCTCGACGGTGCGCTGCGCCAGCCGCTTTTCAACACGCACATGTTCAAGGTAGCGCTCGACCAGCGGGTCCGCGTCAGGCGCCGGCAGCACCGCTGTGCCGTCGCTGCCTGCGGGTTGCCCGTGCGCAGCCATGGTTCAGCGCAGGGTCAGGCTTCGGAGGCCGCCGGCCGCAGGCGCGACAGCGCCGCGCCGGCCAGCTCGCCGATGCGCTCCAGGAAATCCGTGCCCATGCCGCTGCTGAAACGCTCGGGATCGGGCGAGGCCAGCACCAGCATGCCGAAGGCCTGCGGCGACTTGTCGGAGCGCGGCGAAGGGCCGCCCCGAGCAAGCTCAGCCCCTCCATCCGGTGAAAGGGGCAGCGCAACGCCGGAGGCTCGCGAAGCGACAAGCGTGGGGGTCATGGTACGCAGCGGAATCAGCGCGACCGACAGGGCCTGGGCCGGATCAGGCAGCCAGCCGACGGCCTCGAAACCGGAATTGACGCCGCAGTAGGGTGTGGTCAGCGAGGATGCAAAGGCTTGCGTGTCTTCGCTGACGCCGGTCGAAAAATCTTCCATGGAAAAAATACCATTGACGTGCCAGACCTTGATGGCCGCCTGCGGCACCAGAAACTGCGTCTGGATCTCGCGCACGATGGTGTCGGGCAGGTCGCGGGCATGGGCGGTCAGCAGCAGGTTCAGCGTGCACTGCTGCAGCTTGTCGGCAATGCCCACGTTTTCCTGGCCGTGGCGGATCATGTCGACGACCCGGGACTCCAGCACCTTGATCTTGTCGCGCAACATGCCGGCCTGGCGCTCCTGCAGGCTCACCGCCCGGCTGCCGTGGCCGCTGGACAGCTGCACTGTCGCCAGCAGCTCGGCATGGCGCTCGAAAAAGTCGGGCGTGTTGGCCAGGAAATTGGCAATGTCGTCTTCGGTGATCGGGTTCTGGATGGAGTGTTCGCTTGGGTTCATGTTCTTGTGGTTTCCGTCAATCAGTGGGGGGCAGTCTACAGGTGGTCGGGAACGTCGATAGCGGCTTCAAACACCGTGGTCGCCGGCCCGGTCATCAACACCGGCGCCGTGCTGGCATCCAGCCCGCCCTGCCACTCGATGGTCAGGGTGCCGCCGTGGGTCAGCACGTCCACGCGCGCATCCAGCAGGCCCAAGCGTATGCCAGCGACCACCGCCGCGCAAGCCCCGCTGCCGCAGGCCAGGGTTTCGCCGGCGCCGCGCTCGTACACGCGCAGCGCGATCCGGCTGCGCGAGACGACCTGCATGAAGCCGGCGTTGACGCGGCGCGGAAAACGCACATGGTTCTCGATCAGCGGGCCCGTCTGCAGCACCGGCGCGGTCTCCACATCGTCCACCAGCTGCACCGCATGCGGGTTGCCCATGGACAGAATCGCTACAAAAACAGGAGCATCTAGCGACCGCCCCTCAAGGGCCAGAGGCCATTTTTGCCATGAATGCACAGTTTGCGGCGTCAAGCCTCTGGCATCGAAGGGCACGCGCGCCAGGTCGAAGATGGGTGCGCCCATGTCCACCGTGACGCGGCCGTCCGGCTGCATGCGCGGCTCGATGACCCCGGCCAGGGTCCGGACCCTGACCACGTCCTTGTCCGTCAGGCCCTGCTCGCGCACAAAGCGCAAAAAGCAGCGTGCACCGTTGCCGCACTGCTCGACCTCGCCGCCATCGGCGTTGTGGATCACGTATTCAAAATCAACACCTTCGCCGGGCGCAGGCCGCACCGACAGGATCTGGTCGGCACCCACGCCGAAGTGGCGGTCCGCCAGAAAGCGGTACTGGCCCGGCGTCAGGTTCAGGCGCTCGCGCGTCTCGTCAAGCATGACAAAATCGTTGCCCGCACCCTGCATCTTGGTAAATCGGATTAGCATCCGGGCATTATCCGCTGAGGCTGCGCCGCCCTCCTTCCCCACTTGCACTACTTCCCGAAAGACAACCCATGCGCATTCCCGACTGGACGCCCGCCCTCAAACCCCAACCCCAGGACCTCGTCGATGCCATCCTGAAACGCCGCGGCGGCACCCTGATCAACCTCGACAAGGCCCTGCTCTGGAGCGAGCCGCTGGCACGCGGCTGGAACGTCTACCTCGGTGCGGTGCGCACCGGCCTGCCGACCAGCCGCAAGATGCGCGAGCTCGGCATCTGCACGGTCGCGCTGCTGACCGGCGCGGCCTATGAATACAAACACCACGCGCCGGACTTCCTGGCCGCCGGCGGCAGCCAGGCCGAGCTCGACGCGCTGAATGGCCTGGTGAAAGCCGATGCGCGCGCCTCGGCGGCGCATCCGGCGCTGGGCGCGGTCGAACAGCTGGTGATTCGTTACGCCGCGCAGATGACGCTGGACGTCAAGGTCAGCGACGACGTGTTCGAGGCCCTGCGCAAACATTTCGATACGACTGAGCTGGTCGAGCTGACCAGCGCGATCGCCACCTACAACATGGTGGCGCGCTTCCTGGTGGCGCTGGGTGTGTCGCCGGAGGAGCATGCATAGCTGACCAAGGCGCAACAGGCCCCGGGCTTTTCATGCAGGGGCCACCGCCTTGAGCGCGGCAGGCAGGGGCCTGTCATTCGGCGCACCTCATCCACCCCGCGTCCAGAGAAGGCGAAATGAAAACCCTGCGAACACCCTCCCGTTTTTTTGGTTTTTCCCGTCCCCGGTTGGCTACCGTTCTGGTGGGAATCCTGGCGCTGGCGGCGGGTACCGCCACGCCTTCGGCCATCGCTCAAGCCATACCCGCAGGCGGCAGCCCGGCGCAAGCTGCGCCCGATGACGCAGAACTCAATCAGCGCTTTGCGCGCTGGATCGCCGACTTCGGCACCAGCGCACGCGCAGCCGGCATCACCGAGGAGACGCTGCGCCTCGCCTTCGATGGCGTTCGCTTCATTCCGCGCGTGACCGAGCTGGACAGCGCCCAGCCCGAGTTCACCCGCGCTGTCTGGGACTACCTCGACAGCGCGGTGTCGGCGCAGCGCATAGGCCGCGGCCAGGACAGGCTGCTGCAATCGCGTCCTGCGATCGATGCCGCCGCAGCGCGCTACGGTGTCCCGGCAGAGATTCTGGTGGCGATCTGGGGCATGGAGAGCAACTACGGCAGCAACACCGGCGACATCCCGACCATAGCCGCCCTGGCGTCGCTGGGCTTCGAAGGCCGGCGCGAGGCCTGGGCGCGCGGCCAGTTGCTCGCCGCCCTGAAGATTCTGCAGAACCGGGACATAGACCGCGCGCAGATGGTGGGGTCGTGGGCCGGGGCGATGGGCCAGACGCAGTTCCTGCCAACGAACTTTCTGGCCTATGCGGTTGATGCCGACGGCGACGGCCGGCGCGACATCTGGGGCAGCCTGCCCGACGTGATGGCCTCGACCGCCAACTTCCTGGCCAAAGCCGGCTGGCAGGCCGGCCAGCCCTGGGGGCTGGAGGTGCGCCTGCCGCCGGGATTCGACCTGGCCCTCGCCGATGGCGAGCAGCGGCGGCCGGCCTTGGCCTGGGCGGCCCAGGGGGTGCAGTCCATGGACGGCGCGCCACTGCCCGCCTTGGCCGACAGCACCCTCCTGCTACCCGCCGGCGCACGCGGACCGGCCTTCATGGTCGGCCCCAACTTCCGCACCGTCCTGCGCTACAACAACTCGACCAGTTACGCGCTCGCCATCGGCCTGCTGGCTCAGGGCCTGGCCGGCGGCCCCGCGGTACAGACCGCCTGGCCGCGTGATCTGCAACCGCTGTCGCGCAGCCAGTTGCTGGCGCTGCAGACGGCGCTGAACACACGCGGCTTCGACAGCGGCACGCCCGACGGTACGATGGGACCCGCCACGCGGCGCGGCATACGTCTCTACCAGCGCAGCCAGGGCCTGCCGGCGGACGGCTTTCCGACTCTGGAGTTGCTGCAAGGCTTGCAGTGACGGCGGCAAAGCCCAATCCAGGATGCCGGATATACGACTGCAGGCGCTTCCCCTAAAGCCAAACTACCGATCAACCTCTTGCCGTTGAGGGGGAGTCCATATATGAGGGGTTAGGCGCCTGCATCCTGTGCTGCCTTGGCGAGTTTGACTTCGAGCTCTTGCACCATCGGAGTGATTGTTGCGATGACTTCCTCGGCGGACCCAAACTGTCGATCCTTCCCGAACTCAACCAACGCTTGAAGAGAGTCTGGTCGAAACGGATAGACACCGCGAAAGGCGCGAGTAATCAGGTCGCCGCAGATCTCAGTGCTCGCGCTCCCGAGTAGCCCCACTCGCCGACATCGTGACGCAGACCCTGTGCAATGCGTTTGCTTTTTGGAATCTCCCAGTACCCTTCTCGACAGGCCTCAGCCCTGTCGTAGAGTTCTCGCAATCGCATCGCTGAGACATCGCCTCCAGCAATGACGCGCACGTTCTCAAGGGAGGTTACCCTGACGTTAGTAAGGTTCGCCGCTTCAACCGCGCCGCTCTGGAAGCCGGCTTCGCACAACAAGATTCCTCGGTCGGCACCTGCGTCTGCAACGATCTCTCGAAGCGCCAATACGTGAAGCTTGGAAACCGGCGACTTCCAGTGTTTGCACTCAACAAGCCACGTGACGTCGAATCCTACGTGGTGAGACTTGACTACGACATCAACATCGTGGGTCGTACGCACGCCCTGAATTGTGACGTTCGTGGAAACTTCTAGTCCCATGGACCGAAAGAGCGAAGCAGTCTCCTCTTGGTAGTCGTTCCAGTTTTCGGCCATGTTCAATGTTGCTTATTGATCCGGCCCTATGAAATATGAACCGTTCGCCCTGAGCTTGTCGAAGGGTTTCGACAAGCTCAACCCGAACGGAAATTAATACATCATCGGGCCGGATCAATAGTTGCGGGGTGGTGTCTTCAGGCGCCTAACGCCGGCGTTCACGCGCGGGCTGAGCGCGCAGCGCGAGGACCGTCGCGTGGAACGCCTGGTTGGGGTTCATTCCTTCATCCTTGTTGCTTTCCCAGCGAACGACCCTACGAGATCCGGGCCGCCCGGAATTACGGAAGCTGTGCCAATTCTGGTTTTTGTAAAGAGGACCTTGCCACGAGCGCGATCGATCTGATATGTCTCAACAAGCTCGATGTCCTTGTTCTGAGCCCACCCAATTAGCGTGGAGACGCCGAAGCGGGTAAAGCTCGTGTCATCGCCGGAAACGGTCCCAGTCTTTTCATCGTTGAAGCAAAGCACCATTGGATTGGAATATTTATCCGCCTGAAATGCGTATTTTTCGTCAGAGAACGCTACCTGGCCCCTGACTTCGGTGAGCGCCCAACACTCTTTCGCTGAAGCATGATGGCTGAGCAGTGCCAGGGTCGCTGCAGTGATCAGGCGAATATGCATAAGTCCTCCTATGAACCCCAACTTTGATATATCCCGCAAAACTGCGGAATAACATGACGGGTGGTCAGATAACATGGCTCCCGCCGGTTGAAAAACACGTTTGAATTCATGAAGTTACGTCAATACGCTGTCTATAAGCGCAGGTATATTGCATCTGACAAAGTTGCCGACCCTGTTTTACTCGTACCTGCTTGCCAGACTAGGTGCGCGATCGCACACCTTAATTCACTATAGCCTTCAACTTGGGAAAACCTGTGTGTGCCCGACAGGCTTTCTCATTCCCTGGCATGGCCGGGGCGACACAATGCAGCATCCACGCAACATGGGCAACATTGGTCTTACAGTCAGGCGTGCTCTTTCATCCCGTACAGACGCAAAAAAGGCCCGCAGGCCCTTTTTCATCGCTTGAATGGCCGTTCGTTCAATCCGCCTTGATCCCATTGTCCTTCACCACCTTGGCCCAGGTGTCGATCTGCTTGTCGATGAAGACACGGGCCGACTCGGAAGAACCGCCGACGATGTCGATGCCCTGGGCGCTGAGCTTTTTCGCAATCTCCGGATTTTTCAGCGCCTTGCTGACTTCCTCGTTCATGCGTTTGAGGACCTCGGGCGGTGTTTTGGCCGGTGCCAGGATGGCCCACCAGGCCGGCGCGTCAAAGCCGGCAAAACCGCTTTCGGCCACCGTTGGCACATTCGGCAGATCGGGCGAGCGCTTGCTGGTCGTCACGGCCAACGGGCGCATGCGGCCGCTGTCGATGTGCGGCTTGGTCACAAACACGGAGGCGATGGACAGCGGCACATGGCCGGCCACGGCGTCGGTCATCAGCGGGCCGCCGCCCTTGTAGGGAACGTGCTGCCAGTCGATGTTGCCGCTTTTTCCCAGCAAGGCCATGGCCAGATGGCCCAGGCTGCCCGAGCCGATGCTGCCGTAATTCACGTTCTTCTTGGCCTTGGCCGCGGCCACCACATCGGCAAAACTCTTGTACTCGGAGGCCGCAAAGGTCGCCAGCACCATGGGCGAGGTGCCGATCAGCGTGACCGGCGCCAGGTCCTTGCGCGTGTCGAACGGCAGGCCGGGAATCAGCGTGGGGTTGACGCCATGGGTGTCGAACACCACCGCAAAGGTGTAGCCGTCGGCCGGCGCGGCAGCCACGGCGGCGGTGCCGATGGAGCCCGAGGCACCGCCCTTGTTCTCGACAATGATGTTCTGGCCGAGCTGCTGCGACAGCGGCACGGCGAGAATGCGCGCAACCTGGTCGACCGAGCCGCCGGGCGGGAAAACGGCGACCAACTTGATCGGCTGTTTCGCGGGCCAGGCCTGTCCTGAGCCTGCCGAAGTGGCCTGTCCTGAGCCCGTCGAAGTGGCCTGGGCCATGGCACTCAGGGGGGTGGCGCACAGGGCGGCGGCCGTCATGGCCAGGGCGGTTCTGGAAATCCAGTGTTTCATGATTCACATCCTGCAAATAAGGTGGGGGCCAGTATCCCCACGCCGCCGCCAAAACGCCATTGCGGTAAACACGTAGCATGCTACCAATCGCGGCCGGCCATGGGCTGCCGCAGCCGCCGTCCGCCGTTTCACTGCAAAATCAGGTCATGGTCCGACCCACCCAACTCCTCTACCCGCAGCGCGAGCCCGCGCCCACCCGCCCTGCCGCCACCGTGCTGCTGCTGCGCGACAGTGCCGAGGGCATCGAAATCCTGATGACACGGCGTTCGATGACGGCCAGTTTTGCGCCGGGCGCCTATGTGTTCCCAGGCGGCGGCATCGATGCGGCCGATGCGGCAGCACATGCGCAGTCCCCCCGCCGCGCGACCCAGACCGACCTGCACCTGACGCAGGCGATTGCCGCCATCCGCGAAAGTTTTGAAGAGCTCGGTGTGCTGCTGGCTCGCCATGCCGACGGCAGCCACGCCAGCACCGCCGACATTGCGGCGCTGGACCGCAAGGCGCCGTTTGCCGCGCAATGCCGCGACAAAAGCCTGGTGCTCGCCGGTGACCAGGTGTTTGTTCTCGCGCACTGGGTCACCGACCGCGACCTGCCGCGCCGTTTTGACGTGCCTTTTCTGGTCGCGCGCATGCCTGAGGGCCAGGAGCCTGTCGCCGACGAAAGTGAGCAGTTCGAGCCGGTCTGGGTGCGCCCGGCCGATGCCCTGGCGCGCCATGAAGCCGGCGGCTTTTTCATCATCTTCCCGACCATACGCACGCTGCAGCGCCTGCAGCATTTCGCCACCGTGGACGCCGTGCTGCAGGCCTGCGCCGCGTCCGAACAGCCGCTGTGGACCTCCTGCCCGCGCGCCGGTTTTCTGGCCGGCGCCGAAGCGCGCTACATGGAGCACGAGGCGCCTTATGGCGAACTGGCGCTGACCAGCCCCGACGGCCAGATGGTGCACACGCTCGACTGGCAGACAGCGCAGCCGGTGGCCCTGCTCAAGAACCTGATGCGCCTGACCGCGCCCAACCCCGGCGTGATGACCGGCCCGGGCACCAACAGCTACCTGGTCGGCGACCCGGCCACCGGCTACATCGTGATCGATCCGGGCCCGGCCGACACCGACCACCTGCAGCGTTTGTGGCGCGCGGCGGGCGGCAACATCCGCATGATTGTCTGCACCCACTCGCACGCCGACCATTCGCCAGGCGCCCAACCGCTGCAGGCCATGTGCAGCAACACGCCCCCTATCCTGGGCCTGCCCTCGGCGCCCACGGCGCGCGCGGCCAGTACCTTCACCCCCGACCGGGCGCTACAAAATCAGGAGCTGCTGACGCTTGCAGGACAAGGGCCGGAAGGCGAAATGATGCATACCCTGAAGGTGATCCACACCCCCGGCCACGCGGCCAACCACCTGTGCCTGGTGCTGCTCGAAGACGGCATCTTGTTCAGCGGCGACCACATCCTCAACGGCAGCACCACGGTGGTGGACCCGCCCGACGGCAACATGAACGCCTACCTCGATTCGCTGGATGTGCTAGCCGCGGCTTGCGACGAACACGGCATTGAGTTCATCGCGCCGGCGCACGGCCATGTGCTGGGGGAGGCCAAAACCGTCATCGCCCAACTCAAGGCCCACCGACTCAAACGCGAGGCCAAGATCATCGGCGTGATGCAGGCGCAACCGCAAGGCAGCATGGACGAGTGGGTGGCCGCCGCTTATGACGATGTGGACCCGCGCATCTGGCCGGTGGCCAAACGCTCGCTGCTGGCGCATGTGGAGCGGATCGAGTCGCAGGGGCTCTTCAACCTGTAAACGCTCCCGGGGCAGCGCCCGGCCAGTCCACCTCAGCTTGCCGCAGGGAGGACCGTACTAGCCGCCGCCAGCCGCACAAAGGCCTGCACCACCTCCGCCGGCTCGGCGCTGCGTTGCACCGCGTAGACATCGGCATGCGGCGCCTCCTTGCCCAGCGGGATCACCTTGATCTGGTCCGGAAACAGGCCGCGCAGCGACGACGGAATCAGGGCCACGCCCATGCCAGCCCCCACCAGGCTCAGCAGCGCGGGTAACTCCAGCACGCGCTGGCTGACCTGCGGCGAAAACCCGGCCTGGACGCAGCAGTCATGGATGTACTGCGCATGGGCCGACGAATCGGTGCGCAGCATCACAAAGGGCTGGTCGCGCAAATCCGGCAACCGCAGCTGGCGGCGCCGCGCCAGCGCATGGCCCAAGGGCAACGCGACCGCCACCGGGTCGCGCCAGAGCAGCGTGCTGCTGAGCACCGCGTCGTTGACCGGCGTGCGTGACACGCTCAGGTCAATGCGCCGCTCGCGCAGGGCCTGCAGCTGCACGGCCGGCTTGAGCTCGTGCAGATTGACCTCGACCTCGGGATGACTTTGCGCATAACCGGCCATGATGCGCGGCAGCGGCCCCAGGAAATGCGAGCCCGACAAACCAATGTCGATGCGCCCGGCCAGGCCCTGCCCGATCGCGCGGGCCCGGTTGCCGGCCTCGTCCACGCGGGCCAGCACGGCCTGCGCGTCGATCAGAAAGGCCTGGCCCGCGAGCGTGAGCTCGACCCGGCGACTGGTGCGCTGAAACAGCCGCGCGCCGATTTCCCGCTCGAGCTGGCTGATCTGCAGGCTCAGCGGCGGCTGCGACACATGCAGCCGGCGCGCGGCCCGGGTGAAGCTGAGCTCCTCGGCCAGCGCAACAAAGTAACGCAGATGACGCAGTTCCATGGCGGTTGATTGATACCTTAAAGATCTTGATCAAGACTAACAATATATTGGACACGAATTTCACGCCGTTCAAAAATACGCCTTCGGTTCCCAAAAAATCATCCAGGAGACACCCCATGATCAAACACCTCTTAACCACGGCCGCCCTGTGCCTGGGCACGCTGGCCATGGCCCAGGACGCCTACCCCTCCAAACCCATCACCCTCATCGTGCCGAATCCGCCGGGCGGCTTTGTGGACGCTTCGGCCCGCCTGCTGAGCGAGCCGCTGGGCCGCGTGGCCAACCAGTCGGTGGTGGTGGACAACCGCGGCGGCGGCAGCGGCAACATCGCCTACCAAGCCGTGGCGCGCGCCAAGCCCGATGGCTACACGCTGCTGGTTTCCTATTCGGCCTACCACGTCGGCAACCCTGCGCTGACGCCCAACCTGCCCTGGGACCCGATCAAGGACTTCGCGCCCGTGGCACTGCTGACCGTCGCCACCAACGTGATGGCCGTGCACCCCTCGGTGCCCGCGAACAACCTCAAGGAATTCATCGCCTACGTCAAGCAAAACCCGGGCAAGCTCAACTACGCCTCGCAGGGCACAGGCTCGCTGTCGCACATCGGCACCGAAGTGTTCAAGCAGCAGACCGGCACCTTCATGACGCACATTCCCTACCGCGGCTCCGGCCCGGCGGTGCAGGACGTGCTCAGCGGCCAGGTGCAGGTGTTCATCACCACGCCGCCGTCGGTCATGGGCCATGTGCAGGCCGGCAAGCTCAAGGCCTTTGCCGTCACCGGCGACAAGCGCAGCCCGCAGATGCCGCAGATCCCGACCACGGCCGAAGCCGGCCTGCCCGGCTTCAAGCTGGAAGCCTGGGTCGGCCTGTTCGCCCCCGCCGGCACCCCGCCGGCCGTCATCGCCAAGTTGACGGCCGACGTCAAGCGCGCACTGGAACTTCCAGAAGTAAAAACCCGTGCCGATGCCGCAGGCATTGAGCTGCGTTACCAGGGCCCCGACGCGCTGGCCCAGCTCGTGAAGTCCGACCTCGCCTACTGGAGCAAAACCATCAAGGCGGCCGGCATCAAGGCCGACTGACATTTTTCAGGACACCCGCCCCCATGAGCCGCACCTACCGCATCGGACAGATCGTCCCCAGTTCCAACACCACCATGGAGACCGAGATTCCGGCCATGCTGCGCGCCCGCGAGCCGCATTTTCCGGAGCGCTTCACCTTCCACTCGAGCCGCATGCGCATGCAGAAGGTGACCCAGGAAGAGTTGACCGCGATGGACGCCGCCTCGGACCGCTGCGCGCTGGAGCTGTCGGACGGCCGGATGGACGTGCTCGGTTACGCCTGCCTGGTGGCCATCATGAGCCAGGGCCTCGGTTACCACCGCGCCTCCGAGAAGCGCCTGCACGAGGTCACGCTGGCCAACGGCAAACCCGCGCCCGTGGTGTCCAGTGCCGGTGCGCTGGTCGAAGGCCTGCAGGCCTTGGGCGCGAAAAAGATTTCGGTGCTCACGCCCTACATGAAGCCGCTCACGCAAATGGTGGTGGACTACATCGAGCATGAAGGTTTTCAGGTGATGGACAGCCTGTCGCTGGAAATTGCCGACAACCTCGAAGTCGGCGCGCAAGACCCGCTGGCACCCAGCCGTCTTGTCAGCCGGCTGAACACGCAGGGCGTGGACGTGGTGGTGCTGTCGGCCTGCGTGCAAATGCCTTCGCTGGCGTCCATCCAGATCGTGGAGGACAAACTGGGCCTGCCGGTGATTTCCGCCTCGGTCTGCACGGCCTACACCATGCTCAAGCGCCTGGGCCTGGCCACCCAGGTGCCGGGTGCCGGCACGCTGCTGTCCGGCAAGTACTGAGCGCCCTGCCCGGATCGGCAGTGCGCATGAAAAAGTGTGAAGCCCGCCGATAGGCCGGATTTTGTGCGGAACGGTTTCCTTGCGGTCGCCGCCCCGTGACTGCCATTAATCTGGGCCGTCTGTCGCCAGACGGCTCGGTGCTACCTACCCGCACACTCCGGGGGCCCCGTCAACGTGTGCCTACTTGGTATTGCTGCGCGTAGAGATTGCTCGTTTCACCCGGACTTAACCGGCTCGTCTCTGTAGCTCTGATCCTCACCTCACGGTGGACAGCTGTTAGCTGCTACGCTGCCCTATGCAGTCCGGACCTTCCTCCAGTGCGGTGTTTCCACCCTTGCACCAGCGGCAGTCTGGCGTGCTTCACCCTCCTATTATCCCGGCAATCCGGTTGCTACTGTTTTAATAGCTGAGTGCGCCCATCCCATATAGGCCAAGGGCTTAAAATACTTCATAGATCCGAAATACAGATCCACGAGGTAACCCCCATGATCCGCCTGACCGAACTCAAGCTGCCGCTTGACCACCCCGAAGACGCGCTGCCGGCGCTGATTGTCAAGACACTGGGCATCCAGCCTGCCGAGCTGCTGCGCCACAGCATCTACAAACGCAGCTACGACGCGCGCAAACAGAAGCTGCTGCTGGTCTACATCGCCGACGTGGAACTCGCCAGCCCCGAACTGGAGCAAACACTGCTCAGGCAGTTTGAAGCCAACCCCCACATCCGCCCCGCCCCCGACCAGAGCTACCACCTGGTGGCCCAGGTGGACAGCGCACCGGCCGTGCGTCCCGTCGTCGTCGGCTTCGGCCCCTGCGGCATTTTTGCGGCGCTGCTGCTGGCGCAGATGGGTTTCAAGCCCATCGTGCTGGAGCGCGGCAAAAAGGTGCGGGAACGCACCAAGGACACCTGGGGCCTGTGGCGCAAGGGCGTGCTGAACCCGGAATCGAATGTGCAGTTCGGCGAGGGGGGCGCCGGGACGTTTTCCGACGGCAAGCTCTGGAGCCAGATCAAGGACCCGCGTTTCCTCGGCCGCAAGGTCATGCTGGAGTTCGTCAAGGCCGGCGCGCCCGAAGAGATCCTGCTGGTGAGTAAACCGCACATCGGCACCTTCAAGCTGGTCAAGGTGGTGGAACACATGCGCGAGCAGATCACGGCGCTGGGCGGCGAGATCCGCTTCCAGCAGCGCGTCAGCGATATGCTGATCGAGGGCGGCCAGATGCGCGGGCTGACCGTGCAGAACCTGCAGGACAGCAGCAGCTACGAGTTGCGCGCCGACCACGTGGTGCTGGCGCTGGGCCACAGCGCACGCGACACCTTTGCGATGCTGCATGAACGCGGCGTCTACATGGAAGCCAAGCCGTTCTCGGTGGGTTTCCGCATCGAACACCCGCAGGGCCTGATCGACCGCGCGCGGCTCGGCCAGCACGCCGGCCACCCGCTGCTGGGTGCGGCCGACTACAAGCTGGTGCACCACGCGGCCAACGGACGCTCGGTCTACAGCTTCTGCATGTGCCCGGGCGGCACCGTGGTCGCGGCCACCTCGGAGGTGGGTCGCGTCGTGACCAACGGCATGAGCCAGTACTCGCGCAACGAACGCAACGCCAACGCCGGCATCGTGGTCGGCATCACCCCGGCCGACTACCCGGGCGGGCCGCTGGCCGGCATCGCCTTCCAGCGCCAGCTCGAGTCACACGCCTTCATGCTGGGTGGCGGCGGCTACGTGGCGCCGGGCCAGCTGGTCGGCGACTTTGTGGCGGGCCAGGCCTCGACCCAGCTCGGCAGCGTGGAGCCCTCGTACAAGCCTGGCGTGCTGATGACCGATCTGGCCAGTGCCCTGCCCGGCTACGCCATCACGGCCATGCGCGAGGCGCTGCCGGCCTTCGGCAAGAAGATCAAGGGCTTCGACATGCACGACGCGGTGCTGACCGGCGTCGAAACCCGCACCTCGTCACCGCTGCGCATCACGCGCGGCGACGATTTCCAGAGCCTGAATGTCAGGGGCTTGTACCCGGCCGGCGAAGGCGCCAGTTATGCGGGCGGCATTTTGTCGGCGGGCGTGGACGGCATCGAGGTGGCCGAAGCGGTGGCGCTCAACATGTTGTCACACCAATGAAGAGCTGTACAACTTGCGCGGTACAACTTTCTCTTTCTCTTTGTAAGCTGGGCGACTTCCGAACGGCACTCATAGCGGAAAGCAATCCGATCAAAAATATCAGCTCATTTTGAGCTAATATCGGGTATCGGCTCAATTGAGCCAGTCACCGAGCTGATACGAGTGAATCAACAAGCGACTCAACAGCGGATTCTGAGTGCCATTCGCGCGCGTGCAGCGGGCGCGCCAGCGGTCAGTTCCAGCGAACTGGCAACACTGACGGGTATCAGCCTGGCAACGCTGAAGCGACATCTGGAGCAGTTGGTCCGCGAGCAACGACTGACGCGTGCCGGAAAAGCCCGAGCCACCCGATACAGCCTGCCCAACGATGCCATCGCAGACCTCCAGAACGTGGCACATGCCCACAGCTGGATGGGGGCAACCGTCTCTCCGCCCTGGTCCGAACCCGCGCGGGCGCTCCTGGATACGTTACTAAGCCCGCTGGCAGCACGCAATCCGGTCACCTACCAGCGCAAATTCGTGGATGACTACGCGCCCAACGTGTCGTCACTGCTGCCTCCGAATTTAGCCCAAGCGCTGTACAACGAAGGTCGGATGCAGGGGCAGCAGGCAGCCGGCACCTATGCGCGCAAGGTACTTGAGCCGTTACTCATTGACCTGTCCTGGTCCTCCTCGCGCCTGGAGGGAAACACCTACAGCTTGCTGGCGACCGAGCAATTGTTTGAAAAGGGCGTGCATGACGGCAGCCGCGACGCCGTCATGCTACTCAACCACAAGCGCGCCATCGAATTCATGGTGGACGCCGTCCCCCAGTATGGTTTGACCGGCCCTGTCATTTCCAACCTGCATTCCTTGCTGATGCAGGACCTGCTGGATAGCGCCGATGCACTCGGCGCCATCCGAACCAAGGTCGTCAACATCAGCAACACTGTGTACGTGCCGACCCAGGTGCCATCCCTGTTGGCCGAAATGTTGAACACCATCGTCGAGCGTGCCCGGCTCATCAAGAACCCCGCAGAAGCTGCGTTTTTTCTATGGATCAATCTCGCCTACCTGCAACCATTTGAAGATGGCAACAAGCGCACGAGCCGGCTTGCGGCCAACATTCCTCTGATGTTGTATAACTGCGCGCCGCTGTCGTTCCTCGACGTTGACCCGCACGACTATGCGCTCGCCATGATCGGCGTATACGAGCTTCTGGATGTCTCTTTGGCTAGTGAGCTTTTTGCCTGGACTTACCGACGAGCTTTGAGGAAGTACGCCGTGATACTTGAATCGATGGGCGTGCCGGACCCGTTTCGCGTCAAACACCGCGAGCGACTCAATGAAGCCATTCAGGCCATCGTACGTGAAGGCCGGAGGGCCACCGTCGCGATGAGTTCGCTGGAGCCGGGCAATGATGCACAGCAATTTGCCGCGATGCTGGATGATGAACTGACCAAGCTCACGGTAAACAATTGCGCCCGCTACCGCCTGACCATGCGGGTCGTAGAAGACTGGATAGCCAGAGGGCGTCCCCGCTAACGCGCGCCGCCCTCACCCCTGCCCTCTCCCAAAAGGAGAGGGAGTGAAGCACTTCAAACCTGGCCGGGCTGGGCCGATTGCAGCGCGGCAATCCGCTCTTCAATCGGCGGGTGCGTGGCAAACAGCTTGCCAATGCTGCCGGTGATGCCCATGGCTTCCACCGCCTTGGGCAGCTGGCCGGGCACCATGCCGCCCAGGCGGGCCAGCGCGTTGATCATGGGCTGCTTGCGCCCCATCAGCTGCGCAGCACCGGCGTCGGCGCGGAACTCGCGGTGGCGCGAGAACCAGGCAACCACGATGGCGGCGGCAAAACCAAGCACGATGTCGAGCACGATGGTGCTGACGTAATAACCGATGCCGGGGCCGGAGTTGCTGTCGCTGCCCTTGCGCAGAAAGCTGTCCACCGCATAACCGATGACGCGGCTCAGGAACACCACAAAGGTGTTCATCACGCCCTGGATCAAGGTCATGGTGACCATGTCGCCGTTGGCCACGTGGGCGATTTCATGGCCGAGCACGGCTTCGATCTCTTCACGCGTCATGCCCTGCAGCAGGCCGGTGGAGACGGCGACCAGCGCCGAGTTCTTGAAAGCACCGGTGGCAAAGGCGTTGGGGGCGCCTTCGAAAATGCCCACCTCGGGCATGCCGATACCGGCCGTGGTCGCCAGCTTGCGCACCGTCTCCACGATCCAGGCTTCGTCGGCATTTTGCGGCTCGTTGATCACGCGCACGCCCGAACTCCATTTGGCCACGGGCTTGCTGATCAGCAGCGAAATGATCGCGCCGCCGAAGCCGATGACCGCAGCGAAGCCCAGCAGCATGCCCAGGTTCAGGCCCTGGGGCGTGAGGTAGCGGTTGACGCCCAGCAGGCTGGCGACAATGCCCAGCACCACTACAACGGCGAGGTTGGTCATGACAAATAAAAAAATACGCTTCATGGATGCTCCGTAGAGGTCGGTTAAAACAAGTGCTGCAACACCAGAGCTTGCTGCAGGCAAATGGGGAGGGTTCAGCCCAAATCAAGCCAGGGAGGTTGACCGTGACGCAGGATTTTTTACTTGGTGTTGTTTACCGGCGCGGGCGGAATACGAAAGAGTCATCATAAAAGGAAAAGTTCTCGTTTTCCGGCCACCAGCCCGGCACGCCGAGCACCGGCAAGGGCAGGAAGGGCTTGGCAGCGAGCTTGTCCGCGCTCAGGTCGGTCGCCACCCAGGCATCCAGATCCGCTATTGAATTCATAGCTGGTTGCGCCCGGTAGATATGGGCTGTGATCGGTTTTCGTGGATAAACCAGTTTTTCCAGCAAGGCATGGCCAAACAGCACCAGCTGCGCCTGCTGCCAGAGCGGGCGCAAGTCGACAAACAGGCGCTGCCAGTCCCGCCCGGCCAGCGCATCCCACAGCGGGGACGGTGCCGACAGGAAAGCCGCGTTTTCGTCGAACACCGTCAACGCGTCACGCACCGGCCCGCGCAGCGGTGCCACACCGGCTGCGGCGATTTCTGCCGCCTGCAGCTGGTTGAGTTTCTTCTTGGTCAGCGGAAAACGCATCCAGCACAGCCCGTTGAAAAAGTCGTGCAGGTTGTCGCGCGTCGGAACGGTGCCGGTGTCAAAAATGAACTGCTCGTAGGCCGCACCCGCCGGCAAGGCGCCCTGCGGCACAAAGCGCCGCGGCGCGGCCGGCTCGCGGTTCAGGGCTTCATGACACAGCCCACCGGCTGCGATGGCCTGCGCCACGCGCTCACCGGGTTCGCGCCAGGGGGCCAGCCAGGAGCGATTCCAGTCCACCGGCCAGGCCGCGGCTGGCGCGTCAGCGCTCATCCGTTCCTGGCAGCCGGACGGGACAGCCTCTTGTCGCGCACCATGACCGTGGACTTGCCTTCGTCGACGATGTCAAACAGCTGCGTGGCCACCAGCAGCTTGGTCAGCGTGGCGTAGCCGTAGTTGCGGTGGTCGAACGAGGCCTGGTTGGCGATCTGCGTGCCGACAGCACCGACGCGTGCCCAGCCGGAGTCGTCGGCGGCGGCCTGCACGGCATTGCGCAGCAGCATGACCAGCTTGGCGTCCTGCTTGAGCTGCGCCGGTGTGGCGCGCAGCGGCGCGGCGGTGGCCGCTGCGTCTGCCTCTTCGCGGCTGTCGGCCGGGGTATCGGCCGCGGCGATGGGGCGCAGCTTGTCAAGGTAGAGAAAACGCGAGCAGGCGTTGACAAAAGGTTCTGGCGTTTTCTGCGCGCCGAAGCCATAAACCGCCGCACCCTTGGCGCGCAGGTGCATCACCAGCGGGGTGAAGTCGGCGTCGGACGAGACAATGCCGAAAGCGTCGGGCCGGTCGGTGTACAGCAGCTCCAGCGCGTCGATCACCATCGCCATGTCACTGGCGTTTTTGCCCTTGGTGTAATCGAACTGCTGCATGGGACGGATCGCGTGTTCGTGCAGCGCTTCTTCCCAGCCCTTGAGTTCGCTTTTTTTCCAGTTGCCGTAGGCGCGGCGGATATTGGTCTCGCCGAAGGTCGACAGTTCGTTGAGGATCAGGTCGATCTTGGAGGCCGGCGAATTGTCGGCATCAATCAGCAGCGCAACGCGCGGTTTGCTTTCCATCAGGGGCTCCCATTGCCAACCAGTTTCCAGGCCAGTGACTCGCCCGAGCGCAGCGGCTTGAGTTCGGCCTCGCCAAAGGCGTAACTCTCCGGTGGCGTCCAGCTTTCTTTTTTGAGCGTGATGGTGTCCTGGTTGCGCGGCAGACCGTAGAAGTCGGCTCCGTTGAAGCTGGCAAAGGCTTCCAGCTTGTCCATGGCGCCCACGGCATCAAAGGCTTCGGCGTACAGCTCCATGGCCGCGTGGGCGGTGTAACAGCCGGCGCAGCCGGTGGCATGTTCCTTCAGGTGCGCCGGGTGCGGCGCGCTGTCGGTGCCAAGAAAGAAACGGGGGTTGCCGCCGGTGGCCGCTTCGACCAGGGCAACGCGATGGGTCTCGCGCTTGAGCACCGGCAGGCAGTAATAATGCGGCCGGATGCCGCCGGTGAAAATCGCGTTGCGGTTGTACAGCAAATGGTGGGCCGTCACGGTGGCCGCGGTGAAACGGCCGGCGTCGCGCACATAATGCGCGGCTTCCTTCGTCGTGATGTGCTCGAACACGATCTTCAGCTCGGGGAAATCGCGGCGCAACGGGATCAGCTGGGTGTCGATGAACACCGCCTCGCGGTCGAACAGGTCGATCTCGGGCGACGTCACTTCGCCATGCACCAGCAGCAACAGGCCTTCGCGCTGCATGGCTTCCAGCGTCTTGTAGGTCTTGCGCAGGTCGGTCACGCCGGCGTCGCTGTTGGTGGTGGCGCCGGCCGGGTAGAGCTTGAGCGCGACCACACCGGCGTCCCGGGCGCGTTTGATTTCGTCGGGCGGCAGGTTGTCGGTCAAATACAGCGTCATCAGCGGCTCGAAGGCCACGCCCGCCGGCACGGCGGCCTGGATGCGCTCGCGGTAGGCCATCGCCTGCGCGGCCGTGGTGACCGGCGGACGCAGGTTGGGCATGATGATGGCGCGGCCAAACTGCGCGGCCGTGTGCGGCACCACGGTGCGCAGGGCGTCGCCGTCGCGCACGTGCAGATGCCAGTCATCGGGGCGGGTGATGGTGATCTTGGAAGTCATGGGCAGCATTGTCCCAGAGGTCGGCCCGGGGTCAAAAACGGCTCATTGAAGCGCCATCAAATTGAAAGTCAGCCCCGAGCCCTGCAAACTCAGGGCAATTCGGGCGGCAATCTCATCCGCACAGGCTCGATGATGGTCTTCAGCCCCCGCGTCGCCAAGTGCTGCAGCTACCCGGGCGAGCTCCCTGTGGCATTTCCACGCAAACGGGATTTGCCCGATGCCTTTGGACTCCCCCAAGGCCTCGACCAAATCCTTGCGCGCGGCTTCGTACGCCTTGCCGGCGAGCCATGCCCGCCCGAGCAAACAGTGCGCCCGACCGATCAACTCCCGCATGTTGCCGCGGGAAGCCAGCGCCAGAAGCTCCCCGGCGTGCTTGATGCCCTCTTGCGCGTCGCCCTCGACCAGGGCCAGCTCGGCGAGCGCCTCCAGGCAGCGCAGTGTGAGCCAGCCTTCGTTATGCTCTTGCGCGTACTGCCGGGCCGCTTGCAGCGTCGCTCGATCACCCGGAACACCGAGCCGCAATTGTGCAATCACCAGATTGGCTTGCAGCCTCGGCAGCCAGTACCTGATTCCGGCATCGCGCGCGAGCCGCAGGCCCCGGTCAAAATGCTCCGCAGCCTCTTCAGGCAGATTCAGATCGAGCAACAGGCAGCCCAGCGCGTCATGCGCCATCATCTGGTAGCGCACCAGCCCCAGTGTCTCCAGGCGGGGCAGCGCTTCATTCAAATCTGCCCAGGCTTCCGCAAACCTGCCAAGCGCTACCCGCACATGGGAGCGCCCGATCAGTGTCGGGCCCAGATGCCACTGCAGGTCGGCGGCTCGCGCGATGGCGAGCGCGGCATCGAAGCTCGACAAGGCGCGCGGGTAGTCGGCCAGCCCCATGTGACCGGTGCAGGCCCAGCCGATCATCATCAGGTTTTCCGACTCATAACTCTTGTCGCCGATGCCGCGTGCCAGGCCGAGGGAGCGCGAGAAAGAGACGATGGCCGCGGCCGGTTCGGCGTTGGCGAAATGCGCTTCCCCGCGGCCATGAAACGCCTGCACGGCGACCAGGTCCGTCAGCGCCAGGCGCTCGCAGATCTCCACCGCTTGCTGGTGATGGGTCATCGCCAGATCGTTGCGGCCATTGCTCCAGGCCACAGTCCCCAGGTGATACAAGGTGTCGGCCACATGCCGCTCGTCCTCTGTGGCGCGCGAGGCCGTGAGCGCTTCGTCGAGGCAGGCGACGGCCTGCTCGTAAGCGTCGGCGCGCCGGTACGCCATGCCGAGCTGAATCAACACATCGCGCGCATGCTCGTGCTCGCCAAGCGCGCGCGCCGCATCGATCACCCGCTGAAAGTCGGCCACCGCCCCCTCGATCTGGCCGGCCTGCGCCCGCGCCACCCCGCGCCGCTCGTACAGCGCCAGTTGCTGCGCCTGCGTGGCCGCCTCCGGATGCGCCTGGAACAAGGCAACGGCCCGGTCAAACCACTGCAGCGCTTCGCGCATCGCAAACAGTTTCTGCGAACGATCGGCGGCCAGGCCCAGATAAAGCAGCGCCTTGGGCCAGACCTTGCCGCGCTCATAGTGCTCGGCAAGGTGGGCATCGCGCTCGTGCGCCTCGCTTTCAGCATGCTGCTCCAGCAGCTCCGCCACGACCCGGTGCAGCAAAACGCGCCGGGCCATGCCGATATCCCGGTACACCACTTCCCGCACCTTGTCGTGGCTGAAATCGTAGAACCCGTCCTGATCCTCGCGCAAAAGCCGGCGCTTCACCAGCGACTCCATGGTGTACAGAAAGCGCTCCTCGGGCGCCCGGGTCAGCGCGAGCAGGGTCTCGAAGTCGAAGCGACGACCGAGCACCGCCGCGACGTCGAGCAGCGGCCGGTCTTCATGCGGCACGCGGGCCAGACGCGCGCGCACCGAATCACGCAGGGCGTCCGGCAGCGGCAGGCTGAGCGCATCGCTGACCGCGCATCCGCCTTCGCCCAGCGAGTGCAGGATCGACCACAGGAAGAACGGATTGCCGTCCGTTTCCCGGTGCAGCCGGACGGCAAGATCGGGCGCCCCCAGTTTCGGGTCGTTCAGCTTCCGGAGCAAGGCTTCCGTATCGCCGGGCCCGAGCCGCGCCAGCGCCATGTGCCGCGCATGCGGTTCACGGCGCAGGCTATCAACCAGGCTGGCGAGGCGTTCGCTGTTGTCGAGCTCCTCGTCCCGGTAGGCACAGGCCAGGAGCACCGGCCGGCTCGCGATCTGGCGCGCGAAAAAATGCAGGAATTGCAGACTGGCGTCGTCGGCCCATTGAATGTTGTCGATGATGAGCATCAACTGCCGGTTTTGCGCCAGCGCGTCAAAGAGCTGGACCAGCGCATGAAACAGGCGCGCCTGCCGCGCCTCGGGAAAATCCGCCGACAGGGGCGGCAGGTCGGCCAGGCGCGCGGCCATGGCCGGCACCAGTGCGGCGATCTCGGCCAGCAGGATAGGCGCGATCATGCGCAGCCTGGCCTCGGGCGCGGCCTGGCAAGCCTGCGCAGCGAGATCGATAACCGGCTGATAGGCTATCGAACGCTCGATTTCGTAGCAATTTGTTACCAGCGTTGGCAGATTGCGCGCCTGCGCATAACCCGCCACTTCCAGCATCAGCCGGGTCTTGCCGATGCCAGCCTCTCCCTGGAGGAGCACCACGTGACCGCTGCCCGTCGTGAGCCGGGCGATCAAACCGACGAACTGCCCGTACTCGTTGCTGCGTCCGACGAAGGGGAACTTGTCCTCGTCTCCATGCGCGAGCCTGTCGCTCGCGGCGGCGGCACTCGTGGCTTCGAGAGGCAGCGCATCGAGCTGCATGCGGTCGGTCGGTTGCAAGGCGCGCGCGGCTGCCAGAAACGCCGTTCGTTCCTGCGCGGGAATAGCGAGATGTTCGGCCAGGCGTTGCGCCAGCCCCCTCGACGGCCGGCGTTCCTCGGCTTCGATCTTCTTGATGGCGGCCTGAGAGCAACTGACTTTTTGCGCAAGCGCGCCCTGGGTCAGGTCGAGCGCCTTGCGTCGCCGCCGCAGCCAGTATCCAAAAGAATTGCTTCGTTCGTCCATGTCCGGTGCCTGTCCTCGTTGCCCGTATCGGCGTATCTTATTCCTGCGATCTGCATCTGTCCCCCTTTTTGTCTCCCCGTTTGTCCATGTCGTGGTGACCCCGCGCCGGGATCAATGGGGTGCAATGCCTTTGCGTATTCCGGAATCACGAATGCGCGTGATCACGGTGAGATCAACGTAGAACCCAAGCATTAAAAGGAGGTTTTTATGACTGCAACACTTTACCAACGACTGGGCGGGGCTAAAGGCATGACGCGGCTTGTAGATGATGTGGTTGCCGCGCATTTGAGCAACCCCATCGTCAAGACCCGGTTCGAGAACGTCAAGGACCTGGATCATCTCAAGCAGATGGCGTGCGAGTTTTTCAGCGCCGGCTCCGGCGGCCCCGAAGCCTACACGGGCAAGGACATGCTCGCCACACACAAAGGCATGAACATCAGCGAACAGGAGTACCTGGCCGTGACGGATGACATCGTTGGGGCGATGAACAAAAACGGCATCGAAGAGGATGCCAAGAAGGATGTCATCGCGATCCTTTACTCACTCAAGGACCAGATCATCCGCGTCTAGAAATGCGCCCAATCCCACGCCGGGCACGGACGCACCGCAAGCGGCGTGCCGATTCGCTGGTCATTCCGTTGGGCGGCAATGCCGCTGCTCATCACTTTCAACCAGAAGGAAAATCACTATGTCTCACCAAACCATGATGGGCCGCTCATTACAGGCGGCATGGCGTTGTTTGCTGTTGTTCTTGTTTGGCCTGGGCGGTTCGTTGGCTCACGCACAGGCACCTGCTCAAGAGCAGGCACTGACGCGGACTGCCCGAGATGCACAGCTTAAGTGGGGTCCCTGCCCGCCGTTCTTGCCTAAAGGATGCGGCATTGCCGTTCTTCACGGCGATCCTGCAAAAGACAATGTCGACGTGTTCCTGAAAGTGCCAGGGAAGTCGACCCTCCCACTCCATTGGCATTCTTCGGCAGAGCGCATGGTTCTTGTAGCAGGTGAGCTTCATGTCACCTATGACAGCCAGAAGACGGCCGTTCTAAAACCGGGGACTTATGCGTACGGTCCCGCTAAACGACCCCACAAGGGCTTCTGCGCAAGCGCCGTCCCATGCGTCCTCTTCATTGCCTTTGAGTCGCCGTTGGACGCAGTGCCGATTGAGGGAACAGAAAAATAGCGGTGGCCCTTTAACAGTTGGATATGGCCGCTACAACACCATGTCTGTCATTACGCAGACTTGTAACCATCAAAAGGAATTCCCTATGACAGTTGCACTTCACCAACGACTGGGCGGGGCTGAAGGCATCGCACGGCTCGTGGACGACGTCATTGCCGCACACTTGGCCAACCCCCTCGTCAAGACCCGATTCGAGAAAATCAAGGATATGGCACATACCAAGCAGTTGGTGCGCGAGTTTCTGACTGCTGGCTTGGGCAGTCCCCCAACCTACACCGGCAAGGGCATGCTCGGCGCACACAAGAGCGCGAACGTCAGTGAGCAGGAGTTCCTGGCGGCGATAGATGACATCGTTGGAGCGATGAACAAGAATGGCATAGACGAGGATTCGAAGCAAGACATCCTCGCCATTCTCTAATCGCTCAAGGACCAGATCATCCGCGTGTAAAAAGCGGTGGGATGAGGGTTCGAAAACGGCATCCAGGCCTGACTCCGAGCTGCACCCTGCCGTCGCTTTCTGGCGACCCTGCATCAATGCCGTCGCGGTGAGATGTGCCCTTGGGATCCATCCGCGACAACCTTCAATCCCCCTTCCATGAACAGGAGAAAAAACATGACTCAAAGATTCGAATCCCGTCGTTACGCAGCCGCTGCGATATTGGCATTTGCGGCGCCGTTGAGCTGGGCGCAGGCCAGCCATCCCATGATGGGCGATCCCGACAAGCTGAACTGGGCGGCGGTGCCGTCCCTGCCCAAGGGAGCGCAGATTGCGGTGCTCGAGGGGCCGATGAGCGAAGCCGTTCCGTTCACGGTGCGGCTCAAGTTCCCCGCCAATTACCGGATCCCCCCGCACTGGCACCCGGCGGTGGAGCGCGTCACGGTGCTCTCGGGAACCTTCAACATGGGTACCGGCGACAGCTTTGACAGCAGCAAAACGCAGGCGCTCAATGCCGGCGGCATTGCGATCATGCCCGCCCAGAGCCGCCACTTCGCATGGACCGCAAGCGAAACCGTGGTGCAGTTGCACGGCACCGGTCCCTGGGGCATCACCTACGTCAACCCCGCTGACGACCCCAGGGCGAAATAAACCCCTCACCCAAGGAGCACACACATGGAAACCGTATCCCCACCACCGGTCGCCGATCTGGCGGCGGTCAAGCTCAAGCAAAAGGCGGCCTGGTCTGCCGGCGACTACGCCGTGGTTGGAACGACACTGCAGATCGTCGGTGAGAACCTGTGCGAAGCGCTCGATTTGCGCGCCGGCGAGCGCGTGCTCGATGTCGCCGCCGGCAATGGCAACGCCACGCTGGCGGCGGCACGGCGCTGGTGCGACGTTGTCTCGACCGACTATGTGGGCGCCTTGCTCGAACGGGGTCAGGCGCGGGCAAGCGCCGAGGGCCTGGACATACGGTTCGAGGAAGCCGACGCCGAGAATCTGCCTTACGCGGACGCATCGTTTGATGTCGTGCTGTCCACGTTCGGCGTGATGTTCACGCCCAACCAGGAACAGGCAGCGAGTGAGCTCGCCCGCGTGTGCAAGCCGGGCGGCAAGATCGGCCTGGCGAACTGGACGCCGTCCGGCTTCATCGGCCAGTTGTTCAAGGTGATCGGCCGTTACATCCCGCCACCCGCTGGCGTCAAGCCTCCATCGCTGTGGGGCACCGAAGAACGCCTGCGCGAGCTGTTTGGCGAGCGCATCGCCAAGCTCGAAGCAGTGCGCCAGAATTTTGTGTTTCGCTACCGCACGCCGCAGCATTGGCTGGAGACGTTTCGCACCTACTACGGGCCGATGAACAAGGCGTTCGGCGCGGTGAACGCCGCCCAGCAGGAGTCGTTAGCCGCGGATCTGATCCAGCTCGTGCAACAGTTCAACCGCGCAACCGACGGAGCGATGCTCGTACCGAGCGAGTACCTTGAAGTGGTGATCAGGAGGCGATGACTCCGGGCTCTCTGACGGGGCGGAAACGGATAGAAAACTCAAGCGCCTCAGTCAGAAAATCGCAGCCTGAGTCAGCAGGACCGCACTTCAGTGCTGCAGGATCTTGTTGAGGAAGTCGCGCGTGCGCTCCTGGCGGTTTTCGGGGTGGCTGAAGAATTCGTCTTTCGAGCAGTCCTCGAGGATCTTGCCACCCACGTCCATGAAAATCACGCGGCTGCCGACCTTGCGGGCAAAACCCATTTCGTGCGTGACCACCATCATGGTCATGCCTTCGACGGCCAGGCCCATCATGCAATCGAGCACCTCGCCGACCATTTCGGGGTCGAGCGCCGAGGTCGGCTCGTCGAACAGCATGGCGATCGGGTCCATGCTCAGCGCACGGGCAATCGCCACGCGCTGCTGCTGGCCGCCCGAGAGCTGACCGGGGAATTTGTCCTTGTGCGCCATCAGCCCCACGCGGTCCAGGTATTTCAGGCCATGGGTTTTGGCCTGATCCTGGGTGCGGCCCAGCACCTTGATCTGGGCCAGGGTCAGGTTTTCCGTCACGCTCAGGTGCGGAAACAGCTCGAAATTCTGGAACACCATGCCGACGCGCGAGCGCAGCTTGGGCAGGTCGGTCTTGGGATCGTGCACGGCCTGGCCGTCAACGTAGATCTCGCCCTTCTGGAAAGGCTCGAGCGCATTGATGGTCTTGATCAGCGTCGATTTGCCCGAGCCGGACGGGCCGCAGACCACGACCACCTCGCCCTTCTTGATGCTGGTGCTGCAGTTGTTGAGCACCTGCACGGCGCCATACCATTTGGAAACTTCTTTGAGTTCGATCATCTTGGTTCTCCGGGAAGCGGGTGCGATGGGTTGTTAGCGAATGATGGCGATCTTGTTTTGCAGCTTCTTGACGACATACGACAAGCCAAAGCAGATCACGAAATAAACCACGGCGGCCAGCAGGTAGGCTTCTTCAGGCCGGCCGTAAATCTTGCCGGCGGTTGTCAGGCCCTTGAGCAGGTCATAGGCGCCAATGGCGTAGACCAGCGAGGTGTCCTGGAACAGGATGATGGTCTGCGTCAGCAGGATGGGCACCATGTTGCGGAAAGCCTGCGGCAGCACGATCAGGCGCATGTTCTGCGCATAGGTCATGCCCAGCGCGCGACCGGCGTTGACCTGGCCGCGCGAAATCGACTGGATGCCGGCGCGCATGATCTCGCTGAAATAGGCTGCCTCGAAGGCAATGAAGGTGATGATCGCTGAAATCTCGGAGCGGTTGTTGGCGCCGCCGGGAATCATGTCGAAAAAAGCGGCAGGCATCAGCAGGTAAAACCACAGGATCACCATGACCAGCGGCACCGAACGCATGCCGTTGACGTAGAAAGTGGCGGGCAAGGTCAGGGCCTTGATGCCGGACAGGCGCATGAGCGCCAGCACAGTGCCCAGCAGGATGCCGCCTATGGTCGCAATCACCGTCAGCTCCACGCTGAAAATGAAACCCTTGATGACGAACTTGGAAATGATGTCCCAGTTCAGGAAGCTCATGTCGAGACCCAGCATGTCAGTGCCCCCCACCGGTGCTGCCGGCCACGATGTAGCCCGGAATCTGGACTTTTTTCTCAACAAAAGCCATGACGCGATTGACAGCGAAGGCGGATACGGCATAGAGCACGGTGACGGCTAGGTAGACCTCCACGCCGCGCGAGGTTTCTTCCTGGGCCTGCATCGCAAACATGGTCAGCTCGGCAATAGAGACCGCAAAGGCGACAGAAGAGTTCTTGAGCAGGTTCATCGACTCGCTGGTCAGCGGCGGGATGATGATGCGCAGCGCCATCGGCAGGATCACGTAGCGGTAGGTCTGGGCTGTCGTGAAACCCATGGCCATGCCGGCATAACGCTGGCCACGCGGCAGGGCCTGGACGCCGGCGCGGACCTGCTCGGCAATCCGTGCCGAGGTAAAAAAGCCCAGCGCAAACACGACCAGCAAAAAGCTCGGTACCTGCTGCATGAAAGGAAACATCTTGGGAACGACGAAATACCAGATGAAGATCTGCACCAGCAAAGGCACGTTGCGAAAGACCTCGACCCAGACATTGGCCAGCCGCACCAGCCAGGGGCTGTTGGGGAGCGTGCGCAGCGTGCCCATCAGGCCACCGGCCAGCATGGCCACCACCCAGGAACAGCCCGCCACCGCCAGGGTCCAGCCCCAGGCATCGAACATCCATTCCAGATACGTCCGGCCGCTGCCGTCGTCATTCAGAAAAACCTGCCAATCCCAATTCATGTTCTCTCCCGCCAGGAATTTTTTACTCTCTCAACCGGCAGCCCGCGCCGCATCGCGTACGCAAGGCTCCCAGTAAACAACAAACCCCGCCAGCAAGATCACAGACGGGGTTTGAGGTTCAGCTCAAGCCAGGATTATTTCTTGGCGTAGTCTTCCATCGGCTTGTCGTTGGGGGTGGCCCAGGCCGCCTTGGTGCTTTCGCTGACAGCCAGGCCGACGCGGCTGTTCTTCGGGGGGATAGGCTGCATGAACCATTTGTCCCAGAGCTTGTTGATTTCGCCGGTCTTGATCAGGCCCTTGATGGTGTCTTCGCCGATTTTCTTCAGGGCGGCATCGTCCTTGCGAACCATGATGGCAATGGGCTCGACACTCAGGACCTCGCCGACGATCTTGAAATCAGCCGGGTTCTTGGCAGTGGCAATGTTGCCGGCCAGGATGGAGCCGTCCATGACAAAGGCGTCGGCACGGCCGGACTCGAGCAGCAGGAAGCTGTCGGAGTGGTCCTTGCCGAACACTTCCTTGAAGTCAATGCCACTGGCGCGCTCGTTCTTGCGCAGCGTCTGCACGGACGTTGTACCGGTGGTGGTGGCCACGTTTTTGCCGTTGAGCTGGGCAATCGAGGTGATGCCGGAGTTGGCTTTCACGGCGATGCGGACTTCTTCCACAAAGGTCGTTGGCAGGAACGACACGTCCTTCTGGCGGGTGGCGTTGTTGGTGGTCGAGCCACACTCGATGTCCACCGTGCCGTTTTGCACCAGCGGAATGCGGTTCTGCGAGGTCACTGGCAGGTATTTGATCTCGAGCTTGCGGCCCACGGCCTTTTCAAGGTTGGCGATCACGCGCTGGCAGATTTCAACGTGGTAACCGGCGTACTTGCCATCACCCAGGGTATAGGACAGGGCGCCCGAGGAATCGCGAACACCCATGGTCACCACGCCGGAAGCCTTGACTTTGGCGACGGTGTCGCTGGCCTGGGCAAATGCGCCGCTGGATGCAAGCAATGCGATGGTTAGAGCGGCTAGTTTGAGTTTCATGGAGAGTTTCCTTCGGGTTAAATGAAAAGGTTGATGAATGCCATTCTAAGGAGGGGGTCCCGGGGCGAACCCCAAGGTTTACCCCAGCCTTGGAAACAGCATCGAGAGGACGGGACAGTTCCGGAAAGGGGTCAACACACACGAAGCTGGCAACACCGGGGAAGCGTCAGAAAGGTTGAAAGCCGTCAGCGAATCAAACAAGAGAAAGTCCCCAAGATAGTGCGTGCGTTGATTCGATGGAACCGGGATGACCTGACAAAGCAGTCTTTGTGCCAACCCGTCACCTGCCTTCACAGGGCTCTCTGGAGTCACGCCAACGCCTTGGCAGAACGTGACGAACTGTAAATTTACGTTCTGTGAAAAGCCAATGCTGTTTGCGTGCAGCATTATGCATATTATTTATAAGCACTAAGGGTTGCTACCAAGCCGTGTTTTGCTGGACGGCCTGGGCTGGGCCTGGCTTTCCAGGTAATGCCACAGCGCTTGCGCCGGGCTTTTGGCCGTGGCCTTGCCGGCCGGCCGCTCGCGGTAGACGCGCAGGTCCATGGTCATTTCCAGACCCTCGCCGGCACTGACCAGCTTTTTGGCCCGCAGCTCCTTCTTGACGGCGCTGAAGGGCAAAAATGCAATGCCGTGGCCTTCCAGCGCCATGGCCTTGAGGCCCTCCGCCATGTCGGTCTCGTAGACCCGGTCCAGGTGGATGGCGGTGCTTGACTGCTTGAGAATCAGGTCCACCATGCGACCCAGGTAAGCCCCGGAGGCATAACCCAGGTAAGGCAGGGGCTGGCCGGCCCGGCCCGGCAAGCGGAACAGGGGCGTGCCGTCGGCCTCGGCTTTCACGAAAGGTGCCAGCACTTCCTGCCCCAGGCTGATCATCTCGTAACGGTCGGCATCCAGCTGGAAAGGCTGCGAGTCGTGGTAGTAGGCAATCAGCAGGTCGCAGCTGCCCTCGACCAGGCGCAGCACCGCGTCATGCACGTTGAGGGCAATCAGCCGGCTCTTGATGGGGCCGAACTTTTCGCGCAGGCTGCTGACCCAGGCCGGAAAGAAGGTGAAGGCCAGCGAATGCGGCACGGCGAATTCGATGACGTCATGCGCGGCCGAGTTGTGGCCGCGCAGCATGGCGCGCGTCGACTGCAGACCCTGCAGCATCTCCAGCGACTGGCTGTACAGCGTTTCGCCGGCAGGGGTCAGGCGGGTCGGGTAGGAGCTGCGGTCCACCAGGTCGGTACCCGCCCAGGCTTCGAGCGCCTGGATGCGGCGTGAAAACGCCGGTTGCGTCACGTGACGCAGCGTGGCCGAGCGGCTGAAGCTCCGGGTTTCAGCGAGACTGACGAAATCTTCCAGCCATTTGGTTTCCATGATTTCAATTATGCGATCAGGAGCGTGCACTGCAGCTACGGGGCATCCCACATGGCTGGTGTTTACCCCGCTCACCAGCCTTAGCGCTTAAGGCGAATGGCACTTACTTAAGCCAAAAAGGCTGTCATCCCGGCCTTGAGCCGGGATCCATGCCACCTGTTCCACCGCACAGGCCCGCGAGGCATGGATTGCGGGTCAAGCCCGCAATGACAACTTCAGGCGTCATCCACGTTTCCGCTTGTCATCCCGGCTCAACGCCGGGGACAGGTTTCTCGGTATTCGCGCCTTAAGTAAGTGCCATTCCGCTTAAGGCCGCGTCCCTTTTCCGCGGTAATCCCGTTCCCGCTGGCTGCGCACAGCCAGCACGCGCACCGTATCGGTGGGCGGGTCATAACGGTAGAGCGCCAGATACCCGCTGGCGCCGGTAGAAATGATCAGTTCACGTTGACCAAAAGCAGCAGGCCTGCCGATCTGCGGACTGGTTTGAAGCACGTCAATGGCAGAGATGATCGCCTGAATGCGCAGGGAGGCATATTCGGGCGCATGTTCAAAGAGAAAGTCGAAGATGCGGTCGAAATCCTCACGCACCTGGGGTGCGAGGACGATGCGGCTCACAGTCGCCGCTTGGGTTTGGGGGCATCAGCCAGCCGGCGCTGCAGCCAGTCGCGCATCTCATGCCAGTCAACGCCGGGCTCACCGGCCTGCAATGCCACATCACGCTGCCGGGCCTCTTCTTGCATGGCGAGCTTCCACTCGGCTTCATCCACTTTTTCCGTCAGCGCCTGCACCATGAAGCTGTGCGGCGTCTGGTCGGTGGCCCCCGCCAGGCGCACGATGCGCTCACGCAGGGATTCATCGAGACGAAGCGTAGCGGTGGACATGGTCAGCTCCTGTTGTGACACAAATGTATCACAAAACGCACCGGAAGGCCATCCGTTCGCCGTACCCTGCGAACGGGCCGGCCAAGCAAGGACTCACTCGGAACTCTGCTGCAGCGCCCACATCGACGCATACCGTCCGCCCACGGCCAGCAAGGCGGCATGGGTGCCACGCTCGATGATCTGACCGGCCTCCATGACCAGGATCTCGTGCGCGTCCACCACCGTGGACAGCCGGTGGGCCACCACCAGCGTGGTCTTGTTTTCGGCAATGCTGCGCAGCTCGGCCTGGATGGCGCGTTCATTGGCCGAGTCCAGCGCCGAGGTGGCTTCGTCAAAAATCATGATGGGCGGGTTTTTCAGCAAGGTACGGGCAATCGCCACGCGCTGCTTCTCGCCGCCCGAGAGTTTCAGGCCGCGCTCGCCGACCATGGTGGCGTAGCCCGCCGGCGTCGAGCTGATGAAGTCGTGGATACGCGCGGCACGCGCCGCCTCTTCCACCTCGGCGCGGCTGGCGCCGGGCTGGCCGTAGGCAATGTTGTATTCCACCGTGTCGTTGAACAGCACCGTGTCCTGCGGCACGATGCCGATGGCCTGGCGCAGGCTGGACTGCGTCACCTCGCGGATGTCCTGGCCGGCGATGGTGATGCGGCCCCCAGCCACCGAAGGGCTGCCCGGAATGCCCACGTCGTAAAAGCGAAACAGCAGGCGCGCCAGGGTGGACTTGCCGGCGCCCGACGAACCGACCACGGCCACCGTCTTGCCCGGCGGTATCACGAAGCTGATGTTGTGCAGGATGGGCCGCGATGGCTCGTAGGAAAAACTGACGTTTTCAAAACGCACTTCCGGCGAAGCCTGCAGGACGAGGGCCGGCGCGCCGGGCTGGTCGGCGATCTCGCGCTCGCGCTCCATCAGGTTGAACATCTTGGACAGGTCGGTCAGGCTTTGCTTGATCTCGCGGTAGAGCACGCCCAGGAAACCGAGCGGAATGTAGAGCTGGATCATGAAGGCGTTGACCATGACCAGGTCGCCCAGCGTCATGCGGCCGTCCACCACGCCCTGGGTCGCGCGCCAGAGCATGGCCACCAGGCCGGTGGCAATGATCAGCTGCTGGCCGGTGTTGAGCAGGCTCAGCGTGGTCTGGCTCTTGACGGCGGCACGGCGGTAACGCTTGAGGTTTTCGTCATAGCGCTGCGCCTCGAACTCCTCGTTGTTGAAGTACTTGACGGTTTCGTAGTTGAGCAGCGAGTCGATCGCACGGCTGTGTGCCGAGGAGTCGAGTTCGTTCATCTCCTTGCGGAACTTGGTGCGCCATTCGGTCACCGTCACGGTGAAGCTGATGTAGAACACCAGCGCAATGATGGTGATGCCGGCAAACCAGACGTCGAACTTGACCGCCAGCAGCGTCAGCACCAGCGTGACTTCGATCAGCGTCGGGATGATGCTGTACAGCGAATAGGAGATCAGCGAATGCACGCCGCGGGTGCCGCGTTCGATGTCGCGTGTCATGCCGCCGGTCTGGCGCTCAAGGTGAAAGCGCAGGCTCAGCGCATGCAGGTGGCGGAACACTTCCAGCGAAATGCGGCGCGCTGCGCCCTCGGTGGCCTTCGCAAACACCAGTTCGCGCAGCTCGGTGAACAGCGAGGTCGACAGCCGGAGCAGCCCGTAGCCCACCAGCAAGGCGGCCGGCACGATAAGGACGGCCTCCACCGCGCCGGGCTTGAAGCTCATGGCGTCGACCAGGTTTTTCAGCAGCAGCGGCACGCCGACGTTGGCGAGTTTGGCGCCCACCATGAACGCCAGCGCGGCCATCACGCGCCATTTGTAGTCCCAGAGGTAGGGAAACAGGCGCTGCAGGGTCGCCCAGTCGGAGCGGTTCAGTGCGGGTTGGGGCGGTGCGCCCGGGGCGGGCGGTGTTTCGGCGGCGGGGGCATAGGAGCGCATCGGAGACAATTGTCCTGTTGTTTCAATTTTTCAATACCGATTGTGCCTATGTCTACCGAAACCGGCCTTCCCCCCCACGCCCTGAACGTCCAGCTGCCTCTCGACAAGGAACTGGTGCTCAAGGTGATTCCGATGCCGGCGGACTGCAACGCCAACGGCGACATTTTTGGCGGCTGGGTCATGGCGCAGGTCGATCTGGCCGGCTCGGTGATCCCCGCGCGTTACGCCGGCGGCCGCATGGCCACCGTCGCGGTCAACGAGTTCATCTTCAAGCAGCCGGTGCGCGTTGGCGACATCCTGTCCTTCTACTCCGAGCTCACGCGCATAGGCCGCACCTCGATGACGGTCAAGGTCGAGGTGTATGCCGAACGTTTTGGCTCGCAGGGGCGCTACATCAAGGTGACCGAGGCCAGCGTGACCTATGTGGCGATCGACGATGCCGGCCAGCCGCGGCCGGTGCCGCCTTCGTCATTGCCGCGTCCGCTATAATTTTGATAGCTACCTCCGAGCACCAGATAAGGGCCAGAGGCCAATTTCCTCATTAAAACTTGCCATGCCGCCCCTGGCCGCCGGCAAAACGGGCCGCGCCCTGCAGGCCTTCGCCGATACACTGCCTGCCGCGGTCCCACTCCTGTTTGAGCGCCTGTGGCAAGGGCAGGTCCCACTGCGCATAGGCACTCAGGCGGTCGGCCCGCAGGGTCTTCTGCGGAAAGGCCGCAAGTTGCCGCGCCAGCACCAGTGCCGCCTCGCGCGCCGTGCCGGTGGACACCACCCGGTTGCACAAACCCATCTGCAGCGCTTCAGCCGCCTCGACCTTGCGCCCGGTCAGGATCAGGTCCATGGCATGGCCCATGCCGACCAGGCGCGGCAGGCGCACCGTGCCGCCGTCGATCAGCGGCACGCCGAAACGGCGGCAATACACGCCGAAATAGGCATCCTCTTCCATCACCCGCATGTCGCACCAGAGCGCCAGTTCCATGCCGCCGGCGACGGCCGCGCCGCTGACCGCGGCAATCACCGGCTTGGACAGCAGCAGGCGCGACGGACCCATGGGGCCCGCCGGGTGGCTGTCTTCCGGCTGAAAGTCCAGCCCGGCAAACACGCCAGCGTCGCCGTCCCCGGCTTCGCGCAGCATCTTCGCGCCTGACTGCAAATCCCAACCCGCACAGAAGTGACCGTGCGCGCCGTGGAACACCGCGACCTTCGCGCTGTCGTCGCTGTCAAAGGCCAGGAAAGCCTCGTACAAGGCACGCGCATGGTCAGTGTCCACCGCATTGCGCACATCGGGGCGGTCCAGGGTGACGACCGTCACGTCGCCGTCCTTTTCAATATGTACCGTCACTTTTGGTCTCCCCACCAGCCGACGCGCGGCGCCGCCAGGCATAACGCCAGTTCGTCGGCGGTCAGGTTGATGTCCATGCGCAGCAGCGCCGCCGCCATGGACTTGCCGAGGTTGTCCAGCCGCAGGTTGCGCGCGCCGCCGCCCTGCAGCGCGTCGTGCAGCACCAGCTTGATCGCCAGGATGTTGGGCAGGGTCCAGCACTCGACTCGGCCCGGCAGCCAGGGCGAGAAATGCGCCGCCACACGCTGCGCCGTGACCTCGCGCGCCAGCACTGCGTAGCCCGCTTCGTTCCAGGCAAACAGGCCAAAGTCCACCCAGTCGGCCTTGTCACCGCTGCGTGCATGGGCCAGCCGGACGAGCTGGATTTTTTGCGTCGGTGTTTTCATGTCTGCAGCAGCTCCACGCGGGTGTTGGGCTCGACCAGGCTGCGATCGATCAGGGCCGGCCAGATGCCCAGCAACTCACTGGTGTTGTGCAGGCCGTGAAAGCCGCAGGTGTAGGCCGGACCGCTGAGTCCCATCCACGGGAACAGCCGGCCGAAACCGTCGGCGGCCTTTTTGTCGCGCGTGCGCAGCACCATGCGCACCCAGACTTCGTTGAGCCCGGCCAGCGCCTGTGCATCGGGTAGGGGCGCCAGCGCACCGTGCGCCGAATTCAAACCCGGGAACTCGACAAACAGCGCCTCGTGCGGCACGCCCTTGTCGGCCAGCTGGGTCTTGACCATCTCCACTGCCGCCAGCGCCTTGTCATAGGCATCAGGCCAGCTGAAGCCCCAGGTCACCTCGGCCTTGAAGCCGTCGCGGTAGCCACCGACCACCTTGAGCTGGCCGGTGCGTGGCTGGCCGGTGGCACCGGTCATGCGCACCCGGTCCTGGCCCAGGTCCTCAAGCCGGACGGTCGACAGGTCCAGCACCACGTCCGGCGAAAAATACTGGTGCGGGTTGTGCACTTCATACAGCAGTTGCTGGCGCACGGTGTCGAAGTTGATGCGCCCGCCCGTGCCCGGCGCTTTCATGATCACCGCGTCGCCGTCTTCACCGACCTCGGCGATCGGGTAGCCGATGTGGGCCAGGTCGGGAATGGCTTTCCAGGCTTCGGCGCTGCCGAAGTTGCCGCCGCTGCCCTGGCCCGAACACTCGAGCAGGTGCCCGACCGCGAGGCCTTGCGCCAGCCGGTTCAGGTCGGCCGGTGTCGCCGTGTCTGCTGCATCGCCGAGATTCCAGTTGAACTCGTGCACCAGCGGCCCCAGAAACAGGGCGGCATCGGCGACGCGGCCGGTGATCACGATGTCCGCGCCCTGCTGCAGCGCAGAAACAATCGGCCGCGCACCAAGGTAGGCGTTGGCAAACACCATGCGCTCACGCACGGTATCGAACGGGGCGCCGCTGAACATGTGCGCCGGCGCCAGCCCACTGACCTGCTGCAACACCTCGTCACCTGTCACCACGGCGACGCGGGCCTGCCAGCCCCTGGCCGCAAAAGCAGCCTGGACGGCGGCCGCGGCACCGGCCGGATTGAGCCCGCCGGCATTGCACACGAAGCGGACGTTGCGCTGCTTCATGGCCGGCCACAAACGCATGAGCATGGGCACCACGTCCCTGGCGTAGCCCAGGGCCGGATCGCGCTGCAGGTCCTTCTGCAAAATGGCCAGCGTCAGCTCCGCCAGATGATCGCTGGCGATGTAGTGCACCCCCCCGTGTTCAATGCTTGCGAGCACCGGTTCCCACGCATCTCCGTAGAAACCCAACCCGGCACCAATCCGGATTGATTTTTTCATTGAATGCAGCTCATGATCAATGCAACGAGGGTTTAACCGGATCACAAATCCGCCGTCCCCTTGCCTTTCCGGTGGTAAATTATTTTTACAAAGCAAATGCTTTGTAAAAATTATTGTGGAGCAAAAGTGCAGTTATTGCAATTAATCATCAGCGGCATCGCGCAAGGCTGCATCTACGGGCTCATCGCCCTGGGTTTTGTCCTGATTTACAAGGCCACCGAAACCGTGAGCTTCGCCCAGGGCGAGCTCATGATGCTGGGCGCCTTTGGCGGACTGGCCTGCATGACCATGCTCGGCTTCCCGTTCTGGCTGGCCATCCTCAGCGCCATTGCCGGCATGGCCCTGTTCGGCGTGCTGCTGGAGCGGCTGGTGATACGGCCCATCCTGGGCCAGCCGGCTTTTTCGATCGTGATGCTGACCATCGGTGTCGGCTACGTGGCGCGCGGCCTGATCACCATGATTCCCGGCATAGGCACGGAGACCCACACCCTGCCCGTGCCCTACAAGGACCAGATCTGGAACGTCGGCGCCCTGGTCCTCAATGTCGAACAGATGGCCGTGATCGGCAGCACCGCGGTGCTCTGCCTGGCACTGTTTGCGCTCTTCAAGTACAGCAAGCTGGGCATCGCCATGCAGGCCTCCTCGCAAAACCAGCTGGCAGCGTATTACATGGGCATCCCGGTCAAGCGGCTCAATGGCCTGGTGTGGGGCCTGGCCGCAGCCGTGGCGGCCATCGCCGGACTGTTGCTGGCGCCCATTACTTTTGTGCACGCCAACATGGGCTTCATCGGCCTCAAGGCTTTTCCCGCGGCGGTGGTTGGCGGCTTCGGCAGCCTGCCCGGCGCTATCGTCGGTGGCCTGATCATCGGCATCGTCGAATCGCTGGCCGGCTTTTATGCGCCGGACGGCATCAAGGACATCGCGGCCTATGTGGTGGTGCTGATCATGCTGATGGTCAAGCCCAATGGTTTGTTTGGCGAAAAACTCAGGAAAAAAGTTTAGCCACGGCGCCTTCGCCGGACGCTTCCCCTGCCGTGCCATCTTCTCCCGAATAGAAATACAAACATACCAACATGCGATTCATCTTCAAGACCGACTACGGGCAGGACATCAAGCTTGCCAAGCACGGCGGCCATATCTTCTGGTACAGCCTGCTGCTGCTGCTGCTGCTGGCCGCGCCGTGGCTGTTTGCCGAGTACTGGCTGGCCCAGCTGACCTTCATCCTGATCTACGCCATCGCCGGCCTGGGCCTGATGCTGCTGGCCGGGTTCACGGGGCTGTTTTCGCTGGGCCATGCGGCCTTTCTCGGGGTCGGCGCCTACACCCAGGCAGTCATGACCAACGCCGGCGTGCCCTTTCCCATCGCGCTGGCCTGCGCGGCCGGCCTGTCGGCCGCGGTGGGGCTGGTCGTCGGCTTGCCAGCGCTGCGCGTCAAGGGCATTTACCTGGGCATCGCCACCCTGTCCTTCGGTTTCATCGTCGAGGAAGTGTTTGCGCGCTGGGAGTCCGTCACCGGCGGCAATGCGGGCATCCACATCAAGGCGCCGGACATGTTCGGCTGGAAACTGGGCAGCGGCGAGGCCTTTTATTTTCTCTGCCTGCTGATCGCCATTGGCGCCACGCTGGGCATCCTCAACCTGCTGCGTTCGCCGACCGGCCGCGCCTTTGTGGCCATCCGCGACTCGGAGATCTCCGCACAAAGCATGGGCATTCACCTGGCCCGCTACAAGACGCTGTCGTTTGCGCTGTCCGCCGGACTCGCCGGCATCGCCGGTGCCCTGTACGCGCACAAGCTGCAGTTCATCTCGCCCGACCAGTTCAACATCCTGCAGTCGATCGACCTGCTTTTGATGATCGTGGTCGGTGGCCTGGGCTCGGTGCACGGGGCTTTCCTGGGCGCCGTCTTCCTGATCTCCATGCCGCAGGCCATTGCGATGGTCAAGGACTACCTGCCGGCCTTCATCGGCCAGGCCCCTGGCCTGCAAGGCCTGGTCTACGGCCTGGTGCTGATTGGTTTTGTGCTGTTTGAACCGCTGGGGCTGTACGGGCGCTGGCTCAAGATACGCACCTACCTGCAGACCTTTCCGTTCTACCGCAAGGGCATGTTCAAACGGCAGAAGTCCTTCCAGAAATCCGACAGGTTGAAATGATGAGTGAAATCCTTCTGTCAGCCAAAAACCTCAGCGTCCGCTTCGGCGGGGTACTGGCCGTGAACAATGTCAGCTTCGATGTCCGGCAGGGCGAGGTGTTCACGCTGATCGGCCCCAACGGAGCCGGCAAGACCACCGTGTTCAACCTGATCAGCCGCATCTACACACCGACCTCGGGCGACATTGACTTCATGGGCACCAAGCTGACCAACCAGCCGCCGCACAGGATCGCCGCGCTGGGCATCGCCCGCACCTTCCAGAACATCGAGCTGTTCGAACACGCGACGGTGCTGCACAACCTGCTGATCGGCCGGCACACCCACCGGCAGACCGGCCTGTGGAGTGAAATTTTCTTCACGAAGAAAACGCGCGAGGCCGAAATCCAGGCGCGGGAAAAGGCCGAGCAGATCATCGACCTGCTGGACCTGCAGCACCACCGCGACTCCTTTGTGGCCGGCCTGCCCTATGGCGTGCGCAAGGTGGTGGAGCTGGCCCGGGCACTGTGCACCGAACCCAAACTGCTGCTGCTGGACGAACCGTCCTCGGGGCTCAACGTGGAAGAAACCGACGACATGGCCTTCTGGATCCAGGACATCAAGAACGAGCTGGGCGTGACCGTGCTGATGGTGGAACACGACATGACCCTGGTCTCCAAGGTGTCCGACCGCGTGCTGGCCATGAACCAGGGCGAAGTGCTGGCCATGGGCACCCCGCGTGAAGTCCAGACCGATCCTGGCGTGATCGAGGCCTATCTCGGTTCCATCGACGACGTGTCCTCGCTGCGCCGGCAACACAAGGCTGTCGATTTGCACACGGAGGCCCGCTCATGAGCGCCGTGCCACCCCCTGTGAGCGACCAGCCCGTGCTCAAGCTGCTCAACGTCGAGAGCTCCTACGGACCGATCAAGGCCATACGCGGTGTCAGCCTGCAGGTGCGCCGCGGCGAAATCGCCACCGTGCTGGGCTCGAACGGCGCCGGCAAGACCACCATCCTGAAAACCATCTCCGGCATCATCGACCCGCGCAAGGGGTCGATCGAGTTCAAGGGCGGCAACATCACGGCGCAGGACCCGGCCTACATCGTCCAGCAGGGCCTGAGCCATGTGCCGGAGGGCCGGGAGGTGTTTCCGCTGCTCAGCGTGCGCGACAACCTGCTGATGGGCGCCTACACCCGCAAGGACCGCGACGGGGTGGCCAGGGACATCGAGCTGGTGTTCGGCTATTTCCCCATCCTGCGTGAGCGTGCCCTGCAGGACGCCGGCCTGCTCTCCGGCGGCCAGCAGCAGATGCTGTCGATCTCACGCGCGCTGATGGCTTCGCCCGACCTGATCCTGCTCGACGAGCCCAGCCTGGGCCTCTCCCCCAAGCTGACGAAAGAAATCTTCGAAATCGTGGTGCGCATCAACCGCGAACGCGGTACCACCATCTTGCTGGTAGAGCAAAACGCCAACATGGCCCTGAATGCCTCCGACTACGGCTACGTGCTGGAAAACGGCCGTATCGTGATGGAAGACACCTGTGCCCGGCTACGGGAAAAGGAAGACATCAAGGAGTTCTACCTGGGCATGAAGGAAGACGGTGTGCGCAGCGAGCGCCGCTGGAAAAAGAAGAAAACATGGCGGTGAAGACGATGCATCCCAGAGCCAATTTCACCTGCTTGTGTCATTGCGGACTGGATCCGCAATCCATGTCCCCTGAACCACATTTGCACGCGCAGCATGGATCCCGGATCAGGTCCGGGATGACAGCCGTGTGGAGAAACGTATGAGCAACCTTTGGGATCTCTCCCACATCCAGCCCGAAACCCGCGTGGTGCTTGAGGGTGAAACCATTCCAGCAATGTTCTGGAACGGCGTCGCCCAACGCCAGGACAAGGTCTGGATGCGGCAGAAAAAACTCGGCATCTGGCGCAGCTGGACCTGGAACCAGACCGGCGAGGCCGTGCGCGAGCTCGCAGGCGGCCTGATGAGCCTGGGTTTTGCACCCGGTGAATGCGCGTCCATCCTCTCGAACACGGTCATCGAATGGGTGCTGGCCGACCTCGCCGTGCTCAGCTGCGGCGGTGTGGCCAACGGCATTTACCCGACGGACGCCGCCTCGCAGGTGCACTACCTGTGTGAAGACTCGCGCACCACCCTGCTGTTTGTCGAAGACGATGAACAACTGGACAAGGCCCTGGAAGTACGCAGCGCCCTGCCCGGCCTGCGCAAGATTGTGGTGTTTGACATGGAGGGCCTGCGCGACCTCGATGAGCCCGAGGTGATCAGCCTGGCGGCCCTGCGCGAGCTGGGGCGCAGCTACCTCGCCGCGCACCCCGGTGCGGTCGAGGCGCGTGTCAAGGCCTGCCGGCCCGAAGACCTGGCCATCCTCGTCTACACCTCGGGCACCACAGGCAAACCCAAAGGTGCCATGCACAACCACCGGGGCCTGGTGTTCACGGCACGCGGTTACAACACCCTGGTGGCGCAGGACGAAAACGACGAACGCATGTGTTTTCTGCCGCTGTGTCACATCGCCGAGCGCATGGGCGGCGAATACTTCGCGATGTACACCGGCGCCAAGCTCAACTTTGTCGAGAATCCCGAGACCATTCCCGAGAACGTGCGCGAAATCGCGCCCACCGTGTTCACCGCCGTGCCCCGCGTCTGGGAAAAGTTCTATTCGGGCGTGATGATTGCGCTCAAGGAAGCCAGCCGCTTGCAGCAGGCGGCTTATGCCTGGGGCATAGGCGTGGGCACCGAGATCGCCGACAGGGTGATGGCCGGCCAGCCCGTCAGCAACTGGCTCAAGCTCAAATTCACAATTGCCCGCTGGGTGGCGCTGGACAATGCGCGCAAGCTGATTGGCATTCACCGTGCGCGCTTTTGCGTGACGGGCGCGGCGCCGATCTCGCCGGAACTGGTCAAGTGGTACATGGCGCTCGGTGTGCCCATGCTGGAGGTCTGGGGCATGACCGAGACCTGCGGTGCCTCGACCGGGGTTCCGGCCAGCCGCATCAAGCCGGGCTCGATCGGCCCGGCCGCGGGCTTCAACGAGGTCAGACTCGACCCCGCCACCGGCGAAATCCTGGTGCGCGGCACCAACGTGTTCATGGGCTACCTGAACCTGCCGGAGAAAACCGCCGAAACCATCGACGCTGACGGCTGGCTGCACACCGGCGACGTCGGTGTCATGGACGAGGACGGCTTTTTCCGCATCACCGACCGCATGAAAGACATCATCATCACGGCCGGCGGCAAAAACGTGACGCCCAGCGAGCTTGAAAACGAGCTGAAATTTTCACCCTACATCACCGATGCGGTGGTCATTGGCGACAAGCGGCCTTACCTCACGGCCATCGTCATGATCGACCAGGAAAACGTCGAGAAATATGCACAGGACCACGACGTTCCCTTCAGCAACTACCTGAGCCTGACGCGTTCGTCCGAGGTCCAGGAACTGATCCAGTCCGAAATCGACCGCGTCAACAAGAAGTTTGCGCGGGTTGAACAGATCAAGAAGTTCTTCCTGCTTGAAACGCAGCTGACGGCCGAAGACGAGGAACTGACCCCGACGATGAAACTCAAGCGCAAGCTGGTCGAGAAGAAATATGCCGAACAGATCGAGGCGATGTACCGGTGAGGCCCCTGGGTTGCCGACCTTTTTTTTGTTTAAGTAGTTTCCCTTGCGTACTTACGCCAGCTTGACTTTCACGGGTTGGCGTCAAGAATGAAGCGATGTGCACACGCCGATTGCCGGCAAGCTGTGCCCCCCATGACCCCCCTCATCACAGGAGCCCCTCGATGAAATTTGGATCCACCCTGGCCTTGGCCGTATTGGCACTCAGTGCCGGCTCTTCCATGGCCCAGCAGGGCGTGAGCAAGACTGAAATCGTGATCGGCACCATCCAGGATTTGTCGGGTCCGCTGGCAGGTTATGGCAAACAGGCGCGCAACGGTATGCAGTTGCGCGTGAACGAAATCAACGAGCAGGGCGGCGTGCAAGGGCGCAAGCTCAAACTGCTGACCGAGGACTCCGGCTACGACCCCAAGAAGGCGGTTCTGGCGGCCCAGAAGCTGGTGAACCAGGACAAGATTTTCATCATGGCCGGTCACCTCGGGACGGCTCAGAACAACGCGGCCATGCCGGTCCAGTTCGAGAAAAACGTCATCAATTTCATGCCGCTCACCGCGGCGCGCGAGATGTATGAGCCGACCCACCGGCTGAAGTACGCCTTACTGAGCTCCTACTACGACCAGATGCGCACCACCCTGCCCAGGATGGTCAAGGACAAGAACGCCAAGAAGGTATGCGCGATTTACCAGGACGACGAGTTCGGCCTGGAGGTCCTGCGCGGTGCGGAGGCCGGCCTCAAGTCCATCTCGATGGAAATGACCGAAAAAACCTCGTTCAAGCGGGGTGCCACGGACTTCTCGTCCCAGGTGGCCAAGATGAAGGCCTCGGGCTGCGACCTGGTGGTGCTCGGTACCATCATCCGCGAAACCATTGGCACCATCGCCGAATCCCGCAAGAACGGCTTCAACCCCGTGTTTTTCGGCTCGGTCGCGGCCTACACCGACCTGATCCACAAACTCGGCGGCAAGGCCATGGACGGCATGTACGCCACCATGTCGGTGCAGAACCCCTACACCGACGAAGCGTCGCAACCAATCCGCTTCTGGGCCAACAAGTACAAGACCAAGTTCAACGAAGATCCCACCGTCTTCTCGGCCTATGGTTACACCATGATTGACATCCTGATCCAGGCGGCGCAAAAGGCCGGCCCCACACTCACTACGGACAGTTTCGTCAAGGCCATGGACACCATGACCATTCCACCCGATATTTTTGGGGCACCCCAACTGACGTATACCGCCAGGCAACGCCTGGGCAGCGACCTGTCGCGCCTGTCGCAAATTCAGGATGGCAAGTGGAAGGTGGTTTCGGAATACGTCAAACCCTAGCTTTGCGGCAACCGGCCAGGCTTGGAAGCCTGTCCGGCCTGCACCCCGGTTCCAGTGTCAGCTGTTTCCCCCCATTACAAATGGAGATCAATGATGAAATTCAAAGCAACTGTGGTACTTTCCGCCCTGGCCCTGGCAAGTACACTTGCCGGCGCCCAGCAAGGCGTGAGCAAAACCGAGATCACCCTGGGTTCCATCCAGGATTTGTCGGGGCCCATCGCGGGTTTTGGCAAGCAGGCGCGCCTGGGCATGCTGCTGCGTGTTGACGAGATCAACGAGCAGGGCGGCATCAATGGCCGCAAGCTCAAACTCATTGTGGAAGACTCGGCCTACGACCCCAAAAAAGCCGTGCTGGCCGCGCAGAAGCTGGTCAACCAGGACAAGATCTTCATGATGGTGGGCCACATCGGCACAGCGCAGAATCTGGCCGCCATGCCGGTCCAGTTTGACAAGAACGTGATCAACTTCTTCCCGATCACCGCAGCGCGCGAAATGTACGAGCCCTTCCACAAGCTCAAGTATTCGTTTGCAGCCACCTACTACGACCAGATGCGCAATGCTGCGCCCAAACTGGCCAAGGAAAAGGGCGCCAAGAAGGTCTGCACGATGTACCAGGACGACGAATTTGGCCTGGAGGTGATGCGAGGCGCGGAAGCCGGCCTCAAGACCATAGGCCTGGAGTTCGCCGAGAAGACGTCCTACAAGCGCGGGGCGACCGATTTTTCGTCGCAGGTAGCCAAGATGAAAGCGGCCGGCTGCGAGATGGTCGTGCTCGGCACCATCATTCGTGAAACCATAGGCGGCATTGGTGAATCACGCAAAACCGGCTTCAGTCCGATCTTCCTGGGCTCCAGCGCCGCTTACACCGATCTGATCCACAAGCTGGGCGGCCCGGCCATGAACGGCCTCTACGCCACCATGACGGTGCAGAACCCCTACCTCGACGAAGCTTCGCAGCCCATCCGTTTCTGGGCCAACAAGTACAAGACCAAGTTCAATGAAGACCCCACCGTTTTCTCGGTCTATGGCTACAACATCATCGACATCTTTGCCAAGGCGGCGCAAAAGGCCGGTCCCAGCCTGACGACGGACAGTTTCATCAAGGTGATGGACACAATGACCATTCCACCCGACATGTTCGGCAGCGCACCGGGCAGCTATTCGCCCACCAAACGCCTGGGCAGCGATGCTTCGCGCCTGTCGCAAATCACCGACGGAAAATGGAAAGTGGTCTCCGACTACATCAAGTAAGCGGACTGCCTCTTTCGTCAAAAGCCGCCTTCGGGCGGCTTTTTTCATGACACGATGTAAGCACCCGCCCCGGTGGACAGCAGCTGGCCGTCGGCGCCGAGAAACTCCATGCGGGTGGACGCGACGCGTGAACCCAGGCGCAGGACCTCGGCGCGCAGTTCAAAAAACTCGCCGATGGCGGGCCGCAAATAGTCCACCCGTAAATCAATGGTGCCCAGTTTGGAGAAGCGGAGCATGCGCTGGGCCGGGGTTTCGTCCATGTGGCGTGCACCGATCGCCGCCATGATGGCCAGCCCCGCCATCGCGTCGAGCCCCGCGCTCACGACCCCGCCGTGAATGCGGTTGTAGGCATAGTGGCCCACCAGCGAAGGCCGCATGTCGATGCGGCCAACAACACCTTCGGGGCGGACCGACACCACCTTCAGGCCCAGGGCCTGGTTGAAGACAATTTTTTCTTCAAAAAGTGTTTTCAGGGCAGCGATGAACTCGGGCTCGAAGTCAACGGTGCCGGTTGGTGGTGGGGTGGTTCTGGTCATAGGCCCAATTGTCGTGCAGCAAGGTCCTTCATGATTTCCTCGGCGCCGCCGCCAATCATCATGACCTTGACCTCACGGTAGATGCGTTCGCTTTTGGTGCCGCGCATGAAGCCCATGCCGCCCAGGATCTGCACCGCCTGGTCGGCACAGAACTGCATGGTCTGCGTCGCATGGTTTTTCAGCATGCAGACATGGGCCACCCAGTCAGGGCCCTGGTCGCCGGCGTCGGCACGGTCGGCCACGGCATCGACCCAGGCCTGGGTGGAGGCGATGCGCATCTGCATGTCCACCAGCTTGTGGCGAATCACCTGCTTGTCGACCAGTGTGCTGCCGAAGGTCTTGCGCTGGCGCGCCCAGTCCAGCGCCTCGTCGTAACAGGCCTGGGCAAAACCCAGGGCCGCGGCCGACATCGCCATGCGCTCGCCGTTGAAGTTGCCCATGATGATTCTGAAACCACCGCCCTCCTCGCCCAGCAGATGACTGGCCGGCACACGCACGCCGTCAAAACGCAGCTGCGCGGTGTCGGAGCACCACCAGCCCATTTTTTCGAGCCGGGTCCGCGACAGGCCCGGGCTGTCGCCGGGCACGAGGATCATGGATATTCCGCCCGCACCCCTCGAGCCCGCTTCCCCGGTGCGCACCGCCACCGTGATGAAGTCCGCGCGCATGCCCGAGGTGATGAAAACCTTCTCCCCATCGATCACATAGTCGGCCCCGTCGCGCCGCGCCGTCGTGCGCAAGGCCGCCACATCGGAGCCGCCGCCGGGCTCGGTGATCGCCAGTGCCGCAATCTTCTCCCCACGCAGCACCGGCGGAATCACCGCCTGCTGCAGCGCCGCCAATCCATAAGCGAGCACCGGTGGCAGACCGATGTTGTGCGAAAACAGGCTGGCCAGCACACCGCCGCTGCCGCCATAGCGGCACAGCGCCAGCGTCATTGCGTTGCGCAGCCGCCAGGAGGCCGGGGTGCCGCCCAGTGCCTCGGGGTAACCCAGCGCCAGCAGGCCCAGCCCGGCCGCCTGGGGGTAGAGGGCACGCGGAAACTCGCCCGCGTCATCCCACTGGCTGACATGCGGTGCGATGCCGTTCTGCGCGAAACGCCGGACCGAGGCGGTGATGTCGGCCAGCATGTCGAGATCGCCGGAGGAAGTGTTCATGCTTCAAACCTCAACAAGACCTGGCCTGGCGCTGTCTGCTGGCCGGGCTCCACGGAAATGGCCGCGACCACCGCATCGCGCGTCGCGCAGACCGCATGTTCGAGTTTCATCGACTCGATGACCAGCAAGGTGTCGCCGCGCTTCACCGATGCGCCGGCGCTCACCTTGACCGCGATTACTTTTCCATTAAACGGCGCCCGGAGTTCCATGGCTTGGCTGCTGGAGGCGACTCCGGCCGCAGGCTCAAAACTCGCGTCCCTCAGCCAGACATCGGTGGCACCGACCTGCACATGCCAGCGCCCGTCGGCCACCCGGCAAGCCAACACCGTGCGACTCAGGCCGTCGAGCGTGACCCGCATCCGGCCGGCCCCGGCAGGCACACAGGCGGCCGCGTGCTGGTGCGCGCCCGACGAAACGTCCAGCCCGCCCGCGCCGGTTTCCGTTACGGTGATGGCCAGCACCTGCTCGCCATGCAGCACGCGCAAGGCCTTGCCGAACGGACAGGGCAAGGCCTGCGCAGCGCCGGCGCCGCCCTGGAAGGTCAGCCCCAGGGCGGCCGGCAACAACACCTGCGTTTGCTGGTCCCGCAAGGTCTTGCGGATATCGTCACCGTGTTCGGCCAGAAAGGGAATCAGCGCCTGGCCGGCGCGAAACACCGGGTGCGCCAGGCACGCCGCCAGAAAAGCGCGGTTGGTCGGCAGGCCCAGCACCTGCGTGCCGGCCAGCGCTGCCACCAGGCCGTCCATGGCCTCCGCCCGCGAGGCCCCATGCACGATCAGCTTGCCGAGCATGGAGTCGTAAAACGGCGTGACCTCGCCACCGGCCTGCAGCGCATGGTCAAACCGCGCGTGCGCAGGCTCAACAAAGTGCTGCACCCGCCCGGCATGCGGCGAAAAATCATCGTCTTCGGCACACAGACGCACCTCGATGGCGTGCCCGCGGAAAACCACGTCGTCCTGGCCCAGCGGCAAGGCCTCGCCCTGCGCCATGCGCAACTGCCACTCGACCAGGTCCAGGCCCGTCACCGCTTCGGTGACCGGGTGCTCGACCTGCAGCCGGGTGTTCATCTCCATGAGGAAAAAATCCCCGTTCTCGTCGAGCAAAAACTCCACCGTGCCGGCGCCCACGTAGCCGGCCGCCTGCGCCAGCGCCACCGCGCAGGCGCCCATGCGTTCACGCAACACAGGGTCCACCGCAGGACTCGGTGATTCTTCAATCAGTTTCTGGTGACGCCGCTGCACCGAACAGTCGCGCTCCCCCAGGTGAATGCACTGGCCATGCGCATCGGCAAACACCTGCACCTCGACATGGCGCGGCTGCAGGAGTGCGCGTTCGAGCAGCAACTCGTCACTGCCAAACGACGACAGCGCTTCGGAGCGCGCGCTGTGCAGGGCCGCCTGCAACAGGGACGGCTCCAGCACCAGACGCATGCCGCGGCCGCCGCCGCCTGCCGCGGCCTTGACCATCAGCGGGTAACCCAGCTTGTCCGCCTCGGCCATCAAACGCTGGTCGGACTGGTCCGGGCCCTGGTAGCCGCTCAGGCAGGGCACGTTTTGCTGCAGCGCCAGGTTCTTGGCGCTGGCCTTGTTGCCCAGCGCGCGAATCGCGGCCGGTGGCGGACCGACCCAGGTCAGGCCGGCATCGAGCACAGCCTGTGCGAACTCCGGGCTCTCACTCAGGAAGCCGTAGCCGGGATGCACCGCATCCGCGCCGGCCGTCTTCGCGGCGGCCAGCAGCTTGTCGATACGCAAATAGGAATCGGCCGACAGTGCGCCGCCCAGCGCCACCGCACTGCCGGCTTCCTGCACATGCAGGGCCTGCGCATCGGCGTCGGAATAGACGGCCACCGTGGCAATGCCCATGCGGTGCGCGGTGCGGATGATGCGGCGCGCGATTTCGCCGCGGTTGGCGATCAGCAGGCGGCGAATGGTTGTGGTGCTCATGCCGCCCACCCGGGCTTGCGCTTTTGCGCAAAGGCCGCGAGGCCTTCGGCGGCCTCGGGGCTGCGCAGGTTTGCTGCGAATTTGATAGCTGCCTGCTTAGGTAGATCAAGGGCTGGAGCCTGATTCAGCATGCAAAGCAAAGCCTTGGTATGGGCCACGGCGCCCGGGGCCGCCCGGCGCAGCGCGCTGATGCGACTGGCTACGGCGGCCGGCAGATCGTCAGCGACCTCGTCCACCAGACCTTGTGCCAGGGCTTGCTGTGCGGCAAGTTTTTCTCCGGACAGCATCAGCTGCCGCGCCAGCCGGTCGCCCAGGCGCCGGTGTACAAAAGGCGCAATCTGCGCAGGAACCACACCCAGCGTGACCTCGGGCGTGGCAAACACAGCGCGCGGACTGGCCAGCACGAAGTCACCGCAGCACACCAGCCCCAAGCCGCCGCCCATGGCCGGTCCATCCACCGCCACCAGCAGCATCTGCGGCAGCGCGCACAGGGCCTGCAGCAAATGGCCAAAGCCGGCGTTCATGGCCAGCAGCGGGTCGGTCTGCCCGGCTGGCAACGCCTGCCCTATCGCCTGGGCAAAACCGCCCAGACTGCCACCGGCGCAAAACGCGCCGGCGCTGCCTTGCAACACGACAAAGCGCAAGGCCCTGTCCTGCGCGGCGAGTGCGCAGGCTTGTGCCAGCGCGCTCACCACCTCGTCGGTCAGCGCATTGCGCGTGGCCGGGTCGTGCAGGGTCCAGTGTTCGACCTCACCCGAGCGGGTGATCTGCAGCTTGTCGCTCATGGCCGTGGTCATCCTCAGGCAGCGGGTTTTTTGCTGCTTTTGGCCAGGCCCATGTACTTGGCGATGATGCCCATCATGACTTCGTCGGCACCGCCGCCTATCGAAGCCAGCCGGCCGTCGCGGTACATGCGTGCCACCTTGTTCTCCCAGGTGAAGCCCATGCCGCCCCAGAACTGCAAACAGGTGTCGGGCACCAGGCGGTTCAGCCGCCCGGCCTTCAGCTTGGCCATGGAGGCCAGCTCGGTCACGTCCTGACCCTGCACATAAAGCTCACAGGCGCGGTAGGTCATGGCGCGCAGGCTCTCCACCTCGGTCTTCATCTCGGCCAGCTTGAACTGCACCCACTGCTGGTCGGCCAGCGTGGCGCCGAACAGTTTGCGTTCGTGCGCCCACTCCACCGTCCAGTCTATGCAGTTGGTGAGCGACTGGATGCAGCTGGCCGCGCACCAGAGCCGCTCTTCCTGGAACTGCATCATCTGGTACATGAAGCCCGAGCCTTCGGCGCCAATCAGGTAGCGCTGCGGCACCCGCACCTCGTCGAAATAAATCAGGCCGGTGTCGCTGGCATTCATGCCTATCTTCTTGATCTTCTTGCCGACTTCGATGCCCTGGCGCAGCTTGCCCTTCTCGCGCATGGGCACCATCACCAGGCTTTTATTCTTGTGCTGCGGGCCGTCGCCAGTGTTGACCAGCATGCACATCCAGTCAGCCTGCAGGCTGTTGGTGATCCACATCTTCTGGCCGCTGATCACATAGTCGCCGCCGTCCTTGCGCGCGTGGCTCTTGATGGACGCCACGTCGCTGCCGGCGCCCGGCTCGCTGACGCCTATGCAGCCGACCGTGTCGCCGGCAATCGCCGGGGCGAGGAACTCGCGCTTGAGCTCGTCGCTGCCAAACCGCGCCAGCGCGGGGGTGCACATGTCGGTCTGCACACCAATCGCCATCGGGATGCCGCCGCAGTCGATGTGGCCCAGTGCCTCGGCCATGGCGACGCCGTAGGAATAGTCGAGTCCTGCGCCGCCGAATTCCTCGGGCTTGGTCAGACCGAGCATGCCCAGATTGCCGAGTTTCTTGAAGACCTCATGGGCGGGGAAAATTTCAGCCGCTTCCCATTCGTCCACATGCGGGTTGATCTCGGCGTCGATAAATCGCTTGAGGGTCTTCTGGATTTCGAGGTGCTCGTGGGTGTATTGCATTTTTGTCTCCTGTTTTTTACCGTTCGGGCTGAGCTTGTCGAAGCCTTGTCGCGAGCCTTCCGGACCCCCTTCGACAAGCTCAGGGCGAACGGATTCCTGTTTACATCCTTGCAACTCCAAACTGCATGGGCCGCAACTGCCGGGCTTCCGCCTCGGCACACATGGCCAGGCACTGCGCCAGCACCGCGCGGGTATCGCGCGGATCAATGACACCGTCGTCGAGCAGCAGGCCCGAGGTGTAGAAAGCGTCGGCCTGCGCCTCGAACACGGCGACGATCTTGTCGAACTGGGCCTGCGACTGCGCCGCATCGACGGTGATGCCTTTGCGCAGCATCGCGGCCTCCGTCACGATCTGCATGGTGCGCGCCGCCTGCTCGCCACCCATGACCGCGGTTTTGGCACTGGGCCAGCTGAACAGGAAACGCGGCGCATAACCGCGGCCGCACATGCCGTAGTTGCCGGCACCAAACGAGGCGCCGCATTGGATCGTGATCTGCGGCACCGTGGCGTTGGTGACGGCCTGGATCATCTTGGAGCCGTGTTTGATCATGCCGCCCTGCTCGGCGTCCTTGCCGACCATGTAGCCGGTGGTGTTCTGCAGGTAGACGATGGGGTGGCCGAGCTGGCACATCAGCTGGATGAAATGGGTGGCCTTGTTGGCTCCCGCCACGTCGATGGGGCCGTTGTTGCTGATGATGCCCACCGCGTGACCGCCAATCGCCGCCTGCACACACACCGTGGCGGCGCCGTAGAGGGCCTTGAAGGGCAGGAAGTCCGAGCCATCGACCAGCCGCGCAATCACTTCATGCATGTCCACCGGCTGGCGCAGATCGCCGGCCATCAGCCCGAGCAGCTCATCGGCCGGGTACAGCGGCTCGTTTGCTCCTGAATCAATAGCTGCTTGCGCCCGTATCATATGGGCTGGAGGCCGATTTGACCATGCAGTCCGGGCCACGGCCTGGCGCGCCAGGCCCAGCGCCTGGCGGTCATCCTCGGCCAGCTGTTCACCGAGGCCCGACACGCTGGTATGCATCTCGGCGCCGCCCAGCTCCTCTTCGGTGGCCACCTCGCCGGTGGCCGCCATCAGCAGCGGCGGGCCAGCCAGAAAGGCGCGCGAGCGGTTGCGCACCATGATCACCACGTCCGAGAGGCCCGGCATGTAGGCCCCGCCCGCCGTGCCGGAGCCGTGCTGCACCGTGATGACCGGAATGCCCGCCGCCGACAGGCGCGCGAGGTTTCGGAACAGGGCGCCGCCCTGGACAAACCCCTCGACGCGGTAACGCATCAGGTTGGCGCCGGCGCTCTCCACCAGATGAATGAAAGGCAGCTTGTTCTGCAATGCGATCTCCTGCACCCGCAGGATTTTCTCCAGCCCCATGGCCTGGATGGCGCCGGCCTCGATGCCCGAGTCGCTGGCCACGACCATGCAGCGTGCGCCCTCGATGAACCCGATACCGGCCACAATACCACCGCCTGGAATCGAGAGCTCCGCATCCCGGTGATCCTGCATGAACCCCGCCAGCGAACACAAAGGCAGCCAGGGCGCGCCCGGGTCCAGCAGCAGGGCCACACGTTCACGCGGCAACAACTGGCCGCGCTTGTCAAACACAGGTCTGGATTTGGCTGAAGCCTGTGCGGCGCGAGCCTCCAGCGCACGCAGAGCTGCAATGCGCGCAAGCATGGCGTCGCTGCGCTGCAGGGCCTGCACGCCTTGCGTATTCCAGCTGGATGTGTAGGCCGTCACTGCCCTCACCCCTGCCCTCTCCCAGAGGGAGAGAGAGAGGGAGTAAGAGCCCCGACGCCAGTCCCCTCTCCCTCTGGGAGAGGGTTAGGGTGAGGGCTCTTCGCCTCTGGCTCCTGGAACACCTTGGGCGTCGTCGCCAGATGAAAACCGTCAAACGGCTTGACGGCAGCGCGCTGCTGCGCCTCGGCATCGGGCAGGCGCATCGGCCAGCCCATGCGCACCTGCGGGCGCGCGCCATCCACGCGCAACACGGTGCCGCTGATGAAGCTGGCCGCCGGGCTCAGCAAAAACACGATGGCGGCCGAGGTTTCCGCCTCGGTGCCAAAGCGGCCCAGCGGCACGGTGTTGCGCATCTCGCGCAACATGTCCCCGGCCTCGGGCGGGTAGTGGTCCATGCCGCTCGATGCGATGTAACCCGGTGCCACCGCGTTGATGCGCACGCCGCTGTGCGCCCACTCGGCGGCCGCGGTTTCGGTGAAGCTGACCATGCCGGCGCGCGCCGCACCGCTGTGGCCCATGGAGGGCATGGAGCCCCAGATGTCGGCCACGATATTGACGATGCTGCCGCCGTGCTCCGCCATGGCCTGCAGGTAACACTCGCGTGCCATCAGGAAGCCGCCCGTCAGGTTGGTGTTGATGACCGCTTCCCAGCCCTTGGCGCTGATGCTTTCCAGCGGCGCGATGTACTGCCCGCCTGCGTTGTTGACCAGGGCGTCGATGCGGCCCCGCGCGATCACAATCGCCGCGACGGTGACCTTCACCGCCTCTTCCTGGCGGATGTCGCAGGGGTGGAAACTGGCGCGGCCGCCGGCGGCCACAATCTCGCCGGCCACCTCGTGCAGCTTGTCGATCTTGCGGCCGATCAGCACGACATGCGCGCCCAGGGCTGCCAGCTCATGTGCCGTGCAGCGGCCGATGCCGGAGCCGCCGCCGGTGACCACCACCACCTTGCCGGCAAACAGGCCGGCGCTGAAAACGGATCGGTAAGTCATGCTCGGGGTTTCCTTGTGGCGGGCGTCCGGTTTTCGCCGATGAACAGCGCCATGGCCGCGTCGGCCAGCTCATCGAGCGACGCCCCTTTTTTTGCGTCAAACCACTGCGCCGACCAGTTCAGCGCCCCAAAAATCAGCAGCCGCGCCAGCTTCACCGGGGCTTGCAGCCGGCCCTGGTCGCTCAGGGCCTGGAGCACCGGCCCCCAGACCGATTCGTAGTCGCCCTGCAGCCTGGCCAGCGATGCGCGCTGCCTGGCCGTGATGGAACGCGACTCGTACAGCATTACGGGAATGAAATCGCTGCCCGGGCCCAGCAGCACGTCGAAATGATTGCGGATCAACACGCGCAGCAAAGCCGCCGCGTCGGGTGCGGACGGCGCCGCCGCCTCCAGCGCCGCCGCCTGCCGGGCCATGGCCGAACGCATGCCCTCTTCCATCACGGCATAAAGCAGCGCACCCTTGCTTTTGAAATGGTAGAAAGGCGAGCCGCTGTGCATGCCCACGGCTGCGGCGATATCGCGCGTGCTGGTGCCGTCAAACCCCTTGCGGCGAAACAGCCGCGCGGCGGTGTTGACCAGTTCCACCCGCCGGTTGCCGTCGTCGCGTTCGCCGGGCGTCTTGCGCGGCCGGCCGCGCGGCCGCTTTTCAGCGGCTGCGACAACAGCAACAGGCGGGGCCAGGGCGCGGCCGGCAGGGCGGGTGCGCGCAGGTTTTTTGTCCATGGAAGCAGACCATAACAAAAGCCGTTATTTTTAGCAAGCGCTTGCTTTGTAAAAATAGACACGGGCTGCGACACGGCCCCGGAACCCCAGCTGACTACACTGGGGGCTTCCCAAAACAAAACCGAAGCATTGATGGACCTCTTCTTTCTGGCGCTGATGGTCGCCGCCGGCGCTTATGCGCTCAAATCTGGCTACGAACGCAAGCGCATCGCCCTGCTGGGCAGCCATCTCGGCCAGTACCAGATCGAAAAACTCATGGAAAGCCTGACAGAGGGCTACATGCGCGCGCTTCGCGAGGACGATCCGGAGCGCCGCGCAAGCATCTGGAACCTGTTGACGAGCACCGAAACCAAGCTGTGCGAGCAGTTCAACAACTTCGTGGCCGGGTTCTCCCGGGTGGAAGGCGCCGCGGCACGCGTGAGCAGGCTTCCCCTGCCCCTGCCTTACGCCGACAAGCTCTTTCCGGCGGCGACATTCGACCTGCGCCAGGTCCTGCTGGTGCATGCCGAAGGAATCACGCGCGCCGCGAAAAACAAGCCCGAACAATCGCCCAAAACCAAGGCCTTCACCCTGTCCGCCGAGGTTTTCCTGATGCAGCACACCTGCCACTGGTTCTGCAAGTCCAAGGCCGTCGCCTCTGCCCGGCTGCTGGTCCGCCACAAGACGTCTTATGAGCAGGTGCTGGCGTCGGTCGCACCAGAAACGCGCCGAGCCTACCTCGCGCTGATCGGCCCTTGAATCGATGCAATCAGGGGAGCAGCCCCTGCGCACGCTCGAGCAGCAATTCGCGCTCACGCAGATTGCCCGCCAGCGCCGCGGCGCGTTCAAACTCATGGCGCGCCTCGTCGTTGCGGCCCAGCCTGGCGAGCAGGTCGCCGCGCACGCTGGGTAGCCACTGGTAATTCTGCAGGGCTTTGTCGCCGCGCAGCGCATCGATGATGGCCAGCCCGGCCGCCGGTCCGAAGGCCATGCTGACCGCCACGGCGCGGTTGAGCTCCACCACCGGCGATGGTGCGGTTTGTGCCAGCGCGTCGTACAGGGCGGCAATACGCACCCAGTCAGTCTCCCCCGAGGTTGGCGCACGGGCATGGCAGGCGGCAATGGCGGCCTGCAGCGCATACGGCCCCATGGCGCGGGCCGATGACTCGGCCAGCGCCATGGCCATGTCGAGCGCGGCCAGCCCCCTGCGGATCAGGAGATGGTCCCAGCGCGTCCGGTTCTGGTCGGCCAGCAGTATCGGCCGGCCGGCCGCATCCACCCGGGCGGCCATGCGCGAGGCTTGCAGCTCCATCAGTGCCAGCAGGCCCTGCACCTCGGACTCGTCCGCTGCCAGGCCGGCCAGCATGCGGCCCAGGCGCAGCGCTTCATCCGTCAGCGCGGGTCGCATCCAGTGGTCGCCGGCGGTGGCGGTGTAGCCCTCGTTGAACAGCAGGTAGACCACCTCCAGCACCGAGGCCAGGCGTGCACCCAATTCATCGCCGCGCGGGACTTCGAACGGCACGCGCGCCTCGGCCAGGGTGCGCTTGGCGCGCACGATACGCTGGGCCAGCGTGGGCTCGGGCACCAGGACAGCGCGGGCGATTTCATGGGTGGTCAGGCCGCCCAGCAGCTTGAGCGTCAGCGCCAGCCGCGCTTCGGTGGACAGCACCGGGTGGCAGGCGGTGAAGATCAGGCGCAGCAGGTCATCGCCGATCTCGTCCTGTCGGGCCGCGTCAAGCGCGTCCACGAAATCGGGCACGACCAGCGCCTCCTGCGCCTCCAGCGCATGGCCGAGCTGCTCCAGCTTTTCGCCCTGCATCTTCTGGTGCCGCAGGTGGTCCAGCGCGCGGTTTTTGGCCACCCGCATCAGCCAGGCGCCGGGATTGTCCGGCACACCCTTGCCGGGCCAGCTTTCCAGCGCGGCAACCAGCGCGTCCTGCGCGAGTTCCTCGGCCAGCCCGATCTCGCGCACCATGCGCGCCACCGCTGCCACGATTTTCGCGGACTCGATGCGCCAGACGGCTGAAATCGCCTCATGGGTGGAGGAATGCATGAATCAATGGTACCGGCATGCCTCGTTCCCTAATCGCAAGGGGCGGGGAATGACAAGCAGTCAGTGAGCGTTGGGTTTCTTCAATCAAGCCGGGGCCGAGGGACTGGCTTTGCCAGCCCGCAGGCGCAGCGGCCCCCCTGAGGGGCAGGGAGCTACACGCAGTGAGCGACCGTGGGGGCTCAAGCTTTCATCCACACCAGTTCCCAGACATGGCCATCCAGGTCGGTGAAACCGTGGCTGTACATGAAGCCATGGTCCTGCGAGGGGTTGGACGCGGTGCCGCCGGCGGCCAGCGCCTTCTTCACCAGTTCGTCCACTTCGGCGCGGCTCTCGCATGACAGCGCAATCAACACCTCGGTGGTCTTCGTTGCATCGGCGACCGGCTTTTTGGTGAAGCCCTGGAAGAAGGGCTCGATCAGCAGCATCACGTAGTTGTGGTCCTCGCTGATCACCATGCAGGCGCCCTGCTCGTTGGTGAACTGCGGGTTGAAGGAAAAGCCCAGGCTCTTGAAGAAGGCCTGGCTCTTTTCCATGTTCTTGATGGGAAGGTTGACAAAAATCTGGCGGGTCATGGCTGTTCCTTTGAAGATGGTTGAGGCAAGACAGGGGCGGCCGTCAGGCCTGCTCCGCCCTGGCCTTGAGGTTGGCGAGGCCGGCTTCGAAGTCGGTGCCAATCATCTTGTCCATGTTGAAAATCACACCCATGAATCTGGAGACAAAAGGTGCGGGGCCTTCCATGGCCCAGGTGACCTGCGCGGTCTGACCTTGAGGCACGATGCTGAAGGTGATGAGGTTGTCGGCCTTGAACGGTGCAGTCATGACCAGGCGCATCTTCAGTTGCGAAGGCGCGCTGGCCTGCACGATCTCGCAACTTCCGCTGCCGGCCTTCCGGCTTTCGAAGTCGTAGTGGGCGCCGGGCCCGATGAACGGGCCGCTGTAGCCGCCTTTCATCTCCGGGGCTTTCAGCGCATACGGGTTCCAGGTATTGAAGGCCCGGACGTCGTTGACCAGTGGGAAGATTTTTTCTGCCGGCGCAGCGATGCTGGCGCTGCGCGACACGCGGAAGGTGTCCGGCCGCTGCGAGGCAATGGCCGCAACCACGGCAATGGCCAGCACGACCAGCCCCAGCAGGGTGAGCAAGGTGGTTTTGATCATGGCGCGCTCCCTACTTCTGGCTGGGCGTGTTCATCTCGCGGAAACGCTCGACCTGCGCGCTGGGCTCGAAGTCGTCCAGTTCATACAGCTGGCGAACCTCGATCACGGCCGGTGCGTTTTCGCCGACAGGGTTGGGGAAACGGCGCGACCACGCCAGCGCCTCTTCGCGGCTGCGCACCTGGATAGTGGTGAAGCCGGCGATCAGTTCCTTGGCTTCCGCGAAAGGGCCGTCAATCACGGTGCGCTTCTGGCCGTCGTAGTGGATGCGCCAGCCCTTGCGGCTGGGCTGCAGCCCAGTGGCATCGAGCAGCACACCGGCCTTGGCCAACTCCTCGTGGAAGTCGGCCATGGCAGCCATCAGTTTTTCGTCGGGGGTCTGCGGGGTGGTCTCGGCCTCAAACTCGGGCGTCGACTTCACAATGATCATGAATCGCATCCTGGTACTCCTTGTGTGTGCGGCCAGAATCCCTGGCCTCCTGTTGACACGACGAAGCAACCGATGCGAAATCGACAAACCCGAGCCTGGTGAAAACCCTTACCTGCTTCTGCCGGAACTCAGAGGAAGCAGGGGCCGGTGGCCCGAACCTCCAGCGTGGCCCATTCAGCGGCGGGGCAACGGGCAGCAATCGCCAGGGCTTGCTCCCGGGTGGCGCAGTTCACCAGAAAGAAGCCTCCCACCATTTCCTTGGCCTCGGCAAACGGGCCGTCCAGCACCTGCGCTTTGCCGGCGCTGACACGCACGCGGGCGGCACTGTCCTGCGAGCCGAGCGACTCCACGCCAAGCAACACGCCCTCTGATTTCAGCTCGTCGGCAAACTTCAGCATGCGCCCGTACACCGCCTCGCCTTCGGCCTGGCTGCGGGTCAGGCGCTGGCCGACGGGTTCGTGGATGAGCAGCATGTAAGGCATCGTTCTAGTCCACAAAAAAGTCCGGGATGAAGTTTTTCGTGCCCGGAGTTACCGAATACTTCTCCAGATCGGTCACGCCATGTGCGGCCAGCAGCTCGTCATCTATGTAGAAATGGCCGTTGGCCGGGTTTGGACTGGTCAGGATCAGGTAGGCCGCGTCCGAAAGAATCTCCGGCTTGCGGCACAGCTTCAGGTCCACGCCAGGGATCATCTGCAGGGCGGCCGTGGCAATCGCGGTGCGCGGCCACAGGCTGTTGACGGCAATGCCGTATTTCTTGAATTCGCCCGAATGGCCCAGGGTGCACATGCTCATGCCGTACTTGGCCATGGTGTAGGCCGTGTGGTGCTCGAACCAGTGCTGCTTCATGCTCAGCGGCGGCGACATGGTGAGCACCTGCGGGTTGCGCCCGGCCTGCGCGGATTTTTTCAGCTCTGCCAGGCAGGCCTGGGTGCACAGGTAGGTGCCGCGCGCGTTGATGCCGTTCATCAGGTCGTAACGCTTCATCGGCGTGTGTTCGGTGTCGGTCAGGCTGATGGCGCTGGCGTTGTTGACGAGGATGTCGATGCCGCCGAAAGCTTCCACCGCCTTGGCCACCGCCGCCGTCACCGCGTCTTCGTCACGGATATCCACCGCCAGCGGCAGCGCCTGCCCGCCGGCCTCTTTCACCGCTTCGGCCGCGCTGTAAATCGTGCCTGGCAGCTTGGGGTTAGGGTCGGTGGTTTTGGCCAGGATCACGATGTTGGCGCCATCGGCCGCGGCACGGGTGGCAATCGCCAGGCCAATGCCGCGCGAGGCGCCGGTGATGAACAGGGTTTTTCCTTTGAGACCGGGTACTGAACTCATGATGCCTCCTGAATGCTACACAATTGATAGCTTCTTGCGACCACCGAATAAGGGCTACTGGCCAATTTGGACTCAAACTTTGGAAAAATCCGGCTTGCGCTTTTGGCGAAACCGCCGGCCCGCTACGCGGTCCCGTCCTCCGGACGCCGACTTCAGACCTTGCTGAAGTCGGGCCGTCGCTTTTGGCGAAAGCTGCTGCGCACCGGCTGCGCCGGACCCACACTGCGTGTGGCGAATTTCAGACCTTGCTGAAATCCGGCTTGCGCTTTTCCATGAAAGCGCCGAACGCTTCGCGGGCGGCGGGCTCCTTGAGCATGCGGCCAAAACTCACGCCTTCTTCAGCCATGCGCTCGGCCACCATGCCGGCCTGGCCTTTTTTCATCAGTCGCTTGGTTTCCACCAGCGAGCTCAGCGGTTTGGCCGCGAGTTTTTGCGCCTGCCGTTGCGCCAGGGCATTGGCTTCGGCGGGTGGCACGATGCGGTTGATCAGGCCCATCTCAAGCGCCGACTCGGCCATGAAGGGCTCGCCGAGCAGCAACGCCTCGGCCGCGCGCGCATAACCCATGAGCTGCGGCGCCAGAAGGCTCGACGCCGCCTCGGGGCACAGGCCCAGGTTCACAAACGGCATCGAAAATGCGGCGTTGTCGCCGGCGTAGACCAGGTCGCAATGCAGCAGCAGGGTGGTGCCTATGCCGACCGCGGGGCCACACACGGCAGCCACCAGCGGCTTGGGAAAGGTGCTGATGCCGCGCAGAAAGCGGAACACCGGCGACTCGTGGGTGGCAGGCGGGCCGTTGAGGAAATCACCGATGTCGTTGCCGGCTGAAAAAATGCTTTCGTGACCCTGGATCACCACCACACGCACGGCCGCATCGGCATGGGCAGCGTCCAGCGCGTCGGCCATGGCGGCGTACATGGCCGAGGTGATGGAGTTTTTCTTCTCGACCCGGTTCAGGGTGATGGTCATCACCGCGTTGTCGGTGTGGATCAGGATGTCTGTGCTCATGTATTGCTTTCCAGTGTTTGTTTGACGAAATAGATACAGACGCTAACGCTTCCAGGCCAACCCGGGCCCGCAGGCAATGGCCCCTCGGGCAGCGAGTTACACGCAGCGAACGAACGTGAGGGCTGTCTTTTCAAGCAGGGGCCGCGGATCTGGCTTTGCCAGTCCGCAGGCGCAGCGGCCCCCCGGGGGGCAGCGCAGTACACGAAGTGACAAGCGTGGGGGCCATATTCACTCCTTGTAATAAACGACCTGGTGCGTGGTCACCAGCAATTGGCCGGCTTCGTTCCACAACTGCGCGGTCTGGTCGAAATAGCCGTTGCGAAAGGCCTGGGCCTGCGTCTGCCCCAGCAGGTAAGCGCTGCCGGTGGCCTGCAGCAAGGCTGCATCGGCATGGTAATACACCGTCATCGACACCGTGCCTATCGGCACCAGCAGCGGCCGGCGGCGCCAGACGCGCGGATAAAATACATCCGACAGCGCCGTCAGCGAGGCGAAATCCAGCGGACGGGGCGGGTCGTCGCGCAGCCACAGCAGGGTGCGGCTCGCGCCCTGGTCGGCCCCGTGCCATTCGACAGGAATCGCGCCCTCTGCAAAACGCATTTCATAACGTTTGACCCACTCGACCCGGGTCGGGCCGCCGGCCCGGGCGACATCGGCCGGGGCCGGGACGGCCGGCATGGCGTGTTCGTCGGCGCCCCAGGTCTCGCGCCGCAAGCCGAAAAACGCGGTGCCGGTCAGCACCGTCTCGCCGTTTTGTTGCATCTCGATGACCCAGTGCTGAGTCGAGCGGTTGGTGCGTGCGGGGCGCGCACTCACGCTGAACGGCCCGTCCGCCAGCGCGGCGGCGAAGTTGACGGTCAGCGAAATCGGATCGCCCAGGCGCTGCGGATGCTGCAACACGGCGTTCAAGGCCTGCGCTGCCGTGACGCCGCCGAAGGGCCCGACCATGTTGGCATAGGCCGCGCTGGTGTGACCGAGACATGTGCCGTCGGCCTGCGCCTGCAAGGCCACCGCGGTATCCAAAGGATGAGAAATCATGCTCGGAGTATGCCGCCGCCGTCGGTCTCAGGCAGTCGTGCCGGGGACGCCAGCCGCCGGGCGGGCCAGGCGCATCTGCTCGAGAATCTGCACCGTGTGCGGCCACAGGTTCTGACGGAACTGGTCGCGGAAAAAGCCGAAATGCCCGACGCGCCGCACGCCCAGTTCGCCCGGCGTGATGCGCTCAAAACTGCGCGGCGCACCGCTGTACAGGTTGATCAGGTTCTGCGTGCCGCGCCAGGTCATCAGTTCATCGTCGGTGATGGACAGCGCCAGCACCGGAAACCTGGCCTGCGCATAGGCCAGGCGCGCCCCCTCGCCTTCGGCGCCCACGCTGTAGAGCGGGTTCAGGCACCACTTGCGCCACTGCAGCACCACGCCGGCCGGCAGGTCGCCGACCTTCCTGAGCCTGCGCCCCGGGAAATAGCCGCACAGGCGTGTAGCCAGCGGCACCAGCACGTACCAGAAATACAGCACCACGCGCTTGAGCTGCGGCGCGTTGTCGCGCCAGTAACCACTGCCGGCGGCAATGCTGACCAGGCCGTCGACCTGGTGCTGGTTTTTCAGGAAACCCGGCAGTTGCGCGCCCAGGCTGTGACCCAGCAGGTAAAGCGGCGCCTGCGGCAGTGCAGCCTTGGCCGAGGCCACCACCGCGCCGTAGTCGCTGGCCCAGTCGAAAAGATCGGCCTGGAAGCCACGCAGCGAGCCATCCGGCGTACCGGGCAAGGATTCACCCGAGCCGCGGTAGTCAAACGTCGTGACGCGAAAGCCCTGGCCGGACAACCATTCGGCAAACGGCGCGTAGTAGTCCTGCCGCACACCCATTGCGCCGCCGATGACCACGCTGGCAAGCGCCGGCTCAGCCGATTCGTAGACCCGCAAGGCCAGTTGCGACGTGCCCGATTCCAGAAACTGCTGTTGCATGACGTTCCCCTTAAAGAACCACGTAGCCGCCAGGGCGTAGCGAGCGGGATGAGCTGCAAGGCGGACGGAGCGGACCCACCGGAACGTACTTCAGGTACGTGAGGATGGGGAGCACCGGACCAACGCCGCAGATCGCCCGCGCAGTAGCCCAAGGGCCTGTTCACCCTGTTTTCAGGAATGCGAACGCGGTGAAAACAGTGCCAATCAAGGCGCACGACGACGAGCGGACACCAGTCCGGTCTAGGAGCCTGTCGGACTTGAGTGCGCGCAAGCGATGATTTGCGGGCGAGGTGAATTTTTGAGGGCCCGAGTCGTGCTTTGCGCGTGATCGCACGATTGCGCGAAGCCTGGCAAGGCCTTACACGCTGTCTGTGGCCTTCGTTGGGCG
>NZ_NBZV01000017.1 GCF_002379095.1 Polaromonas sp. AER18D-145
AAGGGTTACACCATCGTGCTGGTCGAGCAGAACTTCCGCTTCGCCGCGCCACTGGCCGACCGCTTTTACGTGATGGAGCACGGCACCATCGTGAAACAGTTTGCCCAGAACGAGCTGACCCAGAACATGGGCATGCTGCAGGAATACCTGGGCGTGTAACACCCGCTCGGCGCCAGACAAACCATTTTCGCTTTTTGCCCCCAACTCACCAGGAAACCCCATGAAACTCAAAACCCTCGTAGCCGCTCTGGCCAAGTCCAAATGCTCGCTACTCAAGAATTAAGCTGACGGGTTTTCATGGAAATTTTCGGTATTCCCCATCAAGCGTTTCTGGGCCAGTTGCTGCTGGGCCTGGTCAATGGCGCGTTCTACGCCATGCTCAGCCTCGGGCTGGCGGTCATCTTCGGCCTGCTGGGCATTGTCAATTTTGCGCACGGCGCACTTTATATGCTGGGCGCATTCGCCGCCTGGATCATGCTGGACAAGTTCGGCATCAATTACTGGTTTGCGCTGGTGCTGGCCCCGCTGACGGTGGGTCTGCTCGGTGTCGTGATCGAGCGGCTGTTCCTCAAACACCTGTACAAGCTCGACCCGCTGTACGGCATGCTGCTGACCTTTGGCCTGGTGCTGATTGCCGAGGGCATTTTCCGCGAGCTGTACGGTGTCTCGGGGCAAAATTACAACGTGCCGGAACTGCTGTCCGGCGCCACCAATCTGGGTTTCATGGTGCTGCCGAACTACCGCGCCTGGGTGGTGCTGGTGTCGCTGGTGGTCTGCCTGGGCACCTGGTTCCTGATTGAACGCACCCGGCTCGGCGCCTACCTGCGCGCCGGCACCGAAAACGCCGCGCTGGTGCAGGCCTTCGGCATCAACGTGCCGATGATGGTGATGCTGACCTATGGCGCCGGCGCCGCCCTGGCCGCGCTGGCCGGTGTGCTGGCCGCACCCATCATCCAGGTCAACCCGCTGATGGGCTCGAACCTGATCATCGTGGTATTTGCGGTGGTCGTGATTGGCGGCATGGGCTCCATCATGGGCTCGATCCTGACCGGTCTTGGCCTCGGCGTGGTGGAAGGGCTGACGCGGGTCTTTTATCCGGAAGCCTCCAACATTGTGGTGTTTGTCATCATGGTAATCGTGCTGATGGTCCGGCCTGCGGGCCTGTTCGGCAAGGAGGCCTGAGCCATGAGCAACGCCACGACCGCGGTTACCCCCCAGACCCCCAAAGCCCTGATGACCAAAGCTGCCCAACTTATTCGAATCACCTACATCGCGCTGCTGATCCTGGCGCTGGTGGCGCCCCTGCTCGGGCTCTACCCGGTGTTTTTGATGAAGCTGTTGTGCTTCGCCATTTTTGCCGCGGCTTTCAACCTGCTGCTGGGTTTTACCGGCCTGCTGTCGTTCGGCCACGCGGCGTTTTTCGGCTCAGCCGCTTACGTCACAGGCTGGTTCATCAAGGCCCAGAATTTCACGCCAGAGCTGGGGATCCTGGCCGGTGTCATTGCCGCCGGTCTGATCGGCCTGGTGGTCGGCATGGTGGCCATCCGGCGTCAGGGCATTTATTTCGCCATGATCACGATGGCCCTGGCGCAGATCGTTTATTTTGTTGGCCTGCAAGCACCTTTTACCGGGGGTGAAGATGGCCTGCAAGGTGTGCCGCGCGGCGCGCTGCTGGGCCTGCTGCCGCTGACGTCGGACACCACCATGTACTACCTGGTGGTTGCGGTGTTTGTCGCCTGTTTCCTGACCATCTCACGCATCGTGCATTCACCGTTCGGCCAGGTGCTCAAGATGATCCGAGAAAACGAGCCGCGCGCGATTTCCCTGGGCTATCAGGTGGACCGCTACAAGCTGCTGGCTTTCGTGTTGTCGGCCGCGCTGACCGGCCTGGCCGGCGCGCTTAAAACCGTGGTGATGGGCTTTGCCACGCTGTCCGACGTGCACTGGTCGATGTCGGGTGAAGTGATCCTGATGACGCTGCTGGGCGGCGTCGGCACCTTCTTCGGCCCGGTGCTTGGCGCCGGCATTGTGATCTCGCTGCAAAATCTGCTGGCCGACAAAGTCGGCTCCTGGGTGACTGTGATCATCGGCGTGATTTTTGTGCTGTGCGTGCTGACCTTCCGCAAGGGGATAGTCGGTGAACTGCAGGCGTATCTGGAGCGGCGCCGGCGCACTGCGGCAGCGCCTGACGCTTAACCTTAAACAACACCTGGGCTGGTACGGCTTCCACCATCATGCCAGCTTGAGCATTGCCGCGTACGGCGTCTTGCGGGCCCAACGGCTGCACCATCCGGATGATGGTTAGTAGAAAAAAACATCACCTAACGCTAGGCGCCTGTCCTACCCACACATTACAGACCTCGGGACAGTCCAGCGGTCGCACCGTCTCGTGCCATCCCGGGGCCCGCGCGCCGGCAACGCAGCGGCCTATAGAGCCGCCACCAGTTCCGGCACCGCGACGAACAAATCGCCCACCAGGCCATAGTCGGCCACCTGGAAGATCGGTGCTTCGGCGTCCTTGTTGATCGCAACGATCACCTTGCTGTCCTTCATGCCGGCCAGGTGCTGGATGGCGCCCGAGATGCCGACCGCCACGTACAACTGCGGCGCCACGATCTTGCCGGTCTGGCCGACCTGGTAGTCATTGGGCGCGTAGCCGGCATCGACGGCGGCGCGCGAGGCGCCGATCGCCGCGCCGAGCTTGTCGGCCAGCGGCTCCAGCACGGCGTGAAATTTGTCGGCCGCGCCCAGGCCACGCCCACCGGACACGATGACCGATGCGGCGGTGAGTTCCGGCCGTTCCAGCTTCACGACCTCACGTCCGACCAATGTGGTCAACCCGAGATCGCCAGCCGCGGCCAGCGTCTCGACCGCCGCCGTGCCGCCCGCACCGACCGGGTCGAAGGCGGTGGTGCGAATGCTCAGCACCTTGATGGCATCCTTCGATTGCACGCGGGCCAGCGCGTTGCCGGCATAGAACGGGCGCTGGAAGGTGTCGGGCGATTCGATGGCGATCACGTCCGACACCTGGGAGGCGTCCAGCAATGCCGACACACGCGGCAGCACGTTTTTGCCAAAGGCCGTCGCCGGCGCCAGCACATGGGTGTAGCCAGCATCGGCGCGCACGCGTGACTGCACCAGCGCGGCCAGGTTCTCGGCCAGATGGGCTTCGTAGTACGCCGCGTCAGCGTGCAGCACCTTGGCGACACCCGCGACCGCCGCCGCGGCCTGGGCAACGGCCGCGCAGTTGCGGCCAGCCACCAGCACATGAATATCACCGCCGATGCGCGTGGCCGCAGCAATCGTGTTCAGCGTTGCCGCTTTGAGTACGGTGTTGTCGTGTTCCGCAATGATCAGGGTTGTCATCAGATCACCTTCGCTTCTTCTTTGAGTCGTTTGACGAGTTCGGCCGTGTCGGCTACCTTGATGCCGGCCTTGCGCGCCGCCGGCTCGCTGACGTGCAGTGTCACGGTGCGCGGCGCGATGTCGATGCCGAGCTCGGCCGCCTTGATCACCTCCAGCGGCTTTTTCTTGGCCTTCATGATGTTGGGCAGCGTGATGAAGCGCGGCTCATTCAGGCGGAGGTCGGTCGTGATCACGGCCGGCAGCTTCATGGCCAGGGTTTCCAGGCCACCGTCGATCTCGCGCGTGATGGTGGCGGTGTCGCCGCTGATCTGCACCTTGGAGGCGAAGCTGGCCTGGGCCCAGCCCATTAGCGCGCCAAACATCTGGCCAGTCTGGCCAGCGTCGTCATCGATCGCCTGCTTGCCGAAGATGGCGAACTGCACGCCTTCTTTGGTGGCCACGTGCTGCATCAGTTTGGCCACCGCCAGCGGTTCGAGCCCGGCGTCGGTTTCAATCAGCACGCCGCGATCGGCGCCGATGGCCATCGCGCTGCGCAGCGTCTCCTGGCAAACGGTCGGGCCGCAGGACACGACGATCACTTCAGAAGCGACACCGGCCTCCCTGAGGCGCACCGCCTCTTCGCAGGCAATCTCGTCGAACGGGTTCATGGACAATTTCTGGTTCGCGAGATCGACTCCCGAACCGTCGGACTTGACGCGGGCCTTGACGTTGTAGTCCAGCACCCGCTTGACGGCGACCAATATCTTCACTTTATCTCCATGTGATTAAAAAAACAAACAATTCAAAAACGGCAGGAACGGGGCCGAATCCTGCCCGTTCAATCACGGTTCACTCCCGATGCGGCCACACGAGGAAACAGCATCGTGTACATGCGCTGCGCCAACGCATCGACGTCCAGTCGCCCGCCAGGCCGGTACCACTGCGCCGTCCAATTGAGGGCACCGAGCACCGTCTGGCGCACCAGCACGACATCGGCGTCGACCAGGCCCAGAGTCGCGGCCTCGTTGATCGGCTCCATCCACAAGGCCTCGTAGGCGTCGCGTGATGCCATCACCCGGGTCTGCGCGTCCGGCGACAGGCTGCGCCACTCGTAGAGCAGCACGGTCATGGCGTCGAGCCGCGGACCGAGCAAGGCCTTCAGGTGGCTGCGCACCATCGACAGCAGCCGCTCGGGCAGCCGGCTCTCTCCAGCCAGCCCGTGGCGCACCGACGCCATGATGTCGCGAACACCCTCCTCCATGATCGCCACCAGCAACTCCTCCTTGGTGGCGAAGTGATAGAAGAGCGAGCCCGAAGTCATGCCCATGGCTTGGGCAATCTCGCGCACCGAGGTGCGCTCGAAGCCCTGGCGCCGGAACCGGCTCGCCGCGGTCGCCAGGATCGCGTCCCTGCGCGGGAGTGGGTTGTTTCGCTCCTTTGTCATGCCGTATACTATAGCATCTAACAAGCGTTTGGTTGATGATTTTATCCATCGCGTGTTGGGAGCTTCCGGCGCCTTTCCGCGTGGACGATCCACTCTTCGCAAGAGTCGGCCATGCCAGCGTCAATCTGATTTCAAGGACAGACCCATGCTCAATCGCACCATCTTCGGTGAAGAACACGAACTCTTCCGGGACCAGGCTCGCCGCTTTCTGGAAGAAGAAGTCATCCCCCATCACGCCGGCTGGGAAACCGATGGCATCGTGCCGCGCGCCGTCTGGCGCAAGGCCGGCGCCGCGGGCCTGCTGTGTCCCGCCATACCCGAGCAATACGGCGGCGGTGGCGGCACGCGCCTGCACAGTGCCGTGCTGATTGAAGAAGTAGCGCGCGCCGGCACGAGCGGAATCGGCTTCGGCCTGCACTCCGACATCGTGGCACCCTACATCCTGGCCTACGGCACCGAGGAGCAAAAGCGCAGCTGGCTGCCGAAAATGGCCACCGGCGAGGTCATTGGCGCCATCGCCATGACCGAGCCGGGCGCGGGCAGCGACCTGCAAAACGTACGCACCAGCGCCGTGCGCGACGGCGACGAACTGGTCATCAACGGCCAGAAGACTTTCATCACCAACGGCCAGAACGCCAACCTGGTGATCGTCGTCGTCAAGACCGATCCGACGCTGGGCGCCAAGGGTACCTCGCTGGTGCTGGTCGAGACCGATCGGCCCGGTTTCACGCGCGGGCGCAACCTTGAGAAGATCGGCATGAAGGCGCAGGACACCTCGGAACTCTTCTTCGACGGCGTGCGCGTGCCGGCCGGCAACATCCTCGGCGGCGAGGGCAAGGGCTTTTTCCTGCTGATGCAGGAACTGGCCTGGGAGCGCATGCAAATCGCCATCGGCGCGGTGGCAGGCGCCGAGGCCGCGCTCGAATGGACGCTGGCCTATACCAAGGATCGCAAGGCCTTCGGCCAGCGCGTGATCGACTTCCAGCACAACCGCTTCAAGCTCGCCGAAATGAAGACCGAGGTGCAGATCGCACAGGTCTTTGTCGACCGCCTGCTCGGCCTGCTGATGGACGGTCAGCTTGATGCGGCCACCGCCGCGATGGCCAAGTACTGGACCACCGACCTGCATTGCAAGGTGATCGACCAATGCCTGCAGATGTTCGGCGGCTTCGGCTACATGTGGGAGTACCCGATTGCCCGCGCCTATGCAGATGCGCGCGTTGCACGCATCTACGGTGGCGCCAACGAAATCATGAAGGAAATCATCAGCCGAACGCTGTAGCATCCGCCGCCAGCCGCTTTCCGCCATCTTGCCTATCGCTTCCATAGATTCAAAAAGAAGGAAACCCACCATGACCGACGCATTCATTTACGACGCCGTGCGCACGCCGCGCGGCAAGGGCCGCAGCTCGGGTGCGCTGCACGGCACCACGCCCATCAGTTTGGCCATCACCGCGCTGCAGGCACTGCGCGACCGCAACACCCTGGACACCGCCTTCGTGGACGACATCATCCTCGGCTGCGTCGAACCCGCCGGTGAGCAAGGCGCCGACATCGCGCGCGTTGCGGCCATCGCCGCCGGGTACCACGAGAGCGTTGCCGGCGTGCAGGTCAATCGCTTTTGCGCCTCGGGGCTCGAGGCCTGCAACATGGCCGCCGCCAAGGTCATGTCGGGCCAGTCGCCGCTGGTCATCGGCGGCGGCGTGGAGAGCATGAGCCGCGTGCCCATGGGCACCAGCGGCGGCGCCTGGGCGATTGACCCAGCAGTGGCGATTCCGACCTATTTCGTGCCGCAGGGCATTTCGGCCGACCTGATTGCCACCCTTTACGGCCACAGCCGCAGCGACGTCGACAGCTACGCGGTCGAAAGCCAGCGCCGCGCTGCGCTCGCCTGGGCCGAGGGCCGCTTCGCCAAGTCGATCGTTCCAGTCAAGGACGTGAACGGTTGCATCGTACTTGAGCGCGACGAACACATGCGCGCCGAAACCACACTAGAGTCGCTCGCCAAGCTGGAGCCGGCCTTCAAGGTGCAGGGCGAAAAATACGGTTTCGACGCGGTGGCCGTGCAGCGCTATCCGGAGATCGAGCGCATGGTGCACGTGCACCACGCCGGCAACTCGTCGGGCATCGTCGATGGCGCGGCCGCGGTGCTGATCGGCAACGCCGAGGTCGGTAAACAGCTCGGCCTGAAAGCCCGTGCCCGCATCCGCTCGTTCGCGTCCATCGGCAGCGAGCCCACCATCATGCTGACCGGCCCTTCCTACTCTGCGGAAAAGGCGCTCAAGCTCGCCGGCATGAAGGCCAGCGACATCGACCTCTATGAATTGAACGAAGCCTTCGCCTCGGTCGTGCTGCGTTTCATGGAAGTGATGAAGGTCTCGCACGACAAGATGAACGTCAACGGCGGGGCCATCGCGATGGGGCACCCCCTGGGCGCGACCGGCGCCATGATTCTGGGCACCCTGCTCGACGAACTCGAGCGGCGCAAGCTCTCCACCGGCCTGATCACGCTGTGCGTGGGCGCCGGCATGGGCACCGCCACCATCATCGAGCGCGTCTGAAGCCCCGGCACGACGCGAACCTCATCACAGACCTGGACCACCACCATGACGATTGACTACAAGCTTGATGCCGACGGCATCGCCACCATCACCTGGGCCATGCAGGACGTGCCCATGAACGTCCTCAACCAACAATCGATTCCTGCCTTCGCCGACGCCGTGAAGCGTGCCCAGGCGGATTCCGCCGTCAAGGGCGTGATCGTCACCTCGGCGAAGGCGGACTTCATTGCCGGCGCTGACCTCAACATGGTGCTGGCGCTCAAAGATGCCGCTGGCATGCTGGATTTTGTGTCGTCGTTACACAGTCTGCTGCGCGGCATCGAGACGGGCGGCAAGCCATACGTGGCGGCCATGAATGGCACCGCGCTGGGCGGCGGCTATGAAATTGCGCTGGCCTGCCATCGGCGCATCGCCGCCGACAACCCCAAAGCACTCATCGGGCTGCCCGAAGTCACGCTCGGCTTGCTACCAGGCGGGGGTGGCACGCAAAGGCTGCCACGCGTGATCGGCGTGCGCAACGCCCTGCCCTTCCTGCTGGAAGGTAAGAAACTCGCACCCAAAAAGGCACTGGAAGCCGGCCTGGTTGACGAGGTCGTTCCGGCCGATGAATTGCTCTCTCGTGCCAAGGAGTGGTTACTCGCCGACGGTGCCAAGAACGCCACCAGGCCATGGGACCAGAAGGGCTTCAAGCTGCCCGGAGGCGCTGTGCAAAGCCCCGCCGGCTACGAAACCTTCACCGCAGGCAACGCCATGCTGCGCGCCAAAACCTTTGGCAACTATCCCGCACCTGAGGCGATCTTGAACTGCGTCTACAACGGCTGCCAGGTCGACATCGACACCGGCTGCAAAGTCGAAATGCGCGAATTCGCGAAGCTGGCGACGGGGGTCGAATCCAAGAACATGATCCGCTCGCTGTTCTTCGGCATAGCCTCCGCCAGCAAGCTGGCCTCGCGGCCTAAGGGCGTGCCCAAGGCCAGCTACCGCAAGGTCGGCATTCTGGGGGCCGGCATGATGGGCGCGGGCATTGCCTTCGCCGCCGCGGAGGGCGGCATGGACGTGGTGCTGCTCGACAGCAGCACCGACGGCGCGGCCAGGGGCAAGGCCTACAGCGAAGGCCTGTGGAACAAACGCGTTGGGGCCAAGCGCCTGACCGAGGCCGAGCGTGATGCCAAGCTCGCGCTGATCAAACCGACCACCGACTTTGCCGACCTGGCAGGCTGTGACATCGTGGTCGAAGCGGTGTTTGAAGACCGTGCCATCAAGGCCGACGTGACGCGCAAGGCCGAGGCGGTGATCGCCAGTAGCGCGATCCTTGCCTCCAACACCAGCACCCTGCCAATCAGCGGGCTGGCTGAAGCATCGACGCGTCCAGCCAACTTCATCGGCTTGCATTTCTTCTCGCCAGTCGACAAGATGCCGCTGGTGGAGATCATTCGCGGCCAAGCCACCAGCGACGATTGCCTGGCCCGTGCCATGGATTTCGTCAAGGCGATCCGCAAGACGCCCATTGTCGTCAACGACAGCCGCGGCTTCTACACCAGCCGCGTGTTCTCCACCTACGTCGGCGAGGGCCTGGCGCTGCTGGCCGAAGGCGTGAAGCCGGCCCTGATCGACAACGCCGGGCGCATGGCCGGCATGCCGGTGGGGCCACTGGCGCTGGCCGACGAAGTCTCGCTCGAATTGATGGCGCGCATCCGAAAACAGACCGCCGCCGACCTCGGCAAGGCCTACCAGCGCAGCGCCATCGACGACGTCTGCGACCGCATGGTGGACAAGTTGGGGCGACTGGGTAAAAAGACCGGCAAGGGCTTCTACGACTACCCGCAAGATGGCCAGAAGCAACTGTGGGCAGGCCTGGCGCAGGAGTTCCCGCTGGCGGCCACGCAACCCACGGTCGAAGAGGTCAAGCAGCGCCTGATGTTCATCCAGTCGGTCGAAACCGCACGCTGCCTCGAAGAGAAAGTGCTGCTCGCACCCATCGATGCCGATGTCGGCGCGATCCTGGGCTGGGGCTTCCCAGCCTACTTGGGTGGCCCGATCGGCCAGATCCACAGCCTGGGGGTGTCCGCCTTTGTCAAAGCCTGCGAGAGCCTGGCCGAGCGGCACGGTGCGCGCTTCGCGCCGCCGCAACTGCTGCGCCGCATGGCCGACCATGGTGAGCGTTTTTACGACCTGTAAGCAGGCCTGTTACCACATTCGTTCACTGCGACCTTTCAGCGAGAACCGCCCATGCCCGCCATTCAAAGTCAAGTCGACCCGCAGTCAGAGAGCTTCCAGCGCGAGCGCGCACAGATGCTCGCGCTGATCGACAGTTTCCGCACGCTCGAAGACCGTGTGCGCAACACGTCGAACAGCCAAGAAGCCAAGTTCCGCGCCCGCAAACAGCTGCTGCCGCGCGAGCGCATCGCGCTGCTGCTCGACCGCGGCTCGTCGTGGCTGGAGTTCTCGACCCTCGCCGGTTTCAGGATGCACGACGACGACGGCGAGAAGAACGTGCTGGGGGGCGGGATCATCTGCGGCATCGGGGTGGTGTCGGGCATCCGCTGCGTGGTGATCGCCTCCGACAGCGCGATCAAGGGCGGCACCATCACGCCGATGGGCCTGCGCAAGAGCCTGCGCGCCGAAGCCATCGCACTGGAGAACAAACTGCCGGTGGTGCGACTGGTCGAATCGGGCGGCGCCAACCTGATGCATGTGGGCGAGGTGTTCATTGACGGCGGCCGCGGCTTCGCCAACCAGGCGCGGCTGTCAGCCAGGGGCATTCCGCAGGTCTGCGTGATGCACGGCCACTCGACCGCCGGCGGCGCCTACCTGCCCGGCATGTCCGACTATGTGATCATGGTGCGCGGCCGCGCCAAGGCCTTCCTGGCCGGCCCGCCCTTGCTCAAGGCCGCCACCGGGGAGGTTGCCACCGACGAGGAACTGGGCGGTGCCGAGATGCATTGTTCCATGTCGGGCGTGGCCGAGTATCTGGCCGAGGACGATACTGACGGCATCCGCATCGCGCGCGACATCCTGGCGCGTCTGCCCTGGAACGAGTGTTTGCCGATGCGAGCGGTGAAGACTTGGAAAGAGCCGCGTTATCCGGTCGAGCAACTGGCCGGCGTCGTGCCCACCGACTTCCGCCAGCCCTATGACATGCGCGAACTGCTGGCACGGTTGATCGACGACTCCGACTTCCTTGAATTCAAATCGCTGTACGGCTCCAACACCGTGTGCGGCCACGGCGCCATCGAGGGACACCCGTGCGGCTTCATCGGCAACAACGGGCCCATCGACCCGCAAGGCGCCACCAAGGCGACCCAGTTCATCCAGCTGTGCTGCCAGTCGGGCACCCCCATCGTCTACCTGCAGAACACCACCGGTTTCATGGTCGGCAAGGAGGTCGAGCAAGTCGGCATGATCAAGCACGGCGCCAAGATGATCCAGGCCGTGGCCAATGCCACCGTGCCGCAGATCACCATCATGACCGGCGCCTCCTTCGGCGCCGGCAACTACGGCATGTGCGGCCGCGCCTACGACCCGCGCTTCATGTTCGCCTGGCCCAACGCGCGAGTGGCGGTGATGGGCGGCGAGCAGGCCGCCACCGTGATGCGCATCGTCACCGAGGAAAAATTAGCCCGGACCGGCCAGGAGCCACCGGCTGCCGCAATGGAAGCCATGAAGAAGGAAATCCTGGCACGCTTTGACATCGAATCGCATTCGCTGTTTGCCACCGCGCGCCTGTGGGACGACGGCATCATCGACCCGCGCGACACCCGCCGCGCGCTCGCCACTACCCTGGCGGTGTGTCGCGAGGCCGGGTTGCGGCCTCTGAACTCGAACACCTTTGGCGTGGCACGGATGTGAGAACCCTGATGAACTTCACCAAAATTCTGATCGCCAACCGCGGAGAAATCGCCTGTCGGGTTATCCGCACAGCCAAAGCACTGGGCTACCGCACGGTGGCTGTCTACAGCGAAGCCGATGCCCAAGCGCTGCATGTTGCCATGGCCAACGAGGCCGTGTGCATCGGCCCGGCGCCGGTCCGTGAGAGCTACCTCAATGTCGCGGCGCTGCTGGCTGCGGCGCACAGCACGGGCGCTGATGCGGTACACCCCGGCTACGGATTCCTGTCAGAGAACGACGGCTTTGCGCAGGCTTGCCTGGACGCCGGGCTGGTATTCATCGGCCCGGACCCGCAGGCCATCCTGAAAATGGGCAACAAGGCCGGCGCCAAGCGTCTAATGCTGGCGGCGGGCGTGCCCTGCGTGCCGGGCTACCAGGGAGTGGACCAGTCCGATGCCACATTGCTCGCACAGGCACGCGAGATCGGTTTCCCGATCATGGTCAAAGCGGCGGCGGGCGGTGGCGGACGCGGCATGCGGCTGGTCGAACACCCGCAGGACCTGGCGGTCGCACTGGTCAGTGCCCGTTCGGAAGCGGGTAATGCCTTCGGCAGTGAAGAACTGATTCTCGAACGCGCGGTGATCGAACCGCGCCACGTCGAAATCCAGGTCTTCGGCGACCGGCACGGCCACATCATCCACCTCGGCGAGCGCGATTGCTCGATCCAGCGTCGGCACCAGAAGGTGTTCGAGGAAGCGCCCTCCCCGGCGGTCACGCCCGAGCTGCGCGCGCAAATGGGCGCGGCGGCGGTGGCGGCTGCGCGCACCGTGAACTACGTCGGCGCCGGCACGGTCGAGTTTCTGCTGGATCGCGAAGGGCATTTCTACTTTCTGGAGATGAACACACGGCTGCAGGTCGAACACCCGGTGACCGAGTGCATCACCGGTCTGGACCTGGTGGCGTGGCAGATCGCCGTGGCCCGTGGCGAGCCCTTGCCGCTGACGCAGGAGCAAGTGCAATTGAACGGGCACGCCATTGAAGTGCGCCTGTATGCCGAAGACCCGTACGCGGGCTTCCTGCCGCAAAGTGGCGATGTTGCGCTCTGGAGCCCGCCCACGGGCGAGGGCGTGCGCGTTGATCATGGACTGACATCAGGTCAGACCGTCAGCCCGCACTACGACCCCATGATCGCCAAGATCATTGCGCACGGCGCGACCCGCGACGAGGCCCGACGACGCCTGATCGGTGCGCTGCAACGCACCCGCCTGCTCGGCCTACCCCACAACCGTGCCTTCCTCGAAGCCGTGGCCGGCCACCCGGCCTTCGCCGCTGGCGAAACGACCACTGCCTTCATCGCCCAGCACTTCGACAGTGCGGCGCTGGTGCGGCCCCAACCCGACTCGTTGGCGTTGGCGCTGGCCAGCACGCTGTGGTTCGAAGCCAGCGCCACGCCGGTCGCAGCCGCGCCCTGGCGCTCCAGCGGACCGGCACGCTGGCCGATGCTGATCGGCGAGGGAGAACACCGCCATGCCGTGCACATCACGGTCACAGGAACCCACAGCTACACGCTCGAAGTGGGCGCGGCGCTGCACCACATCACCCTCAGCGGGCGCGAAGGCGAGTGCCTGCGCCTGATCGCCGATGGCGTGCAGCAACACGCGGCGGCGGTGTTTGCCGGCGACGTGTTGCACCTGGAACTGGGCGACCTGAGCGCCAGCTTTGAAGACCTGACCTATGCCCCACCGGCCGCGGCTTCAGGAAGCGCGGAGTCACGGGTTCTCGCACCCATGAATGGACGGGTGCTGGCAGTTGACGTCCAAAGTGGCGACATGGTCACCAAGGGGCAACGCCTGGCGGTGCTCGAAGCCATGAAGATGGAGCATCAACTGCTGGCCCGTCGCGATGGCGTGGTGGACCAGGTTGCGGTGCGCGCTGGCGACCAGGTTGCCACGCGCGCATTGTTGGTGTCACTGATCGAGCAGCCTGATTGAGGCGCGCACCGCTCTGCACGCACGACACACGCCACACCCACGAGGAGTAAAACCCATGCCTGCCGAAACCCTGCCTGCCAAGAGCCCCTTCTATACGCCCGAGCACCTGGCGTTCCGTGACGCGATGCGCCGCTTCGTCGCCAGGGAAATCAGCCCGCATGTGGACGCCTGGGACGAAGCCGAGTCCTTTCCTGTCGAGTTGTACCGCAAGGCGGCCGAAATCGGCCTGTTGGGCCTGGGTTTTCCCGAGCGCCATGGCGGCAACGACGGCGACCTGTTCATGACCATCATCGCCGCGCAGGAACTTGCGCGTTGCGGTGCTGGCGGTGTCCTGGCGAGTCTGCTGTCGCACACCATCGGCTGTCCACCCATCGTCAACGTGGGAAGCGAAGCGCTCAAGCAGCGCGTATTGCCGCCGGTACTGCGGGGCGAGAAGATCAGCGCGCTCGGCATCACCGAACCCTCCGGCGGTTCGGACGTGGCCAACCTCAAGACCACGGCGCGCAAGGATGGCGACCACTACGTCGTCAACGGCTCGAAGATATTCATCACCTCCGGCATGCGCGCCGACTTCTACACCGTGGCGGTGCGCACTGGCGGGCCGGGGCCAGGCGGCGTGTCACTGTTGCTGATCGAGAAAGGCACGCCCGGCTTCGCGCAAACGCCTTTGAGAAAAATGGGCTGGTGGTGCTCCGACACTGCTGCCCTGTATTTCGATAACTGCCGTGTGCCGGTGGAGAACCTGGTCGGGCAGGAGAACCAGGGCTTCAAAGCCATCATGAAAAACTTCAACCGCGAGCGCATCTTCCTCGCCGCCGGTGCCAACGGTTTTGCCCATGTCTGCCTGGACGAAGCGCTGGCCTGGTCGCGTGAGCGCGAGATGTTCGGCGGCAAGCTGATCGACCAGCAGGTCACCCGCCACAAACTCGCCGACATGGCCATGCGCGTCGAGGCGACGCAGGCCATGCTGGAATTGCTGGCCTGGCGCGTCGAACAGGGCGACACACCGGTAGGCGAAATCTGCCTGCTGAAGAACCAGGCCACTCAAACCATGGCCTATTGCGCCAGCGAGGCGGTGCAACTGCACGGCGGCGCCGGCTTCATGCGCGGTGTCAAGGTGGAGCGCATTTACCGCGAAGTCAAGGTCAACGCCATCGGTGGCGGCGCCGAAGAGGTGATGCGCGACCTGGCGGCACGCCAGCTCGGCTTTTACGCCTAGCCTGCACTTGCAAATGAACCGCTCCGAGTCCCCGGCGCAAACCCTGCCAGACCCGGCACGGCCCGAGGCCATGCGCCGTGCCCTTGCCGACGCGCCAGCGCCTGACTGCGCGCACGGCTTCCCTCGTGCCTGGTGGCGTCACCTCGGCGCCAGCGGCCTGCTCGGTGTGGGCTTTGACCGCGATGGCGAGCCGTCCGTCGCAGACGCCCCGCAGGTCAGCGCGCTGGCCGGCATCGTCGCCCGGGAATCCGCCAGCCTGGGCCTCGGCATGGCGTGGATGATGCAGCAGATGCTGGGGCGCTTCGTGCTGGCGCCGAATCTGCGTAGCGACCGGCATCGTGCCCTTTTGGCATCCATGACGCGGGGCGACGCGCTGCTGGCACTCGCGATCTCCGAGCCCGGCGCAGGCGCGCACCCCAAACACCTGAGCTGCCGGGCGGTTCAGTACGGCAGCGACTGGATTCTTGACGGCCACAAGGCCTTCGTCAGCAACGGCCCGGCCGCCGATGCCATCATCGTGCTGGCCGTCAGCGGCGAACACGAGGGGCGCAAGCGCTTCGATGCTTTCGTCGTTGAGGCCAACACACCGGGCCTGGCCCGCGAACTGGACGACAAAGTGCGCGGACTGGCACCGCTCGGCCATTGCGGCCTGCGCCTTGTCGGCTGCCGGGTGCCGGACAGCCAGCGCCTGGGCGAGCCGGGACAGGCGTTCGACACCATCGCGCGGCCGCTGCGCGCGATCGAAGACGCGCTGCTGCTGGGGGCTATGCTCGGCGCCATGCAAGCCGAGCTGGATGCCCTGGCACGCTGGTTCCGCAATGCAGCCCGCACGCCGGCTTTGACCCGGGACCTGGGTGGCTTGCAACTCGAACTCGACGCCCTGTCACCCGTGGCCCGTCATGCTGCCCAGCACCTGGACCAGCACGGGCCGGACGAGGCGCTGGCGGCGTTCAATCTGGGCGCGCGCCGCCTGTTTGATCGCTGGCAAGGCGCCTGTGAATCCTTTGCCGCGGCCCTGGACGACCATGAACCGGCCCTGCTCACCCTGGCGCGTGATCTGCGCCTGGTGCTGGGCATAGCCCGCGGCATCGCCGAATCCCGACAACTTCAAGCCGGCGAAAAAATGCTGCGCCCCAAGGAAACCCATGAAAACACTTTACCAACCCCACTTTGATTCCATCGATGGCCTGGCGCAGCGCCTGGCTGCGGTCGACTACATTGCGAGCCGCGAAATCGCCACCACCGTCTATCTGGGCTTCAACCTGGAAAAGCCGATCCTGGTCGAAGGCCCGGCCGGCGTCGGCAAGACCGAACTGGCCAAGGGCATGGCCGAGATTCTCGACGTGCCCCTGATCCGCATGCAGTGTTACGAAGGCCTGGACGAATCCAAGGCCTTGTACGAGTGGAAATACGGCAAGCAGTTGCTGTACACGCAACTGCTCAAGGACAAGCTGGGCGAGATGATGCAAGGCGCGGTGGGACTGGCGGCGTCCATGGACCGGCTGCATGCGCACGACGACCTGTTTTTCAGCAAACATTTTCTGGAGCCCCGCCCGCTGTACCAGGCCCTGCACCAGGAGCGCGGCTGCGTGCTGCTGATCGACGAGGTCGACAAGTCCGACCCCGAGTTCGAGGCTTTCCTGCTCGAAGTGCTGTCGGACTTCCAGATCTCGGTGCCCGAACTCGGCACCATCAAGGCCAAGGTCAAGCCCATCGTCTTCCTCACCAGCAACAACACGCGCGAGATGAGCGACGCGCTCAAGCGTCGCTGCCTGCATTTGCACATTCCATTCCCCGAGGCGAAGCTGGAGCGGCGCATTCTGGAGCGCCGCGTGCCCGGCTTGTCGGCAACCCTGAACCGCGAGCTGGTCGCCTTCATTCAGGCGGTGCGCCAGATGGACCTGAAAAAGCAGCCCTCGGTCAGCGAGACCATCGACTGGGCCAAAACGCTGCTGCTGCTGCACGCCGAACACTTGAGCCTGGACATGGTAAAGGGCACGCTCAACGTCTTCCTCAAGTTTGAGCAGGACATTGCCTCGGCCAGTGAGCAACTGCCGGCCCTGCTGCAGCAAGCGCGCAAGGATGCGGAGAGTCCCCGTGCAAGCCACGCTTGAAGACTTTTTCAAGGCGCTGCGCGGCAGCGACCTCGAGATCAGCCTGAACGCCCAGATCGATGCGGCGCGCGCCGTGGAGCTGGTGGGCTGGAGCGACCGCACCCTGCTCAAAAGCGCGCTGGGCACGACACTGGCGAAAACCACCACGGATCGAGCCCTTTACGACGAGGCCTTTGATCGCTTCTTCCGTTTCAGTTCCTTCGAAAACATGGCTGCGCAAGACCTGCCGGGCCCAGCCCGCGATGACCAGGCCGCAAGCGGTTCCGGCGGGCCGGGCGGCTGCCAGGGCAGCGGCGGCCAGACCTTGTCGCAGTTGCTGCTGTCGGGTGACTCGGCGGCACTGGCCAAGCGCATGCAGGAAGCCGCGCGCGAGGTGGGCCTGACCGACATCTGGTTCTTCACCCAAAAAGGCTACTACACCCAGAAGATCCAGCAGGCCATGGGACTGGAACTGCTGGACCGCGAAATCTCTGACGCCAAACGCCAGACGCTGGCGCCCGAGCGCGCCATAGAACTCGAACTGGCGCGCAAACGGTTGTTTGTAGAGGTGCGCAATTTTGTCGAGCGCAAGCTCGCGCTCTTCGGCACGGCACCCACGCGCCAGTTGCACGACGACTTCCTGCAATCGCAAAAGCTCTCCAACATCGAAAAACGCGATTTCGCGCGCATGCACGTCATTGTCAGCAAGATCGCCAAGCGGCTGGCCGATCGCCACTCGCGGCGCAAGAAAAAGCGGGTGCGCGGCCAGCTCGACTTCCGCAAGACCCTGCGCAAGAACGCCGCCTACGACGGCGTGATGTTCGAGACCTTCTGGCGCTCCAAAGTGGTGGACCGGCCGCGCGTGGTGGCCATCTGCGACGTCAGCGGCTCGGTACGCCAGTACGCGCGCTTTTTGCTGCTGTTCCTGCACAGTCTGGGCGAGCAGGTGAGCGACCTGCGCAGCTTCGCTTTCACCAACCACCTGGTCGAGGTGAGCGACACCTTCGAGTCGCTGCCGGTCGAACAGGCGGTCGACAAAGTGATGCAGGCGGTGGGCGGCAGTGGCACCGACTACGGGCAGACGCTGCTCGACATCAAGGCGCAGTTGCTCGATGACATCGATCGCCGCACCACCGTGCTGATTCTCGGCGACGCGCGCAACAACCGCGGCCAAGCCCAGGCGCAAGTCATGCAACTGCTCTACCAGCGCGCGCGCCGGGTCATCTGGCTCAACCCCGAGCCGGTCTCGTTCTGGGGCCTGGGCGATTCGGAGATGAAGCGCTACGCCCCCTATTGCCACATCGCGCGCGAATGCAATTCCCTCGCACACCTGGAAAGCACGCTCGACGCCTTGCTGCGCACCCACTCGGCCAGCGCCTGAAGCCCATCCCACCCACGCTCAACGGACACTGCCCATGGCCCGCCCCACATTGCAACTCCACCCCCGCAAAGAGCCGGTCACCGCGCACCCGGCCGCCACCCTGCTGCTGCTGCGGGACGGTGCGCTTGGCGTCGAAGTGTTGATGACCCGGCGCTCGCCGACAGCCAGCTTCCTGCCCGGCGCCTATGTGTTTCCCGGCGGGCGCGTGGACCCCGACGACCACCAGGCGCACACGCTCGCGCGTACGCCCGGCACAGGCGGACGCTACCGCACGGCGGCGCTGGCGGCGCTGCGGGAAACCTTCGAGGAACTCGGCATACTGCTGGCGGTGCAGGCCGATGGCAAGCCCATCACCCGCACCCACCTTCAAGCGCTGGACCGCCGCCAGGCGCTGTACCCGCAACTGCAAGCCAAGGGCTGGTCACTGACGCTTGATCAGGCGCGCATGCTGGCCTGCTGGACCACCGACCGCAGCGTGCCCAAGCGTTTCGACACCGCCTTCTTCGCCGCGCTCATGCCGGACCAGCAAGACCCGGTGGCCGACGAAATGGAACAGTTCGAGCCCGTCTGGGTCAGGCCCGAGGATGCTCTGACGCAGCACCAGGCCGGCAACTTTTTCATGATCTTTCCCACCATCCGTACCTTGCACTGGCTGGAGGATTTCGCGCAGGCCGAGCAGGCCCTGGCGGCTTGCACTGAGGACGATCCGCTGTGGAATTCCTGTCCGCGCGGCGGGCTGGTCGGTGGTCAGCCAACGCGTTTCATGGAGCACGAAGCGCCGTACGGCGAACTCGCGCTGGTCTGCCCGGACGGGCAGCTCGCGCACCCGCTGGACTGGCAACACGAGCGGCCGGTGCCCCTGTTGCGGCACCTGCATCGCCTCACCGCCCCCAACGCCAGCGTCATGACCGGCCCCGGCACCAACAGCTACATCGTCGGCAATGCGGCCAGTGGCTACATCGTCATTGATCCGGGCCCCTTGCTGGAGGACCACATTGACCGCCTGCTGGCCTTCACTGCGGGCAAGGTCACCGCCATCATCTGCACCCACTCACACCCTGACCACTCCCCCGCGGCACGCCCCCTGGCCCAGGCCTGCGCCCTGGTGACGGGCCGGACACCGCCCGTGCTGGGCCTGGCCTCCGCCGCCACCGCCCGCTCTACGGCAGCATTCACCCCCGACCGCGCCCTGGCTGACAGCGAGCGCCTGACGCTGCATGATGGTGAACACGCCATCACCCTGCGCGTAGTGCATACGCCGGGGCACGCCGCCAACCACCTCTGTCTCATCCTCGAAGAAGATGGCTTGCTGTTCTCCGGAGACCACATCCTCAGTGGCAGCACCACCATCATCGACCCGCCGGACGGCGACATGAGCGCCTACCTCGATTCGCTGGACCGCCTGGCCCTGGCCTGCAAGCAAGATCGCATCGAATTCATCCTGCCGGCGCACGGCCATGTCATCGGCGAGGCCGCACAGGCCATCGCGCAGCTCAAGGCACACCGTCTGCGGCGCGAGGCCAAGGTACTGGCCGCCATGCGCTGCGCACCGCGAGCCGGCCTGGACGCGTGGCTACCTCTCGCCTATGACGACACCCCCAATGCGCTTTGGCCGCTGGCCAAGCGATCGCTGACGGCCCATGTGCAACGCATCGAGCAACTGGCGATGCTTTGAATCCCATACGCTTTTTAGACAACCCACAGGAGCCCAATTTGAATACCAACGCCCCCCACCTTGACCGCATCGCCGCCTGCAAGCGAAGCTGGAACGATAGCCCCTTTCTGAAGGCGCAAGGGCTGGAAGTTGAAGAAACAGCCGTAGGCCGGGCTATTGTGCGACTGCCTAAAGCCCTCCCCACCCAACGCGGCGGCGGTGGTTCGGACACCGTGCTCAATGGCGGCGTCATCTCTTATATGTTTGACGGCGCGCTTGGCTGGGCCATCATCTCCTCGCTGCTGGCCATGCCCGAGGCGGCCGACATTGACCCCTTCGAGCTGCGCCAGTTCACGATCAACCTCGACATCACCTTCCTCAACGCCGCCATGGGCGATAGCTTCGAGGCGCGCGGCAATGTTGTGCGCATCAGCCGCACCACGGCATTTGCCGAAGGGGAGTTCCTGGATGCCAATGGCACAGTCTGCGCCACCGCCAAGGGCATCTGGCGCGTGTTCTGGCCGCGCAGTATTGCCACCACCCCGCGCTGACCCCGCTCCCCCAAAAAAACCGGAAATATTCATGAAACAAACCACCCTTCGCATCGGCAGCGCCTCGGGCTTTTGGGGCGACAGCGAGTTCGCCGCCGCCCAACTGGTGCAGCGCGGCAACATCGACGTCCTGGTGTTCGACTACCTGGCCGAAATCACCATGTCGCTGCTCAGCCGCGCCAAGGCCAAGGATCCGGCACTGGGCTATGCACCGGATTTCGTGGCCACCCTCCAGCCCCTGATGAAGGAGCTGAAGTCGCGCGGCATCAAGGTCATTGCCAACGCCGGTGGCGTCAACCCGTCCGCCTGCCGCGCCGCGCTGGTGGCGGCGGCGCAGGCCGAAGGCGTTGACCTGAAAATCGCCGCCGTGCTGGGTGACGACCTGATGCCCCAGGTCGAGGCACTGCGGGCGGCCGGTACCCAGGAGATGTTCGCAGGCAGCCCGTTCCCGCAAAAGGTGATGAGCGCCAACGCCTATCTCGGCGCCTTCCCGATTGCGGCCGCGCTGGCGGCCGGCGCCGACATCGTGGTCACTGGCCGCTGTGTCGACAGCGCGGTCACGCTGGCGCCGCTGATCCATGCCTTTGGCTGGACCGCCGCCGACCACGACCTGCTCGCGCAGGGCAGCCTGGCCGGCCATCTGATCGAATGCGGCACGCAGGCCACCGGCGGCAACTACACCGACTGGGACACGGTACCGGGCTGGGACGACATGGGCTTTCCCATCGCCGAGTGCCGCGCTGACGGCAGCTTCGTCATCACCAAGCCCGAAGGCACGGGCGGGCTGATCTGCCCGTCCACGGTGGGCGAGCAGATGCTCTATGAAATCGGCGACCCGCGCGCCTACATCCTGCCCGACGTGGTGTGCGACTTCACCGGTGTGACACTCACACAAATCGGCCCCAACCGTGTCGAGGTCAAGGGCGCGCGCGGCCTGCCTCCCACCGACCAGGCCAAGGCCAGCATCACCTACGCCGACGGCTTTCGCGCCATGAGCCTGTTCATGATCGGCGGCATCGATGCCGGGCCTAAGGCGCAGCGCGTGGGCGCGGCCATGCTGGCGCGCATGCGGCGCCACTATGCCCAGCGCGGCTGGCCCGACTTCACCGAAACCAGCATTGAAGCCATCGGTGCCGAAGACACCTACGGCCCCCATGCGCGGCCCGATGCGCGCGAGGTGATGCTCAAGATCGGCGTGCGCCACCCGGTCAAGGACGCGCTCGAACTGTTTTCGCGCGAAGTGGCGCCCATGGCCCTGATGTCGGCCCCGGCCATCACCGGCTTCACCGGCGGGCGGCCCAAGGTGCAGCCGGTGGTACGGCTATTTTCCTGCCTGGTACCCAAAACACAGGTGGTGGCGAGCATCGACATGGGCGAGCAGACCGTGGCAGCACCGCCATGGCTCGGAAAACCGTTTGATCCGGCGACCCTGCCCCAGGTCGACGGCCCGCTGCCCGCTGCCGATGCCTTTGCGCGCGGCACGCGCACGGTGCCGCTGGTGCGACTGGCGTGGGGACGCAGCGGCGACAAGGGCGATGCCGCCAATATCGGCATCCTGGCGCGCCAACCCCATTACCTGCCCTTCATCCGCGCCGCCCTGACCGAGCAGGTGGTGGCAGCCTGGTTCGCCCACCTCGTCAAGGGCAGCGTGCAGCGCTTTGACCTGCCCGGCACGCACGCGCTGAACTTTCTGATGCACGAAGCCCTGGGCGGCGGCGGCATCGCTTCGGTTCGCATGGACTCGCAGGGCAAAGCCTTCGCGCAGATGCTGCTCGACTTCCCGGTGCCGATTCCGGCTGACATGGCACTTTGACAACTTTCGCCCCCAGCCCCCCAACCCAAGACGGAGACACACACCATGAACACCCCGGCCACCACCGCCATTGGCAACACGGCTTCTGCAAGCCTGCGCGAGCGCATTCGTGACGTGCAGGAGGCCGCCCGCGGCGTCACCACCCTGTACCCGCGCAGCTACATTCTCCAGTGCATCAAGGAAGATCGCTTCCCCGACGAGCTGTGGCAAAAGCTCGGCGAGTTCGGCCTGCTCGGCCTGTCCGTCCCGGAAGAGTACGGCGGCTCCGGCGGCGGCGTGCTGGAGATCACCGCGCTCAACGAGGCGCTGGCGCTGGCCGGCGTGCCCACCCTGTTCCTGGTCGTCACCGGGCTGGGCCGGGTGCCGATCATGCGCCACGGCACACCCGAGCAAATCAAGAAATACGTCACACCGACCTGTACCGGCGAGAAGAAGCTGTGCTTTGCGATCACCGAACCCAATGCCGGCACCAACAGCTTCGCCATGACCACGCTGGCCACGCCCAACGCCGACGGCGGCTGGACGCTCAACGGCCAAAAGGTCTTCATCTCCGGCGCGCGCGATGCCGACTACATGCTGGTGATCGCACGCACCACCAAGGCAGGCGAGGTGAAGCACCGCACCGACGGCATCTCGCTTTTCGTGCTGGACATGAAGACGCCCGGCATCCAACTGACACAACTCAACATCCAGGTCGAAACCGCCGAGCGCCAGTACATGGTGTTCTTTGACAACGTCAGGCTGCCCGCCGACGCGCTGATCGGCGAAGCCGGCAGGGGCGCCAAGCTGATGTTCGAAGGCCTGAACTCGGAGCGCCTGCTGGCCGCTGGCGCCGCCATCGGCCTGGGCGACTATGCACTGGCCAAGGCGGTGGCCTACTCAAAAGATCGCAAGCCCTTCGGCAAGCCGATCGGCTCGTACCAGGCGCTGCAGCACCGCATGGCGCAGGCCAAGGCGCAGATCGAGGCGGCGCGGCTGATGACCTACAACGCGGCCGAGCGCTTCGACGCCGGCGAAGACGCCGGTGCGCACGCCAACATGGCCAAGCTGCTGGGCTCGCAGGCGGCGGTGGCCGCCGTCGAGGCCGCGCTGCAAACCCACGGCGGCTACGGGTTTGATCGCGACTACGACATCATCACGCTGTGGCCCATGATCCGCTTGCTGGAAATCGCACCGATCAACAATGAGATGCTGCTCAACTACATCGGCGAACATGTGCTGGGATTGCCCAAGTCATACTGAGCCGATGGCCGCCGTGCCCACCTTGCGTCTTGATTCGTTTGCTGAAAATGTGCGCCACACGCTCCCGATCTGACCACTCAGCGGTCAAGCGGCCGAGAGGCCGCCCACGCAAGACGCTGGAAGAGCGGAATGAGGGCCTCGGCCGCCAAGCCATCATCAAGGCCGCGGCCAAACTGTTTCGATGCCACGGCTTCAACGGCACGAGCACGCGCGACATCGCCTGCGCCGTCGGCATGCATTCCGGATCGCTGTTTTATCACTTCAAAAGCAAGGATGCGCTGTTGTACGAAGTGATGCAGGAAGGCTTGCGCAGCGCGGTGGCGCGCCAGATGATCGTGCTGCTTGCCGAACATGACGCTGCGACCACGCTGCGGCAATTGATCCGATCGCATTTCGACACGCTGCTGGGACCAAACAGCGACTTCATGCAGGCGGTGCTCTACGAGTCCCGCTCCCTCAACACTCGGCAGCGCAACGTCATCGCGAAACTGCAAGGTGATTACGAGGCCGCATGGACGCCGGTGCTCCAGGAACTGTCGTTGACCGGCTGCCTGCAAGCCGAGGTGCCCCTGGCGCGTCATTTGCTCTTTGGTGCACTGAACTGGTCAGTACAGTGGTTCGACGCAAAAAATGGGGCTTCGCTTGATGACCTGACTGATGCAGTGATGGCGCTGATGATACGTAAGAAGTCGCGATAGCGCATGGCTCATGATCGGTCTTCACACCAAGCCTTCGGCTGCCAAGTGGTCGTGAGCCACCAAGCGCACGAAAATCCCGACAGACTCCCCAAGGAGACATTACGACTGGGCGCCGTCAACACGAAGTAAGTAATGTCGAAGTAAGTACAGTATTGACAAGCCATTTTTGGCAACTCATAATGTCCGGACATTAGGATGTTCATCACAAAAGAATTCCAGAAAACAACATGATCAAAACGACCGCCCCCACCCGCCACCGCGCCAGCCTTGGGCGCTACTTCGAAGACTTCGTCGTCGGCGACGTCTACGAGCACTTCCCCGGCCGGACCATCACGGAGACGGACAACATCCAGTTTTCCCTTCTCACCATGAACAACCACCCGATGCACTGCGACCACGCCTTCGCCGCCAAGAGCGAGTTCGGAAAGCCGCTCGTGAACAGCGGCCTCACGCTCGCGATCGTCCTCGGCATGACTGTCGCGGACGTCAGCGGCAAGGCCATCGCGAACCTGGGCTGGACCGATATCCAGCTCATCGCCCCCGTGCATCCCGGCGACACCATTTACGCCGAATCAGAGATGCTCGAGAAACGCGAGTCGAAGTCGCGCCCGACACAGGGCATCGTCACCGTGCGGACCATCGGCAAGAAGGCCGATGGCGTCGTGTTCATGTCCTTCGTGCGCTCCGTTCTCATTCCCAAGCGCGGCCACGGGGTACAGGACATCGTCTGAGCCGTTCCACCCCGGGGACGGACGAGCGAGCGATACCCAGCTGCGATCACGCAGCACCAACCATAACCAAAGGAGACAACATGATGAAGCGTTTTGTTTTGAGGGCGGCCACCGCCACCATCGCCACTGTCCTCGCACTGGCCGGCCCGGCGCTGCAGGCCACCGAAATGGTCCTGCCCAGCGAGGTCGCCGCCACGCACTGGAAGACCAATTACATGAACGAATTCGCCGAGACGGTGAAAAAACGCACCGACGGCGCGCTCGTGGTCAAGGTCTTCCCGGCGAGCCAGCTCTACAACGACCAGGACGCGATGGCCGCCCTGGGCACGGGGGCGGTGCACATGGTGTGGCCGGTGTCGGTGCGCCTCGAGACCATTGACCCGCGCACCGGCATCATCAACCTGCCCTTCGCGATCACCGACGAGCAGATGATGAACCGCTGCTTCGCCGACGGGCTGACCAAATTCATGAGTGCCTACGTCGAGCCGAGGAAGCTGCAGGTGCTCGGTTTCCTGCGTACCTCGGACCTGATGTTTCTCTTTCGCGACCGCGACGTCCAGAAGCTTGAGGACATAAAGGGAACCAAGGTGCGTGTAACCGGCGGAAAGGTGTTCCTGGACACCATGCGATCCCTCAACACCAGCCCGGTGTCGATGGCCGCGTCCGAAATGAGCACGGCGCTGGCGCAAGGTGCCATTGACGGCATCTTCACATCGCCGGCCGGCTGGGCCGAGATGGTCGGCATGACCGCCAAGTACGCCTGGTACGTGCCCGGCATGTCGGTCGCCACCTATGCGGTGGTGGTGGACAAGGTCTGGCTCGACGCCCTGCCCGCCGCGCACCGCAAGGCAGTGACGGATTCGATCGATGATATCTCCCGGCGCCAATGGGCCGAGGCCATCGAAATCGACAAGAAGCTGATCAAGAAGATGACCGACCAGGGTGCCGTGTTCCGCACCGCGTCGGCAGTCGAGGCCAAGCGCTGGAGGGAACGGGCCGTGCCGGGCAACAAGACCTTCACCGACAAGTACCCGGACGCGGCGCAGAAGCTCGCAACGCTCGACAGGTCGTGCTCCGGTGGCAAATAATAGCCACCCCGCGAGCGGGTGGGACCGGTTCGAATCCGGACCGGTCCTCAGCCTCGCCGCGTTCCTGTTCCTGGCCGCTACCGTTGTGATGCTGTCGGAGGGGCTCAACCGGTCCCTGCGCGACGTGAGCTTTTTCTGGGCCGAGGAGTCGGTGCGCTTCCTCATGATCTGGGCTTTCTTCCTCACGCTCGGCGTGGCCGGCCGGCGCGGCCACCACATCCGCACCGAGATGCTGGTCGACGCGATGCCGCCGCGCATCCGCCGTGCCATGCATTTCGCATCGGTGATCGCGGGCCTGACCTTCAGCGCGGCTCTCTTTGCCGCGTCCGTGCCGCAGCTGGTGCGCTACTACACGATGGGCATGATGTCGGAGTCGAATCTTGACATCCCGCAATGGGTGGTGTTTCTCGCGATGCCGCTCGGGGCATTGTTGCTCGGGGGCTACTACGCGAGCTCGCTGGTGACGGTGCTGCGCGGCCGAGACCCGTTCGCCACCAGTGGGCCCACGGGCTCCGAACTCTGATGGAGTCCAACATGCTGATGCTTTTCGCCGTAGCGCTGATGCTCGCGCTCCTCGCCATTGGTTCGCACGTGACGGTGGCGCTGGGCCTGGTCGCGACCGGGCTGATTCTCATGATCGACGGCGTACCCCTGACCGTCGTCGCCCAGACCGCTTTCAAATCCGTCAACAGCTATCCGCTGATGGCGGTGCCGATGTTCATCCTGGCGGGCAACCTCATGATGCGCGGCAACATCGCCGGCCTCATCATCGACCTGGTCGGCAGCGTCGTGCGCGCCGTCCAGGGCGGACTCGCACTCACCGTGATGGTCACCTGCGTCTTCTTCGCGGCCATCTCGGGCTCGAGCGTGGGGTCGGCGGCGGCCATCGGCGCGGCCACCATCGAGGGCCTGAAGCGCGAGGAATACCCGGCGCGTTTCTCGGCCGCCATCGTCGCGGTCGGCGGCACGCTCGGGCTCATGATACCGCCCTCGCTGGGCTTCATCCTCATCGGCTCCATCGTGGGTCTGCCGGTGGACAAGCTCTTCATCGCCGGGGTCATGCCGGGCCTCATGGAGGCCGCGTTCCTCCTCGGTGCGGTGGCTTGGATGTCGCGGCGCTATGGCTACGGCATCACGACAACCCGTGCCGACTGGGGCGGTTTCGCGAAGCGCCTGCCGAAAGCGGGCGCCGCAGTGCTCATGCCCGTGCTCGTCATCGGCTCCATCTATACCGGCTACCTCACGCCCACCGAGGTCTCGGCCTTCGCCGCCATCTACGCGGCGATCCTGTGCCTTCTCGTCTACCGCAGCGTCACCGTGGGCGGTGTCTGGACAGTGGTGAGGGATTCGGTGCTGCAGACCACGATGATCTTTGCGGTCGTGATGGGCGGAAGCCTCGTGGGCTTCGTGCTTGCGCGCATGGGCGTCTCGGCCGGCGTGGTGGAGTACATCACCGGCATCAACATGAGCGCCTGGCAGTTCCTGCTCGTGGCGAACCTGATCCTGCTGGTGCTCGGCATGTTCCTGGACGGCGTGGCGATGATCGTGCTGACCTCTCCGCTGCTCTTCCCCATCGCCACGGCGCTCGGCATCAACCCGATCCACTTCGCCGTGATCATGGTGGCCAACGTGGAAATCGCCACGCTCACCCCGCCCATCGGCCTGAACCTTTTCGTGATGAGCGGCATCGCGAAGCTCCCTGTCCACGAGGTGGTGCGCGGCGTACTGCCGTTCTACGCCGTGCGTCTCACGGGGCTCATGCTGATCACCTATATCCCCGCAATTTCCCTGATGCTTCTGTAGCACGCCTGAAAGGAATCCCATGTCAGATCTATCCATTCCCGCAGACAAGTTGCGCGAAACGGCCGCGCAAGGCCCCACCATCGCCACGACGCTCGCCGCCTTCGCCGAGAGCCTGCGTCCTGAGGCGATTCCCCCCGCCGTCCTCGAGCGCGCGAAGTATCTTATCCTCGACGCCGTCGGCATCGCGCATGCCTCCACCCGCTACGAGTTCGCGCACCGCTCGCTCTCGGCGGCCACCGAGCTATCCGCAGGGATGGGCGACACGCCGGTGATCGGCCTGTCCGCGCGGCTGCAGTTGCGCGACGCGATGCTCATGAACGGCATCCTCGTGCACGGCCTCGACTACGACGACACGCACGTGCAGGGCGTCATCCACTCGACCGCCGCCTGCTTCCCCGCCGCGCTCGGCGTGGCGGCCCACGCAGGGCTCAGCGGCGGAGACCTCCTCACGGCCTACGTGGTGGGCATGGAGGCGGGCACGCGCCTGGGCTCGGTCGCCAGGGGCGGCTTCCACCAGATCGGCTTCCACCCCACTGGACTCGTGGGCGCCTTCTCCGCCACGCTCGTCGCGGGTCGCCTGTTCGGCCTCAACGCCCAGCAGCTCGCCATGGCGCAGGGCATCGCGCTGAGCACCGGCTCGGGCAGCCTCGAGTTTCTCAACGACGGCGCATGGACCAAGCGCATGCACCCCGGATGGGCCGCGGGCGCCGGCCTCACCGCCGCCTCGCTGGCGCGCCACGGTTTCGTCGGTCCGAAGCAGGTCTACGAGGGCCGCTTCGGCCTCTTCGCGAGCCACCTCGGGCAGTACGCCAAGGACATTGACCTGTCGCTCGCCACCGCCGGGTTGGGCGAGGTCTGGGAGACCGCCAAGGTTGCAGTGAAGCCCATTCCCGCCTGCCACTTCACGCACGCCTGCGCCGACGCGGCCGTCATCCTTCGCGACAGGCATGGCCTTGAGCCCGCCGACATCCGCTCGGTGCGCGCGCTCGTGCCGCAGGAAGTCGTGAAGACGGTGTGCGAGCCGGTGGCCACCAAGAAGCGCCCGCAGAACAGCTACGACGCCCAGTTCAGCATTCCCTACATCGTCGCCACGGCGCTCGCCCGCGGCAGCTTCGGCCTCGCGCACCTCGAGAGCGCGGCGCTCGCCGACACGGAAGTGCTGGCCCTCGCGCAGCGGGTGGAGTACGAGGTGGACCCGGCGTCCCCCTTCCCGAAGTACTACTCGGGCGAGGTCATCGTCACGACCCACGACGGGCGCGAACTGCGCCACCGCGAGGAGATCAACCGCGGTGCCGCCGACCGCCCGATCTCCGGCCCCGACATCGAGAAGAAATTCATGGACAACATGCTGCTCGCCGTGTCCAAGAGCCGCGCCGAGCAGGTGCGCGACCTCGTGCTCAGCATGGACCGGGGCCTGCAAGCCCGTGACCTCGCCGAAGGCCTCGCCGCCCGCGGCTGAATGCCACCTCTCACATGACGCAAAAAGGAACGCCCGTGACACCGGAACAACAGCAAAACGAACAAATGATCCTCGACTCGGTCGACAGATTCCTCGAGGCCGAGGTGCGCCCGCACGCCCACCGGCTTGAGGCGGCAGACGAGTACCCGCAGGCCATCGTGGACAGGATGAAGGAGCTGGGCCTGTTCGGCTGCATCATCGACCCCGAGTACGGCGGTTTCGGCCTGTCCACCACGACTTACGCGAAGATCATCGAGCGCATGTCGGTGGTGTGGATGAGCGTTTCCGGCATCCTCAACTCGCACCTCATCATGGCCGCAGCCGTGCAGCGTAGCGGGACGGAAGCGCAAAAGCGCCACTACCTGCCGAAATTCGCCACCGGCGAGTTGCGCGGCGGTGTCGGCCTGACCGAACCCGACTGCGGCACCGATCTACAGGCCATCCGTACCGTGGCCGTGCGCGACGGCGACCACTACGTCGTGAATGGCGCTAAAACCTGGATCACCAACAGCCTGTATGGCAACACCCTCGCGCTGCTGGTAAAGACCGACCCGCAGGCGCAGCCGCGCCACAAGGGCATGAGCCTGTTCATCGCCGAGAAGGGGCCGGGCTTCAAGGTCGAGAGGAAGCTGGAGAAGCTCGGCTACCGCGGCATCGACACCTGCGAGCTGGTGTTCGAGGACTACCGCATCCCGGCCGACCGCCTGATCGGCGGTGTCGAGGGCAAAGGCCTGCAGCAGGTGCTCAGCGGCCTGGAGCTCGGGCGTATCAACGTGGCCGCGCGCGGGGTGGGCGTGGCGCGCGCGGCGCTGCAGGACGCTGTCGCCTATGCGCAGACCCGCAAGACCTTCGGCAAGCCCATCTGCGAGCACCAGGCTATCCAGCTCAAGCTCGGCGAGATGGCCACGCGCGTGGAGGCATCGCGGCTGCTGGTGGAGTCGGCGGCCAGTGCCTATGACCGCGGTGATCGTTGCGACATGGAGGCCGGCATGGCCAAGTACTTCGCCACCGAATCGGCGATGGAAAACGCGCTTGAGTGCATGCGCATCCACGGCGGCTACGGCTACTCGAAGGAGTACAACGTCGAGCGCTACTTCCGCGACGCGCCGCTGCTGCTCATCGGCGAGGGCACCAACGAGATGCAGCGCATCATCATCGCCAAGCAACTGATCGAACGGAACCCCGCATGAGTTTGCCTCTTACCGGCGTTCGCATCATTGCCGTCGAGCAGTACGGCGCGGGGCCCTTCGGCACGCAACAGCTGGCCGACATGGGCGCGGAAATCATCAAGATCGAGAACCCGGTCGAGGGTGGGGACGTCGGCCGACTGGTCGGTCCGCACTACTTCGGGCCGGGTGACAGTCACTTCTTCGAGGCCTTTAACCGCAACAAGAAGAGCCTGACGCTCAACCTCAAGCACCCCGAGAGCCAGGCCGTGTTCGCCGATCTGGTGAAAAGCGCTGACGCAACTTTCGACAACCTGCGCGGCGACTTGGCGAGCAAGCTCGGTCTCACCTACGCGGACCTCGGGGTGCACAACCCGCGCATCGTCTGCGGACACCTGTCGGCCTACGGGCGCACCGGCCCGCGCGCCGCGTGGCCGGGCTACGACTACCTCATGCAGGCCGAGGCCGGCTACCTTTCCCTCACCGGCGAACCCGACGGCCCGCCCGCGCGCTTCGGGTTGTCGATCGTCGACATGATGACCGGCGTCACTGCGATGACGGGGCTGCTGGCAGGCATCATCGACGCGCGCGCCAATGGCAAGGGGCGCGACATCGACGTGAGCCTGTTCGACGTGGCGCTCACCAACCTGAACTACGTGGCCGCGTGGTACCTGAACGAAGGCGTTGTGGTGCGACGCGAGCCGCGTTCTGCGCACCCCTCGCTCACGCCCAGCCAGCTCTACCGCACGAAGGATGGCTGGCTCTTTGTGATGTGCAACAAGGAGAAGTTCTGGCCCCTGTTCGCGCAGGCGATCGGCAAGCCGGAGTGGGCGGCACACCCCGATTATGCGAACTACAAGGCGCGCCTGGCCAACCGCGACCAGCTCACCCGCGAGCTCGACGCGGTGCTGGGCACGGCAACCACTGCCGAGTGGCTGGAGCGGCTTTCCGGCACCGTGCCGGTGGCCCCGGTGTACGACGTGGCCCAGGCCTTGGACAGCCCATTCGTGCGCGAGCAGGGCTGCATCATGGAGGCCCCGCACCCAGCGCGCGGAACGATCCGAACGCTCGCCTCTCCCATCCGTTGCCCCGGCGAGACGGAGAAGGTTGGCATCGCGCCGGCGATGGGCGAACACACGAGGGAACTTCTGCACGGGCTCGGTTACGATGAAGATCGTATCGACCACCTGTCCAAATCCGGAGCCATCTGAACGTGCAATCTTCTTCCCCCCTGCTCGCGCGTCAACCCCAGTATGCCCTCGTCGCGCAACGCCTCATCGAGGACATCACCAGCGGCCGTTATCCCGTGGGGAGCCTCATGCCCACCGAGTTTGACCTGTGCACTCAGTTCGGCGTGAGCCGCCATACGGTGCGTGAGGCGATCCGCCGATTGCTGGAGCGCGGACTGGTCACGCGCCAGCGGGGGATTGGCACGACCGTGAAGGCGAACCGGGTGGCGAGCCGCTATGTCCAGACCACCGCGACGATCGCGGACCTGCCGCGCTACGTCGAAGACACACTGCTCGTTACCACGCAGGCCGAGGACGTGATCGCAGACGAGGCGCTCGCCGATCTCCTCAAGTGCCCGCCCGGGCAACGCTGGGTGAAGGTGACGGGCTTTCGCCATGCCGACAAGGACAAGCTCCCGATGGCGCTCACCGACATCTACATCAATGCAGCCTACGGGGGCATCCGCAAACTCATCGGCACGCTGAAGGTACCAGTCTACACACTGATCGAGAAGCAGTACGGCCTGACCATCGTTGAGGTGCAGCAGGAGATCAGCGCCACCATCATTGGCACGGCCGACGCCAGGCGCCTGAGCGTCAAGCCGGGCTCAGCGGGCCTCGTCGTCACGCGCCGCTACCTGACTGACAATGACCGCACCATTGAGGTGGCCATTAACCTGCACCCGGCCGACCGCTTCTCCTACTCAATGTCGATGCGCCTGCAGATACCGGCCGATGCGGATGCGTAGCACGCTGTTTCCGCTGGCCGCGACGCTCGCGGTGCAAGTTTTTGTGTCGATGGCGGTGGTAACGGTGCCTGTGCTTGCCCCGGCCGTGGCGGCCGAAACCGGCGTTTCAGCCAGTTACGTCGGTATTTTCATTGCGATGGTGTACGGCGCCAGCATGGCCGCGAGCCTCGTGTCCGGCCCGCTGGTGCAGCGTTTCGGCGCCATCCGCCTGAGCCAGGCCTGCCTGATGGCCTGCGCGGTCGGGCTGGCCTGCGTGGCCACGGGGACACCCGCCTTGTTCGTCGTTGGCGCCATCTTCCTTGGCGCGGGCTATGGCCCGGTCACCCCGGCCAGTTCGCATATCCTCGCCAGGAGCACGCCGCCGGAGAGGCTGTCACTCGTTTTTTCGCTCAAGCAGACCGGCGTGCCGCTCGGCGGTGCGTTGGCCGGTGCCGTGGTGCCGACGCTGGTGCTGTGGGGTGGCTGGCGCGCGGCTGCACTCGCGGTGGCCGGCGCCTGTCTAGCTACCCTCGCCCTCGCCCAACCCCTGCGCGAGGTGCTCGATGCCGACCGCGACCCCGCGCGGCGGCTGGCGGCATCCAGCCTCGCGAAGCCGCTGCACTACACGCTGGGCGACTCGCTGCTGCGCCGCCTGGCCTTCTGCTCGTTCTTCTTCGCGGCGCTCCAGCTGTGTCTGATCACCTTCCTCGTCACGCACCTCACGCTGAACGTCGGCATCTCGCTGGTCGAGGCAGGACTCATGCTCGCTGCCGCGCAAGTCGGCGGCGTGGTCGCGCGCGTCGGCTGGGGCGTGATCGCGGACCGCTGGGGCCGGCCCATGCGTCTGCTCGGCCTCCTGGCCATTGCCATGGGGGCGGCCGCAGTTGCGACGGGGCGTTTCACGCCGCAGTGGCCGCTTGCCTCCGTCGCCCTGGCGTGTGCTGCCTTCGGCGCCACGGCGATCGGCTGGAACGGTGTCTACCTAGCGCAGGTGGCGCGCCTCGCCCCGCCGGGCAAGGCCGGGGACGCCACAGGCGGATCCCTGGTATTTACCTACGCTGGCGTCCTATTCGGCCCGCCGGCGTTCACTTTTCTCGTCGGATGGGGTGTGAGCTATGCGTCAGCTTTCGTAGTGCTCGCCGTGCCGGCTGTTGCCTGTGGGCTGTGGCTGATTTGGCGGGACGGGAGTCGAAACGAGCCCGGGCGCGGCGCGCCCGGCAAACTGGAGAACGGATGATGGATCGGTCTTATCTGTTCGTGCCCGGCAACCGGCCGGAGCGATTCGACAAGGCGTATGCTGCGGGAGCGCACGCGGTGATCGTGGACCTGGAGGATGCGGTGGCCCCGGCCGACAAGGCGGCCGCGCGGAAGGCGGCGCGTGCCTGGCTCACGGCGGAGAAACCCGTGTGGCTGCGCATCAACGGCCCCGAAAGCGAATGGTTTTCCAGCGATCTCGACCTGGTGGCCCTCGCCGGCGTGAAGGGCGTGATGCTTCCAAAGGCTGAGGACACTGTGGCCATCGCCGAAATCCGCGGCCGGGTGCGCGCGGGCGCACGCATCATTCCGCTCATCGAGTCAGCGCTGGGCCTGTGGCGGGCCGAGGCCATCGCCTGCGCGGAAGGCGTCGAGCGCCTCGCCTTTGGCTCCGTCGACTTCCAACTGGACACCGGAATTGCCGGTGAGCGCGAGGAACTGCTCTTCGCTCGCTCGCAGCTCGTGCTCGTCTCGCGGGTCGCGGGCCGCGGGCCGTCTCGCACCGGTGGACGGCGTGACGGTCGCTCTAGACGACGAGGCCGTGCTGCGCGAGGACGTGGAGCGCGCGCGGCGCCTCGGTTTCGGGGGCAAGCTCTGCATTCACCCGAAGCAGGTGGCGGGCGTGAACGCGGGCTTTCGCGCCCCCGACGCGGACCTCGCGTGGGCGCGTCGCGTTCTCGAGGCGGCAGATGCCGCTGCCAATAACGCAGTTCGCCTCGACGGCAAGCTCATCGACCGACCGATCATAGACCGGGCGCGCGCAATCCTCGCCGTCGTGGAGGGGCCGCGATCATGATCACGGTGCCGAAGGAAGTCATCGTCGACGAGATCGAGCTATTGCGACGGCTGGTGCCGCTTGCCGGTGCGCGCGTGGTGGAGCTCGGATGCGGCAGGGCGGACGTCGCACGGCGTATGCTGGAACGACAGCTTGTGGCCTCGGTGACGGCGTTTGAAGTCGACGAGGTGCAGCACGCGCGCAACTTGGCCGATCCGCATCCGGCAGGCCTTCACTTCCTGGCGGGCAGCGCCGAAGATATTCCCTTGCCAGACGCCTCTTGCGATGTCGTGATCATGCTGAAGTCGCTGCATCACGTCCCCATACCCCGGCTCGACCGGGCGTTTGCGGAAATTCGGCGCGTGCTGGTTCCTGGCGGCTATCTCTATGTCTCGGAGCCCGTGTACTCGGGGGACTTCAACGAGATCGTGCGGCTCTTCCACGATGAAGGCAGCGTGCGCGCGGCAGCTTACGACGCGCTGCAACGCGCCGCCGCAGGATTGCTCACCCATGTCGAGGAGACGGTCTTCAGTACGCCACTCACGTTCCGTGACTTCGACGATTTTATTGACAGGATCGTTCGCGCGACGCACTCCACTCTCATTCTCGAGGGTGAAACACTTGCCGAGGTCCGCCGCCGCTTCAATCGCTTCGTAACTCCGGAAGGCGCTCGTTTCGTGCGAGAGATGCGCGTCAATGTGTTGCGGCGGCCGTAGCGACCGGCCGAGCTAGACCTTACCGGGCACCTCGATGGCTTCACGCTGAAGCAGGCGCCCCCGATGTCGTTTGCCGCCGTCTGGCGTATCCGTGGGCGAGTTGCCTCACCGGATGCTGGCTGTGTCTCGGAAATACGTTGACATCGCCTGCGGCCTGACTGACTGCTCGGATGTCGCAGCGCTGACCATTGACGAGACTTCATGCGCCATGCGCCACAGTTATGCCACCCGGGGCACTGACGCCGATGCCAGGCGCATTTCGGCACACTAAATTGGTCGATACAGTGGTTCGACGCAAAGCAGGGAACCCGCTTGATGACCTGACCGATGCAGCGATGGCGCTGTTCATAGGCAAGAAGTCGCGATAGTCAGCATCCGTCCGGATTACGTTGGGACTCGACGCTTAGGCTTTGTTAATAAATAAGAATTGACTTTTTTGATCACATACAAGTATTATTTGTCCACTATCATGGACAAAATCACACCCCGCAATGCAGCCACGGTCGCTGTGGCTCGCGACGGCCCCGCCGGCCTCGAAACGCTGCTGCTGCAGCGCGCCGAGCGCGGCGACCATAACAGCGGCGCCTGGGTGTTCCCCGGCGGGCTGGTCGATGCAGCGGACGCCGATGTACCTGTTAGCGGCCTGTCGGACGAACAGGCAAACGCCACTCTCGCTGTGGAACAAGGCGGGCTCGCGTTCTACGTGGCCGCGATCCGCGAATGCCTGGAGGAAGCGGGTCTGCTCTTCGCCACAGACGGCATAGGCCAAGGCGTTCACCTGAGGAGTGACGCCGGGGCGCGCCTACTCGATCTGCGTCCAGCGCTTCAATCCGGCACCGCCTCGATGGCAGAAGCCTGCCGCGAGCTGCAGCTGCGCCTCGCTGCGGACCAGCTTTTTTATGTCGCGCACTGGCTAACCCCGGTGGGGCGCACGAAGCGCTTCGACACCCGCTTCTTCGTGGCCATCGTGCCGCAGGGACAGGAGAGCGCACACGACCAGGTGGAAACGCTGGACCACATCTGGATCCGTCCTTCGGCTGCCCTCGCACCTGAAAACACCCGGCGCCTGATGACACCGACGCGCGCCGTGCTGGAACTGCTTACGCGTTTCGCGGACACGGCAGCCCTCGTCGAATGGGGGGGGTCATCACGCGAAGTTATGCGCGTGCTGCCGCGCCTTGCCACTGGGGAGTCCGGCCAGCGTCCCGTCCTGCCGCATGAGGCGCCTTGGGAGGAAATCGGTCTGATCGATCCCGAGGGCAAAGGCACCGCCTGGTGCGAGCCGCGCGCCAACGTTCCGGTCCGGCTTTCGTCGACGCTGTGGCGCGTGATGGCCACGAACGGCGCGAACACCTATATCGTCGGCACCGAAGAGTGCGTGGTCGTCGCGCCGGCAAGCGCAGCCCGGGCCCACCTCGACGCCGTCATCGCCGCACTGGCAGGACGCCTGACCACCGTCATTTGCGATGATGAGGATCAAATTGCAGCCGCTGAACAGCTGCAGCGACTCACCGGCGCCGCGCTAGTCATCGCACCGCGGCGCGGCTTCCTGCGGCTCCTCACCGCTTCCTCCCCAGGAAACAAGCCATGAAAAACCGCCTCTGCGAGATGTTCGGCATCGAAGTACCGATCTTCGCATTTTCCCACTGTCGCGACGTTGTGGTCGAAGTGTCCCGTGCCGGTGGCCTGGGTGTCCTCGGCATGGCGCGCATGAGTGCCGAGCGTGTTCATGAGGAGCTGACATGGATCGACGAGCACATCGGCGGCAAACCCTACGGCGTCGACATCCTGAACCCTGCAAGCTACGAGGACTTCGGTGACCGCAAGTTCGATCCCGAGCGCCTGTTTCCGCAGGAACACCGCGATTTCGTGCGCAAAATGCTCGACGAAGCCGGAATCCCGCCTCTGCCGCCCGCCGATGCCGACCGCATCATGAAGGCGATGGTAGGCGAGTTCACATTCACGCCCGCCGAGAGCGCGAAGATGCTCGACGTCGCTTTCCGGCACCCGATTAAGCTAATCGTCAACGCGCTTGGCTCGCCCTCGAAGGAGCTTGTCGAGCGGGCCCACGCGAAGGGCGTGAAGATCGCGGCGATGGCTGGCGCCCCCAAGCACGCGCTGCGCCACAAGGAAGCGGGCTGCGATTTCGTTATCGCCGTCGGCACCGAGGCCGGCGGGCATACAGGCAGCACCACCTCGATGGTGCTGTGGCCGCGAGTTGTCGATGCGGTGGCGCCGATGCCCGTGCTCGGTGCTGGCGGCGTCGGCCGGGGCCGTCAGATGGCGGCCGCACTGGCGCTCGGCTGCGAGGGCGTGTGGTGCGGCTCGGTCTGGCTCAAGACGCGCGAGAGCGAAGTGACGCCCGAGATCAAGCAAAAGATGTTCGAAGCTGGATCCGAGGATGCTGTTCTCACCCGCACCGTCACTGGCAAACCCTGCCGCACCCTGCGCAGCAGCTTCACTGACGCGTGGGAACAGCCCGGCGCGCCCAAAACGCTGCCAGCGCCTCTGCAGGCCCTGCTGTGGTGGGGCCAGGGCCGCACGCGCGTCGAGCGTGTGCGAGCAAAGGAATTCCTCACCTATCCTGTCGGCCAGATCGTAGGCGACATGACCGAAGAAACGTCCGTGCGCAATGTCATCCACGACATGCTGCTCGAATTGTCCGAATCCAAGGAGCGGCTGGATGGCCTGCTCGATTGAAAGTCGAAAACACATGATGATGATCCGAAGCCTCTTCTTCGCACCCGCCAACCGGGCCGACCTCGTTGCCAAGTTTCCGCGCTTCCCGGCCGACTGCTACGTCGTGGATCTGGAAGACGGCACGCCGCTGGCCGAGAAGGAACCCGCGCGCGCCGGGCTGGCCGCACTGGTGGCGGCAGCGCGCAAGCAGCCGGTGGACGGGTTACTGACCGTGCGGGTGAACGAGCCCGAATCGGACCAGTACCTCGAGGACCTGGACGCCGCCCTGCGCGCCGACATCGATGGGATCGTCATTCCCAAACTGGAAAAGGTCGAGCAGCTCTATCCGGCGCTGCATCTCATGCGTCGCCTCGACCGTGACGCGCCGCGCGCGGCGCCGCGCTTCATCGTGGGTGGCATCGAGTCGATCACCGGCGTGACCAATTCGGCGGCGCTGTGCGCCGCGCATCCGGCCATCGCCGCCGTCTACTTCGGCGCGGAAGACCTGGCGAGCGACCTTGGCGCCCGCCGCACCGCCGATTCGGCGGAAGTGGCCTACGCACGCTCGCGCGTGCTGCTGCACGCGAAGGCAGCCCGCATCTTGGCGCTCGACCAGGCCGTGCTGGAAATCCGCGACGACAACCATTTCGAGCGCGACGCCACCACGGGCCGCGACATGGGCTACGACGGCAAGATCTGCCTGCTGCCGCGCCAGCTCGAGGTGGCCAACCGGGTGTTCCGCCCCAGCGACGCCGAACTCGATCACGCGCGCCGCCTCATCGCACGCTACGAGGAAGCGATGGCCCGCGGCATCGGCACCATCGATTTCGAGGGCAAGATGGTCGACGGCCCGCTCCTGAAGCGCGCACAGCGCATGGTCGGGTTCGCCAACGCGCTGGCCGCGCGGGGAACGAAATGATCCGCATCGACCCCTCCAGCCTCGACCTGCGCGAATGGATCCGCAAGGGCGACCACATCCTCGTTGCGCAAGGAACGGCCGAGCCGCAGACGCTGACCGAAAAGCTCGTCGAACAACGCGCCGAACTCGGTGGCGTGAACACCTTCCTTTGCGCGATGTTCTCGGACACCTTCCAGCCCGGTGCGGTGGACGGCCTCGGCCTACGCGGCATCGGCGGTGTCGGCACCAATCGCCGCCTGATCAAGGCCGGGCGGATGCGCGTCGTACCGGCGCATGTCTCACAGATCCCTGCGTTCATCGAAAGCGGCGCCATCGGCTGCGACGTGGCGTTCGTGCAAGTCAGCCCGCCTGACGAAAGCGGCCGGTACAGCCTCGGCCTGGCGGCGGACTACACGCGCATCGCCGTGGACAAGGCCAGGATCGTCATCGTCGAAATGAACCAGCAGGTGCCGCAGTCGCTCTGCGACGGCGCCCTGACCGAAGCCGACATCGACGTGCTGGTCGAAACGGACCGCCCGCTCCTGGAGCTGCCGTCAGCCGCCGTTGGCGACCTCGAGCGGCAGATCGCCGCGCACGTGGACCGGTTCATCCCGGACCGGGCGACGCTGCAGGTGGGCATCGGTGCGATCCCCGAGGCCATCATCGCGATGCTGTCCAGCCGCAAGGACCTGGGCATCCATTCCGGCATGGTGGGCGACTCGGTCGTGGACCTGATGGAGTCCGGCGTCGTGACCAACGCGTACAAGGAGATAGACCCCGGCGTCACGGTGAGTGGCGTCCTCTTCGGCACGCGCGACAAGCTCTATCGCTTCGCGCACCGCAACCCGGCGCTCCGGCTCAAGCCCATTCCCTACACGCACGGCACGTCCGTGCTGTCGCAGCTCTCGCGCTTCATCTCCGTCAACTCCGCCATCGAGGTTGACCTGACGGGTCAGGTCAACGCCGAACTGGCTGGCGGCGACTATGTGGGTGCGGTCGGCGGGCAGGTCGACTACGTGCGGGCCGCGGGCCAGTCACCGGGCGGCGCGTCGATCATCGCCTTCCCGAGCGCGGCCAAGGGCGGCACGGTGCCGCGCATTGTCGCCAGGCTGGGCGGCCCGGTCACGACGGCGCGCGCCGATGTGGACATCATCGCCACCGAGAACGGCGCCGTGCGGCTGCGCGGCCTGGACCTGCAGCAGCGGGTGCGCGCGATGATCGACCTGGCTGCGCCCGACCACCGGGAAGCGCTGGCTCGCCAGGCGCGCGAGATGTACGGCACCTGAAGGCCCGACCAGATACTGGCGACAGTCCCTAGGTTAAGTTCTCCAAAAATATCTTCCGCACAACTGCGGTAAACACGATCGAACAGATGTCCCGCCGCGCGCTGAGCGGCTCGGCGGTCAAGAGCAGTTCCATCAAGGCGCGTTACTGCACCATGTTCACAAGCCGCGCTGCCCGCGGCATGCCGCGGTCGACCCGAGCCTCGGTGAGGCCAAAGGTGGCGTGCTCGGCGGCCAGGCACAGGTCATCTGGGCGAACAGCCAGCCGCAGGCATTAGGCCACACCATTCACCGCCGCGATGGTCGGCTTGGTCACCGTCAGGCTGTCGCCAATGATCGGAAGGAACCACCGCGGCGGGACGCCGAGCGCATTCTGCGCCGCTTCCATGAGGTCCATGCCGGCACAGAACGCGTTCCCGCCGGACCCGGTGAGGATCGCGGCGCACGCGCTCTCGTCTGCCTCGAATCGTTCGAATGCCTCGTACAGCCTTTTGCGCACGCCTTCGTTGATGGCGTTCAGTTGCGCCGACCGATCGATCGTGATCTGCACAATCGCACCTTGCTGCTCGTAGCGGACTTCGCTCATGCCGTGGCCTTTCGTCTCATCATCGCCGTGCGGCGACACACCACGACGACGCCGACCGCACCCGGCTTGTCGGCGAGCCGGCAATACAGCACGTAGCCCTGCGCGAACCGGCGCGCAGTCTGTTGAAACTCGCGCTGCTGCGCGCTGAGCTGGAAGTCCGTGGTTTCAGGTGACGAGGAAGCCGCCGTCCACTGGCAACAACACGCCGGTAATCGCCGAGGCATCATCGGAGCACAAGAACAGGCCGGCGCGCGCGATCTCCTCAGGTTGCATCATGCGACCCATCGGCACCTTGACCAGGAAGGCCTTTTCCAGGTCGGCGGGCGAGATCACTTCCGGATTGCGGCCGACGAACGACGGCCACAGCGGCGTTTGTACCGGCCCCGGGCAGATGGCATTGGCGCGAATGTTGTACCGACCGTTGGCCAGCGCGATGCACTGCGCGAGGATCTGCAGGCCGGCCTTGGCGATCGAGTAGCTCGGCGAGGCCGGCGAGGCCTTGACGCCCGAGGCCGAGCTGGTGAAGAGGATCACGCCGCCGCCGCCCTTGCGCATCACAGGCAGCACGTGCTTGGCGCCGAAGAAGCCGCCTTTGACGTGGATTGCGATCTGGCGGTCGAACTCTTCCTCGGTAGTCTGCTCGATCGAGCCCGGCCCAGCGATGCCGGCGTTGTGCCAGAAGATGTCGACGCGGGCGTATGCCTTGACGGCCTCGTCTACCATCCGCTTCAGGTCGGCTTCCTTGCCGGTGTCGACCCGCACGAAGATCGCATCGCCCCCGCCCTTCTTGATCTCGTCGACTACGGCCTGGCCGTTCGCCTCGTGGATATCGACGACGACCAGCTTCGCGCCCTCGCTCGCGAACAGTAGGGCCGCGGCCCTTCCCATGCCTGAGCCCGAGCCGGTGATGACGGCCACCTTGCCTTGCACACGTCCCATGGATTGTCTCCTTTCAGTGATTCTTCAGTGTTTCCATCGCGCCGAGCCATCTCACAAAGAGCTGTTCTCGGCAAAGTTTTCAGCGCCGAGATAGGCACTGCGAACCGCCGCGTTATTGACCAACTCGCTGGCGGCACCTTCCAATACCACCTTGCCACGAGCCAGTACATAGGCAAAGCTGGCCACCTCAAGGGACAGGCCGACATTTTGTTCCACCAGCAAAATGGCGATGCCTCGCGCCCGCAATCCATTGAGCGTGGCAAATATCTCGCCAACGATGCGCGGCGACAGTCCGGTGGAAGGCTCGTCCAGAATCAACAGCTGCGGCCGGGTCATGAGCGCACGGGCAATGGCTACCATTTGCTGCTCGCCACCCGAGAGACTACCGACCAGTTGCCGCGATCTTTCCTTTAGTCTGGGAAACATCTCAAAGCATTCGGCTAAGCCTTCTTTTCGGCCTGCCTTTGCACCGCCGAAAGTTCCGCCGGCCAGCAAGTTTTCTTCCACAGTCATTTCAGGGAATAGTCTTCTGCCTTCGGCAACAGTGGCAATGCCAATCCGCGTTCTGACGTAGGCTGCATGCTTGCCGATGTCCTCGCCATCGAATCTGACCGTTCCGCTGGTGATCGGCAACAAGCCATTGATAGCCTTGACGAGCGTCGTTTTACCGGCACCGTTTGAACCAATCAATGCGATGATCGAGCCCCTTCGTACTTCGAGGCTTACATCATTGAGCACAGACAGCCTACCGTAACCCGCGCTCAGGTGTTTGATGTCCAGCGCAACGTCATGCATGTTTGTTTCCTAGGTAAGCTTCCTGTACACGGGCATCGGCCAGCACCTCGCTTGCCGTGCCGACAGCGAGAACCTCGCCAAAATTGAGGACGACGACCTGGTCGCACAAGGCCGTCACGGTCGGAACGGAATGTTCGATCACCAAAAGACCGAGGCCCTCATCACGCAGACGCATGAAACGCTCGTGCATCTGCGCGGCTTCAACGGGCGTGAGCCCGGCCAGCATTTCATCCAGCAGCAACAGTTTGGGTTCCGTGGCCAAGGCACGGGCCACCTCCATCGCACGCAGGTCTGCCACACTCAAACCATCAGCATCCCGGTCGCCCAGATGGCTAATGCCGACGCGCTGCAGTACTTCGCTGGCCTTGTCCCGCGCCTTGGCGGTCCCTGGGTGCCGCACCATCGCGCCGACCATGACGTTTTCCAGAACGGTCATGCCTTCAAACGGTCGCACAATCTGGAAGGTACGGCCCATGCCCAGCCTACAGATGCTATGCGGCGGCAACGTCTCGGTGCGCACCCCAGCCAGAGTCACCGTTCCTGAATCGCAACGATGGAATCCAGAAATGCAGCCAAACAAGGTGGTCTTGCCGGCACCGTTGGGACCAATGACGCCGACAATTTGCCCGGCCGCCACCTTTAGCGAGACGTTTTGCAAAGCCTTCAATCCACCAAATGCCTTGCTTACGCCTTGAACATTCAGCAGCATCATAACGGGCTCCCCCCGAGTCCGGGTGCAACGGGCAATGCCGGGTCGGCAGTGTCGGTTGTGCGCTTTTCCGTCCGAAAAATTCTCAAGGAGGCCAGACCTTGTGGCAATGCCAGCGCCACGACGATCAACAACAGCGCATAAACGACCGACGGCGCTCCAGGAAGCGAAGTACCGAGCACCGTGCGGATGGCCTCGCCCAGCGGCAACAAGAGCGCCGCGCCCAGGATCGGCCCCCACAAGGTTCGCATGCCACCGATGATGCAAAACACCAGTATCTGTATCGACAGGTCAACGCTCAGCACCGAGCGCGGATCGACGAATGAAATGTATTGGGCATAGAATGCGCCACCCAGCGCGGTCAGCATCGCCGAGATGACAATCGCCAGCAGCTTGTAGCGAAACGCCGGAATACCGAGCGCTTCTGCCGCTTCCTCGTTGTCACGCAACGCTCGCCAGTAGTAGCCCACCCGCATCGTCAGCAGCAGCCGTCCGATGACGAGAACGGCAATCAACAGGATGGCGGCGATGACGGCATACGGCCATTTCTCGCGAAACTGCAAATAGCCCCATCCCCAATGCGCAAAGTCCAGCGACAGTCCGTCGGAGCGTCCCAAAGGACGCGATGCACCGGCCGACAGGTAAGCAATCTCGGCGCAAGCCAGGGTCAGCAGACCAAAATAGTGGCCCTTCACTCTGAAACGAAAGCATAGCGCGCCAATGACCAGCGCCATCACAGCCGCCAGGGCTACGCCAACCAACGCGCTGATCCACGGTGACATGCCATGGGCTGAATACATGTAGGCTACCGTGTAGGCCCCGGTTCCGGCAAACAGCGCATGTCCGAGCGACATGAGCCCGGTATAGCCAGCCGCCAGGTTCCACGACACCCCCCAGTAGCCATAGAGCATGATCAAAATGAGGACGTTCATGATGGCGCGATCACCCATCCCCACATAGAAAGCAATGGCGGCAAGCAGCACTGCCGCCCCGATCAGAACAGGCTTCATAGTTATTTCCTTGGCACCAGAAGACCTTGCGGCCGCCAGAGCATGACGACGACCAGCAGGCCAAACGGAATGGCAGCGCCGAGCGATGCGGGCAACCAAACGCCAGCCAGGCGTTCGGAGACTCCAACCAGTAGTCCGGCGACGATAGCGCCAAAAAAATTGCCGAGGCCACCGGCGATGACAATCACAAACGCGATGAGGGTAAATTGCGTACCGACGGTAGGATTCACGTAAAGCATCGGAGTGAGCAAAGGCCCGGCGACGCCCAGCGTTCCGATGCCGATGATGGTCGCCCACAACGAGACACGATGCAGGTTAATGCCGCTAAGAGCAGCGCCTTCGGGGGACTGCGACACCGCACGCATCATCAGGCCGAGGTCGGTAAATCTTAGCAAGCCATACAAGACCGCAATCAGGACGATGGATGCAGCCGCAGCAACCGCATGCGGCAGTTGCAAGGAAACGAAGCCCATCGAGATCGCCCGGTTGGCCCACTCTGTATTGACCACGAGGTTGTCGGCCTTGAACCCCATCAGTGCCAGGTTCTGGATCAACAACGCGACGCCGATGGTGACGGCGATGGAGCTAATTTCCGATTTCCCCATGATGCGTTTGACGACCAGTTGGTACAGCAGCGCACCCACGAGGCCCATCAACGGCACCATCCAGACGATGGATGCCACTGGATCGACCCCAAACAAGGACCATGCAAAAAAGGTCCCGTACATGGCGAGCATCAGGAAGTCGCCATGCGCGAAATTGACCACGCGCATGACCCCGAACATCAGCGTCAGCCCCACGGCGATGAGGGCGTACAGCCCGCCCGAAAGCAAGCCGCTTACGATGGCCTGCAACACGACATCCATTGAATTCATAGTTCACGCCTTTAGGCTGTTGTTGGGTTCAGAGCGGAGCGGATCCGGCCTACGCTTACTTGTATGGAACGATCGCGCCAGCGGCCACCTCGGGGGGCCAGACGGTCACAAATTTGCCGTCTATGACTTGGGCGACCACACTGCCAACCAAATGCTGACCCGCAATATCAAAGCCAAACAACTGCCTGCTGGGCAGCAGCGTGAGCGGTCCAGTCGCGGATTTCAGAGTTGCCAGCGCATCCCGAACGGCTTGTGGCTTGGTCGACTTGGCTTGCTCGATCGCCTCAATGATCGCCCAAGTGGAGACGTAAGCCTGAGCCGACGTAGGCGGAGGCATGGCTTTGTATTTGGCTTCAAATGCCGCCACGAATTTCTTGACCGATTCTTTGTTGACGTCGGGCATCCATTCGACCACTCCGAAGCTACCTTCAACGGCCTTGCCGCTTTGCAGAAGCGCAGGCTGCACCTGCCCCTGTCCGTAGCCGAGAACCAAAGGCTTGAAGTTCTGCGAAGCCATCGTACGGAACAGCACGATGGAGTCGTTCACATAGGCGGCCATGACCACGAGGTCGGCGCCAGCGGCGCGCATCTTGGTGACCTGTGTGGAGAGATCGGAAACGCCGGTCCTGAAGCTGTCATCAGCTACCACGGCGATATTTTTGGCGGCAAACAGCGCCTTGTAGTTGTCGGCAACCGATTGGCCATAAGGCCCGTCTTCATAAATGACGGCGACCTTGCTCACGGCGGTCCCACGCGTTTTCATATAGTCCAGAAAGCGGCCGGCATCTTCGACCGCCCATTTCGCTTTGGGACTAACGCGGAAGACATACTTCATGCCCTTTTCGGTGAGGTTGTCGGCAACCGCGCTGGTAATCACAAAAGGAACGGCATTGCGCTCGGCGACTTGCGCCACCACGACAGTGACGGCCGAACTCCAGGCGCCGGTAAGCGCACTCACCTTCTCGCGTTCGATCAGACGCTCGGCTTCACCGCGTCCCGCCTCCGGTTTGGACTGGGTGTCTGCGACGACGAGTTGCACCTTGGCGCCATTCAGCGAGCGAATGCCGCCGCGCGCATTGATCTCCTCCACAGCCAGCTCGTGGCCTTTCATGAGCCAGCCGCCATCCGACGCGGTAACGCCGGTGAGCGGCGCCAGCACGCCGATCTTGACCGTCTCCTGTGCCAAGGCGGTGCTGGTCAGGGCGCCCAGCGCCAAGCCTAGGCACAATGAATGAATAGTCTGTTTTTTGAAAAATTTGAACATGTTGTCTCCTTTTAGTTTAGAAAATACCCGCTTTCTGTGGCAGCGGGCTTGTGTTACCGACTGGTAAATCCACCATCGATGGGTAGCGCCACCCCGGTAACGTACGAGGCGTCGTCAGACACCAGCCAAAGCGCCGCTTTGGCCACCTCTTCAGGCTGGGCCACACGCCCGAGAGGAATGCTGGCAACGAATTTGGCCTTGTTCTGCTCCGCGAGGGCGGCGTCACCGCCACGCGAAAGAAAACCCGGCAGCATCGGCGTATCGACCAGTCCCGGGCAGACGACATTGACGCGAATGCCTTCCGGACCCATGGAAAGTGCCAGCGACTTCGCCAGACCCACAATGCCGAACTTGGCCAACGAGTAGATCGGGCTGAACTGCGAACCGACGAGACCGGAGATCGATGCCGTAAACAGAACGGAACCGCCCTGACGTTGCCGCATATACGGCAGCACTTCTCCGACCGAGACGACGGCAGACCGCACGTTCAAATCCATCGCATGCTGGTAGGCATTCATGTCGAGACCCTCGAAGCCGCCCGGCCCTGGCTCGCCGGCATGGGCCCAGAGGATATCGATGCCACCCATGTGCTTCGCACTATCGTGGATGATCCGACGGCATTCGGTTTCGGACATCAGGTCGGCAATGACGGCGTGCGCCTGGCCACCGGCCGACTTGATCTGAGCGACCGTGGCCTGCGCATTTTTCTCACTGTAGTCGACGACGCAGACCGTGGCACCTTCACGTGCAAACAGTAGCGCGGCGGCTTTTCCCATACCCGACCCTGCGGCGGTGATGACTGCAAGTTTTCCTTTTAAACGCATGATTGGCTCCTTAGTTAGTTGGCGTACATATCGGGATAATTACCCGTCAAATTCACAACGGTTGAACGGGTCTGGAGATAGGCATCAACCGCTTCCATGCCGTTTTCACGGCCTAATCCACTCATCTTGAATCCGCCATACGGGATGGCCCAACGGATATACCGATAGGTGTTGATCCAGACCGTGCCGGCCTGGATGCGTGAAGCCACGCGATGCGCGCGTCCGATGTTTTGCGACCAGAGACCGGCCGTGAGGCCATAGTCGGTATCGTTGGCGATCGCAATCGCTTCCTCTTCGTCATCAAAAGGAATCACCGAGACCACCGGGCCGAAGATCTCTTCCCGGGCCACGCGCATCTTGTTGTCAACATTGGCGAACACCGTGGGCGCGACAAAATAGCCTGCGCCAAGATCGCCCTCGGAAATGCGAGCCCCTCCGGCCAACAACGTTGCGCCTTCACCTTTTGCGATATCGATGTAGCGCAGCGTCTTGCTGAGCTGCTCGGCATGCGCCTGCGGCCCCATCTGCGCGGCAGCATCTTTGGGCATGCCGACCCGGATCCGCCCGGCCCGGCGAGCCAGTTCCTCTGCGACCTGTGTGTACACGCTGCGCTGAACCAACAGCCGCGACCCCAAAGCGCAGCTCTGGCCGCACACCGCGAACGAACTATGCGTGGCCGCATTGATCGCATGCGCCAGATCGGCATCATCGAAGATGATGTGAGGCGACTTGCCACCGCACTCGAACGAGTAACGTTTGAGATTGACCGCACCGGTTCGCATGATCTCCTGCGCCGTTCTATGCTCACCTGTAAATGATATCTTGCTTACACCAGGATGCGCGACTAACCGAGCGCCCACGGTCGGTCCGATACCGCTCACGATATTGATGACGCCCGGGGGTACGTCGCAGGTTTCCAGCAGACGCGCAAACTCATACGCGGATACCGGCGTTTGCTCAGCAGTTTTGACAACAACCGTGCACCCCGCCGCAAGCGCTGGAGCGAGTTTCCATGTCATGGTTAAGAGAGGCACGTTCCACGGCACAATCGCACCGACGACACCGACCGGAACGCGTGTCGTATAAGCCAGCATGCCATCCTCGATCGGGATCGTGCGGCCTTCAAGTTTGTCCGCCATGCCCGCAAAATAATAGTAGTACTGGGCCTGCACACGAATGTTGGCCAGCGCATCGCGCAACAACATCCCGTTGTCTCGAGACTCAAGTTCGGCGAGGCGCTCCGCATGCGCTTCAAAGAGTGCGCCAATGCGCCGCAACAATGCCGCACGCTGCGCCGGACTCCAACGCGACCAAGGCCCCGCCAGCGCTTCCTGCGCAGCAGAGACAGCACTGTCAATATCGCGAACGCCGGCGAATGCAACACGAGCCCAAACCTTACCGGTTGAAGGGTCTATAGATTCATTCTGCTCGCCGTCAATCGGAGCCACCCACTGCCCTCTGATATAGAGTTTGTCTTGTGTATATATCTCCGTCACGCCAGTCTCCTTCGTCTGATTAAATTCCAATTTTTCTTCTCAAGCACACCAACGCTTCAGAAGGCTTCTCGCGATTCAATGTGGGCTCCAGTCAATTTACAGTCCTGCCGGCGTCCTCAACCTGTACCTGCGATATCGATACTCACGGGCATACCAATACGCTCCTCCAACTGATTCCCCAACCCAGGGTCGCCATCGTTGGCGCAGCCCGGACCTAAAAGTCGTCGCCGAAGACCGGCTTGCGCTTTTCGACGAAAGCGTTCACGGCCTCGACGTGCTGCGGGGTCTTGTGCGCCAGCGCCTGGAAGCCCGCCGACATCTCCAGCAGGCTTTCCAGCCGCATGTGCTGGCCCTCGCGCAGCAACCGCTTGCTCAGGCGCAGCGCGCCGCCCGGGTTCGCGGCGATGCGGCTGGCGAGCGAGCGCGCCTCGTCCATCAGGCGGTCCGCCGGAACGACGCGCGACACCAGCCCGCATGCGAGCGCTTCCGCCGCGGTGACCGAATCGCCGGTGAAGGACATCTCCGCTGCTTTCGACATCCCGACGACACGCGGCAGCAGCCATGCACCGCCGTCGCCCGGGATGAGGCCCACCTTCACGAAACTTTCCGCGAATGAAGCCGCCTCGGACGCGATGCGGATGTCGCACATGCAGGTGAGGTCGCAGCCGGCGCCGATCGCCGGGCCGTTCACGGCGGCGATGGTCGGCACTTCGAGGTTGTAGAGGGCCGTGGCCACGCGCTGGATGCCTTCGCGGTACCACGTTCTCAACGCCGCGGGCGACGCGTCGAACAGCTCCCGCATGTGCTTGAGGTTGCCGCCCGACGAGAACACCGTGCCGGCGGCCGTGAGGATGACGGCGCGCACCGAAGCATCCTTGGTGATTCGTTCGCAGGCCTGCACGAACTCCTGGGGAGCCATGTTGCCGGTGAGCGCGTTGCGCGTTTCCGGCGAGTTCATCGTCAACGTGACGACCGGGCCGGATTGTCCGTAAAGAAGGAAGGGGGTCACGCGGAGATCTCCTCGTTGGTGGGAATGAGGCTGGCGCGCATGAATTCCAGCGCGCCACGGCCGTCGGCGATGAAGGCACGCCCGAGTTCGCGGTTCCAGTGCTGCTCCGAGCCGAAGTCGGCGCGCCATTCGTGGAGGCGCCGGGTGAAGAGTTGTAGGTCGAGTTCGGCGGTGACGCCGATGGCGCCATGGATCGCATGCGCCAGTGGCGCCGCAAGCGACGCGGCTTCGCTCGCGCGGGCCTTCCCTGCCGCGGCGCGCAGGGGCTCGGGCAGGCAGCCCGCAGCCGTGCAGCCGATCTGTGCCGCCATTCGGGTTGCCGCGACATTCTCGGCCACGACGGCGAGCTGGTGCTGGATCGCCTGGAACTTGCCGATCGGCTTGCCGAACTGGACCCGGTCGTTAGCGAACGCCACCGTCATCGCCAGCACTCGTTCCATCGCGCCCGCGAGCTGCGCCGCCGTGATGGCCGCCCCGGCCGCCATCCAGTCGACGCGGGTGCCGGCGCGGATGGTTTCGGCGGGCAGTGTGTCCCAGTGGAAATCCGCGCGCAGGCTGCCATGGATGCCGCTCGGCTCGCGCCGGGCCGCAGCCACGGGTAACAACAGCCAGCCATCGCCCTGCGACAGCGCAACCCACTGCGCCGTCATGCCGCAGGGCACTTGGTGGCCACGCACACCGCCTTGGGGAAGGGTTTCAACACGCGCCGCGATCGCGATAGGCCCCCCAGGCGCGCTGGCGCCCTCCTGCGCGAGTAAGGCCCGCACGAGAAGCGTCGCAGCCACGGGCACAGGCAGCACAGAGGCGCCCGCCAACACGAACAGTTCGAAGGCCTGGGCCAGAGAGAGTCCCGCGCCGCCCGCCTCTTCAGGCACCATGGCATCGAGGAAGCCGGACTCCTCGAGCCTCTCCCACAACGCGTCCGCCTTCCCGCCTGCCTCGATGGCGCGCACGGCCGACAAGGGGAATGCATCGGCGAGGAGACGCTCGAAATGCGCTGCCAGATCGTTCATCGCAACCCCAGACCGCGGGCGATCAGCCCACGCAATACTTCGCGCGTGCCGCCGCGCAGTGAAAAAGTCGGCGCGAACTGCGTCACGTAGGCAAGCGTGCGCATCAGCGCCGGCGAGGCCACGTGGCGCGTGTCGCTCGCGATTGCGTCGGCAATCGCAATCGGGATGTACTGTTCGAGCTCGGTGCCCAGGTCCTTGACCAACGAGGCCTCGGTCATCGGGCTGCCGCCCGCACCGACCCGCGCGGTCACGGCCACGGACATGGAGCGCAGCGCCGCCAGGTGGCCGACGATGCGCCCGGCCAGCGCCAGTGCCTGCTCGTCCGGCGCCCGCACATCGCGCAGGTGATCGATCCAGGTGTCAAGCAGCACCATGCTGGAATAGAGCCGCTCCGGGCCGCTGCGCTCGAACGCGAGTTCCGCGTTGACCTGCTTCCAGCCGGAGCCTTCCTCGCCGATCAGGGCGTCGTGCGGGAGTTCCACGTCATCGAAGAACACCTCGCTGAAGTGGCGGTCGCCGGTCAGGTCCTCGATCGGGCGCACGGTGACACCGGTCGCCTTCATGTCGATCAGCAGTTGCGACAGGCCCACTTGCCGGTCCTCGGGCGTGCCCGAGGTGCGCACCAGCGCGATCATCCAGTGCGAGTGGTCGGCGTTGGTCGTCCATATCTTCTGGCCCTTCAGGCGCCAGCCGTCCGGCGTGGGCGTCGCCCTCGTGCGCACGCTGGCCAGGTCCGATCCGGACTGCGGCTCGCTCATGCCGATGCAGAAGAAGAGCTCGCCCTTGCAGACGCGCGGCACGAAAAAGCGCCTCTGCGCCTCGGTGCCGAAGCGCAGGACCATCGGCGCGCTCTGGCGCTCCGCGATCCAGTGGGCGGAAACGGGTGCACCGCGCGCCAGCAGTTCCTCGACGAGCACGAAGCGGGCGAACGCATCGCGCCCGCCGCCGCCGTATTCCTGTGGCAAGGCCATGCCGATCCAGCCGCGCTCGCCCAGGGCGCGGCTGAAGTCCGCGTCGAAGCCGAGCCAGGAGCGCGCCCGCCGGTCGGGCGGCACGCCGCGCAGCTTCTCGTCGAGGAAGCTGCGGACTTCGGCACGGAGGGCTTCCGCCTGCAGCGGCAAGGGCTGCAGGGACAAGGTCTCGATCACGCCTTACTTCAGGCCGGCGCGGAAGGCGTTGAGGATCTCGGTGCCAGGCTTGCCGCGCTTGTCGAGCGTGTCGGCCCAGTCCTTGGCGACTTCCTGCGAGAGCGCAGCCAGCGTCGCCTTGTCGGCGGCGGGCAGCGGCGTGAGCTTCACGCCGGCTGCCTTCACCTTCTCGATGTCGCCCGCTTCGTCCTTTTCCACCTGCAGGCAGACGCTCTTGGTGAACTGTTCGCCCATCGTGGTGAGTTCCTGCTGGACGGCCGGCGGCAGCGACTGGAAGCGCTTCTCGCTGATGACCCAGTTGGCCACGAAGGTTCCGAAGTTCTCGCCGATGGTGCCGGCCTTCGACAGCTTGTGGATGTCATAGGGCGGCAGGCTGTTGAACGGAAACAGGACGCCGTCGATGGTACCGCGCGAGAGCGACTCATACACCTCGGGCGTGGGCATCAGCACCGGCACGGCCTTCATCTTCTTGAGCAGCAGCTCCTTGGCGGAGCCCGAAGCGCGGATCTTCATGCCCTCCACTTCCTTGAGCGTCGTAAACGGCTTGCGCGTGACGACCTGATAGGGTGGCAGCACGATGGTGAACAGCAGGCGCACGCCGTTCGGCTCGAACTCCTTCTTGGACAGCGTGCCGCCCGGCTTGGCCAGGTTCCAGTACGCCATGGTCGCCATGCACGAACCGGTGAACTGCAGCGGCAGCTCGGCGACGACGGACAGGGGCATCTTGTCCGACACGAAGCCCGGGGCGACATAGGCGATGTCGACCACGCCCGCCTGCGTCAGCGCCAGCAGGTCCTTGGCCTTGCCCAGCTGTTCGGCCGGGTAGTACTCGAACTCGTAGCCCTTGGCGGCCGGGTTGGCCTTCAGCCGCTCGATCATCGGGAGCGTAAAGTACTTGGGCAGGTAGTGGCCGACCGGGAACGAGTCGGCGATCTTGATCTTGACGGTTTGGGCGTGCGCCCCACCGGCGGCAAGGAGCGCCGCGGCGGCGATGGCCAGGGGCGCCTTGTGAATGAGCTTGGACATAATGTAACCTTTCGTTATGGTGAGGAAGAAAGCGGATCCGGCTTCAGGGCGCCATCTGTTTGGGCAGCCACAGGATGATGGAAGGGAATGCGACCAGCACCGCCAGCAGCATCAGGTGGCTGATGACGTGCGGCCAGACCCCCGCGAAGATTTCCTGCAGGGGGCGCTTCGCGTAGCGCGCGACGACGAAGACGTTGAGCCCCACCGGTGGCGTCACGAGGCCGACCTCGGCGACGACGATGACGATGACGCCGAACCACACCGGATCGAACCCCAACGCCTTGATCAGGGGCAGCACGACCGGCACCGTGAGGATCAGGATGGCGACCTGGTCCATCAGGCAGCCCAGGACGAGGTAGCCGAACAGGATGATCACCAGCACCATCCAGGGCGACACGCCGAGCGAGCCGACCCAGTCCACGATCATCTGCGTGCTCTGGGTCAGGGTCAGAAAGTAGCCGAAGATCTTGGCGCAGACGATGATCATGATGATCATGCAGCTCGCATGCGCCGCGTGCGTGAGCGCCTTGGCTAGGCTCTTGCGGTTGACCGTTCCCTCCTTGATCGCCAGAAGGAAGGCCCCGAAGGCGCCGATGCCCGAGGCCTCGGTCGGCGTGGCGATGCCGCTGTAGATGACGCCGGTGACGGCCATGAAGAGCACCAGCATCGGGCCGACGACCTTCAGCGAGCGGATCTTCTCCATCATCGTGTAGGCCTGCCCGCGGGGCGCCGAGGACGGGTCGATGAGGACCAGCGCCCAGACCGTGGCCATGATCGTGAGGGTCACGAGGATGCCGGGAATCACGCCCCCAATGAGGAGCTGGCCGATGTTGACGTCGGCAATGATGCCGTACAGCACCAGGGCGATGCTGGGGGGAATCAGCATCGCCAGCGTCCCGGAGATGGCGACCACGCCACCTGCGAGCTTGGGGTCGTAGCCTTGCTTGAGCATGGCCGGCATCGTGGTCGACGAGAGGGTTGCCGCGGAGGCGGTGCTCGAGCCGGAAATCGCGCCGAAGCCGGCCCCGGCGAGCGCGGTGGCCATGCCCAGCCCGCCCGGTACGCGGCCCACCCAGGTCTTGGCGGCGTGGAAGAGGCCGTCCGCCACCCCGCTCAGGATGACGAACTCCGCCATCAGGATGAACATGGGAACAGAGATCAGTTCGTAGCTGCCCGCGGTGGACAAGGGGGTCGTCGTGATGACGCCCGCCAGCACGTCGAGCCCGCCGATCATGAACAGGCCCAGGCTGCCCGCGATCGCCAGCGAGAATGCGACCGGCGTCCCGAGCGCCAGCAGAGCAAACAGCAGGAGGGTAATACCGGCAGCGATCATTGCGCCGTCTCCTCGGTGCCGGCGATGGGTGGCAGCGCCAGCAGCTCGCGACCGCTCGCGAGCGTGCCCAGGTAGCCGATGGCGTTGAGGATCAAGCGGATCGTGAGCAGGCCGAACCCGATCGGCAGCATGATGCTGATCGTCCAGGTCGGGACCGCCAGACCGCTTGTCGATTCGGCCGCTGTCGCGAGGTCGGCCATCGTGTTGCGCGCCGAGACCCAGGTGCAGATGGCGAACGCGGGGATCGAGACCAGCGTGGCGACCGCCTCGAAGACATACCGCGCACGGGGGCTGATGTAGTTGTGGACGATGTCGACAGACACGTGGGCGTGGGCCTTGAGGGTGTGCGACACCGCGAAGAAGAAGAGCCCCGGCATCAGGTAGCTGGAGACCACTTCATAGGCCCACTGGATGGGCGCGTTGAAGAGGTAGCGCAGGGACACGTCCGCCACGACGATGAACATCAGCGCGAAAAGCATTGCGCAGCCGACGAACATCACGACGTTGTCGATTGCATCGACGCCACCGCGGATCGTTTGGTAAGCAATTGGTTTTGTCATCCGTTTTCCTCAACGCCCTTTCCAGGCGGGTGTTCTTTTTTCTCGGAATGCGCGAGGACCCTCCTGGGCGTCCTCGCTCAGGTAAACCTTCTCGAAAAGGTGCGTCGCCGCACGCTGCGCGGCGGAGCGCCCCATCTCGTTAGACAGGTAGACGAGTTCGCGGGCGGCCCGCACCGTCAGCGGCGCGTTGGCGGCGATTCTTGCGGCCATCGCCATGGCGCGCGGCAGGACTTGTAGCCCCGGCACCACGTGATTCACGAACCCGATCTCGTACGCACGCTGCGCAGTAATCGGCTCGGCCGTCAGCAGCAATTCCATCACGGCCCGCTGCTGCACCATGCTCATGAGCGGCGCTGCCCAGGGCATGCCGCGTCCCACCCGCGCCTCGGTGATGCCGAAAGTCGCGTGGTCGGCGGCGATGCACAGGTCGCACATCTGGGCCAGCAGCCAGCCGCCCGCGAAGGCCAGCCCGTTCACGGCGGCGATGGTGGGCTTGGTCACCCGGATGCTGTCACCTATGATCGGCAGGAAACCCGGCGGCGGCACCGCCAGACCCGATTCGGCGGCCTCCTTCAAGTCCATGCCGGCGCAAAAGGCCTGGTCCCCGGTTGCGGTGAGGATGGCGACCAGCGCCGAGTCGTCCTGCTCGAAGCGCTCGAATGCAGTGAAGAGGCCGGAGCGCACTTCGCCGCTGATCGCGTTGCGCTGGTCGGGCCGGTTGATCCGGATCACGACCACGGACCCGTGCTGCTCGTAAAGCAGGCTCGGATTGATCGCTTCTATGCTTCCGGGCGCGTTCATGCAGTCACTACCTTGCGCCGCATCATGGCCGTGCGCCGGCAGACAGCCACGATCTCGCCGCGCTGGTTCAGACCCGTGTGCTCGAACTCGACCAGACCGGTGTCGGGGCGCGACTTGCTGGCACGCACCGACACCACGCGGGTGCGGGCCTTGAGCGTATCGCCATGGAACACGGGCTTGGGAAAACGCACGTCGGTCATGCCCAGGTTGGCTACCGTCGTGCCCATGGTCGTGTCGTTCACCGTCATGCCAACCAGGATACCCAATGTGTACAGGCTGTTGAAAAGGCGCTGGCCCCATTCGGTGCCGGCGGAAAAATGGGCGTCCAGGTGCAGCGGCTGCGGATTCATCGTCAGGAGGCTGAACAGCGTGTTGTCCATTTCCGTGACGGTGCGCGACCAGTCGTGCATGAATTCTTGGCCCTCAAAAAATTCCTCGAAATGCAATCCTGCCATGTTGTCCCTCCTATGTCTTCAGGTCATACCCGCAGCCCGTAAGTTCGCCCCGCGGGACGCCCCAGGCCGCTGCCCATTCCTCACCACCGTCTTGCCCAGGCGGCTCGGGCAGGTCGGGGACGGTGGCGCTGAAACGTGGTGCCGGCGCCGGCTGGACGACGCCCGCGATCTCGATGAAATTGCGGCGCGCGGCGCTGTGCGGATGTCGTGGCGCTTCGGTCGGCGAGAGCACGGGCGCGAAGCAGCTGTCGCTGCCTTCGAGAATTTCGCACCACTGCGCGCGGGTTCGTGTTTCGAAGATCGCCGTCAGGCGCCCACGCAAGTGCGGCCAGTTCGCCCGATCGTCGAAAGCGGTCAGGTCCAGCGCGTCGATGCCGGCCTCAGCGAGCTTTTTTCGAAACACCTGCTGGAACTTCGCCTCGATCGGCGCCAGGCTGACGTACTCACCGTCGGCGCAGCGATATACATCGTAAAAGGGCGCGCCAGAGTCCAGCAGATTGGTGCCGCGCGGGCCCTTTTGAAGCCCGGCGGCGATGAGCCCGTGCAACGGCGTCATCAGCGCACCCACACCATCAACCATCGCCGCGTCGACTACCTGCCCTTGCCCAGTGGCGCGGGCATGGAGCACCGCGCTCACCATGCCGAAGGCCAGCATCAGGCCGCCACCCCCGTAGTCGGCGACCAGATTCAACGGCGGCGTCGGCGGGCCGCCTTCACGGCCGATCGCATGCAGCGCGCCGGTGAGCGCCAGGTAGTTGAGATCGTGGCCCGCGGCGTGCGCGAGCGGGCCTTCTTGGCCGAAGCCGGTCATGCGGCCGTAGATGAGTTTCGGATTGTCGGCCAGGCACACATCAGGGCCGAGGCCGAGGCGCTCCATCGTCCGGGGACGGAATCCTTCAATGAGCGCATCCGCCCGCGCCACAATGCTGCGAGCCAGAGCCAGGCCAGCCCCGCCCTTCAAGTCGACGCGCATGGACCGCTTGCCGCGTTGCAGCAGGTCGAACTGCGGAGGGCGCGGAATACCCAGGCTGCTGGGCTCGGTGCGGTCCAGGCGCAGCACCTGCGCCCCCAGGTCGGCCAGCAGCATGCCGCAGAACGGCGCCGGGCCGATGCCCGCGAACTCGACGACGCGCAGCCCTGCCAAGGGGCCGCTTCGCGCAAGGTCGTGCGTGCCGGCTGCCATGGGGTCAGTACGACTTCGGCAAGCCGAGCACCCGCTCGGCGATGTAACAAAGCACCAGCTGCGGGCTGATCGGCGCGATACGCGGGATCAGCGATTCGCGCAGGTAGCGCTCGACGTGGTATTCCTTCGCATAGCCGAAGCCACCGTGCGTCATCACTGCCTGCTGGCAGGCATTGAAGCCCGCCTCGCCCGCCAGGAACTTCGCCGCATTGGCGCTCGCGCCGCAGTCCTTGCCGCTGTCGTACTCCCACGCCGCCCTCATCACCATGAGGTTGGCCGCCTCCAGTTCCATCCAGTTCTGCGCGAGCGGGTGCTGGATGCCCTGGTTCATGCCAATGGGGCGGTTGAAGACGTTGCGATCCTTGGCGTAGGCCGTGGCGCGCTGCAGAGCCACACGGCCCAGCCCCACGGCCTCGGCCGCGATCAGCACGCGCTCCGGGTTCATGCCATGCAGGATGTATTCGAACCCACGACCTTCCTCGCCGATCAGGTTCTCCGCAGGGATTTCGAAGTCCTCGAAGAAAAGTTCGTTGGAATCGACGCACTTGCGTCCCATCTTCTCGATCTCGTGCACCGTGACCCGGCTGCGGTCGAACGGCGTGTAGAAGAGGCTCAGGCCGTGCGTGGGCTTCTTGACCTCTTCCAGCGGCGTGGTGCGTGCCAGCAGCAGAATGTTGTCGGCCACCTTGGCGGTCGAGATCCAGACCTTCTGACCGTTGACGACATAGCGGTCGCCCTTCTTGACCGCGCGCAGTTTCAGTTGCGTCGTGTTCAGGCCCGTGTTCGGCTCGGTCACGCCGAAGCAACTCTTGGCCTCGCCCCGCGCCACCGGCGGCAGCATGCGGCGCCGCTGTTCCTCGTTGCCGAAGACGGCCACCGGGTTCAGACCGAACAGGTTGATGTGCACGGACGACGCGGCCGACATGCCGCCGCCCGACTGGGTGATGGCTTGCATCATGATGGCCGCCTCGGTCACGCCCAGCCCGGCCCCGCCGTATTCCTCACCGATGCACATGCCCAGCCAGCCATCGTCGGCCAGCGCCCGGTAGAGCTCTTCGGGGAAGCGCCCGTCATGGTCGCGGTCAAACCAGTACTGGTCATCGAATTGCGCGCAGATGCGCGCGATGGCCTCACGGATGCTTTCCTGTTGTTCGCTCAGTTCGAAATTCACGCTGTGTTTTCCTTGGAAGAGGGAGCCGGCGGGGCCTGCACGGCGCCGCTGGCGAGAAACGAATCAATTTCCTCGGCGCTGTAGCCGGCCTGGCGCAGAATCTCCACGCTGTGCTCACCCTGGCTGGGCGCATGCTTGATGGGGCCGGTCGGCGTGCCGAAGAAGCTGACAGGGGCGCGCATCGAGCGGATGGTGCCCTCGGTGGGGTGCTCCACCGTAGTAAAAAACCGGGTGGCGGTGAGGTGCGGATCCTCGAGCACGCTCTCGAAGTCGTGCATCGGCATCATCGGGATGTCGGCCTCTTCCAGCACGCGCATCCATTCGGCCGTCGTGCGCTCCCCGAAGATGTCCGAGAGCCGCTCGTAGACGAAGTCGATGTTGCGCGAACGGTTCGCGAACGTGGCAAAGCGCGCGTCTTCCTTTTGCAGGGACTCGCGGCCGATGGCGCGCAGAAAACCTTCCCACTGTTTGTCGTTGTAGACAAGGGCGCAGATGTAGCCGTCCTTCGTACGGTAAGGACGCCGGTACGGCGAAAGCTGCCGCGCGTAGCCACCACCGTCGAGCGGAGGCTCGTACGTCAGGCCGCCGAGGTGGTCGCCGAGCACGAAGCCCACCATGGTCTCGAACATCGGGATGTCCACGCGCTGTCCACGGCCGGTGCGGCCCCGCGCGATCAGGCTGGCAAGGATGCCGCCCACCGCCGTGATGCCAACGATGCGATCCGCCATCGCCGTGGGCACATAGCGGGGCGTGCCGTCGCTGGCGCGGGCAATCAGGTACGAGAGCGTGGACGCACCCTGTATCAGGTCGTCGTAGGCGGGCCGCGCGGCATAGGGGCCATCCTGGCCGAAGCCGAAGAGGCCGGCGTAGACGATGCGCGGATTGATCTTTTCCACGGCCTCGTAATCCAGGCCGAGACGCGCCATCGCTTGCGGGCGCACGTTGTAGACCAGCACGTCCGCTTCGGCGATGAGTCGATGAAGCACCGCGATGCCTTCGGGACGCTTCAGGTCCAGCGAGAGCGATCGCTTGTTGCGGTTGGTGTTAAGGAAGATGGGCCCCATGTCGTCATGGCGAGCAGGCCCGATCTGGCGCACGACGTCCCCTTGTGGCGCCTCGACCTTGATCACGTCGGCGCCCATGTCGCCGAGCGCCTGCGTGGCGAACGGGCCCATGAGGACCGACGTCATGTCGATGATGCGAATGCCGTGCAAGGGTCCCATCGGGGCGTATTCTCGTGGTTGAGGGAAGGTTAAATTCAACAGGCTGACATCATTGTTCATACCAGTGGACATTTTGTCAATAGGGTATTCACCGATCAATGGTGGAATTCTCTAGTGAAAGTGGCCTGAGATAGCGAGCATACATCGCCATGGCTAGAATTCATATTCATATACCTGTACATTACATTTCATGTACAAGAATGCAGTCAATCCTGCTGCAAGCGCCCGCTTGCCGGCCCTGGTGCTGGGGCTCTGCTTCCTTTTCAATTTCCTGGCCCGCGGCATAGGCGACACGTTCATGGTGTTCCTGCTGCCGCTGCAGGCCGAATTCGGCTGGCAGCGGTCGCAGATGACGGGCGTCTATTCAACTCTGATGGTCATCAGCGGCTTGAGTTCGCCGCTGGCTGGGCTACTGATCGAGCGCTGGGGGCCGCGCAAGCTGTATTCGGTGGGCATCGCCGTGTTGGCGTGCGGCTACTTCCTCGCGGCATTCGCAACGAAAATCTGGCACTTCTACTTGTACGTGGGATTACTCGGCGGCCTGGGCGCGGGCGCGATCGGCATGGTGCCCGCCACCGCCCTGCTGAGCCGGTGGTTCTCGCACCGGTTCGGCGCGGCCACCGGCATTGCTTACGCGGGATTCGGTTGCGGCTCGCTCGTGATGGTGCCCCTCACGCAGGCGTTGATCGATGCCTCGGGCTGGCGCGCCACCTACCGGTGGGCTGGCGAAGCCTTGCTGGTCGTGCTGGTCCTCTCGCAGTTCATCCCCTGGCGGGCCATCCTCGTGGGGCGCGCCGATCCGCTGTCGCCCAGACTGGCTCGCGGCGCGGCCGACGCGAAGAGCGCGTCCGCGGGGTTGCGCTCGGCATTGGGGCAGCGGCGCTTCTGGCTGATGGTGCAAATCATGTTCTTCACCGCCGTGGGCATGTACCTCGTGATCGTCCAATCGGTTGCCTATCTCGTCGACGTGGGCTTCCCGCCACTGAAGGCGGCGAGCGCCTTCGGGGCCGCGGGCATGCTATCCGTGGTCGGCGTGTCCAGCGCCGGCTGGATCGCCGACCGCTTCGGCTACAAGCTGTCCGCCACCGCGAGTTTCATCGGCACGGCCTCGGGAGTCGCCATGCTTTACAGCCTCTCGTTCGGGCCCAGCACCGTGCTCCTCGCGTGCTACGTTCTGTTGTTTGGACTCTTCCAGGGCGTCCGGGGGCCACTCATCGCCAGCCTGAGCTCGCGGCTCTTCGCGGGCCCCGGCCAAGCGGCGATTTACGGCGTGATCTACGCGTGCATGGCGATCGGCTCCGGCATCGGCGCCCTGCTCTCCGGGGTGCTGTACGACGCAACAGGCAGCTATAGCCTGGCGTTCATGCTGTCACTCGGGTGCCTGGCCATTGCGGCCGCGCCGTTCTGGACGTCCGACCTGCTGCGGCATAATCGGGCCGCCGATCAATCCACCCTTCGATAGATAACCTGTGAACGTCAAACAAGCTGCGAACGTGCTCGATCTGCTCGAGTTCTTTGCCAAGCACCGCCAGCCGGCCACGCTTGCGGAGGTGTCGAAGCTGCTCGAGTGGCCGCGCTCAAGCACCTTCAACCTGTTGGGTACGCTGGCGGCGCGCGGGTTCCTCTATGAGCCGCGCGCCCGCGGTGGCTACTATCCCTCGCCGCTCTGGTTCTCGCTTCTGCAGCAGATCGAAAGCGCGGAGCCGATCCCCGAGCAACTGCGAGAACTGCTTCACGCCCTTGTCCAGCGCACCGGCGAGACGGCGGTGCTGGCCGCCTCGAGTAGCGCATACGCCGTGTTCCTGGATGTAGTGGAATCGCCCCATGCCATCCGCTATACCGCTTCGCCAGGCAAGCTGGTCCCACTTCATGTGACGGCCACCGGCCGCGTCCTGTTGTCGCAAATGACGACCGCTGAACGCTCGGCCGTGCTGCGGCGGGCGAACTTCGAGCGCTATACGCCCTCCACACTCATGAGTGTGGCCGCGGTCGAAAAGGAAATCCAGCGCTCGCTGGAGCGCGGCTGGTTCGAGGGCAACGCCGAGTTCACGCCGGACTTGGGCGGCGTAGCGCTGCCTCTGAAGATGCCGCACCGCCAGTTCGCCCTGCTGTTGGCCGGGCCGATGTTCCGCGTGGGCGAGCGCACCAAGGAACTGGTGGAAGCGATCAAGGGCGAGATCGAGCGGCACTTGGGAAATCCCACATGACAGCGCCGGCTCCGCCCGGCATTCATTACAGATGAGCTTCACGGCAGATTGCCGCGGGACGGTTTGGAGCATCGCCAGACTTTGATCGTGAATCGTCCACCGCACCTAAGCCCGGACGCCGCGATCCCCCCAAAAGAGCCGACTCGACACTGACGACAAGCGCATGTCATAGCAAGCTAGGTATCTGGCGCTCCCGAGTTCGACACTTTGCGCCACCAAATCACCTCTCTTCCCAATAGAAACAAGGACTTAGCAGCGTAATTCAAATTATCTGTGGTGGCACGTTTGAAGTTGACCCCATTTCGCGGACACCTTATTGTTCTCAAAGAAGGAGTCCAAAATGCCTATTACCAAACCGCCGTATCCGGCGCAATTTCGCCAGCAAATGGTCGAACTGGTGCAAGCTGGGCGCAAGTCCGGTGACCTGGTCAAAGAATTCGGCTGTCACATCACCAGCATCTTGAGTTGGGTACGCAAGGCGCAGCCGACCTCAGCCGCGTCGCCAACCGATTCTGGCCCACTGAGCGCGGTTGAACGACAGGAACTCATGGAATTGCGTCGCAAGTACCACCAAGTCCAGATGGAACGCGATATCCTGGCAAAGGCTACGGCCTGGTTTGCCAACAACGGCGACAAGACGTTCACGTCGTCTACGCGCTGATTGAAGCAAATCAGGCCGAACTCCCCGTGCGGACCATGTGCAAAACACTCAGAGTCTCCGCCAGCGGCTATTACGGCTGGCAGGGACGTCCAGTCTGCAAGCGCCAGCAGGCCAATACCACTTTGGCTGCAAAAATTCGTGAGGCATTTGTCGCCAGTGACGAGACCTACGGTATGCCTCGCATCCGCGCTGAGTTGTTGGATGCCGGGGTGGTGGCCAGCCGCAAGCGCATCGCCCGCTTGATGCGCCAAGGCCACATGCGGGTGTCAGCCGCCGACGCAGCTACGTGGTAACCACCCAGCGTGATGTGCGCCAGCGCCCGGCACCAGACCTGGTGAATCGGGAATTTGTGACCACGGACATCAACCAGTTGTGGGTGGCCGACATGACCTACATCCCGACGTGGACCGGCTTTCTGTACCTGGCCATGGTTATCGATGTCTTCAGCCGAAAGGTGGTGGGTTGGGCCTTTGGCGAGCGCATGACAGCCGACTTGGTGATTCTGGCGCTCAACATGGCACTGATGACCAGGAAGCCAGATTCTGTGATTCATCATTCAGATCAAGGCAGCCAGCGCCTGGCCACGCTGTCGGTCTCGCACCTGTACAACCTGCGCAAGAGCACCGACTACCAGGCCCAGCGGGTGCGCTTCACCAAGACCCGAGCGGTGTGCAACCCCATTGGCGTGCGCAAGGCCCCACGGCCCAACGGGCGCGCTGGCTGGGTGCGCATCGACACCGTGCACCAGGGCGACCTTGATGGCGTCAAGGGGGTGTACTTACAGCGCCGAGCGCTGACTGTGCGGCTTCTCCTTGCATGACCGCACTTAAAACACATTCCTAAAATATAGTCAACTCTCTTATTTTGACGCGAGTCCTTAGCGTGCTTTGTTCTCCGTTTTCTGAAGCGACCCCATCTGTATCTCCACCGGTCAAGTCGAGCTTCCTCCACGATGCGTTGCCAGGAAACCCCCGATTGACGGTTTTGCATCCTAACGTTATTCTCATATTTGAACAAGTATTCTGATATCAGAATCAACAGGAAGCATTGATCCAATGAGCACTCCAAAAGCCGCCCGGCGGAAACGAACGGGGGTTGCACACCGGGTAGACGGGGTGCCGATGTCGCTGACACGTGTGCTGCGACTGCTGCAGCTGCTGGCCGACCAGCCCTTGGGCATGGCCCTTGCGTCGCTGTGCGTGTCGATGAATGCACCGAAAACCAGCGTGCTCTCGCTGTTGCGAGGCCTCACTGCGCATGGCTACCTGCAACGCAGCGACGCGGTGTATCGATTGGGCCCCGAATCGTTCTCTCTTGGGGCTTCGCTGGTTTCAGCCAGCTCGCTCGACGTCGTGGCCATGCCGTTCCTGAGCGAAGCGGTGGCGAGATCCGGCGAGACAGCATTGATCGCCAAGATAAACCGCGCAGCGGGTCAACTCATCTACAGCCCAATCATCGAGAGCACGAAAAGGATTCGATACGCTGTACCGGCCGGAACGACACGACCGCTGTTTGCCTCGTCCGCCGGGCGCGTGCTACTCGCGTTCCAGGACGACGCATGGCGCGACGAATATCTGCAAAGCACCGATCTTCGTGCAATGACGCCGCGCTCCGTCACCGACCGAAAGCAACTGGCGCGCATCATCGAGCAGGTTCGAAAAACCGGCGTGGCCGTCACGATCGGGGAAGTCACACCGGATGTGGCCGGTTTTTCGGCCCCGATCTTCGAGCCCGGCGGCCGTGTGAATGCGGCGCTGATCATTGCCGCGCCTATCGAGCGCGGTCGCGTTGCGGCTGCTGACCTGCAGCGCCTGGTGATGGAACTCGCCGCAAACATTTCGCGTGCGCTCGGCTACCGTCCGGAACCGGACCCGCGTGAATTGGCGGCACGCGACCACAAAGAACCGAACAACAACTTGACCAGGAGATTGAGCCCATGACCAACGAACTTCTCTACGAGGTCAGCGACGGCATCGCCGTCATTACCATCAACCGCCCCAAACGCCGCAATGCGCTGAACCGCGCCGTGCGCGAAGGATTTTTCGAGGTCTGGCGCCGCTTCGAAGCCGACGGGCAGGCCCAGGTGGCCATCCTCACCGGGGCCGGTGACAATTTCTGCGCCGGCATGGACCTTGTGGAAGCCGCCGACACGCAATTGCGCATCCCGCCAGCGGGCTTCATCGCCGTGCTCGGCGACAACATCGAGGTCACCAAGCCCGTCATCGCCGCCGTGCAGGGCTATGCCTATGCGGGCGGTTGGCTGCTGTCGCAGATGTGCGACCTGTGCGTGGCGGACGAAACCGCCAGGTTTGCCATCACCGAGGCCAAGGTCGGACGCGGCATGCCGTGGGCCGCGCCGGTCATCCACATGCTGCCGCAGCGCATCCTGATGGAAGTCGCGATGACCGGCGACCCGCTGACAGCGCAGCGCGCCTACGAACTCGGCTACATCAACCGCCTGATGCCCAAGGGGCAAGCATTGCAGGGCGCCAAGGAACTGGCGGCCCGGCTCATGGCCAATGCGCCGCTGACAGTGCGCGCGGCCAAGGAAATGGTGCGCCTGTCCACCGAGATGGGCCGCACCGCCGCGCTGCGCGCCTCCAACCGTGCGTTCGATGCCGTCTACCTCAGTGAAGACGCCTTGGAAGGCCCGCAGTCTTTCCGGGAAAAGCGCAAACCGGTCTGGAAGGGGCGCTGAAATGAGCGTGACCACGACCACAAAACCCGCACCGTCGGCCGCCGTCCAAACCTCTGGCATCACGCGGCAACTGGCCGCACGCAGCGCTGCCCTGTGCTACAACGATCTGCCGGAGGATGTGCGCCTGCGGGTCCGGCAATGCCTGCTCGACTGGATCGGGGTGACGCTGGCCGGCGCGTGTGAGCCGCTGGTTCACATGCTGGCCGAAGAAGCCCGTGAACAGGGAGGCCACGCCCAGGCCACCGTCGTCGGGCACGCCATGACGACCTCCAGCCGGCAGGCGGCGTTGATCAATGGCTCGGCCTCGCACGCGCTCGATTACGACGACGTCAACATGGCCTGCACCGGCCATCCCTCGGTGGTCCTGATCCCGGCATTGCTGGCCCTGGCCGAGTCGCGCGGCGCCAGCGGAAGCGACTTCATGACCGCCTTCGCCGCCGGCTATGAAACCATGTGCCAACTGGGGTTGGCGTGCGGCGACGCCCAGTATTCCAACGGCTTTCACACCACGGCCACGCTCGGCACGCTCGGCGCGGCCGCCGCCTGCGCGCGCTTGCTTCAGCTCGACGCCGATGACACCGCGACCGCGCTGGGCATCGCCAGCACCATGGCGGCCGGGCTGAAATCGATGTTCGGCACCATGTGCAAGCCCCTGCATGCCGGGCGCGCCAGTGCCGACGGACTGCAGGCAGCCCAGTTGGCCGCGCGTGGTTTCACCAGCCGTGACGACGCCATGGAATGTCCGCAAGGCTTCGTGGCGACGCACGGCGGCACCGCATCGCTGGAAGCGGCCCTGGCCGCGCCGGACAGCGGCTGGCACCTGCGCCACAACCTGTTCAAGTTCCACGCCGCCTGCTACGGCACCCATGCCGCCATTGAGGCCGCGCGCCACTTGCGCCTGCAACACGCGCTGCGGCCTGATGACGTACGCCGCGTGACGGTGCGTGCCAGTGCCGCCAGCGAGGGCGTGTGCAATATCGCCGAGCCGCGCACCGGGCTGGAGGCCAAGTTCAGCCTGCGCCACACGGTGGCGATGGCGTTGGCGGGGGTCGACACCGCCGGACTGGACTCGTTCAGTGACGAGGCCGTGCGCGCGCCTGAGGTAGCGGCCCTGCGTGAGCGCGTGCAAGTCTTGCTCGCGCCACAATGCCCGGAGCTCACACTCAGTGAGGTGGTAATCGAAACCCAGAGCGGCGCCGTGCTGCGCCAGCGCCACGACAGCGGGCGCCCGGCCAGCGACCTGCTGGAGCAGCAGCAGCGCCTGGAGGAAAAGTTTCGCCGACTGGTCAAGTCCGTGCTCACACCTGACGAGAGCGACGAACTGATCGATCTGGTGGCACGGCTCGACCACCTGAGCGATCTCTCGCCGCTGGCCGGCATGCTGGCCCGCCAGACCTGCGGCGACCGGCACTGACTGACGGCGTCAGCCGAGGTCACCGCCGGCCACCGGCAGCGTCACGCCAGTGATGTAGCTGGCCTCGTCCGAAGCCAGAAACAAAATGGCCGCCGCCTGTTCGTCGGGTGTGCCGTAGCGTTTCATGAAGGTGGACTCCACGGACTGATCGACAATCGCCTGGTACCAGGCGCGCTCCTGCTCCGACATGGACCCGGTATTGCGGGGAATGCGCCGGGGCCCGACATCGGTGCCACCAGGGGCGACGGCGTTGACGCGGATGCCCTGCTGCGCATACTCGAACGCCAGGCAGACCGTGATCGCATTCACTCCGCCCTTGGCCGCCGAGTACGGCACCCGGTGGATGCCGCGCGTGGCGGTCGAAGAGACGTTCACGATGCTGCCGCCACCCTGCGCCAGCATATGGGGCAGCACCGCATGGCAGCACCACAGCGTGGGGAACAGCGAGCGATTGATCTCGGCGCTGATCTGTTCCTCGCTGTAATGCGCGAAGGGCTTGACCCAGATCGTGCCGCCCACATTGTTCACCAGCACGTCGATGCGTCCATCGATCGCGTGCGCCTTGGCCATCGCCTTCTTGCAATCCTTGTACTTCTCGACATCGACCAGCAGCGCCGTCGCCCGGTGGCCCGCAGCCAACAGCTCGTCGCGCACTTCCAGCACGATCTTCGAGCGATCCAGCAGCACGACGTGGGCGCCCTCCCCGGCCATGGCCAGTGCCACGGCACGGCCAATGCCCTGCGCCGCGCCGGTAATGACGGCGGTCTTGCCGCTGAAGCGCAAGCGGTTGCGCTGGGGTGCGGCCTTTTTTACGGCCTTTTTTCCTGTCTTTTTGGGTGTGGCCATGGCCCCCTCCGTGAATTTCATCAAACGCTGTAGATGTCAAGCACCGTATCAATCAGGTCGTTCAGCACGATGATCTTCTTCTTGCCAATGCGCCAGCCGCTGCCCGAATCCTTGGCCTGCGGCAGAAGCAGGTATTCGTAGTGCCCGTAAAAGCTCTGCGAGCTGCTGTTGCGGAAAAGATGCGTGACCCAGTTCGCCTTCACGATGCAGCGTCCCTCGGCATCCAGGGTGGCACGCACGTTCGACACCATGTGGCAGGTGCGCGGCAACGGCGTGGAGGCGGCCGAGCGGCCGGTGCGCAGCCGGAACACACGGTCCTCCAGGCCGGTGCGGTCGCCGTAATACATCAGCGAGACTTCGTTTTGCGGGTCGCTGGTGTACTCGTCCTCCGAGTCCCAGGCCGGGATCCAGTACTCCGCCTTGGGGTCGAACAGGGCCAGCCACTCGTCCCAGCGGCGCTCATCGACATATTCGGCCTCGCGGTACAGCAAGGCGGTTACCGAGTTCAGCAGTGTGGTGTCGCTCATGATTGGGCTCCCTTGGATTGCGCCTGCATCAACTCGGCCCAGCGCTGGTGCTGGGCAATGAAGATGCCTTCGTCCGACACCTTCGCGCCACTGCTGCCCGGCGCAATGCCGAGTTCGACCGCGACGTCGTCAGGGCCGGGGATCTCGTGCGCGGCGCCGCGCGACATGTCGCTCCAGCGCACGATGCTGTGGCTGCGGCAGCCCTTCTGCGTTTCGTTGAACTCGGACAGGTCGTCTGGCGTAGCCATGCCCGACGCGTTGAAGAAGTCCTCGTACTGCCGGATGCGCTTGGCCCGCTCTGCCGGCGCTTCACCGACCGGTGCGAAGCAATAGATGGTGACCTCGGTCTTGTCGACCGACAGCGGCCTGAACATGCGGATTTGCGTGCCCATCTGATCCATCAGGAACATGTTGGGGTAGAGTAGCAGGTTGCGCGAGCGACCCACGGCCCAATGGGCCTTCTCCTTGCCGATGCGCGCCTCGAGTTCTTCGCGGCGCGCATAGATGGGCCGGTCCTGCGGATTGGTCAGGTCGGTCCAGATCACCGTGTGCCCATTGCCGAGGTCGTAGTAGCCGCCGCGGTTACGCGTGAAGTCGCCCACCGCCATGACCTTGAGCGCCTTTCCCTCGGCGTTGATCTTGGCGCGGTTCTTGATCATCTGCACGTAGTTGGCATGGACCGAGTCGACGTGGTAGCCGTCGACACCGTTCTCGGCCTGCAGCTTCCAGTTGCCTTCGAAGGTGTAGACCGAACGACCCTTGAGCACCTCGATGCCGGCGGGCGCCTGCTCGACCACGATGTCGATGAAGGTCTTGCTCTCGGCCAGGTAGTCTTGCAGCGGCTCGGCCTCGCGGTTCAGGGTAGCAAACAAAAAGCCGCGGTAGCTCTCCAGCCGCACCCTGGTCAGGCCGCGCTTGCTCTTGTCGAAGCCCTCCGGGTAACCAGCTCCCTCCTCGTTCATCGCCGCCAGCAGATTGCCTTGCGCGTCGTAGGCCCAACCGTGGAACGAGCAGACGAAGTTGCTGGCACTGCCTTTGGAGGTGCGGCACAGCGTGGCGCCACGATGCGAACAGATATTGACGAAGGCGTTGAGCTTACCGGTCTTGTCGCGGTTGACGACAATCGGCGCGCGACCGATCCAGCCGGTGATGTAATCCTTGGGTTTGGGCAACTGGCTTTCGTGCGCGACGTAGACCCAGACTTTTTCCCATATCTGGCGCTGTTCGATCTCGAACAGTTCCGGATCGACAAAGATACGACGGTCCACGGCGCGCAGGCCGTCTTCGTGGTGAATGAACTCTTCCAGCAGGGGGTTCGGGGCAGCATCCATGGCATTTCTCCTTCAGGTTGATCGACCGGAGGCGGCTGGGCCGCCCCCACAATAAAAACATTCAGACCGGGGTATCGGCACAGGTGCCGGCATCGAGTGCTGCGAAAACCTGCTCGTCTTCGACCTTGACCGGATAGACCGTCAGGGCCTTGGTGCATGGAAAGGCGGTAGCGGAACCAGTGCGGATATCAAAGCAGCCACTGTGAAACGGACACTCGATGTCACCATTGATAATTTCTCCGTCCGACAAAGACGCTTCGCCGTGGGTGCAGGTGTCGTTGATCACGAAAAATTCATCGGCAAGACGCACCAGGGCCAAGGGTGGATGGCCCCCAAGATTGACCTGCAGGGCGCAACCGGGCTCCACGTCTGTGGTTCGCGCGATGAAGGTCATTGGCTTGGTAATACTCACAATACTCACAAAAGACTCCGGATTTCCAGATAAAGTTTTTCAATGCGCCCGAACCGGCTGGCTTCCGCCATCCGAACAAACTGAACAACGTGGGCCAGCGCCGCAGCCTTCATGCTGTCCCCTGCAAGCCCAGCCAGCGCGCCGCGTTGCCGTGGCGCAGCAGCGCCAGCGCCGGCTCGTCCAGCGCCAGGGCCGCCAACCGGCCGACCGGGTCCGGGTCCATGATCGCGAACGGGTAGTCACTGCCGAGCATGAGCTGCGTCGGCCCGAATGCGCGCAGCAGGTAGGCGATGGTGGATGTGTCGTAAACCAGATCGTCGTAGTACATGGCGCGGGCGGCCTCGCGCGGCGCCGTCGGCATCGCCGCCTGCAGCGCCGGGAAGCACTCCCAGGCATGCTGCAAGCGGGGCAGCAACTGAGCCAGCGTGCCGCCGCCATGGCTGAAGGCGATGCGCAGGCGCGGACAGTGCGCCAGCGTGCCGCCGGTGAGCATGGAAGCCGCCGCCAAGCCGACCTCGCCCGGGAAAGCCAGCGCCTGCTCAAGAATGGGTGGGCCGACCAGCCGATCCATGCCAGCCGGCCGCAGCGCATGCACGAAGATGGCGGCACCCCAGCGTTCGGCGGCTTCGAAGAAAGGAAGAAAGCGCGCGTCGCCGATGCTCACGCCATTGATATTGCTGCCAATCTCCACCCCGGCCAGACCGAGCTGATGCAGCAGGAAATCAAGCTCCCGGATCGCCAGATCAACGTCCTGCAGCGGCACCGTGCCCAGGCCTGTGAAGCGGGCCGGCGCGGCCTGCACCATGCCGGCGATCGCATCATTCAGAAAGCGCGACAAGACCTGCGCATCCTCGCCGACCAGCCCATACGACAGCAACTCGGGCATCGGCGAGAGCACCTGCCGCACGATGCCCATGGCGTCCATGTCGGCCAGCCGCACGGCACAGTCCCAGCACTGGTGCGACACGGTGCGATAGACCTGGCCGTCCAGCATCACATGGCGGTGGCAGGGCTGCGCCTCGGTCATCGACGGCCAGCGTACGCCCAGCCGATGGCCCAGATAGGGCGGAAACTCCGCCGGCACGACGTGCGTGTGAATATCGACGTTACCGACGAGAACGGAAGGGTTCATCAGCGCCGCTCCTGGACGGATCCGGCGTCGGCGCCGGGTTGGCGCGGCGACGGACCGATGGACTTGATGTAGGCGCCCACCATGTCCTGCCACAGCGACAGCAGTTGTGCCACGCGCTCGGGCTCGGGCGACCACAGCGCACGAATGCCCAGTCCGCGCACCAGGCTGACGGTGAGCAGCAACAGGTCCTCGGAAGCCGCCTCGGGCAGACCGAGTTCGCGCATCACCGACAACCACGCCTGCTCGACCGGCCGCCTGTAATTGCGCACCACCTGCACGGCGGCTTCCTTCAGCGCCGGGTCCTTGCCGCCGGCCAGCAACATGTCCAGTCCGACATAAAAATAGTCGCTGAAATAAAACGCCGACGCGTCCTTGATCAAGGCTTCGAGCGGTCGATTCGATTGCTTCGCCGTTTTCGCCAGCGCCAGCCCATGGGCGAGCGCCAGTTCGAACACATGCTCCATGGCCGCGACCACGAGTTCGTGTTTGCTCGGAAAATGATGCACCTGCGCGCCCCGCGAAACGCCCGCGCGCCGGGCCACTTCGGGCGTGGTGAAGCCGGCAATGCCGCGTTCCTTCAATACCTCGAAGGCGGCGGTGAGGATGCGCTGCTTCATCTCGTCGCTGCGCGCCTCCTGCGTGCGACGCACCCTGGGCTGCGGCGTGGCCGAACCGGACCCGACCAGGTCGCGCCCGCGCGCTGCGCGTGAAGTCTTATCCATGGGCCACCCTCGCGGCGGCACCGGGCCGCATTTCAGGGGCCCGCGCGGCCAGCACAATCAACAGCGCAGACAGCGCCGAGGTCAGCAAGTAGGCCGGTCCGACTCCGCGCCAGCCGCTGGCCGCGACCAGCGTCGCCGCCAGTGGCGGGCCCAGCAACGCGCCGATATTCGATGCCTGCACCACCAGGCCGTTGACTGAACCAAAGTTCTGCCGCCGTGCGGCGACAGCGGGCACACAGGCATAAATGGAAGCCGGCAGCACCCCGCCGATGAAGGAAAAAACAACGCACAGCGCGAAACGCAGCGCGGGACCGACGTCCGCGGAGAAAGCAGCCCAACCGGTGACACCCATGACCAGGCCGGAGCCCAGAATCAGCTGCGCGGGCGCAAGGCCCCGCTGCGACAGGTAGCCGCCCAGCCAGTTGCCCGGTGCATTGGCAATGATCACGGCCGCGACAACGAGCGTGGCCTGTCCCAAGCCCAGGTCGAATTCATCGTGCAGGAAAGTTGGCAGCCACACCATCATCGCCATCCATTGCAGCGTGTAGACGGTGAAGCAGCCGGCCAGCAGCCATGGCGTGGTCGCTCGCAGACCGTGCAACAGGCCGGGCGCGGTCTGCTGCGCCGCCGCGGCGCGGCCGCTGCCCGGGAAAGCACGCAGTACCGCCAGCAACAGCAGCACCGACCCAAACACCCCCATCCACCAGCCACCGCGCCAGCCCAGCAAGCCGATCAGCAGCGGCGCGGCCAGCAGCATCGCCGTCATGCCCAGCGCTGTGTAGCTGCTCCACAGTCCGAGTACCAGGCGCTGGCGCGGCAGCCCGGCCACTTCGCGCATCAGCGCCGGAGCGGCCACAACGATGCAGACAAAGCCAAGCCCTTCGACCACGCGCGACAAAAACAGCAGGCCGATACCGACACTGCTGGCACCGAGCAGGGCGCCCATGCCCAACGCCAGCAGGCCGAGCTTGAGAACCGTGCGCCGCCCAACCCGGTCGGCTACCAGGCCGGCCGCCAGCGCGATGAGCGCGGCAATCAGGTTGAACACCGAAGAGATCCAGCCGAGCTGCACCAGGCTCGCGCCAAAATGGTCGCGCAACGCCGGCATGGCGGGCGGCAGCTTGCCGACCTGGGTGGCGGCGAAAATACCGCACAGCAACAACAGGCCGACCCGCGGCCAGTCGGTGTCGGCCGGCTGCGCCGGGGCCAGTGCAGGTTTCATAACGTTCATCACGGCATCGTACTGCCGCCGTTGACACTGATCACCTGCCCGGTCACGAACGACGCTTCGGCCGAGGCGACGTAGCTGACCATCGATGCCACCTCGGCCATCTCGGCGGCGCGCCCCATGGGAATGATGCTGAGGAATTTGTCCACCAGCGCCGGATCCTTCTGCCCCAGCTCGACCAGTTGCGGCGTGCTGACCGCGCAGGGCGCCACCGTGTTGACCGTGATGCCGTCGCGCGCGAACTCGCGCGCCAGGCCGGTGGCCAGCGCATGCGCACCGCCCTTGGCGGCGTTGTAGGCGGCGTGGTCCCACAGGCCGCTGTACACCGAGTCAGCGCCCAGCGTCACGATGCGGCCATAACGCTGCGCCTTCATCGTCGGCAGCGCGGCGCGGCAGCACCAGAGCACCGTCCACAGGTTGCGGTCAATGGTCTGCTTGAGCGTCTGCGGCGTGTGTTCGAGAAACGGCAGGATCACGCCGCCGCCAGCGTTGTTGACCAGAATGTCGATGCGGCCAAAGGCGGCCAGCGTGGCGGCCATCAATTCGTTGGCCGTGGCTTCCAGCGACAGATCGCCGACCTGCGTGATCACCTCGGCCCCGGCTTCGCGCACCGCCTGGGCGCTAGCCGCAAGCCGCTCCCCATCGGTATCGGCCAGCGCCAGGCGGGCACCGTCGCGCGCCAGCCGCAAGGCGATCTCCAGCCCGATGCCGCGCGCCGAGCCGGTCACCACCGCCACCCGGCCGCGGTGCGGTTTGGCCTGGGTGGCCCAAGGTGCCGCTTGTGGCGCCGGGTTCGATGGATGGGTGGTGTTCATGTCGACTCCTGCGCTTCAATCGCGCCGACCTTGGCGAATTCCGGCTTGGGCACGCTGCCCCAGGTATCGAGCGCCAGTGGGTGTGCCTCCAGCATGCGCGCCTCACGCGCGCCCTTCTCTGGAAACTCCTCCATGCCGAAGCTGTACTCTACCGTCATGCCGTCGGGGTCGAGGAAGTACAGGAATATGCTGCCCGAGGGCTTGTGACGGCCCGGCCCGAAGACGATTGGCACGTCATGCTTTTGCAGCCGGTTCATCGCGATCCCGATGTCATCCATATCGCTGACCATGAAGTTCACATGGTTGAGGTGGTTGCCTCCGGCCGAACGGCCAATGGCGAACGAGTGATGCAGCGGGTTGGGCTGACAGCGCATGAAGGCAAAGCGGCCGGCGACGAAATCGGACACCGCAAAGCCCAACTGCGTGGTCAGGAAGTCCGTCATCTCGTCAAAGCGATCGACCGACAGCACCACATGGCCCAGACGGGCGATCTTGGTCACGCTCTGGCGAAACGGCAGCGCCATCTGCAACACCCGGGTGTAGTACTCGAAGGTCAGGCCCGAGTTCGGTTCGACGTAGCGCAGGCCGTCGCCCTGGCGCAGCGCAGCGCGTTCTTCAACCGGTATATCTTCGACCGCCAGCCCCAGGCTCGCGAGGTGCTTGCGTGCGTGCTCCATCTCGGCCCGGCTTTCGAGCTCGAACGCAATGCGCTTGACGCCCGGTGCGGTGGCCGGATACAACACCACGTTGTGATGATCGGCGCCGCAGCGAAGAAATGCCGGGCCGGCGCCGAACGGCTCCGACAGATCGAGTCCGACCATGTCAGTATAAAAACGGACCGAGCGCTCGAGGTCGGTCACATTCAGGGCCACATAGCCCAGCTTTCGATAGCGGAAGGGGATGCTCATGGCGGACCTCTTTAGAGAATGATGCTCACGCGCCCTTGCGGGCGCAGCGAATCGAGGTCGAGCGTACAGCGCTTCCTGGCGATGCGCAGGCCGGCGTCGCTGCGAACGATGGCATGTTCGCTGCTGCCGATATAGGTATCGGTCACGCCGGACTTGGTGCGGTAGGTGACGAAGGCGCTGCTCACCCGGCAGCGGTCGCCGCTGCTGTCCAGGATGCGCACATTGCTCACCAGATGGCGGGTCTTCGAGCGCGGGTATTCCGCAAAGGCTGTTTTCTTCATCAGCCGCTTGACGCGCTCGCTCAGGCGGAAGGCATCGTCGGCAATGAAGAACAGATTGTTTTCCGGGGATGCGTCCTTGGGCAGATCGGTGGATGGCACCTCATAGCGAGCGTCGGCGGTGTAGAGGGCCAGCCACTCCGGCAGTTGCCAGTCGTCGAGCAGGGCTGCCTCAAGGTACAAAAAGTCTTCAATTTCGCCGCGGGTGAATGCTTGTGCTTGCATGGTGGGGGCCTCCTCTTCAGCGTGCGTTGTTGGCTTGTTCGATGCGGGCGTTCCACTCGGTCCAGAAGGCGCGCATCTGGATTTCGTCGTCCATTGCCGGCTGCGCCTTGCCCATGCCCTTGGAGATGTCGTTCCAGCCGGCCTCGCGCATGTTTTCATAGCCGGCCTGGCACTGCTGCAGCGCCTCGACGTCGTCGGGCGTGGCGAAGCCGCCCGGCCCCAGGAATTCGAGAAAGTTCTCCAGCCGCGACTTGCGCGACCATTCGCTTTCGTCCGCCGGCGCCAGCGCCCAGGCATTGACATGCAACTGGTTAGGGGCAAGCGGGTAAAAAGTGCGCACCGTGACCGCCATGATGTCGTTGATGATCAGGTTGGGGAAGATCAGCAGGTTGCGGTTTTTCAGCGCGATGCGCTGGGCTCGTTCCTCGCCAAAACGCTGGGTCAGGCCATCGACGAGGCGACCGATATCGGCCTTGCCCTGCTCGCCCCAAGCCGGAATCCACTGCCCGATCGGACGACCCCAGGGACCGGTGTATTCGATCACCGCATGACCGTTGCCCAGGTCACGGCCCACGCCCACCAAGCCCACGGCAGCTAGCGAACCGGCGGTGCCCTTCAGGTAGTCAAGGTAACTCGCATGGGTGGTCGCGGCGTGGTAGCCGTCGATGCTGTTCTCGACCAGCAGCTTCCAGTTGGCACGGATGCTGTATTCCTGCGTGCCGCCGACAATCACCATGCCGGCTTCGGACGGGTCGGCCACCAGGTCCAGGTATTCGCGCGCATTGCCCAGGTAGGTGGGCAGATCAACGATGTCGGGGTCAAAGGCCACGAAGTAAAAGCCGCGGTATTCCTCCAGCCGGGGAGCCGGCACCAGGTTCGCGCCGCCGTGGTCGTTGAAGCCGTCGCAATAGGACTCCTTGCCCGGCTGGCTCTTGAGCGCGCCGTCGCTGCCGAACACCCAGCCGTGGTAGAAGCACTGGAAGTTCTTGGCCTTGCCCGCGCGGTCGCGGCACACCGTGGCGCCGCGATGCGGGCAGGTGTTCATGAAGGCGTTGACCCGGCCGTCGGCATCGCGGTTGAAGATCAGGTTGCGCCCGGCCACCGTACGGGTGACGAACTGGGCCGGTTCGGTGACCTCCGAGGCATGCCCCAGATACAGCCAGCAGCGGTTGAAAATGGCGTCACGCTCGGCTTCGAACACATCGGTGCTGACAAAGGACGCGCGCGGCACCTTGAACAGGTTTTGCGTGTTGTCGACATGCAGCTTGATGACTTTGGAAATGTCTTTCATGGGGTGTTTTCCTTTTCCAGGCGGGTAAGATGTCGGTCTGAAATTCGGGACAAGGCGGGTGTGGGCACGGCGGCGGCGCGTCACACCCCGAGGTAGTGGTTCAACAGGGCCTGATCGGCGCGCAGCGTGGCACTCGGCCCCTGCGCCACCACGGCGCCGCGTGACATGACCGCGACCTCGTCGGCCACGTTGAACACGGTGTCAAGGTTCTGGTCAACCACGATCAACGCCATGCCGCTGCCCCGCAGCGAGCGCAGCACCGCCTGAATTTCGTGGACGATCAACGGTGCCAGTCCTTCGGTCGGTTCGTCGAGAATCAGCAAGCGTGGGTTGGTGAGCAGCGCACGGCCAATGGCCAGCATCTGCTGCTCGCCGCCGGACAAGGCGTCGCTGCGGTTGCGTCGGCGCTCGCCAAGGCGAGGGAAGACGTCCAGCACGTGCTCCAGCGTCCAGCCGGTCGCTCCGTTGGCGGGTGGCCGGGCCGCCAGCGTGAGGCTCTCCATCACGGTCAGGGACGGGAATACCCCGCGGTTCTCGGGCACATAGGCGACGCCCATCCGCGCGATCTCGTGCGTGGCCCGCCCGGCCAGTGACTGGCCGTCGAACAGTACCCGACCGGCGACCAGCGGCATCAAACCAACCATACTGCGCAGCGTGGTGGTCTTGCCCGCGCCGTTGCGGCCAATCAGGCCGAGAAAGGTCGATGCGTCGGCGCGCAGACTGACGTCGTGCAGTACCGGTGTCACACCGTAGGCCGCGGAAATGTTCTGCAGCTCAATCAAGATGACGCCCCTTGAAATAGATCTCCTGCACCCGCGCGCTGTCACGGATTTGATTGGGTGTTCCCTGTTCAAACAGAGCACCCTGCTCGAACACGAACACGTGGTCGGTCAGGCCTTCGATCACCTTGAGGTCGTGCTCGATGATCACCAGGGTCAGCGCCCGGGGCAGGCTGGCGCGCAACATGTCGACCACCGCATGGGTTTCCTCTTCGCTCATGCCGGCGGTGGGTTCGTCCAGCAGCAACAGCCGCGGCTCGGTGGCCAGCGCCAAGGCAATCTCGAGTTGGCGCAGCTCGCCATACGACAGCGCCGTGGCTGGTGCCGCCGCCTTGGCGGCCAGGCCGACTTTCTCGACATAAGCCATGGCACGCTGGTCGAGGTGGCGGTCGCGCGAGCGCGGCGTCCAGAAATCAAAACTGCGCCGCAGCTCGCGCGACTGCACCGCCAGCCGCACGTTCTCCAGCACACTGAATTCGGGGAACACGCTGGTCTTCTGGAAGCTGCGGCCAATCCCGAGATGGCTGCGCCGCTCGGCCGACAGTGCCGTGATGTCGGTACCGTCGAGGTGGATCGATCCCGAGGTCGCCGTCAGGGTGCCGGTCAGCAGGTTCAGCAACGTGGTCTTGCCCGCTCCGTTGGGGCCGAGCACGCCGTAGCGTTGGCCCGGCAGCAGTTGCAGGTCGACGTTGCGCAAGGCCAGGAAGCGGCCATAGGCCAGCGTCAGACCGCGGGTTTCGAGCACCGGTGCCGTCATGTCAGCCACCCTCTTTCGGCAACGCCGGTACTGCGTCGGCGCCAGGCCGCTGCGCGCCCGGACGGCACCAGCGGTGCCAGGCGTTGGTCAGTAACGGCACCAGCCCGTTGGGTGCATAGAGCACCATCAGCACAAACACCATGCCCAGCACCAGGCGCCAGTGGTCGGTCAGCGCGCCCAGGTAATGAAACAGCGCCAGAAACAGCGCGGCCCCGACCAGCGGGCCGTACAGGCTGCCGATACCGCCCAGAATCACCATCAGAATGACCTCGCCGGACGTGGTCCAGAACAGCAGCGCCGGGTCTACCAGACTGAACAGGCTGGCGTGCAAGGCGCCCGCGACTGCGGCAACAGCCCCAGCCATCACGAAGCCGATCAACTGAAAACGCCGCACCGGGTAGCCGAGCGCCCGCATGCGCATGGGGTTCTGGCGGATGCCGGCAAAGACCGCGCCCAGCGGCGAAGCATCCAGGCGCTTGAGGCCCAGCAACAGCGCGATCAGCAGCAGCAGCGCGACGTAGTAAAAGGTGATGCCGTTGTCCAGCGACAACCAGTCGGGCACACCATCCCCCGCCCATAGCGAAGGACGCGGGATCGACGAAATGCCGTTGATGCCGCCCGACCAGGCCTGCGTGGACAGCACCAGCACGTAGAACAACTGGCAGAAGGCAATCGTGATCATGACAAAACCGACGCCCCCCAGCCGCAGCACCATCGCCCCCACGACCAGCGAGACCACGGCGCCCACCAGCAGCGCTGCTGCGAGCAACACAAACAGGTTCTCGGCCACGTGGCGCAGCATGAAGGCGGCCAGATAAGCACCAACGCCGAGGAACAGGCCATGGCCGAAACTGATCAGGCCGAGGCGGCCAATCAGGATGTTCAGGCTCAACGCGAACATGCCGGTGATCAGGATCTCGATCGCGAACTCGGTCTGCGTGCCGCGCGTGGAATGTGGCAGCGCGACCGCGATGACCAGCAGCGCCAGGAGCGGCCAGTGCTTGTACTTGTACTTGTACTTGGGGTTCATCGGGCCACGCTCCCCATGATGCCTTGCGGCCGAATCAGCAACACCGCCACCAGGATCAGATAGATCACCGCGGTGGAGAACTCGGCGGCAAAGACCTGGCCGACCACGGTCGCCGCGCCGATCAGCAGGCTCGCGATCAGGGCGCCGGCCAGCGAGCCCATGCCGCCGACCACCACCACCACCAGCGCGGAAATCAGTATCTCGCTGCCCATGCCGGGATAGGCGTTGAAAATCGGCACCGCCAGCACGCCAGCCAGCCCGGCCAGCGCGGCGCCCACGGCAAATACGCCGCCGAAGAGCCTGCGTACATTGATGCCGAGGGCCTCGGCCATTTCACGGTCGTCAACGCCAGCGCGCACCATGGCCCCCAGGCGAGAGCGACCAAACGCCAGCAGCAATGCCGCGATGACCAGGATGCCAACCGCCACCACGAAGACGCGGTAAGTGGGCAGCGACACACCGGCCAGCACCACCGAACCGGCAAGCTCGGGTGGCAGCGTCAGCGTCTGGATCGGGGCACCCCAAATGATGCGAACCAGTTCGTCAAAACAGAACACCAGCCCGAGCGTCAGCAGCACCTGCGGATACATGCCGCGGCCGTAGGTACGCGAGAGCAAGGCGCGCTCGACCAGCACGCCTACCGCCGCCGTGAGCAGCGGCGCCAGCAGCACGGCAAGGTAGAAGTTGCCGATGCCACGTGCAATCGTGATGCCAAAATACGCACCCACCATATAGAGCGCGCCATGCGCGAGGTTGACGACGTGCATCAGGCCGAAAATAAGCGACAGGCCGGACGCGATGAGAAATAGCAGCACACCCATTTGCAAGGCGTTGAGAATCTGCTCGATGATGATCTGCATGGTGATTTGACGTATTCAGGGCCGAACCCCGCGCAGGCCGGCAACGCCGGCGCGCGGGGGGTCAGCTTGTCCGACTTACAGCGTGCAGCCCTCGCCCTTGTCAGTCACCTGCTCATAGGTTTTCAGGATTTTGTGGCCCAGTGTGCCGTCAGCGCGCTTGATGACCTCGCCGACATAGATGTTCTGCACCACGTTGCCGGTCCTCGGGTCGATGCGGAAATAGCCGCGCGGGCTGTCCACCTGGATGCTGGTCAAGGTCTTGCGCACCTTGGCCTTGTCGCTCAGATCACCCTTGAGCGCCTCCACGGTGGCGAGCATCAGCTTGGCCGTGTCGTAACCCTGCACGTGCATGACGTGCGCCACCTTGTTGTATTTTTTCTGGAACCGGGCCTGGAAGGCGCGGTTGCGCGGTGTGTCGAGGCTGGCCATGTAGTGGCCGCTGACCAGCACGCCGAGCGCCGCGTCGCCCATCGCGGGGAAGAACAGCTCATCGGCCATGTAGACCGGCCCCATGAGCTTGAGCTTGGGTCCGCGCACGCCGGCCTGCGTGACCTGTGTGATGAATCGCGGCGCGGCACTGCCGGCCAGGAAGGCCCACACCATGTCAACCTCAGCCTGCTTGGCGCGGATGCTGGTGATGATCGGCGCGAAGTCAGCCGTGCCCAGGGCCGGCCACTCCTCCTGCGGCGCCTTGCCACCCTTTTCCATGAAGCCCTGGCGGAACGCGCCCGCCTGCTCCCGGCCGGAATCGTAGTTGGCACTGACCGTCAGCGCCGACTTGCCGATGTTTTCAGCCGCGTACTGACCCATCGAGTGATTGACCTGCCAGTTCGAGAACGAGGTGCGCACGATGTACGGGCTGCAGTTCTTGCCGGTGATCTCGTTGTTGCCGGCATTGGCCACCAGCAGGAAAGTTTTGGACCGGTGGATCTCGTCGCGGATGGCTCCCACCACGTGCGAGGCAATCGGCCCGACGATGAAATCAACGTTGTCGTCCTTGGTGTAGCGGCGCACCATCTGCAGCGAGACCTTCGGGTCTTCCTTGTTATCCTCCTTGAGGACCACGATCTTGCGGCCCGCGACCTGGCCGCCGGCCTCTTCGATGGCGAGGTCAAAACCCTCCTTGACCGCCTCGCCATAGACCGCAAAAACCTGCGAAAAGGGGAGCAATAGACCCACCTTGAGGTCTTTGCCTTGGGCGGCAGCGGGCGTGCTGGCCGCGAACGACAGGGCCATCGCAGCGGCCAAGACGGTATTTTTGAATGCTTTCATGTTCTCTCCTTTTGTTGCTACCGAGCGGGATTGAATCAACCCGGATTTCGCCTGAACTCGATCAGCACAAAAAACAAACAGGTTAGCCTGTTTAAGTGCCACTACAGTTAAAGCCCGGTTCGGGGCGAACCATCCGTCCAAACCTCAAATGAGCCATAGCGATATTATCTTTTTATCTTTTTATCTTTCTATTATCGATAACCCTAATAATTGTCGAGATTCCTCTTGATTCGATCACTTAATCGCGTGCCATCGAACATCCGCCCTCTTGCTTTTTGCTCATCTCAGACCTGGCTTCGTTCAAAAAAGCGGTCGGCAAAAATGTTCTCTGTTGCCACGCCCAGTCGAGACAGCAGCGCCTCGGCGGCGTCCACCATGGGCGGCGGCCCGCACAGATAGGCCTGGCTGTCCGCCAAGTCGGGCGCCTGCGATGCATAGTCGGCTACCAGCCCGCGTGCGCCGCGCCAGTCGCTATCGTTCGGCTCGGACGAAAGGACCGGCAGAAAACGAAATGCAGCGCCCCATTGACCTGAAATTTCATCGATTTCCGACAGGCAGTAGAGATCGGCCTGGGTGCGGGCACCGTACAGCAAGGTGACGGGCCGCGCACACCCAGCGCGACGCGCATGTTCGAGAATGCATTTGAGTGGCGCCAGTCCGCTGCCGCCCCCGATGCAAACGATCGGGGCGTCGCCATCGCGTAGCCGGAACCCGCCTTGCGGCCCCCGCACCTGAACCGGCGCACCAAGACGATCACCAGCAAACAGCCAGCCCGTGAACACTTCCCCAGGTACCCGACGAATGTGAAAACTCACCTCGTCGGTTGATTCGCAGTTCTTGGCGTCCGCAAACGAATAGCTGCGCGCGCCCTGAATGGCCTCGACGCTCAACTCGGCATACTGGCCGGGCACAAAGCTGATGGGCCGGTCCAGCCGCAGCTTGAGTTCCACGATATCGCCGGTAAGCGGCGCCACACGCGCGATCCGGCCGTCAAATGCCTGAGCGACAGCGACCGGCTCCGACAGCGAGAGCAGCCAGATCGACAGGTTCGAGCGGGGCAAGGTCTGGCAACCGAGCCTGAAACCGGCTTGATAGTCCGCCCCGGACAACGCGCGCGCCGATGAGTCGAGCTCGGAGATCCTGCCTTCATCGAGCCGATAGCGGCAGCTACCGCAGGTTCCAACCTTGCAGTCATGCGGAAAGCCGATGCCGCTTTCCAGTGCCGCCTCCAGCAGCGTTTTTCCAGAAGGCACTGCGAACTGCAATCCATGCGAGCTGACCGTGATCTCCAGGGGCTCTTTTTTACCAAACATATTTGGAATTCCAGCGAGCATGCACAAGGCTCTGATCACTTTCATCCGATACTCCTTTTCCTTGGTCGGAATCGAAGCATCTACGACCACAGCAAACGGACGAGCTTGTGTGAGTCCCCCGACAGAGCCGGGGCTTACCTTGTAACGAGTTATTCAGCGTGCTCTGCCTGCTGCAGGCCGACGATCACTTCACCGCTAATACGATAGCTCTTGCCCCGAAACAGCGCTATGGTTTTCCCGCCACGCGTGCGTACCGTGACGTCATAGACACCGGTGCGACCGGACAGAGAACGTTCGACGGCTTCGGCCTCCAGGATGTCGCCCTCCTTGGCTGGCGCCAGAAAGTCGATGTGGCAGGCAGAAGCCACCGTGTTTTGATTGTAACTATTGCAGGCGTAGGCAAAGGCGCTATCAGCTAGGGTAAAGATGTAGCCGCCGTGACAGATATGGTGGCCATTGACCATGTCCGCACGCACAGGCATGGACGTCATGGCGTAACCGGGCTTGACACCGAGTATTTGCATAGCCAGTGCATTGGTGGCGCAGTCGCGAGACCACATGGCAGCGCAGACTTCTTCGGCCAGCGCCTGCGGATCAGGATGTTGTTCAATCATGGGAATTCTTTCCGGCAAAAAATATTTCAAGGGCATCAGATCAAGGCCACACGATAAAACGGCCTGGGGGCAATAACAATCTTCAGTTTATTTTGAAGCAAAGCTTTTGATGGGACAGCCTTGGTGCGTGACCCAGTTCGCCTTGACGGTGCAATGGCCGTCGACGTCCAGAGTGGCGCGCGCATTCGACCCCTCTGACAGGAGCGCGACACCAGCTTCAAGGTAGCCGAGCGGCCGGTGCGGTCACAGTTGTCCGTCAGCAAGACCTCCTTCGTAGCGAATGAATCCGTCCAGCCGGGAGGTGGGGCAGCATCCACGCCATTTTCTTCAGCTTAATCGACGAAAGCGGGTTGTCCACAATAATAAAAACTTTCAGACGGGGATATCGGCGCAGGTGCCGGCATCGAGCGCCGCGAAAACCTGGTCGTCTTCCACCTTGACCGGATAGACCGTCAGGGCCCTGGTGCACGGAGAGGCCGTCACGGCACCGGTGCGGATATCAAAGCACCCACTGTGAAAAGGACATTCGATTTCACCATCGATGATGTCCCCCTCCGACAAAGACGCTGCGCCGTGCGTGCAGGTGTCATCGATCACGAAGAACTCATCGGAGAGGCGCACCAGCGCCAGCGGTGCACGCCCCCCGAGATTAACTTGCAGTGCGCAACCAGGTTCCACATCTCCGGTTCGCGCGATGAAGGTCAGTGACTTGGCATTACTCACAAAAGACCCCTGATTTCCAGATAAAGTTGTTTCAATGTGCATGGTCGTATTCATGTTCAATCCTTCCTCTGTTGGCCATGCGTCATGCGAGAGCAGACAGTGATTCGCCCAAACCGAAGTAGGCTTCCCGCACCGCGGGGTCCTGCATCAGGCTCTCGCCCTCACCGGCGCGCACGATACGCCCCGTCTCAATGACGTAAGCCCAGTCCGCCATCGGCAGCGCCACGTGCGCATTCTGCTCAACCAACAGGATCGTCATACCCTCCCGCCGCAACCGTTTGATGACAGAGAAGACCTCTTCCACAATCAGCGGCGCCAGTCCCATTGAGGGCTCATCAAGCAGGAGCAAGCGCGGCTTGCTCATCAAGGCCCGCGCAATCGCGAGCATTTGCTGCTGCCCACCGGACAGGAGACCGGACGCTTGCGCCTTCTTGGCGACCAAGGCAGGAAAAAGGTCATAGATGCGCTCTAATTCACGTTCAACTTCTACCCGAGGGCGCAGGTACCCACCAAGACGAATATTAGCCTCCACTGACAACTCACCGAAAACCCGACGCCCCTCCGGGCAGTGCGCCATGCCGTGCGCCACCCGACGGTACGCCGCCATGTCGACGATATTTTCCCCCGCCAGTTCGATGCTACCGCCCGCTGCTGGCTGGAGACCGGAAATCGTGCGCAACAGGGTGGTTTTTCCAGCGCCGTTGCTACCCACCAGAGCGACCAGGGCGCCTTCCATGACCTCGATTGAAATATCTCGAAGACAATGAATATGTCCGTAAAAGGTGTTGAGTTCATTGACGCGCAGAAGCGGCTTGCCGGTTGCCGAGCGAGCGGAATGTAGTGCTGATCCGTTGTTTAACATGATTTTCAATGGTTCGTGCCGAGATAGGCTTTGACAACTTCCGGATCGCGAACGACAAAATCCGGTGTACCTTGTGCAATCTTTCGCCCGTAGTTCAAAACAATGACTTGATCGGAGATTCCCATCACAAGCTTCATGTCATGCTCAATCAACACGACCGTTATATTGTGCTCAGTCAGGCGCTTGATCAACTGACCGATCTCGACCGTTTCGCGCTGGTTCAGCCCGGCGGCCGGCTCATCGAGCAGAAGAAGCCGTGGCTCCGCCATCAGCGCGCGCGCAATTTCCAGCCGTTTGAGCGCACCATACGAGAGTGCGTCCGGCATGGTTTGAGGGTCAACCTCAACACCGACCATCTGCAGCAACTCCCGTGCTCGCACGCTCAGATCACTGTCTCGCCGCACCAGCTCGGGAGGCCGAAAAATACCTGCCCATATTCCCGCACGCGCGCGCGCATGCGCGCCTAGCAACACGTTCTCTTCGATCGTCAGATTGCGAGCGATTTTCAGGTTCTGGAATGTCCGGGCCACGCCCAGCTTGGCCAGGTGATGCGGAGGGAGCCTAGCCAAGCTGCGCCCAGCAATGAACACTTCGCCGGCGCTGGGCTGATACAGCCCGCTGAGCACGTTCAACAGCGTCGTCTTGCCAGCGCCATTGGGACCAATCACCGAATGCACCTGCCCGGCGCACAACGAGAACGAAACGTCCTCCAGCACGGCGGGGCCCCCAAAGTGTTTATGCAGCCCTTGCACACGCACGATATCGTTCACGCTGCGATCAGTAGCCAACTCAGCAACGTCTAAATGCGTACTCATGAAGCCTTCCTCCCCTTTCGACCTCGATACCAGGCCGTCAATGTCGGCACCATGCCACGCGGCAAGAGCAGCACAGTGGACAGCAGGATCAGGCCGACCACAAGAACCTCATATTCGGCCGCCCCCGCCAATAAGTTGGGTAGCAAAGTGACAATGACAGCACCCAACACGGCCCCGGCAACCGACCCAATGCCGCCGATGACCGCCATCATCACGAATTGAACCGAGTGCGTGAACGAGGCCGAAGCAGGGGTGATAAAGCCCGCATAATGGGCGTATAAGGCCCCCATCAATCCGGTCAACGCGGTCGACAACACGAAAACCCGCACCTTGTAGCCGCGTACATCAACACCGACGGAAGTCGCGGCGATCTCGGCATCATGCAGCGTACGAAGGGCGCGACCGGCAGGAGAACGAAGCAGGTTGTAGGACCCGACAGTGGCGAACACCAGCACGAACAACAACACGAAATACCATACCATCTCACCTTGCAGTGAAAAGCCCAAAACGCCAAACGGCACAACCGACATACCATCGGGCCCGCCGGTCAGATGCTGCTCGTTGCGCAACACAATACTCAACATCATGCCGATGCCGAGCGTCGCCACGGCAAGATAGTAGCCTGACAAGCGCAGGAACAAACGCGCAACACACCAGCCAAGCACTGCCGTTCCAAGCACCGCCAGCGCCAGCGCCAGCAGCGTGGGCAGCCCTTGCGGACCACCAAGGTAGGCCGAGACATAGGCACCGAACGCAAAGAAACCGGCGTGACCCAGGCTGAGCTGCCCGGTCGTACCGAGCAACAGCGTCATGGAAATGGCAACCACTGCGTTGATCATCACCAGATTGGCGACGGCAATATAAAAAGAATTGGAAATAAGGATAGGCACCAAGGCCAAGGCCAAGACCAAAACAAATAGCAGCGAGTAGCGTGCAAATACCCTTTGGCCGATCACGCTCTTGATTGGAGCTGCGGCTACGCCGGACGGTTTAATTAAAAGCTCATTCATCATGATTCATCTCTAAACTCTTTCAATCGGCGCTTTTCCAAGCAAACCGTTCGGTTTGACGAGAAACAGCAAGGTGATCATCAAGAAGGGGACCGCATCCTTGTATGCTGACGACAGATAGCCCGCCGTCATCGACTCACCCAGGCCAATCAGCAAGCCGCCGAGGACGGCACCGAGTGGACTGCCCATGCCGCCTATGATGGCCGCGATGACCGCCTTGAGGCCGACCATCACACCAACGTCATAGTAGGTATAGGTAATTGGCGCCGTCACGATGCCACCGACCGCGCCAAGGGCAGCGGCAAAGGCAAAGGCCAGCATCAACACACCGCGCACATTAATCCCCATGAGCTGGGCAGTCTCCGGATCGAGCGACGCTGCCACAAATCCACGCCCAGCCCGGCTGTAGCGAAAAAACCAGCCCAAAATCAGCAGTATCACAACTGTGATGCCGATCACCCACAAGACCTGCGGCAGGATGGTCGCCCCCCCGATCATCAAGGGATCATTGCCACTGAAGGCCGGAACCGAGCGCGTCTGTGTACCCCAAAAGACATGCACCACGCCGCGCACGACCATTCCAAACGCCACCGTCATGATAATGACCTCAAGCAGACCTGACCGCTCCAAAGTCCGTGAAAACAACTTTTGCAGCAGCAGCGCCACCGCCAGCGTGACCGCAATGGCGGCGGCCATGGCGGGCAACAGCGGGATTCCAGCCTGCATCAGAACAGCGGTAGTCATGCCACCAAGCATGACCGACTCCCCTTGAGAAAAGTTAAGTGCCCCGCTTGCGTTGTAGACGAGCATGAAACCGAGAGCCACCAGTGCATAGCGTGCGCCCTCGGTCAGACCGGCAAAGAGAAACTGAATGAATGCGGCGTCCATAATCACTCCTTTTCAACGAGTTTCCATCGACCATTCTTGACCTGTACGATCCGCAAGGAGTCGGGGGTCAAGCCAACGTGGTCGGTCTCGTTCATCCGGAAATGCCCTGTCACACCCACAAAGTCGTTGCCTTTTTCGATGGCATCGCGAATTTTGGCGGGCTCGATACTGCCACTGCGCCGCACCGCCTCCCGGATGGCGAAGAACGCGTCATGTGCAGTACCCGCAAAGAAGGAAGGGGCTTCGTTGAATTTGGCGCGGTAGGCCTTCACATAAGCCTGCACCACCGGTTGCTGGGGGTCGCTGGTGGGCAATTGATCCCATACCAGGAGGGATACATTTGCCATGATCATGTCTTCCGCCGCACCGCCCGCCAATCTGACAAAATCGTTCGACGCAAGGCCATGGGTTCCGTAGTGCGGCACGGTGATGCCGAGTTGCTTGTAGTTCTTGGTGGCAATGATCGCCGGCTCGCCGAAGCCACAATTCAAGACTGCCTGCAAACCCGGCTCCTGGCGCAGCTTGGTCAGCTGTACGGTCATGTCCGTGTCCTTGGCGTTGTAGGACTCATCGCGCAGAATCTTGACGCCTTTTTCCGGTGCCAATTTCTGCGCGGCTGAGAGACAGGATCGACCGAACGCATCGCTGCCGGCAATGATGCCGATGCTCTTGATACCGCGACCCAGCATGTGGTCGTACAGGCGACTCACCACCATCGCATCGGTATGGATCGTCTTGAATACAAATTTCTTGACCGGCTCAACAATCGCAGAACCCGCACCCAACGAAACCATGGGGATACCCGCCCGCTCCACCAGCGGGATGGCCGACATCGTCGGGCCCGTCAGTGAGCAGCCGATGATGACGTGAACCTTGTCATTCTCGATCAGACGCTTGACCAGCGTATTGGCACGCGATGCATCCGATTCGTCATCGTAGCCGCGGAACTCAACTTTGCGGCCATCGATGCCGCCAGCGGCGTTGATGGCTTCGACGGACATCTCGACGGTTTTCATGGCGCCAGCTCCGGCGTAGGACGCTGGGCCAGTAACGGAAAAACATCCACCGATTTTCAACGGCGGCTTGGTTTGAGCTGCCGCCGGCAACAAGGCGGACACACACACGACGGCGGTAGCCATCAAACATTTCATGGGTTTACGTAGTTTCAACATTTTTGTCTCCTGGGGTTTCACGTTTTATGCACGGGGGTAATTTTCAAGGGGGTACTTGACGGGGCTCTACAAGGTCAAGCAATTTCGAGTTGCCAGGGCAGGGGCACTGCACCGCCAGACAGCCATTTCTTCAACTCGCCTTTCTTCAGCTTGGCGTTGGATGTCTTGGGCA